>CAZQFH010000129.1:0-1652 GCA_964592595.1 uncultured Lentimicrobiaceae bacterium | reverse complement strand
TTTAATCAATTATTCCTTCACAAGATAAGTAATTAATTGGTCACCTCAATAAAATTAAAGACTCCATTCAGCAAGCTAAAATCCTGATTGACTTTGGAAATATCTATATCGCCATGGGTTCAGCAGATTCGGCCTTGGTTTGCTACCAGGCCGCCGATTCCATCGCAGGCCCGAATTATCCTGATATAAAAGTCAACGCACTGCTAAACATGGGCAGCATTTATCAAACTTATAAACTCGATCACTACAAGGCACTTGAGTATCTTAAAAAGGCTTTCAAATTAAAAGAATATGCCTTTAACCTCAACAAAATAATCCTGTTTCAAAAAATGAGTATCGCATACCGACATACGGGCAACGATAGCCTGGCCTTGGATTTGGCACAGCAATCCTACGACCTGGCTATCAGCGAAGGATTATTGGGGGGTGCAGCAGCGGCCATTAACTCTATGGCACAAATCTATCAGGAACAGAGCCGATATGCCCAGGCTTTAGAAGCTTTTAAAAGAGCCCGCGATATTGCCGTAAAAATGGAACTCACAAAGGGTATTATTTTTACCAACGGAAATATAGCCGACATTTATTTTGAAATGGCCAAATACCAGGAAGGCTTGAAGCTTTACAAAAACAACCTGAAGGTAGCTGCCAATAACAAGTTCGATTATATCCGTTCGGAGATTTACAAAAAAATGATCCCGTTCTATAAAAAACTCGGGGATTACCGGCAAGCACTGGAAACCTCTGAAAGGCTAAGAATGCTCGAAGACAGCCTGGCCCTGGCCGATAAGGAGACAAAGATCGCCGAACTGGAAACCAGGTACCAATCGCGTATCAAAGAGGAAACCATTGCCCACCAACAACTTCAGATCAAAAAAGACCATAATATGATTTGGATGCTTTTGATCACAACATTAGTCATTATCTCCTCCCTTATTTTGATTTCTTACTTGTTTGTGCTTAAAAACAAGTCGCTTAAAAAACTGGTGACAGCACATAAAGAACTGACCAAAAAAAACAAACAAATCATAAAGCTGCTCCCTGCGCAATCCGACACAACAATTAATGACAATCCTGACCATATTTTTGAGAAAATATTTTATTATCTGGTCACCAATCAGCATTATCTCGACGAAACCATCACCCTTGAAAAAGCAGCCACAGAATTGGGGATCAACCGCGAATATATTCGCAGTGCCATCAAAAATGCAGAGGGGTGCAGTTTTAAAACATTTATCCATAACCACCGCATCGACAAAGCGAAAACCCTGATCATGGAAGATGTGTTTGGTCATTTTTCGATAGGTGATATTGCAAAGAAATCTGGTTTCTCCAGCCGCTCTTCGTTCAACAGGGCCTTCCAGGAAACCACTGGATTTACACCTACATACTATAAAAATCATCTAAAAAAACATGCTGTAAGCAGCAATTAGAGCTTTTTTGGGATTTTGACACAGAATGCTTGGGGTAGCCAACCGGGATATCTAAATTTAGCATTCAAATCAAAAACCAATAATTTATGAAAAGAATAATTATGCTATTCAATTTACTAGGAATAGCATTACTTGCATTTTCGCAAGGTGAAGTTGCACCAGATGAAAAAACATTTTACGGAGGTGTGGCTTATTACTATTTGAATTTAAATGCTGATTTAT
>CAZQFH010000128.1:0-1740 GCA_964592595.1 uncultured Lentimicrobiaceae bacterium | reverse complement strand
CGGTAGCGCTTGGCTTTGCAAAGTCTTACTCCGTCGATGATAGAAGCATGGTTGAGCGAATCAGAGATGATAGCATCTTCTTCGTTAAAGAGCGGCTCGAAAACCCCGCCATTGGCATCAAAGGCTGCTGCATACAGTATGGTGTCTTCTGTGCCAAAGAAATGGGCAATTTTTTCTTCGAGGGTTTTGTGTAAATCCTGCGTTCCACAGATGAAACGAACTGACGACATGCCAAAGCCATGGCTGTCGAGGGCTTCATGGGCAGCAGCTTTCAGCTCCGGATGGTCTGAAAGCCCAAGGTAATTGTTGGCACAAAAGTTTAATACCTTTTGGCCTGTGTTGAGCGTAATTTCTGCCTTTTGCGGACTGGCAATGATGCGTTCGCTTTTGAATAAGCCGGCTTCCCGGATGTCGTTGAGCTCCTTTTGGAGGTGTTCTTTTAATTTACCGTACATAAGATTTTGGTTTAATTTTTTGGTGAAAACCATTTTTGTTTCATGCTTCAAAATTAGACATTTCTCTTGATTTTTGGATTGCTCATAAGCGTTTAATTCAGTGGATTGGTTAAAAAGTGCGAACTTTGCACCGAAAAATTTTCTTTATGCAAATAGCTGCTTTAGTTTCGGGCGGAGTTGATAGTTCGGTTACCATTCCTTTACTGAAGGAAAAAGGCTTTGATCCCGTGATTTTCTACATCAAAATTGGTATGGAAGATGATCCCTCTTTTGTGGATTGCCCTTCGGAAGAGGACATTGAAATAACGACCTATATTGCCAAAAAATATGGGTGCAAGATGGAGATTGTTGATCTCCAGAAAACTTATTGGGAAACCGTGGTGGCTTATACGATCGAAACGGTAAAAAATGGCCTTACACCTAATCCGGATGTGATGTGCAACCGCCTTATTAAATTTGGGGCTTTTGAACAGCAGTTTGGGCATCAGTTCGATAAAATCAGTACCGGCCACTATGCACGAATTATTGAAAATGAAGGCGGTTATTATCTGGGAACGGCTGCCGATCCGGTAAAAGACCAGACGTATTTTTTAGGACGTATCACTTATTCACAATTAAGCAAACTGATGTTCCCCGTTGGAGATTTACAAAAGCCGGAAGTGCGCCAAATTGCAGAAGCCATGAAATTGCCAAGCGCCCACCGACCCGACAGTCAGGGAATTTGCTTTTTAGGAAAGATCAATTACAACGACTTCATCAAACGCTATGCTGGCGAGAAGGCGGGTGATATCATAGAACTGGAAACAGGAAAAAAACTGGGAAAGCACAATGGTTTTTGGTTTCATACAATCGGGCAGCGACGCGGCCTGGGTTTGAGCGGAGGCCCCTGGTTTGTAGTGAAAAAGGACGTTGAACAGAATATTGTTTATGTTTCCAATGGGTATGATCCTGTAAGTCAGTATCAAGACAAGGTTTATATGGCAGACGTGCAATTGCTGCATCCTGATTTTGTATTAAATGAAGGAGACAGGTTGCGGTTTAAAATCCGGCATCAGCCCGAATTTAATTTTGGAACAATTCAGCAGGAAGGTGGCATGTGGTATATCCAGGCCGATGAGCCTATTTCTGGTGTGGCTCCCGGGCAGTTTGCCGTGATGTATCAACTGGAAGAACCGTTTTGTTTGGGCAGCGGTATAATAGATCAGCAACCCTAAACAAATTGCTAAACCTTCAAGATTTCCAAAACCTTGAAGGTTTAGTTTTATACTGAAAAACAAAGAAGCCG
>CAZQFH010000127.1:0-1978 GCA_964592595.1 uncultured Lentimicrobiaceae bacterium | reverse complement strand
TGGTTAGTATTTCGAATTTGTATTGATCAGGGAGCTTGTGGGGGTATAGGTATTTCTTGTATTGCAAACGGATATCCGTAAGGGTCTGCCCGGAAAGCTGTTCAGGGGTTTGAAGAGCTGGATCTTCCATTTCTAAAGGGCAAAATCAAAGTTAATTATCGCCATAATTGACGATTGCAGCTACACAGCGTTCTGCTGTTTTTCCATCCCATAAGGCCGGGCGTTGCGGGGTTCGTTTCATGCTGAGTGTTTCCTGGTATTCTTTGCGGATACGTTCTACATTGTTGCCAACAAGCACGGATGCGCCGCCGTGCTCGCGGAGGGTTACGGGGCGTTCGGTGTTCCAGCGTAAGGTTAGGCAAGGGGTACCCAATACACAGCATTCTTCCTGCAGACCGCCGCTGTCGGTGAGCATTACACGAGCTTCCATATTAAGGCGGAGCATGTCGTGGTAGCCGATGGGTTCGAGCAGTATGATGCCTGGATGGGCAAGTACTTTTTCCCATAAGCCAAAGTTTTGTAGTTGTTTTTTGGCACGTGGGTGTATGGGCCAAATCAGGTGCATGTCGTTGGTGACTTCTTCTAAAATGAAATTGATCAGGGGTTCGAATACTTCTTTGGTATCTACATTGGAAGGGCGGTGGAGGGTAATTAAAGCATAGCCATTTGCTATTGGCTTTTGGCTGTTGGCTTTTTGCTCTTGAAGTTTATTGCGATGGATGATGTCTGAGATTTCTAGGATCGTAGCTTTTTCGCGGTTGGCTTCGAGGGTGTCGATCATGATGTTGCCTACGAATTGTATCCTTTCTTCAGGTGTTCCTTCTTTACGAAGGTTATCTGATGATAGCCTATCCGGAGTTAGCAATAAATCGCTGAGGCGGTCGGTTACATGACGGTTGATTTCTTCGGGCATTTTCATATCGCCTGAACGCAGGCCGGCTTCGATGTGACAGACTTTGATGTGCAGTTTTTTTGCAGCTACCGAACAAGCCAGGGTTGCATTTACATCACCAACAACGACCACCCAATCGGGTTTTTCTTCGAGCAGCACTTTTTCGAATGCAATCATGGTGTGACCTACCTGTTCGGCATGAGAGCCGGAACCTATCTCGAGGTTGATATCCGGATTGGGAATGCCGAGTGTTTCAAAGAAAGCTTCTGACATGCGGACGTCGTAGTGCTGGCCGGTATGGACTAATAGATGTTGTATTTGTTGATTTGTTGACCTGTCTGCTGACTGCAGGAAGGCAGGTTTGTTGATTTGTTTATCGAGCGCTTCATTATGTTGCAAAATGGCATTAATAAAGGGGGCTATTTTCATGAAGTTGGGGCGTGCGCCGACGACGGAGATGATTTTCATTTTAAACTTTTTTTAGCTATTTTAAAATAACTGCCAGTCTAACCAAAGATCCTTATTGAATCGAATTTTATCGTCAAGTGATTCGCGAAGGAAGTAATCAGAAAACACCATAATTTCAGAATTGTCTTCTAAGGCTTTTAAACCATTAGCATAGCCCGGGGGAATAAATAAGATGGCTGGATCAGAACTTTTAAGTATAACATACTCTGGCTTTGGAAGCGGTGAGGGATTCGAAAAGTTATCGATTTTTTTCCAAGCCACAACAAAACTACCCTTTATGCACTTAAACCATTTACTTTCTTGCTGATGACCTTGCCATGCACGAATAATTTTCTTATCGGGGTGTGTTATGGAGTACATTCTTTTAACAGACGATAAATCAAACTCATTAACAAAGCAAATTGTACCACGATTATCAGTATATCTATCTCCAATTAATAGGATTGGTTTTAACATTTGTAGTGTTACAAGTTTGAGATGATTTGTGCACAAGCACTTTCGACTGAAAATTGATTTTTTAATAAAATTCTACCGTTTTGTCCCATATTTTTTCTCATTTCAACTGAGCTATATAAATTTATTGCTGCTTCATATAGGGCATCTTCATTACCACTATCA
>CAZQFH010000126.1:0-2146 GCA_964592595.1 uncultured Lentimicrobiaceae bacterium | reverse complement strand
CAAGAATAATAATGCAAAAACCTATCAACCTCGAAGAGGTTGTGATATTATAGCGACTGCATCATCACGTATCCGATCAACCCGGAACGGGTTGTGCTATAAAATGCTACAATAGCAGAACCCCTTCAGTCTGCCTGAAAGCACCAAGTGTATCTGTTAAAGACAGACAAGGGTTCATTTTTTTCAATGATACTAAAAACACCACCATCAGAATGGCTTACAATCCCATTTTGATAATTCGCTTAAGATTATCATACAGCTTTACGTAAACTTAACATCATCAATTTGATTATTCTCTAATTTGCACCCCTAACTATTAACCTACCCATCATCATGTTCAGATTATTGCTTTTCATGCTTATTGTCGGTATTTTAAGTTCGTGCGGCCAACTTTTAAATCGCAACGGCGAGCCCTATCCCTGTGCAGAAGTATCGGCCACTGCTGAAACTGAAGCCGTTTACAGCACCGAAGACGCTGCCGATGATCCGGCGATTTGGATTCACCCCACTGAACCCTCAAAAAGCCTGATCATCGGAACCAATAAAAAAGCCGGACTCGAAGTTTACACCCTTAACGGAAAAAGGATCTTTTTTGCCCAATTGGGAAGAGTAAATAATGTTGATATCCGTTACGACTTCCCATTAGGAAATCAAATGATTGATATCGTGGCTGCCAGCAACCGATCCTTCAACACCATTTCTATCTATCAAATCAGTGATGACTCTTTAGTTTTAAAGGAAATCACTGCACGTACCATCACCTCCGGATTAGAAGAGGTGTATGGTTTTTGCCTTTATAAAAGCGCCACTACAGGAAAATTTTACGCTTTTGTGAATAGTAAAAACGGAAACGTTGAGCAGTGGGAGCTGTTTGCCACTGCGGACCAAAAAATTGATGCCCTTCTTGTACGCCAATTCCATGTTGGACTTCAAACTGAAGGCTGTGTGGCAGACGATGCTTTGGGTTATCTATATATCGGAGAAGAAAATGCCGGAATTTGGAAATACTTTGCCGAGCCCGATCATTCGAACGACCGTAAAATGATTGCCGACACTTCACTGCCCTACATAACAGCTGATATAGAAGGCTTGACCATATACCAGGCAGCTGGCCAAAAAGGTTACCTGATCGCATCCATTCAAGGTGATAATCTTTTTGCTGTTTTTGAACGTCAGGGTAAAAATCGCTTCCTGGGCTGCTTTAGAATTGGGGGAACAAACCAGATAGACGAAGTAATAGGAACAGATGGCATTGACGTAATCAATCTTGGCCTTAATGATCAGTTCTCAAATGGATTTTTTATTGCGCAAGATGGTTACAATTACACTGCTGATGGCAAAAAGACATCACAAAACTTTAAATTGGTTTCCTGGGAAAATATTGCCAACAGTTTCGAGAAAGCATTAAGCATCGATAACAGCTTTAATCCCCGACTGCAGCAATAAGCGTAAAATGCTTCAATTTTTGAGATATTCTTGCCAGATGCCTAAGTTTACTTACTTTTGTTAATCTGCAAGACTTACCTTATGCTCAAAGAAAAAATTCAACAGCTCGCCCACGACTTTCATAGCGAAACCATTGCTAACAGGCGCTATATTCACCAGCATCCTGAATTAAGCTTTCAGGAAGTAAACACCGCTCGTTTTATCAGCCAAAAGCTTGACGAATGGCAAATACAGCATCAAACCGGAGTGGGTGGTCATGGCATCATTGGTTTGATTGGAAAACCCATTGCCAATAAAAAATGTATCGCTTTGCGTGCTGATATGGATGCTTTGCCCATCCTGGAGACCAACCGCCACGATTTCGTTTCTAAAAATCAGGGTGTGATGCATGCATGCGGCCATGATGCCCACACCAGCATGCTGCTAACCGCTGCGCGTATCCTAAAAGAAATTGAGAATCAGCTGGAAGGGCAGATCAAGCTCATTTTTCAGCCAGCCGAAGAAAAATTGCCGGGTGGCGCACTTGGAATCATTAAAGCCGGTGGGCTAAAAAATCCTGATGTCCAACGCATTGTGGGGCAGCATGTTTTTCCTGGATTGGAAGCAGGTTTTGTTGGTTTTCGCTCAGGAGCTTATATGGCTTCGCCTGATGAAATTACTATTCGCATCAAAGGCAAAGGCGGCCACGCTGCCATGCCCA
>CAZQFH010000125.1:0-2279 GCA_964592595.1 uncultured Lentimicrobiaceae bacterium | reverse complement strand
AGCGATAGTCGAGATGCCTTTCGCGTGGTGCTTTTCATTCTTCATTCAGACCTTCAGACTTTCGACTTTCAGACCTTCGACTTGAATCTCGAATTTTGAATCTCCTATATGACTTGGTGCTCTCCGCTCGATCACCTCTAATCCTGCTAAATACCAACCCTTAAACCCATAAACTCATCAACCCGTGAATCGCCGCCCCATTTGCCCCCCAGCCCCCAAAAATGGGGGAGCCCCACCGCACTACCCTACACAAACTATTAAATGAAATGAGACATACAATCTTTGAATTTTGAATTTACATGGCGACCAGCGGGATACATGTCCTCGAATCTCGTAAACCCATCAACTCGTGAACCCTCAAACCTGCTTTTGGCTATTGGCCTTTAGCTGTTGGATCATATTAACTTATAAACCAACGTTTTCGTTTATTCTTCCTAATACGAAACAACGACAACAATGTGAACAATAACACCCACGATAACACGCTCCCCTCCCAACGCACACCCCGAAACCCCTTGAAGGGGTCAGTCCGCAACGTATTCGTTAACTGTTACTTATGACAAATAAAAAGGTTTTGAATATTGCTTGAAAACTTGCTTTTCCGACTTTCGACTTTCAGACTTTCAGACCTTCAGACTTTGGTCATCGAGCGATAGTCGAGATGTCGACTTTCAGACCTTAATCTTAAATTCTTCATTTTCTGCCTTGGCTTTTTCCTTAAACCCGTAAATCAAAAAATATCATAATATTGCACAATATTATTCCTTTATTCTGCACAATAAAACTGCTTTATTTTGCACAACAGAAAAATACTTATACCTTTGTAATCAAATTATACTGCTAATTATGAAGTACATAAACAGAATAATTGAAGACGACTTAAAAGAGAAATTATCCGCCTCTGGAGTAGTACTAATTAAAGGTCCAAAAGCATGCGGAAAGACAGCTACAGCAAATCAATTTGCCAAAAGTATCTTGGAAATGGACAGAGACCAGCAGGTTCCAATCATAATGGCAACAAATCCAAAGCTTTTGTTAGCAGGTGATACACCAAGATTAATTGACGAATGGCAGATTTATCCCGAAATATGGAATTATGTCAGGCATGAAGTGGACAACCGAAAAGCTAAAGGACAATTTCTTCTCACTGGTTCGGCCAACCCAAATGATGATGCCAAACTTCATAGTGGTGCAGGTCGTTTTACCATTGTGCAAATGGATACCATGTCCTGGCAGGAACTAGGATTTTCTTCTGGTTTAGTTAAAATGTCTGATTTGCTGGAAAAACAACTTCCCGACTTTTACGAACCAGTTGTTTCTCTTGATTTCATTATTGAAAAATTGCTCATAGGTGGATGGCCGGCTCTAATTAACGAAACCCAAAAAAATGCAGTAAAAATGAATGCCGGTTATGTGGATTTGCTGTGTGAAGTGGATATGAGCCGGATCTCAGGTGTTAAACGCGACCCGTTTAAAGTACGTAGTTTATTGCGTTCAATTGCCAGAAACACGGCAACCCTCGTTGATAACAAAACGCTGGAAAGAGATGTAAAAACTTTTGACAATAATGAAGTGTCAAGAAATACGATTGCAGCATACCTTGATGCCTTATCGCGCTTGATGATTTTATACGAGCAACCCGCTTTTAATCCACATATCCGCTCATCAGCATCCCTCCGAAGATCACCCAAACGTCACCTGTGCGACACTTCTTTGGCCGCTGCAGCATTAGGGCTGGATGAAGAGTCATTGTTTAAAGACCTGAAATACACCGGATTTTTATTCGAATCTTTGGCTACTCACGAATTAAATGTATATGCCAAAGCAAATGACGCAAGCGTATTTCATTACAACGATTCCTACGGACTGGAAATTGACGCCATCGTGCAAAAACGCAATGGCAACTATGCTGCTTTCGAAATAAAGCTAGGGCTGGGATATATCGATCAGGCAGCTAAAAACCTCAAAAAGTTTGCCTCATCCATCGATGTCACCAAAACAAATTTACCCCAATCTTTAAATATCATCACCGGTACCGGAATGAGCCATCGCCGCCCAGATGGCATAAATGTGATTTCACTCGCCTCCCTGGGTAAATAAAAAACAATAAACATTAACCCATAAACCTTTCAAATCCTCAAATTATCAAATTTTGAATCTTGAATCCCTGAACCTGTCTGGCGACCAGCGGGAGACAGATCTCCTAAACCCCCGGTGCTCTCGACTCGATCACCTCTAATCCTGCTAAATACCAACCCTTAAACCCATAAACTCATCAA
>CAZQFH010000124.1:0-2382 GCA_964592595.1 uncultured Lentimicrobiaceae bacterium | reverse complement strand
ATGCTTGTTTTGAAAACAGTCATTTACAAAAGTAAACTCCTTGATTTTCAAAACTTCGCAAGCCCTGCCTGACGGCGAGGCAGGCTTGAACTCTAACATAATAGTCCAAACACTTGACTTTATGGACAGACACTAAATATAGGATGTTTACGCACAGGTTAATGCAAAATTATTTCAGGATGTCTTCCAGGGATAATCCTTTGTATTGGTGGGAATAACCGGGATATTTTAAGATGATGTTTTCAGCTTTTTTCTTCAGCATGGAGAGGGATATCCGCTTTTTGTTTCGTTTTACTTCATAAAAAACCAGCTGTTTTTCCATCTCATTTTCAGCAATGATATCAATTTCGTTCAATCCTTTTTTGTCCCAAAAATTGTTGATTTCCGAAAACTGCTTTGACTCAATTAATTCTTGCCTGAAGTATTTTTCGAGCATGATACCGCTATATGTTTCATAGTCGCGCTCAACGATGTTACGAACATAATCAAAATTACCAATTTCGATGGCACTGCGGTATTTGTAAATGAACCTGAACCAGAAATTAAGATAATTGTCTTCAATACGGTATTTCACCTTTTTGCCTGAGGCTTTAGCACCGAAAGGTCTTATTTTTTTTATTAAGCCGAACTCATTTTCCAACTTATCAAGATAACCGCCAATACCTATGTTAAGAATGGATTCAATTTCGCTTCGTGATGTTTTGGATGATGCGATGAGTGAAAGTATGGAAAAATAATTTCCGTAATTTTTACCGAATTCGTCAACCAGCACTGCTTTACCTTCGTTGAGAAAGACAGAATGCTCCATAAAAATCTGGTCAAGCATCTGCTCCTTTGTAAATGCGCCTGCTTTAACGAATAGCTCTACATATTTTGCCACGCCACCTGTAAAAGTATAAAAAGCCAACATATCTTCAGGAGTATAATGCGGGTGATGATCTGCCATTATTGCTTTGATTGTTTGATTATCAAAAGGTTTAAGATGTAAACTTGCGGTTGCTCTTCCAAAAAGAGGTTCTTTAGAATGCTGAAATATTTTTGTCATCAGCGAATAGATCGAACCGCAGAGGATCAGGTTTATTTTGCTTTCTGTCTTTTTGCTGTCCCAAACATGCTGCATTTCGCTGTAGATGGAAGCGTTAATATTAGCGAATTCCTGAAACTCATCCATGATGAGCGTAAAGTGTTGACGTTGTGAAATGTCCATCAGCAGCGAAAACACTTGCTTGAACTGGTTGATCTGTCCGTAAATTGTAGTTCCAAGCTTTTGGTTTATTTCAAGTAAAAATTCTTCGCAGAGCAATGCTTCGTTTTTCTTTTCGATGAAAAAATAGAGCGTATTGCTTGGTTTGAAAGCTTTGCGCAGCAATTCGGTTTTGCCAACGCGACGCCTGCCAACAACAAAAGTCATCTCGGCGGATTGTTCGGAGCGTTGTTTAATTGTTTTTAGTAAACCGATTTCCGATTCTCTATTGTAGAACTTTTCCATACCCTCAAAATTTTCAGTAAAGGTATGCATTTCTTTTGGATTGTAATAGCCGTTACTGTAATTAGGGTTACGATCATTTATCCAACGGCCAAAGGCTAAGTGCCAACAACAAACAGTTGGCAAAAATACCAAGTGTAATTCTTTTTTCAAATTAGTTATGAAATTGAGGTTATGGATTGAGGTGTAAAATGATTTATTTTCGCGACATAAATATGTTTGATGCGGATTTTACTGATTGATAATTTTGATTCGTTTACTTATAACCTGGTGCAATTGCTGCGTGAAAGCGGCGTGAAACATGAGCTGCAGATCGTAAAAAACACGATTGAGTTGTCGGCTTTGCCAGCTGAGGTCGACAAAGTTTTGATCTCGCCCGGGCCTGGCATCCCCGAAGAATCGGGAAATTTGATGGCTTTGATAGCATATTATGCCGAACGTATGCCTGTTTTGGGAATTTGTCTGGGGCATCAGGCACTGTCCATGCACTTTGGCGCAAAGATGAAACAATTGCCCCACAGCTTTCACGGTGCAGATCATGTGTTGCATCAAACTTTGTTATCCGGAAGGCTTTTCGAGGGTGTTCCACAACATTTTATCGCCGGACGCTATCATTCCTGGATTGTGGATCATGAAACGCTTCCGGAAGCGCTGCTGCCGACTGCCTATGACGAATCGGGTCGCTTGATGGCATTCAGGCATGCACATTTGCCGGTAGCTGCTTTGCAGTTTCATCCGGAGTCGTATATGACACCTGACGGGCAACGGATGATGAGGAATTGGATGATGTTTTAGGGAAGGTCGAAGGTCGGAAAGTCGAAGGTCTGAAAGTCGAATGTCTGAAAGTCGAAGGTCGGAAAGTCGAATGTCGGAAAGTCGAAGGTCTGAAAGTCGAA
>CAZQFH010000123.1:0-2736 GCA_964592595.1 uncultured Lentimicrobiaceae bacterium | reverse complement strand
CAAATTCTACCCATTTATTAATGGGTCAAATAATGTACATCTTTATAAAATAATTTTTCCGTCAGAAAAACAGATAAAAGATGGATTTATGTATTTCGATTTTAATAAAAAAATAGAGAAGAAGATTTGGGATGAAGGTATCGGCACTCCATCTATCGGAGAAACAAATGAAAGATTCTTAAATCCAAAGATAGTTATTCGTCAAAGTGATACAAGATTAACCGCAACTTATGATGAGGAAGGCTATCATTGCGATTATAATTTATTCACAGCAAACAAGTTAAAGTCTTCAAATTTAGATTTGAAGTATATTCTTTCAATACTAAATTCCAAACTAATGACTTATTACGTTTTGGAAAAAGGCTATCTGAATATTAAGCCAGGTAAAACTCCCCAAATTAGGGTTACTGACGTTAAAGAACTTCCTATTAAAGAGGCTAAGAATCAAATTCCATTTATTCGCTTTGTGAACTATATACTTTTTCTTAAGCAACTTTTTTTATCGAATAGTTCCGACCAACTCATCCCCACCTATTTCGAGCAAATCATAAACGGCATGGTGTACGAGTTATATTTCCCCGAATTACTCAAAAAACACAACCGTGAAATCATCAAGCATCTGGGCGAGTTGCCGGAGTTTACGGATAATATGAGTGATGAACAAAAAATGGAGATTTGCAAAAAGGTATTTGAGCGGTTGAATGATAAAGAACATCCGGTAAGGGTAAACCTGGAGAAAATGAAAGAAGAAATTAAAGAAATTCGGATCATTGAAGGAATAGAAAACTGAAAAATAAAATGATACAATCCGCTGTAGAACAGACTGAATCGCCCTCCACGAAAGGTTAAAGCAAGATATCAGCAAGCCGGGCACAGTGGAGCATTGTTTCGGTAAAATGAATGCATCATCAAGTAACTCCGAATGAATAATGAACAACACTGAATCAAAAATCATCAATGATTTTGCCGAAAGTTATCTTTCAAAACTGATAGATCGCTTCATAGGCCAATTGGATGAATCGCCAAAAGATGCTGATCAAAAAAAATTAGCAGCTGATTTGGCAAGCGTCTGGGAGGCAATTTGTGTTCAGCTGCAAGGTGATTATTTTGACAATTGGGAGGATTATGAGATTTATATCAGCGAGATATGCTTCAACGAAATTAAAAAAGAAACACCGGAGTTAATCTCAATCTTGTCGTATTTTGTATTTCGGGAGCAAGAAATACCATTTAATCACACTGATAGCTATAGCTTTGAAATTGTTGAATTTATATACGAAGCCATCCTGGATAAAGCAGATGATGATAAAAGACCAGGCATTCAAAAATACCTCAAAGAACAAGCACAACGTGAAAATAATTTTTCTGCTTTTAAATTAAAATTTGAAGCAGAAGCTGAAAAAACAGCCAAAACAATCATCCAACAAATAGAAGATGGAGCCGGCGAATGGGAAATGCCCTGGCACAAGGGAATGCCATTTGCATTGAACCGATTTACCGGAAAGATGTATAGTGGCCAAAATCAATTAAGGTTGTGGGAAGAATGCACGAAAAATCGCTATAAACAAAACCATTGGGCTACGCTGTGGCAATGGAACAAAATGGGGGGCAAAGTGATCAGGGGGTCGAAATCGACCAAAATCATGGTGGTTTTTAAGAAAAAAATATTGAAGAATACCCAACAATTGGCTATTCAAAATATTCCCGCATCTTCCTATTATTATAAAACCGTTGTTCGATATTTTTCAGTGTTTAATCAAGCTCAGGTAACCGGACTGTTTTTCGATCAACCCAATCTGTTTAATCTACATTTAGAAAATATTGACGCACTCAAATTACTGATTGAAAGATCAGGTGCAGACATCCGACATGGCGGTGTAAAAGCATTTTACAGACCCTCGGAGGATTTTATTCAAATGCCTTACCCGGCATCATTTAAAAAAACGAATAATACTTCAGCTGAAGAATCCTATTACACAACTTTACTACATGAGTTAATCCATTGGACAGGCCATAGTACCAGGTGTTGCAGATTTGGCTCTAATTATGACAAAAAGACCGGTTATGCATTCGAGGAATTAGTGGCAGAGCTGGGGTGTGCCATGTTAAGCACCCACTTTCAACAGAAGGTTTCTCCACGTCCTGAACATGCGCAGTACATTAACAGCTGGCTGCAAGTTTTAAAAAAAGACTTCAGTTATTTCTATCAGGCACAAAATCAAGCGCTAATAGCAATAAATTGGTTGTTAAGGGAAACAGATGTATTGCCATTTAACATAAAAGAAAGACCTGTTTCACCAGTAAGTAGCAACCTTTTCGAAGCCTGGGAAACAATAGCAGATCAAAGCAACCAAGATACTGATACCGACTCATTTCAAAAATCTATTCTGGATGAAGTGTAGCAAACGGCTATAAATCAATTAATAAAAGTATTCTTTACCCCCAGCTGGCGCCGATTTGCCAGAGCTGAGCCTGCCGAAGTGCAATCGGTGTCCCTACATTTTTTTCTGGTCTCATGCTTTCGGTGTATGTTTCAAAACATAATCTATTCTCATCAATGAAATCATGTTTTTTAAGAGCAAATTATGGAGTGTAATTGAGTATTCCGGATACGGATTGCACTACGGCAGGCTCAGTGCATGCAAATACGCACCAGCTGAGGGTTTTCGTAGTTGTTATTGTTGTCAGGTTTTCAATGCTACGCATCAGGAAAAACAGACGAAAACCTTGGATTAA
>CAZQFH010000122.1:0-2736 GCA_964592595.1 uncultured Lentimicrobiaceae bacterium | reverse complement strand
TTACGTTTTACAAAAGCAAAAAGTATAGATCAGAAAGTATGGCCGACGTAGTCACAGACTACGTCGAGCTGTCGCTAAGATTAGTATAACAACATAAAAAAAGCCGAAATCGTCCTTACAACAATTTCGGCTTTTTGCCTGACCTTAAAAATAAGAATTTAAAGATCAGTTATTTACCATTTTTTCCTGTTTGCTTTGGGCATCGAGCACGGCAAGGGTGATCATATTCACGATTTCCGAAACGGAGCTTCCCATCTGCAGGATATGAACGGGTTCTTTCAGTCCGTTGAGGATGGGTCCTATCACTTCAAACTTACCCAGTTCCTGCATCAGCTTATAGGCAATATTGGCTGATTCCAGGTTGGGGAAGATAAGGGTATTGGCTGGTCCGTCAACGAGTTTAGAGAAGGAGAACGACTCTTGCATCAGCTCAGGATTGAGGGCTGCGTTCACCTGAATTTCGCCATCAACGATCATATCAGGATAATGTTCATGGAGGTATTCAACGGCTTTACGTTGTTTTTCGGAGCCTTCGCCATCAGCAGAGCCAAAATTGGAGTAAGAAAGCAGTGCTACACGTGGGGTAAACTTAAACTCTTTAACGGTTTCGCATGCCTGAATGGTGATGTCGACCAATTCCTGTACGTTAGGGTTTTTATTTACGGTACAATCAGCAAAGAAAATAGGGCCTTTTTTGGTGTTCACGATATACATTCCAGAAACAATTTTTGCGCCTTCCTGTTTGCCAATCACCTGAAGGGCAGGTCTGATGGTGTCAGGATAATTGCGGGTAAGCCCCGAAACCATGGCGTCGGCCAGTCCGGCTTCGAGCATCATGGGCGCAAAATAATTCCGGTGACGCATCAAACTTCTTGCGGCGGCGAAGGTCATTCCTTTACGCTGACGTTTGAGGAAAAGCGCTTCGGCAAACTGTTTACGGCGGCCTGCCTGATCGTTGGCACCCGGATCGATAATTTCTACGTTGGCCAGTTCCAGGTCATTCTCTTTTATCAGCGCTTTGATGTGGGCTGCATTACCCAAAAGTATCGGTTCTGCAAGTCTTTCGTTGAGTACGATCTCGGCTGCTTTGAGCGTTTTGTAGTTTTCGGCATCGGCCAACACCACGCGTTTGGGGTCGTGTTTTGCCCTGGTTTTGATCTGCCGGATCAGCGGATTAGAAATATTTAAACGCTTGCGTAATTCATCAGCATAGTTTTCCCAATTGGTAATCGGGTTTTTTGCCACACCGGTTTCCATCGCTGCCATAGCTACTGCTGGCGCAACGCGCGTGATCAAACGAGGGTCAGTGGGTTTTGGGATGATATAATCTCGGCCAAATTTTAGGTTGTTGACATTAAAAGCGATATTTACTTCTTCAGGAACCGGTTCTTTTGCCAGTTGAGCCAGTGCTTTGGATGCTGCCAGTTTCATCTCATCGTTGATTTCGGAAGCCCTCACATCCAAGGCTCCGCGAAAGATATAGGGGAATCCAAGTACATTATTAATCTGATTGGGGAAATCGCTGCGTCCGGTTGCCAGGATGATGTCATCGCGTGCGGCCATGGCTTCGTTGTAGGCAATCTCAGGTTTGGGGTTTGCAAGGGCAAAAACAATGGGATGTTCGGCCATGGCCATCAGCATATCGCGTTTTAAAACGCCCCCAACAGATAATCCCAGAAACATATCTGCTCCAATCAAAGCATCATGAAGATTCAGCGGTTCGCAGTCGGCAGCAAATTTTTTCTTGGTTTCATTTAAATCGGTGCGTCCTTTATGTAATAAACCTTTGCTGTCGAACATCAAAATATTTTCAGGTTTAGCACCGAGTTTGATATAAAGTCTTGTGCAAGAAACCGCAGCGGCACCGGCACCATTGACCACTATTTTAAGGTCTTCAATTTTTTTGCCATTTATTTCCAGCGCGTTAAGTAGTCCCGCTGAAGTTATAATAGCAGTGCCATGCTGGTCGTCGTGCATCACCGGGATGGGCAGGAGCTCCTTTAGTTTGTCTTCAATTTTAAAGCATTCCGGAGATTTGATGTCTTCGAGGTTGATGCCACCAAAAGTGGGAGCAATGGCTCTGATCACTTCAATTAATTTGTCGGGGTCTTTTTCATTTACTTCAATATCGAACACATCGATATCAGCAAACACCTTAAATAGCAATCCTTTGCCTTCCATAACTGGTTTTCCGGCCTCAGGGCCAATGTCGCCCAAGCCTAAAACAGCCGTTCCGTTTGAAATCACACCGACCAAATTTCCTTTTCCGGTGTAAGTATAAACATCTTCGGGATTTTTGTTAATCGCAAGACAGGGATCGGCAACTCCAGGCGTGTAAGCAAGCGATAAATCACGTTGTGTGCTGTAAGGTTTTGTAGGGATAACCTCCAGTTTGCCAGGTCGTCCGGAGGAGTGATAATGCAATGCATCTTTGTTGAAAAGCTTGTCCATGATGGTTTTTTTTGAATTATTCAAATTTACGGAATTCTTGCGCCCATTTACAAACAAATTGAAATTATTCTTAATTTTTAAAGCATTCTAAATGAAATGACCTTTTTTTGTCTTAAAGCGTTTCACTTATTGAGATATAAAATCAGTAACTTAGGACAAAATGGGATGAGCTACGACAGCGAATATTTGTATTTTTGCCATCCAGACTGCACAAAACAGAAACACAAAAAACTAACTGATGTACGACTATATTTCCGGAAAAGTTGCGGAGCGAAATCCTACTCA
>CAZQFH010000121.1:0-2772 GCA_964592595.1 uncultured Lentimicrobiaceae bacterium | reverse complement strand
CACCATGGCAATGGGTAAAACTGTAAAAGTACTGGCCTGGTACGACAACGAATGGGGCTACAGTAGCCGCGTTGTTGACCTCGCTGAGAAATTTAATCTCTAAAACTACTATTTTACTGAACGACGAAAGCGGGGGTTATGGCTCCCGCTTTTTTTTCGACAGCTCCACTGATGAGTGTTTTCCGAAAAGCCTTCTGTAATAATTTCCTGTAGATTACACCGCTCTTTGCAGCAATATCATATTACTTATCAGCACATTAATAGAAAAAGATGTTAGAGAAATTTTCAGATTAGATTCAATAACAAATCTGATAAAACGGTTAGGAATTAAACAAATAATCAGTTATTTTTTCATCGCTCCAGCGCCAAAACAACCTCCAGCTCAACATCCCTTTCCAGGTGTTTTTCTACATCCAGCTTAAAGGCATCCAGCTGATCTGTATTCAAAGGCTCTTCAGTAACCAGTTTCACACCAATACGCAGTGGATTCAAGGTTTGCACCTGCACATCCTTAATCTGTAGGCCTTTGTATTCCATTTTTTCCATCTCGCGTGTGAATCTGTGCACACGCACCATCTGACTAAAACTCAATGCCAGCGGAATACTTAGCAACAATACCACCAAAAGCGAAATAAGCATGCCCCTTGTTGCCAATTTAAAAGGACTAAAGCCGAGCAACATAAAAGTGAACGATCCTGCCAGCACAATACCAGCAAGGTTAGTGATAAGCAGTAGCAGTGCGCCAAGAGCCACTTCCCAATCGAGCCAGGCCAATCCGATAGCCGAAACAGCCAAAGGCGGTATCAAAGCCACTGCAATAGCCACACCAGCAAGTGTTTTGGCAACTTCCTCACGGGCGTGCGCATAGGCGCCGGCAATACCTGAGATCACTGCAATGCCAAGATCCAGCAAATTGGGCCGGGTGCGCGAGAGTATTTCATGTCCGGCAGACTGAATGGGCGTAAACCATGTAAGGATAACAGCAAACAACATCGCAATTCCCATACCTGTTAAGATTGTTTGCGCACTCTGGGTGATCAGCGATTTATCCTGACGAAGTGCGCCCATGCTCAACGAGATGATCGGGCTCATCAGCGGCGCCAGTATCATCGCACCAATTACAACAGGACTCGAATTGGCAAACAATCCAAAAGTTGCCAGCATAGTCGAAAGCACCATAAGCACCAGATAGGACGATTTTAATTTGGCATTTTGGCGCAGCAACTGAAAAAGCTCTTTAAACTCTTCAGTAGATGCCTGCCTGATCAATGGAATGGTGCGACCCGTAAGTTCCTTGGCCGTTTGCTCACCTGCCAGGGCTTTTGTCTTGATAAGCTCACCCTTTTTTGCATCTTGCTCGGGCAGCTCCAATAAAGCACCAGGATACAATTGAAGTTGCTGATCGCCCATAGCAAACTCAAGTTTATCAAATTTACGCACTTTGGCATCGTGCATAATGATCTTTTCCCCTTCCGGAAATTCAAGCCTGAGTGTTGAAACCTTGAGATGAGCAGCAAAATCAGGAAGTCGTTTGCCATTTTTGAAAAAGCCAAAAAGATAACGCAACATCTGCGAAATACTTCTCGGACTGATTAACAGGGCATGCAACAAACCGTCGTTAACAGAAGAATCCTCCAATACCATCCGAGATAGTAAAGAACTTTTACGGTGCTCCGATATGGCGATACCAGCAACGGCTGTCTTGATGGTATTGTCGTTGGGTAAGCCAATATTCACCCTGAAAAATCTGGTTCTAAACAATCTCTTAAGGCTTTTGAAGCTCCCAAACCTAAAAAAATTAAACGCTCCCAAATGACTGCTAGTCATAAAGGTTTCACCAACCGAAACCTGATTAAAAACCACACGATCATTACAATACAACACATCAGTTAGCACTGTCTCATTAAGTTTTTTCAGGTGGTCAACTGCTTTTTCCAATTGACGGTTAACACCCAAACCTATACAGGCTTCCTTCGCCTCAGGATGCGGCAAAACAGCAAGTTTAAGCCTTTTTTCGAGCACTAAAGGCAGGGCTTCACGCAAATCAGCATCCGATAAATAAACCAGAATTGCAGTATCTTCCGTGAGGGTTTTTAACCCATCTGGGCTAAACGCTGCATGATCATCAATGATATCTTCTACTAAAGTCAGGATTTTCTCCTTGACAAATTCCTGCTGATCACTGTCGTAAAGTAATTTGAAGCGCATTAAGCAAAAATAATGCTTTTCGGCTGAGAACCATCAAGGATGAGAATTTCGTTCATTTATTGCCTTTGGTAATTAAATAAGGATTCCGTTATTATAGAACCTCAAATCTTTAGTAATAATAGAACCCAGAAAGGGTTCCGCTAATATAGAAACGCAGACAGCAACCATAAAAAGAACCCAAACAGGGTTCTGCTATTGCAGGGGCAGAGCCCCGACATCTTAGTAGAAATAATATCGCACACGTTAAAATCAAGGGGCCCCGCATGGCTGACGGGGCAGGCAGAGCCCAGACATCTTCATTAATACATCGTGTATTATATAAATTTCAAAGAACCCAGACAGGGTTCCGCTATTGTAGAAATGCACAAAACCCCAATATTAAAGACCCCAGAATGGGTTCTGATAGTGTAGCAACAAGCAAAGCCCATATTAAAGAACCCAGACAGGGTTCTGCTATTGTAAAAACGCAACCCTAACATCTTAATCACCAAACCTTGAATGTTTCCATAAAAAAAACCCGACAACAAACGTCATCGGGTTTTTCCATCCGTTAAAGGAAGGCTC
>CAZQFH010000120.1:0-2778 GCA_964592595.1 uncultured Lentimicrobiaceae bacterium | reverse complement strand
TCAATAAATCTTTTATCCCATCTTTATCAGCATCAAGGTGATAGGCAGCCGGAAAAACAGCTAAATCAACCGGAAGCGAATTGGAAGGAAAGTCTGTTTGTTGACTAACCATGGACGCCTCTTGAAGATTTCCGCCATTGGTCAGTCTGGCCAAATTGTTGTAGGTAATATCTCCTAAAAGCAAATCTTTCAGATTATTACCTGTCAAATCCAAGGCCAAAACAGTGGAGCCAGCATGTTTACCATCGGTAGTTTCTCGGATATAGCTGTTATCACATGTATCAAAAAGTGCCACGGTATTGTTGTTTCCATCCTCCGAAAAATAGCCCCAACAGCTGCTTGCTTTTTCAAAAATCAACTCACCACAATCAGCAACCAACTCCTGAGAAAGGTTACGATGGAACTCCAAACGACTTCCAACCAGATTAAAGCTTAAAATATCCAAATCGCCATCGTCATCCAGATCAACAATGGCAGGAATATCGGTAACAGCCACGTATATAGGCGAATCAACTCCTTCCGCATCAGTGCTCTGCAAAAAGTTCTCCCTTTTCACAAACTGAAAACTCCCATCGTTTTTAATTTGTTGCTGCCAAACTGAAACTCCACCAGGTACTGAAGTAAAAATATCCATCAAACCATCGCAGTTGTAATCCCTGAGCAACATCCAGTTGCGCATCTCAGGAAACGAATGATGGTATTCGGGTGCGTATTTCCAACCCGAATCGGTATGCAAAAAACATTTGACAGATCCATAAAACCCACGTTCAAAAGCTACCAAATCCATCACGCCATCTTTGTTGAGATCCATCTCCGAAAACTGCGGCGTATTGAATCCTCCAGCCCATGGATTGGCTAACTCTTCGCCATTAAGCCAAACCGCTGTTTCATTGTCAGCAATGATTTTCAGTTGTGCTAAAGTAAAAACTGGCGCAATCAAAAGTAAAAACGAAATTAAGTTGAGCTTAAGGTACTGGTTCATAGGCTGGATCTTGAATAAAAGTAGTATCAGAAAGAGTTTTCAAAAAGGCCAGCAGGTAGAACTTTTCTTCTTCCGTAAGTTGCACCCCACCCTCATCTACATTCTTCATCAACGGGTCGATGGTTGCGCTGTATTGCAGTCCATTACTGTAAAAATCAATCACTTCTTCCAAAGTTTGAAACCTGCTATCATGCATATAAGGCGCTGTGAATTCGGCATTGCGTAAGGTTGGCGTACGAAATCTTCCTAAATCATTGAGATCGTTGGTTAGATTAAAGAGACCGGGATCAGCAAAAACAGCATCTAAACCATTGTTATGAAATTCGTTATCTGTAAATAAAATCGTTGAATGACAGTGAAAACAATCTCCTTTCTCTGTAAAAAAAATCTCAAATCCACGACTTTCGGCTTGTGTCAAACTTACTTCTCCTCTCAGATAGCGATCCCATTTTGCATTGGATGAGATTAAGGTTCTTTCAAACTGCGCAATGGCTCTTACCACGTGCGTGGAGTCAAATTCATGGATGCCAAAAGCCTCGTAAAACATCCTTTTGTAAGTAGAGTCATTTTTAAGGCTTGTAACTACCTGTGGCCAACTGTTGTGCATTTCAACCGGATTAACAACAGGTTCAAACGCTTGTTCTTCAAGTGATTTTGCACTTCCATCCCAATTAAAATGGCTCAGCCAGCCCACATTGACCAAGGCCATTGCATTTCGTGTTCCCTGAATTCCATCAATTCCAGTGCTTAGCTTGTTAGGGTCAGCAAAAGAAAACTCCTGCAAATGGCAGTTGGCACAGGATTGCGAATTATCTGCTGAAAGAATGGGATCGTGAAACAATTTGCGTCCCAGCGCAATACCTTCTTCAGTCAATTGATTATCAGCGGGTATTATCATATCAGGAAATCCTGTTGGAATATTCAAGTCAAAAGGCATTGGGTCGTAAATATAACCATGACCCGGAAGCTCTTTCTCATTGGTTTTCTGGCACGAAAAAAACAGCGCAATAATCAAAATCAGCGAAAGAGGTGTTAGAATTTTGTAAATCAAATTCAATGGATTTATTTATGCTGGATTAATAATGTGAAACAATAATTTGACTTGAAAGTTCTATCCTTGGAAAGACTTTCGACAAAAACTACCTGTAACGATCATTCAATCCTTTTCCAGATTCAATCATCGGTATGATTTTTTTCAATCTGTTCAGCTGTGTCTCTGATCGTTTGGCCGAAGTAATAAATTCGATATATTCCTTTTGTTTATAGGCTGCTAACGCATCAAATGGAGCATACAGCTCAACATTATTTTGTAATTGTTCCGTTAATATTTCAGGAAAAGCAATGCGCGAAGAATTTTCCTTTTGAATTGCAAGTCCTTCTTTTTCAATTAGAATAGCTTCTCTAATATAAGCCATAATAAGCTTTTCATCAATTTCATTTGCTGCAGTAAACCGCCATTGCCGCAAAGCCTTGGTTTTACCTTTCTGTGCATTGATCAACTTTTTGCTTTCGTCTTTCAAAAAAACACCTTTATAAAACCAAAGCGCAAAATAATGCTTAAAACCACCATAGCTGATCACATTCTTTCCTTGAAAAGTAAACACCTCAGCTCCCCATTTGGTCTCACATTCCAAACCTGATTTTTGAATTATACCTTTCAGAACGGCCAACTCATCAGTCCATTGTATTAAATAATCATTCATAATATTACTTTTTTAAATTAGTTTCATACACCTCGATCCAGTCGTCCACGGTGAGTTTTTGCACCAATTGAGCAATAAGGTCATACGGAACGT
>CAZQFH010000119.1:0-2808 GCA_964592595.1 uncultured Lentimicrobiaceae bacterium | reverse complement strand
CAACTCACACTCCTTCAATTTGGCTCTTTTTCATTGGCTCTTGGCAGTTAGCCTTTAGCTATTAGCTCGTATCAGCAATCAAAAAAACTCAAATTTTTATAAAAAGCATCCCATTTTTCATTTTTCACAACTTGGCTCTTTTTACTTCTTCCTTAGCTCTTGTATCTTCCCACCTGTCTCCTTCCACTCCAATCAATATTTTGAGTAATTTTACGCAACTTAATGAGTAAATTGTATAAGGATGTATAAAAGACCACTATTCAACGAATTAGAGGCAAGGTTAACTGAACCCAGACGTTTTATTCAAGTACTTGTCGGTCCCCGGCAAACAGGAAAAACCACATTGATTTTGCAACTGTTAGAACACTTGAAAAGCAATCACAGATACGAAACTGCTGATGCAGTGCCAGCTTCTTCCTCCATCTGGATAGAGCAGATTTGGGAAGCAGCCCGATTGCAGGCAAATAATTCCCCTGATAAAGAAATGATCCTCGTAATTGATGAGATTCAAAAAATAAACAACTGGAGTGAAACAATTAAAAAGCTTTGGGATGAAGATACCAGGTCGCAACAAAACCTTAAAGTTATCCTTGCTGGTTCTTCGCGTTTGCTCATGCAACAAGGCCTTACCGAATCCTTAGCCGGACGTTTCGAATCGAGTTACATCGGTCACTGGTCATTCAATGAAATGGAAAAAGCTTTTGCCTTTAACAGTATGCAATATGTTTGGTTTGGTGGATATCCGGGGGCTGCTCCTTTGATAACAGACGAAAAACGCTGGAAAGAATATATCCTGAACAGTATCATCGAAACAAGTATCTCTAAAGATATTCTTATGCTTACAAGGGTAGATAAACCAGCCCTCATGAAAAGATTATTTGAAATGGGCTGCTCTTATTCCGGTCAGATTTTATCCTTCACAAAAATACTCGGTCAACTGCAAGATGCAGGCAATTCAACAACTTTATCACATTATTTGTCACTACTCAATACTGCTGGATTACTTGCGGGAATAGAAAAATATGCAGCTGATATCATTCGGAAAAGAGCCTCCAGTCCAAAATTTCAGGTGTATAACAATGCCTTTATCAGTGCTTTGCGTCCGGAAAATCTCACTGCAATACTTAAAAAACCTGCACAATGGGGTCGATTCATCGAATCTGCCATTGGTGCCCATTTGATTAATGAGGCCCAAACAGCCAGTTTCAAAATTTATTATTGGCGTCATCGTAACGATGAGATTGATTTTGTTTTGGAAAAAGCTGGTCAAATCATCGCAATAGAAGTAAAAACCGGATCAGAATCGCTCACCACGGGCATGAGCGCATTCAATAAACAATTCAAGCCTGATAAATTACTTCTTGTTGGCAAAAGTGGCATACCCTGGCAAGAATTTCTGACCATCAATCCTAACAAGCTGTTTTAAACAATTCAGCTTATTTTCAATTTTTGAGATTAAAATCACTTTATTCTTTGTTTCGCAAAACAGTAGCTTTTACTTGGCTCTTCTTCCTAAACTCTTAGCAGTTAGCCTTTAGCTATTAGCTCGCATCAACAATCAAAAAAACTCAAATTTTTATAAAAAGCATCCCATTCTTCATTTTTCATTCTTCACTTTTCATTTTTTCATCACTTGGCTCTTTTTACTTTTTCCTTGGCTCTTCTTCCTTGGCTCTTTTTCCCTTAACTTTGTCCCTCAAAAAGTAAAACTTAAAACACAATATAACCATGCAACTCATTCCTATCGAAACCGGAAACCTTAAACTCGACGGCGGCGCCATGTTTGGCGTTGTGCCAAAAGTACTCTGGCAAAAAGTTTATCCCTGCGACGAAAACAACCTCTGCAACTGGGCCATGCGCTGCCTGCTGGTGGTGGATGGCGACCGCCGCATCCTGATCGACAACGGCATCGGCAACAAACAAGACGAAAAATGGCTCAAGCATTACCACCTCAATGGCGATGCCACACTCGAAAGATCCCTCAAAGCTGCCGGCTGCAATCCGGAAGATATCACTGATATGGTAATCACCCATATGCATTTCGACCATTGCGGTGGAAGCGTTAACTGGAACAGCGACAAAACAGGCTTCGAACTGGCTTTTCCCAATGCAACCTACTGGACCAGCCGACAGCAATTCGACTGGGCTACCAACCCCAACCGCCGCGAAGAAGCCTCCTACCTCAAGGAAAATATCCTTCCGATCGAGGAAAGCGGACGACTTAAACTGATTGAGGAAGAAGGTGAATACATCCCCAATATCACCTTTAAACTGTACAACGGCCACACCGAGGGTCAGGTGATTCCACACATCCGATACAAGGGCAAAACGGTAGTCTTCATGGCTGATCTCATGCCTTCGGCAGCACATATCCCCATGCCCTGGATCATGGCCTACGACACCAAACCCCTCGAAACACTCAAAGACAAAGAACGCTTCTACGCCAAAGCCCTGGCTAATGATTACATCTTATTCCTCGAACACGACCTTTATCACGAAGCCTGTGTGCTCCACGACACACCCAAAGGCGTTCGCGCAAAAACAAGCGGCCAGTTAAGTGATTATATTTAAGAAGCAGCAATAGAGGGCTATTAGCTTCTGGCATTTAGCCATTGGCAAATTTTTACTAAAAAGCCAACACTTTACGATGCTACCGAGCGAATTGACCTTTTCATAATCCTGTTTTAAGTTTACTTTTTCTGTAAACCTATTTCAGGACAAGACATATTTCATGACAAGACATTCAGACCTTCGACTTTCCGACCTTCAGACTTTCCGACCTTCAGACTTTCCGACCTTCAGACTTTC
>CAZQFH010000118.1:0-3537 GCA_964592595.1 uncultured Lentimicrobiaceae bacterium | reverse complement strand
TCAAAATCATGAACACAAAAATTAAAAGAACAGGTTTTTTAGCCATGATCCTCCTGGGCGGATGGATGGCAATTTATTTTAGTGCGTGCCAGAAGAGTGGCGAAGAAGTACAAACAACGCAACTAACCAACGAAGACCCTGCCCAACTTGTTGAGCAGTTTAACCAAGCCATGCAAGCCTGGAAACAGGGCGTACCTTTTAAAAGTGGCGAAAAAATCAGCATTGATTCAGCTATCTGGTATATTGATGCTACGCTGAATTACTACTATGCCAACAGCAATGGCACCAGTGCAAAGTTTCACCGGGATACGGTATATGTGGAAATGGAATTGGTAAACGATTATGAAGCCATGTATCAGCAGGTTTTTTCCAGCTACGACGAATCCTTATCCGGATTATCCGAAAAATACCATGCCATCAGCGGCGAAAACAAACGCTTCATTATGGCCATAGTAAATGATGCCGGGCCACTGCCTGAAAACAAACATAAACTGCAGATTGTTACTGTTTCTGGTACTGGCATTTTGCAGAGTTCAGGTGATTTTGGGGAGGAGGAAACTTTCAGGTATGAGGATTATGCTGATAATGATTGCTTTGGGAATATTATCAATACCAATGCTCCAAAAACTTTTGAGGCTGCACTATACCAATTCTATAACCCTGATCCGGGTTCAAATTGTAGTTGGGCATTTTATGGGTCAACTGATGATATACAAATCAATTATTTGGATCATCAGTTGAACTATCCACTTACAAACTATTTGGATTACAAGGTGTTTGCTGCATCCGAGGCAGTAGCAGCATTTGATGAAGCTACGGAATGTCTTGAGTACAATTACAACAACTCCGGCATACACGAAATGCAGTTTTATTTTGACTACAAAAAAGCCTTTATCAATGAATGGCTTAATTCTGCTCAGAATACTGGTAATAAACGTTTTGCAATGGCAAAAATCAAAAGTGTATATGAAAATGATGTTCAAACCATCTATCATATACCAACTTTCTACTTCAGAAAACGCATGAAAGTTTGTGGTGTGGCTATTGAAATACCCCCAATTGATTAAATATGAAAGCTGTATTATTGACTATGCTGCTTTTGTTTTCTTTCCTAAGTGAGGATATGCTTGCCCAAAACACTTTTGAGTTTGAGTTAAATTATCCCATCAGGAAGGATTCTCGTATAGCTATCGAAGATCAGCTTGGAAATATCTATGCCCTTATTTCAGAATCTACGGGAGTGAACTTTGCACCCAGCACACCTACTAAATCCTATTTGTTAAAATTTAATGCCTACGGTGATACTTCTACCATACATTTTAACCTGGGCGATACACTTTTCAGATTAAGCCAGATCGTAAAGGACAAACACAATGGCTATTACTTGCTGGGCTATGCTCAGCCAGTAGAAGAAGAAGAGGTGTTTTTAGTTATCATTGGAACTGATAGCGATTTTAACCAATTATGGACGAAGTACCATTTGTTAGGGAATTATTATAGAGCAGCTGTAGATAAAGTGTTTGAATTTGACAATAAATACATGCTGCTTTTTACAACATGCGACTTTCCTTGTACCAGTGACTACTTAAATTTCGCCTGGATGGATACCACAGGAATGATTTCGGATGTTACCACATTTGAGTATCGCACACAACCTATGCCTGATTATTTATTAAGCCCTGATTCCAGTCAGCTTTGGGTGTTTTCGATGGCGATGGTTGGATTTTATGGGAGTTATCCGGTTCGTATTCAATTTGATACCACTTTTCAGTATATTGATGCGGCCTATTTGCCTGATGGTAGCCACGCCAATACCAACGTAAGATGGATATCAGACACCACCTTTTTATACTCCTATAACGAACTAAGGTCTAATAGCACAAGTAATGATGATGAAATGTATCTGATGATCAGTGATACCTCACTCAATGCTGTGCATTATGAATATTATGGCGAGCAAAATTCTAAAGATGTTTGCGGCTTTGGCAGTAACAACATTGATTTTATTAGTCCGGATTCCATCTTCTTTATAGGATATAGAAATCAGAAAGTAGGCATACCGGAACCTGGCAGAGTGAGTTGGCTAATGACCGGGCAAACCGACAGGCAATTGCAAACACGCTACTTTAAGTATTATGGCGGCGACCGCTATTATGATGCCTTTTATGTATTGGCCACGCGTGATGGCGGCAGTTTCATTTGCGGGAGTTGGTACAACCACGACACACATATCTCTAATCCTATCTTTTTAAAACTAAACGAGGAAGGCTTGATCACAGCAAGTTCAGAAACCTTTATGAAGGAGCGCAATATTGCTTTCTGGCCGGTTCCTTTTACCTCACAACTTAACTATCAAAGCGTACTGCCTTTTACGAGGCTTCAGCTCTACGACAATATAGGAAGATTGGTTTATGAAACAATTGGCCAAGAACCAAATGGCAGCATAGCAGTTGATCATCTTGATGCAGGAATTTATCATTACAAAGTAACCTTTTTAAACAACATTCTACCGGAAACAGGAAGGATAATAAAAACCAGATAATACGAAAGCAAAAAAATCAGTGAAATGTTTATTTGTTTTGTTTTTGGTACTCTTTGCTTTGGCGCAAAATAAACTTTGTGCTCAAAACAGCACATGCGTTGATTGCAGCAATAACAATGTTAAAATTGGGTATAACAATAGCATAAACAATGCTTATCAATTTCAGTCGATTCTAGGCAATGGCAATACCACGCTTCGAAATAATGCAGTAGCAATCGGTTCTGAATCGTTTGCCAGGCACAGTCATTCTTATGTTATAGGCAGCAATTCTGAATCAAACGGAATAAAATCTTTTGTTGCAGGCAACAATTCTATTGCTGGATCAACCTATAGCTTTGTTGTTGGGGACTATTCACAAGCACTTTATGGAAATGATTTTGCAATCGGGAATTTTGTTAAAACAGGAGCAACCGGAGGATTTGTTTTGGGGTTAGGTATATCTTTAACAGAACCCTTAGTTAATCCATCAAAAAACAGTCTGGCAATAGGAATGAAAAGCACAAAACCAACCCTATTTATAAGCGAATCAACAGCATCAAGTGCAAATAATCTCACCGGTCGCATCGGCATCGGCAACGTCACTGATCCACAGGCCAAGCTGCACATCCGTGCTGATGAGGGAGAGGATGCTAATTTGTTACTGGAGCCAACTGATCCGCGCCGTAATAAGGCTATGCTGCAAATGATGGATGCCAATACCGGCCTCACAGCAGGTATAAATACCGGCCTGCAGCTTTATACCGACCTTGGCCTGATGAAGTTTAGTGCCGACCTGTTCAATTTTGAAGGCTCCGTAAAAGTGGCAGGCCTCACAGTGAATAATGCATACAGCCTGCCAACAGCTGCCGGCACCAGCGATCAGTTTTTGCGTGCCGATGGCACATGGGCTGTGCCATCTGGTGGAGGCGGAGGAAGCAGCTATTGGCTGCCCAGTGGCAGTACCATCTATTACAATGGCGGCAATGTAGGCATTGGCACCAACGACACCAAAGGCT
>CAZQFH010000117.1:0-4132 GCA_964592595.1 uncultured Lentimicrobiaceae bacterium | reverse complement strand
TGATTAGTCTTGACATATTACTAATCAGTTAAAAACCTTGTAAATAAATTGTCTATAACGCGGCCGTACAAGATTGACGTTTTACAAAAGCAAAAAGTAGAAATCAGAAAGTATGGCCGACGTAGTCACATACTACGCCGAGCTGTCGCTACGCCGAGCCACCGATCGAACACAAAATAGTTTGTTAAGAAATAGTTTTGTTGTCTAAAGAAGCTCGGCGTAGTCTGCGACTACGTCGAACGATTAAATCTTAACATTTTACTAATCAGTTAAAAACTTGTAAATAAATTGTCTATAACGCGGCCGTACAAGATTTAAGTTTTACAAAAGCAAAAAGTAGAAATCAGAAAGTATGGCCGACGCGATCAGAGACCATGCCAAGCCTTAATGCTGTGAAAATAAGTGATTCAAAAATCGAAATATTTAGAAACTATTGATACGTATTTTGTATTTTTACCAGACTAAAACCAATCTTGAAGAATCGATGTCAGGTAAATATTTCATTTTTCTTACTTTTCTGTTTACAGTTGTGCTATCCAATTTTCAAGAAGCTTTTGCACAAAAAGAATACACTTCAACAGGCACTTTTGATTTAATGGTGCCTCCAAATATGAATATGGCTGAAGCTGAAAAGTACGTTTGCGACAGAGCGCGCGACAGTGCTGTGATGCGTGTGTTTCCGCAGCGGCTCAGCACCGAAATTCAAACCTGGATCAGCCAGGGGAAGGTAGCTACAAATGCTTTTAGCACTACTGAATTAATTGGTGAATGGCTTGGAGATCTGAAAGATCCACAGCTAACAGTGCTTTCTAATAAGCCTTACACGCTCAGGTGCAAAGTAAAAGGTAAGGTGCGGGAGAAAATTAAGGATGGCGCTCAGCTGGAAGTAAAAACACTGTACTGTCCTGCGCTGGCCTGTGAGCTGGAGCAGTTCAATGATGGGCAGTCGCTCTATTTGAGCGTCGCAAGTTCCAAAACAGGTTATATCAGCGTTTTTTTGGATGATATGACAAATGTATTCCAGCTGTTGCCTTATACTGAAGAACGCAAGCAGGGAATAGAACAAGTGAATATTGAACGGAATAAGGCATACATTTTTTTCTCGAAAGCAGATGCACCCGAAAATAAAAGGCATTTGGTGAATGAGTTGCAATTATTTGCCGAAAAACCCGGTGTGGAGCTGGCAAGCTTGATCGTGTTGTTTTCTGAAACACCATTTAATAGCCCCTTGGTTCAAGAAACCCAAGCCGGTGAGTATTTCGATGAAGCAGAATACATTGGTTATACCATGCCGGATTCAGCACCTTCTGAATCGTTTAATAACTGGCTGCTCCGTTTGCGGCAAACCAATCCTAAGCTGCAGGCGGTAAGAAAAATGATTACGATAAAACGCTAAGTCAGGATTACGAAGAAACTGTCGATTTCTATAAAGAGCTGGAAAGCAAAACACCATAAGATCTAATGATTCATTATGAATCCATACTATTCATATAGTCTTGTTTCGATGTCCATTCTTTGGTGTAAAATTCTTATCACTTGAATTTCCTGTTTCTTCTGATTGATTTTGTAGAAAACAAGATGAGATTTTATACTGGAACAAAAATAACCCTTTCTTACTTTTGAATAATCTTTTCCGGATGTTGGGTTTTCAGCAATTAAATCTATTTCGTTCAAAATCAGTTTTATATACCTATCTGCGTGTGTTTTTGACCAGTTTTCTAAGGTGTAAAGCCATATTTCTTCCAGGTCTTTACCGGCCTGCTTGCTGATTTTGATGTTCATTATTCAGCCAAATGTTTCTGATGAAGATTTTCTAGAAATGTGTTTCTGTCAAAATCTTTGACAAATCCTGAGTTTTCACCTTCCTTTAATGCTTCAATGAGTGCTGTTTTTTTAGATTCTTCATGTTCGAACATTCGAAGAGCCGCTCTCACCACCTCGCTTGCTGATGCATATTTTCCGGATTTGATTTGTTGGTTGATAAACTCATTAAAATAATCTCCTAACAAAATAGAAGTGTTTTTTGACATAAATAGAAGTTTTTACAAAAATACCATAACTTGGTATATTTTCAAAGTTTTACTTTGGTTAAACTTCAGTTGATATCCCAGGATAAAGATTTATTTTTGATAATAAGCCGTTGTATTCCAGTGATTCTTAATCACTAAAATTCCATTGCGACCAGCTGCGTTCCACCTGCGGACTGGTAAGCAATTGCGGGTTTTGTACTTCCTTCCTTTTTTCGAGTAAAAATAATGGTACTTCTCGGCTCAGGTAAGAGGCCAATTCATCATAAGAGACATTGCCTTTTGTTTCTTTCAATTTTTTAAGCAGATAATAGGTAAATACCCCGTGTTTTTTATCGGCATCGAACTGTGATTTTTGTTCGTCTTTGCTGGAAGTGAACACTACCAAATTGCCTTTTAATTGATTCTCGTCAGTGGGTTTGATGCGCACTGCGGCTTTAGCAGCAAGCAAGCCCTGGTTGCGTCCGGCGCCGCTGAAGCAGGCGTCCATAAATACGGTAACCCTTTGCGGGTTGTTGGCTGTGAGTGATTGATACAGTTTGTCAACCCTGAAGCCTGCCTGTTCTACCTCTGTGGCACTGATATTGACGGGGAGAATGTAAGCATTTCCGGCATTATCCGGAACCCCGTGGCCGGAATAATAAAAGAATACCTCTGCCTGTCCTTCGCGGTGTTCGATAATTTGTTTCAAACGGTTCAATTCCTGCTCGATTTGATAATTCTGAGCGTTGATCAATGTGGTGATCTGATTGGGCTTGATACCCAGCACTTTTTTGGCGTATTCCTCAAACGAACGAGCATCGCTGGCTGCAAAATCAACATTGCTTTCTTTTTTGAGGCCACGTTGATAGGTGGCATAGTCTTCGTTTCCAATGATCAGGGCGTAACGATTTGGGTATTGTGTTGGATTTTGCGGGATATCTCTGTCAACATCCGAAGTGAGGGTGGCGATGGTGATGTTGCCTGTTGCAGCTTTTTTCTGGCCTTCAACTATCAGCTTGCTGCCAGCTGTGCTTTGGTTGATGGCAGCGGTGATGGTTCTGTTTTCGGCATAACGACCATAACGCTCGCTAAGCTTTATTTCAAAAGGAATGGTTTCGCTTTGGTAGCGGTCGCTTACTATCAAATTGTAAGTGATGTTTTCAGTTTGACCGGCTTCCATATCGCCTACAAAAAGCTGCTTGTTGTCGGACATAAGTATCACATCATCAGGAAATTGTAAGTTAACCTGTACATTTTCAGCTTTCCCTGCCTGAACATTTTGAACGAGCACTTGTAAATCAAACGGACGTTTGCGCAATAAGTTGCTGCTTTCACTGGTGATGGTATAATCCGTAGCCTTCACCAGTGGGCTTACAAATGCGCGTGTGCTGATTTGTATTTCAACCGGATCCATATTGAAACCATTGGGCTCTTCAACGCCTAAAACAAAACTAGCTAAACCATCTGGCAGATCCATTCCGGCAGTTACAGGAAACAAAACTTTAGTTGTGCCATTGATTGCCAGACTCGAAAGATTGATTCTGCTATCGAAGCTCAGTCCTGGAATTGTATTTTTTGTATTTGCTGTGGCTACTAGCCCAATGCCTGCTCCGTAGCCTTTATTCTGAACTTCAAATGAAATACTGGCACTTTCGTTGGCATTGATTGCCCGGTTCCCATCGGCATCTGTAAATTGCAGTGAACCTGGAACAAGCGCTAGTATGGGCGGCTTTGGCGGATCTTTGGTGATGTTGAAATATTGTGGTTGGCTGCGGCCTTTGATTTCGGTTTGGGCTGTTGCTTGTAGTGTAAGAAAGGTAACTAAAAGGATGAAATAGCGCTTCATGATTGGGAGGTTTTGATAGCCACTGCTAAAGTAGTGCAATTTTTTTTAGGATGAAAAAGAAGTGCCAGAAAATTTGGCCGACGAAGGCAGAAACTATGTTGAGCCACCGATCGAAAACAAAATAATTTGTTAAGAAATAGTTTTGTTAATTAAGGAAGCTCGGCGTAGTCTGTGACTACGTCGAACGATTAGTCTTGACACATTACTAATCAGTTAAAAACTTTGTAAATAAATTGTCTAAAACGCGGCCGTACAAGATTGACGTTTTACAAAAGCA
>CAZQFH010000116.1:0-4324 GCA_964592595.1 uncultured Lentimicrobiaceae bacterium | reverse complement strand
GGCGTATCTGCAGGGCATCCGTGCCGGGATTGGGATATACAATGGCTTCGTGCATGCGGGTTTCGGGCAGTTCGTTGTTGCCAACCAGCAAGCCTTCGCTGTTAAGTTTGAGCACGATAATATCGGTTTGTGGCACGGGATCGTTCAGATAATCGTAGCGTGTGCCGCTAACCAAACAGCCGCCATCGCGGGTGGCGATAAGTTTATTCATCAAGTGGTTTGCATTGCCCCCATAAAACCTTTCCCAGCGGATATTGAGCAGGCTGTCGGTTTGCAAGATTACAAACCAGGTGGGCACGGGTTGTTGGCCGGGATCGAGGGCATAAGGCATGTTGTGGGTGCCGCCAATAAAGATGGAATCCTTGTTTTGAAAGTCTATGCCATTGGTGAATGCCGGAAAGTCAACCGTATCAGCCCTGCCCCAGGAGTTGAACAGGTATCCGGTGGTATCGAAATAATGTGGCTGACGGAGAAAGCCTAAATTATGATCATTGTCTGGAAGATAATCTCCCATCAAATAGAATGAGGTATCGCTGTCCCATTTTACTCCAAAATTAGCTGTTATACTTTTCGGCACTCTTTGTTCCTCCACCAAATTAAATAATGAGTCGAAAATTTCGTATTTATTTGTTAATAGATTTAAGCCCCAATAGGTATTATTTTCGATCTTTTTCAGGTGGGAATATGCTTTAGGATAATCTATAAGTAACTTTTGTTTAATGATGTTAAAGTTGGAATCTGTTTCAATTAAATAGGAGTGTTTAAAACCAACTGATACTGCAATATTAATAAATAACTTCTCATCACTACTAGAATATGATCCCCAGCTACCAGTAAGTCTATATGAACTATCTGCAAACATCATATTTTGGGTAGTTACCTCCATATTTTCATTCATCATCTGCATTTGCAGGCCGCAATTTTTATGGGGTGGGCTGAGGTCTCGAAACGTTGATAAAACAACATAATTATCATTTTTTACCGGTAGAATTTGTGATAGTGAAGTCCATTTGCCAGGAAGTGTAAATTGAACAGAATCAACAAACGTACCCTGAGGATCTATTTTAAGCAAAAGTGATTTGTAGTTATACTGTTGTTCAAGCATAATTGTCCGTCCTCCGACAAAGATTGACCCATCATTCCCTTCCACTAAATCAATAGTTTCTTCATCAATATCGGGCGTACGTAGCACATACTCCCAGGTTGTTTGCTGGGCATGGATATTTACGGTTACTTGTAAAAACAAAATCACGAAAATGTACTTTAGCTTATTCATTATAAATTGATTAGGTTTTTACATCTTCACCCACTTCCCGCTTTCCAGCAAACCGGTATCTGCACTCAGGCGGTAGATGTAGGTGCCTGTAGGCAAATGATCCACAACAATGTGGCTTTCCTTTTGGTGGAGTTGTTGGCTGAGTACGAGCCTGCCATTAGCATCAAAAAGCTCCAGCAAAGCTGTTGGATGTTGCACGGCCAGGCGTATCTGCATGGCGTCCGTACCGGGATTGGGATAAACAATGGCTTCGGACATGCGGGTTTCGGGCAGTTCGTTGTTGCCAACCAGCAGGCCTTCGCTGTTGAGCTTGAGCACGATGATATCGGTTTGTGGCACGGGATCGTTCATATAATCGTAGCGTGTACCTGCTACCAGGCAACCGCCATCGCGGGTAGCGATCAGGTTGGTCATCACGTAGCATGCATCCCCACCAAAGAAACGTTCCCACCTGATGTTTAACAGGCTATCGGTCTGAAACAGCATAAACCAGGATGGTTTTGTGGAATAGTATGGATTGTTGTCATAATTCAAATTTCTTGTCCCTCCAGTAAATATCGTATCTTTTATAATAAAATCAACACCCCCTCTTACACAAGGGTGATCAGTTGTATCAGACACCTTAAGGATATTTAACTTATATCCGGCAGTATCAATGGGATGATAAAACCTAAGCAGGGCTAAATTTTTGTTTGGTAGTGGATACAGGTTGTAACCTAAAAGATAAAAGCTGGTATCGGTGTCCCATTTCACAGAATAGTCTCCAAAAATGTAATCTGGAACATCCATTATTTCCGTTTTAGTTAGTGTACTGTCTAAAATGCAAATATCCCTGGCAACTTCTTCAATAACCCAGTACTGATTATCATCGAATTGTTTGAAAAATGAAATCCCCATATAACCTTCAAATTCATTGAATCCTATACTGTCCATTTCTTCATTGAGAATCATCACAAAACTATGACGCTCAGAAAATAAATCTCCAGTATAATAACTGCCACTAAGCAGGAGATGTCCATTTTTCTCGTAATTTGAATAGATGCTGCGATATTTTTTATTTGGTGGCAAATAATATTTAGCTGAATCAATGATTCCTAAATTGTCGTTGATTAAATAAACAAGTATTGTTACATTGTTTACTGTTTCAGGATCAAATTCCACACCGGTTAATATAAATACACCAGGTTCTTTCTCATGAATATTATATAATATCCTGCTTTTATCAGGGCTAGCTAGCCTTAAAGTGTCTAATAATTCTCCTTGCGCATTCATTCGACCAACAAGCGCATCTTGTATTGAGCTGTTTACCTTGTTGCTGATAACAGTAAAATACACTATGCCACTACTGTCTTCAACCATATCAGTGCACACTAAATTATCGCCATTACCTATGATAACCTCAAAAGTCTTGTCCTGAGAAAAAAGTTGACCTGAGAAAAACAACACAATAAAAAAAACAAAAAATGCTTTAATCTTTTTCATATTGAGATGAAATTAAATTGCTGGCTCAAAAATCCCAATCCATACATTTGTATAACGTTAGAAATCAATTGCCTGGAGAATTATAAACTTTTGAGCCAGCTATGATTTACTATTCAATAGGCGGAATTAAAGTAACTTCACCATATGTAGCAAAATAGTGATGAGAAATATAGCTGCCACCTAACCATAAAGCATCATCTATAATAACATTATACAACTGTTTATTATTTGGTACTACTCCTTCAGCAGGATCAGTAAAGATTAAATGTGATTGCTCAAGATAATAGGTCATCATATCATCTTCAATACAATAATAATAATCATGGTAACCACCAAACAACCTTCCTTCGAATTCATAGTCATAGATGACATCTACCTCTATTGTTTCCAAAGTGTTCAGTATAAAACGATAATTCCTGTCAGGCACAACCCAGGGATTATTCATTCGTCTTTGAATCTCATTAGAGGCATCAGAAACGTCTGCCATCGTGCCATCGCATCTTCCTTGATCATAGCCCCAATACCAATCATCATCAGCATCAAAGGGTTCGTATATGCCGGCAACCAGCCTTAATCCAATGACCCGGCTTGCACTCACATAAGCAGTGTTGCCCTGCACACTGTCCAAAGCCACATCCGTAAGCTTCAAATAATTGTCACTACCTTCCAGTTCGGCCATTTCATTTGCCAGGTCGGTCTGCATGTTGGCGTACACGTCAGCAGCATCCGTCAGGCTCAGGTTGCCATTGTCGAGCGTGGCAGTGTAAGTAGTTTTAATCACCACAAAATTTTCATACGCTAAATCAGGGCGGGCATTGTTGTAGTTTTCCAATGCCTCGGTGTACCAAACCAGCGAATCCACGCTAATGTTTTCGCCTGATTTAAGATTGCTATTTAGCTTGGTATCAAAACCCTCTATTTGCCGTATGATTTGTTGGCTTTTTTCGATCAGGCTTTGATCTACTGGATTGGTCATGGGTTCTTGTTCTTTTTTACAACTGTAAACAAACAGTGCAAGGAGTGGAATTATTATCCATAAACGAGATATTTTTTTCATTTTCTTGTGTTTTTGTGAATGAATGTAATTGGTCTGACATTTAATTTGCTGGTGATTGCTGCTGCCCAACAGACCGATATGGAATAAACAACAGGGCATCAGCTCAACCCAATGAAATTGTTTTTCCCGATTTTAACGAGCTTGTTTTTCGGCGCAAATAAAGTGATGAATAATTGAGTATTGTAGAAAATTGAAAAAACAAGAATTGAAACCAGCTTCCTGAACCACTGGAATAAGGTTAATGGTGAGGGTAAAATGCCCAATATCAAAACATTATACATTACGGAACCTGATTGTTTGTTTCTTTGGTCAAAGATACAAAAGATTTTTTTTGATATCGCGGGCTTACTGCATTTTTTTGAGGTTGAGGTTTAGAAGATCCTTCTCAACCTTAACCTCAACCTTTCCTATTTTTAGTATAACCTGATTTACAAACCAGCAGGGGAGGTTTCATATTTTCACCCACTTCCCGCTTTCCAGCAAACCGGTATCTGCACTCAGGCGGTAGA
>CAZQFH010000115.1:0-4334 GCA_964592595.1 uncultured Lentimicrobiaceae bacterium | reverse complement strand
TTTTATGCCGTGAATGAGCGGGTTAAAAAAGACCTTGAAGATATAGCAGAAAAAGACAATGAGAACCTGGAAGGCCGGGAACCCATTAAGCCGCTGGTAATCGTTACTACCAAAAACCTCGGCAACACAATCGAAATCTCAGTAAAGGACAACGGCTCCGGCATCCCCAACGAAATCAAAAATAAAATCTTCCAGCCCTTTTTTACCACAAAGCCCACCGGTCAGGGAACAGGATTAGGATTGTCGCTGAGTTATGATATTGTGAAAGCGCACGGCGGAGCTTTTAAAGTGGAATCGCTGGTTGGTGAAGGAACAACTTTTATTATCACGCTGCCAACGAGTTAAGATGAAATAGATGAACAATAGCGTTCAATAAAAATAACTTAATCATAGATTAACTCTCATTCTCCGGTCGCTCTTCCCTTCCATCGCGATACTTCGCAAAACGTCCGGCATCTTTTGCGTGTACCTGATCATGGCGTTCCCAGGGCCAACCGCCAAACTGTGTTTGCTGAAAATCGTAAAACGTCTGCCGCAATTCTGCTTCAGTATTCATCACAAAAGGACCATAATGAGCAACGGGTTCGTTGATGGGTTTGGCTTGCAAAAGCATGAAAAGGGCTGGCTCAGCGCCTGAATTCTTTAGCAAAACAGCTTGATCAGCTTGTAACATAAAAGCCTGATCTTTAACTATTTTTGCGTTGGATACCATCACTTCACTCCCTTGATAACAATACAGATTTCTTACCGCCTGATCCGTAGCTGCAGGCAAAGTCCATTGGGCGCCGGCTTCCATTTTGATCAGCCAGATAGCCACTTCATTGCTCGGATCAGCGGCCCATGAATCAGGAGCTGGTTCTGGTGCTTTCACCTCATTAAATTGTCCGGCAATAATGCGAATCTCTGTGGTATTGCCATTTTCATCTTGCTTGTTTACGATTGGAATCTGTTCGCTCCAAAGCATTTTAAAATGAGGTTCGGCATGTTTTCTGGCTTTGGGCAAATTGAGCCAAACCTGAAATAATTCCAGTGTGTTTTCACTTTCATTATTCAATAATGGAAACATTTCGCTGTGTTGCAAACCTGTTCCGGCCGTCATCCATTGCACATCGCCCAAACCATAACGCCCGGCCTGCCCGTGCGAATCAGAATGATCTACAAAACCCTGCAAAACAATAGTTACCGTTTCGAAACCCCGATGCGGATGGGCTGGAAAACCCGGAACTTTTGTGCCGTGATACATCCGCCAGCCGTCTTTTGTCGTAAAATCCTGCCCGATGTTGCGGCCGCTAAGTGGCGCATCCGGACCAAAATCGGCATTGCCTTGGGGATAATGATCCAGGTGGTGTACACAAAACAAAAAAGGGTTACTCACTTCCCAGTTGAAGCCCAACGGAAATGATTTTATAATGGGTGAATTTGACATAATAAATCTATTTAAGGCAAAGGTACAAAATCCACTTCGCCTGGTATTTTCGGAAACTGCTGTTGTTTCCATTTGGTTTTTGCAGCTTCTATCAAGCCTTTATCCGAACTCACGAAATTCCACCAGATATGCCGTTCCTCCGGAAATGGCTCACCGCCGAAAAGGAAAACTTTCGACTGAGGAGCCAGTTTCAGGCTGCAAATTTTTGTTTCTTTCGCCACCAGAATACGGCCTGAATGATGCTCGTGTTCTCCTTCAAAAACACTTCCTTTATGGATATACAGTGCGCTTTCGCCATAGCTTTCAGCTCCAAAATCCAACTTCACAGCTTCCTCACTTTCTATTTCAATAAAATAAAGCGGGCTGTGTACCGGAACAGGTGATTTTTCCCCAAAGGCCTCACCTGCAATCAATTTGAATTTGACACCTTGAATTTCCCAGGTCGGAAGTGCTTCTGCTTCAATATGTACAAATGAAGGAGCTGTTTCTTCCAGTGCTTTTGGCAAAGCTACCCAAATCTGCAATCCGTTAAGCTTGTGGGTTTCATTACGCAGTTCGTCTGGCGAGCGCTCAGAATGCACCACACCGTTTCCGGCTGTCATCCAATTAACGGCTCCGGGCGTAATGCGTTGCACAGAACCGATATTGTCGCGGTGGATGATCTCTCCCTCAAACAGATAAGTTAGCGTAGATAGCCCAATATGCGGATGCGGCAACACATCAAAATGGGTTTTTTTATCCAGCTGTGCAGGACCCATATGATCCAGAAAAACAAAAGGACCAACAGTACGTTTTTGACGAAAAGGAAGTAGTCTGCCAACCATAAAACTACCAATACTGGCAGCACGTTCTTCGATAATAAGGTCAATATTCGACATAAAATGAAGACTCAGATTTTGATGAGATAAAGATAAGGCGATAATTTATCCTTGTCACGCGATCAAATTTAAACCACTACAATGCATAGCGCTTGCGATTTGCAAAAGCTACTAACGAAAGCATCACCGGCACTTCTACCAGAACGCCGACCACAGTTACCAGGGCAGCAGGCGACTGCAAGCCAAATAAAGCAATGGCAACGGCTACAGCCAGTTCAAAAAAGTTACTGGCACCAATCATGGCTGCGGGGGCGCAAACAGCATAGGGAAGCTTAAGCTTTTTACCACCATACCAGGAGATGAAAAAGATAAAATAGGTCTGAATTACCAGCGGAACTGCCGCGAGGAGTATGATAAGCGGATTGTTTGTGATATTTTGGCCCTGAAATGCAAATAAAAGCACAAGCGTGACTAACAGGGCAATGATACTTGCCGGTTTGAGGGTGGGCAGAAACACTTTCTTGAACCATACTTCACCCTTGGACTTCACCAATACCCGCTGGGTGATGACACCGGCAACCAGCGGAATCACCACAAATATAAGGATACTGGCAACCAGCGTGTCATAAGGAATGACAACATCTGTAATCCCAAGAAGCAAACCCACAATCGGCACGAAGGCGACAAGGATAATGAGGTCGTTCACCGAAACCTGCACCAGCGTATAATTGGGGTCTCCATCAGAAAGGTATGACCACACAAAAACCATGGCAGTGCATGGGGCGGCACCTAATAATATTGCTCCGGCAATATATTCGCCTGCCAAAGCCGGATCAATCCAGGCTGCATAAATTTTAGTAAAAAACAACCACGCAAAAAAGGCCATCGAAAAAGGTTTAATCAACCAGTTAATCACTACGGTCCATACCACGCCCTTTGGTTTTTTGCCGATTTGCCGGATGCTGCTAAAGTCAATCTGCAGCATCATCGGATAAATCATCAACCAAATCAGTATAGCCACGGGGATGTTCACATTTGCCCACTCCAGATCACTGACAAGTTCCATGCTGTCGCCGGCAAAATTACCCAGAACGATTCCTACCAGTATTCCCAATGCAACCCATATGGTGAGGTATTTCTCAAAAAATCCAATACGTTTCTTTATTTTATCCATTGTTATAATTTTTGATCCTGTTCATCTATCTGTTTCGTTGTTGTGATTCATGCGATACGTCTCTCGAACGCATAAGCTGCCTGAATTACAGCTTGGGTTTAATCTCTTCTAGGTATAATTTGGAAAAAGCAGCTTTTATCTCGTCCCTTACCCTCCTGAACTCGCTCCAGATAAATTCGTCAGTGCCCACAGCATCCGAAGGATCTTCAAAACCAATGTGTAAACGGTTTTTTACTTTTCCTAAAAATGCCGGACAATTTTCATTGGCACCGCCGCAAACGGTAACCACATAATCCCATTCTTTGTCGAGGTACATATCAACCTGATCTGAAGTGTGATGACTAATATCGATTCCAATCTCTTTCATTACCGTAATCGCTTTAGGGTTGAGTTTTCCGGAAGCTTCTGTCCCTGCAGAAGCAACTTCCAATCTGCTATCGAAGGAATTTAAAAAGCCATGTGCCATTTGGCTGCGACAACTGTTTCCGGTGCAAAGAATTAAAATTTTCATATACATTTTTTAAGGTTTATTGATTCGTAGAACACGTGATACTAAGGCTGGTTATTGGAATGAAAAAGGCATCCATTTTTTCCAGATAAGTCTTTAATTTCGCCTGATTTAAGCAGTAATTGATTTTCAGACCGTCTATTTCGCCTTGGATGAGTTCCAGCCTTTTCAATTCTTTCAAATGCTGCGAAACCGTTGTGCGGCTCAGGGGCAGGGCATCGGAAATATCACCGCTGATGCAGCTTTTAGATTGCGCCAAAAATTGCAAAATAGCCAACCTGGCAGGATGAGCTATCGCCCTGGCAAAAACAGCCAGCTCCTGCAACTGCGGATCAAATTGTTCTGCCTTATTCATTGATAAAATATTTTAATAATTAATGTCGCAAACTTACGACATTAGAACAAAAA
>CAZQFH010000114.1:0-4694 GCA_964592595.1 uncultured Lentimicrobiaceae bacterium | reverse complement strand
ATTAATTATTGAACCGCATAGTATGCTCATTTAAAATTAGTTAACCAATTTATTAACAATAATAGCTTTTGTCTAAATTACTTTTGAAACCAACGAATAATGAAAACATCAGTTCTTGCCGATAAAAAACCTGCCCCGGCCAACATCCGCCTTTTCACCACCGACCACCCTGATATTCCGGTGCCCAACAAGGAGCGCATTCAATACCTCGACATATTGCGCGGTATAGCCATCTTGTTTATCCTGGTGGCCAATATCAGGTACCTTTCAGGCGAATACTTTATTCCTGAGCTGCAAAGAGCTGCCATGAAAACTGCTTTCCTCGATCATGTGATGGAAATACTCGCCTTCATTTTTGTGGATGGCAAATTCTATTCTGTATTTTCGATCCTTTTCGGAATTGGTTTTGCCGTACAATACCAGCGGATGAATAAAGATGATAAGGTATTTGTCCCGTTTTTCAGGCGCAGGATGATAGGATTGCTGATCATCGGAAGTGTGCACCTGTTCCTGATCTGGCTGGGCGATATCCTTACCTTATATGCCCTTGTAGGTTTTACCCTGATCTGGTTTCGGAATTTTTCTGATAAACGCTTGTTGATTTGGACTGGCATATTGCTTTTGATGCCTGTATTTCACTGGCTGGCGATGTACCTGACCGACAACTTTTATCATGAGTATTTTTTCAGGCTTCATGATGAACTTGCTACCACGGCTGCCACAGGAATTGCAGATGAGCCAAAGATTACCCGTTTTAGCATGCATGATTATATGGCCATCACAAGCATTCAAGAGCTGCTGGAAGTAAATCGTCTAATGCCACTCCGGCGATTGGGCGGGATTCTCTGGGAAGGGCGACTATTCAAAGTCCTTGCGCTATTTCTATTGGGCATCTGGGCAGGTCGGCAGATACTTGAACGAAATATGCTTTCGAATACCGCACTACTCAAAAAAGTAATGCTTTGGGGATTCATGATCGGCCTGCCTATGAATCTGGCACGCACTTGGGCCGAATTCAGTGATCTGAATGGCGACCTTTGGACATTGACTAAATATATACTCAACGCTCTGGCAATCACACCTATGGCTATTGCTTATTGTGCGGCTATCGCCATTATAGTTACCCGCCGTCCAAAATGGCTTGGTTGGTTTGCCTCGATAGGACGAACTGCCCTTTCAAATTATTTGTTCCAAAGTTTGATCTGCATATTCATTTTTTATGGTGTAGGATTAGGGTATGGCGGAACTATAGGATATTCAGGTGTTGTATTGATAGCCCTGCTGCTGTTTGGCTGGCAGCTTATTTTCAGTGCGCTTTGGCTTCGGTATTTCCGTTTTGGCCCTGTGGAATGGCTATGGCGGCAGCTTACTTACGGAAAGAAAATCAAGTTGTGGAAACCAGCCGCAGCAAGAGCTGATCTGGTAGGATAAGTCACTCAAACCATGATAGTATTACAATTGATTAAAAACTAAAATGGATCGGAACTGTTGTTAATAATTAAAAATAACATATTTGGAGGTCTGGCGCAATGAAAGCAAAATCAATAAAAGGTAAATCACCGGAAGAAATCAAATCGGCACTGGAAATTAGTTTGACTGACGGGTTCAAACCCACACTGGCCATCGTTTTTATTTCCATTAAACAAGACCGGCGGATGGTTTCTGATATTTTAAATAAACATGGAATTGATGTTTTGGGAGCCACCTCGTCCGGTGAATTTGTTGATGGACATCAGAGCCAGGGCGAAATAGCTGTCTTGCTGCTGGATTTAAGCAGAGAAAAATTTTGTGTATTATTTGAATCTACAAAAGGAATCGATATCAATTCGGCAGTCGAAAAGGCAGCACAGTCTGCGCTATCAAAATTTCCTAATCCTGCCTTAATACTCCTCAGCACTTGTCTTTCAAATGCAGGCGAGACGTACGACGGACAAGCTTTGATTCACGGTCTTGAAAAAGCATTGGGCCAAGATGTGGATATTTTCGGCGGTATGGCCGGGTCTGACGGCTTATTAACCGGAACAACAGTTTTTGATGATGCGCATGAAACTGATGAAGGTTTTGCTTTATTGGTTTTGAATAGTGATAACATAAATCTTACCGGTGTTGCAATTTCTGGTTGGAAATCCATTGGTAAAATAAGAACGGTAACCAAATGTGTAGATGGCTGGATTTACGAGATAGATGGTCAGCCTGCACTCGATATGTATTTGCGTTATCTTGGTCAAAGCTTAAACAAAGAAGATGAATCGGGTCAGATCTTTTTTGTAGAAGATATTGGTTTCTTCCACCCCTTCATTGCCGTTGATTCCGGTGAACCAATCTTGCGCACACCCATGGAAGTAGATAAAGAAAAAAATGCGATCAAGTTGGATTTTCCCCTACTTGAAGGCGAGCAACTCCAGTTCACCTTACCACCGGACTTTGATATTATTGAGACTGTACTGGATAATGCTGCTGCAATAAAAGAAAAGCAAATGGAGGATGATGCAGATGCTTTGCTAATCTTCTCATGTCTTGGCAGAATTAGTGCATTAGGTCCATTGATAGAGCAGGAAAATGAAGGACTTCATAAAATATGGAATGCTCCTATGGCAGGATTTTTCACTTACGGAGAATATGGTAAAGGGCTGGACAACAATTATAAATTCCATTCCACAACCTGCAGTTGGGTAGCTATAAAAGAAAAATAATTTATTAAATTATGAAAGCAAAATCAATCAAAGGAAAATCCACGGAAGAAATTCAATCAGCCTTGCAGCAAAGTATGGCTGACGGCTTCAAACCCACGCTGGCCATTGTTTTCCTGTGGGTAAAAATGGACCGAATGGTAATAACCGAAATCTTGGATCAAAAAGGAATTGCGGTTTTTGGCGCCACCACCAGCGGTGAGTTTATTGATGAGGTAACCGAAAAAGAAGCCGTGGTCATATTGCTTCTGGATATGAATAAGAATCATTTTCATATATATCTGGAGGAATTTCCTGAAAAGAATTACCGGGTAACTGCCTCAGGAATTGCACAAAAAGCCAAAACATTGTTCTCGACTCCTGCCTTTCTCACCTCCGTCTCTCATCTGGAAACAGATGCGGAACAAGTGCTTTTCGGATTTGAAGACATTGCCGGCAAGGAAGTGAATGCTTATGGCGGCATGGCCTCCGATGACTACACCTTTACCGAGCAATTTGTATTTACCAATTACAAGGAAACCAACCGGGGCATCGTTGTGCTGGCACTCGATGAGGATAAAATCAAAATCAAAGGAAAGGCAACCTGCGGCTGGAAAGCCGTGGGCACGGAGAAAACCGTAACAAAAAGCGAAGGCAATCATGTTTATACTGTTGACGATACGCCTGTTTTAGACCTGACTGCCAAATACGGTGGTCTTGAAAATGTAAGCCCCGATAATGAGAATTTATTATTGGAAATTGCTGCCAACTTGCCACTCCAGTTACAAAGAGAAAAAGGAGATCCTATCATGCGTCCGGGTGTGGTGGTAGATTGGAACGACCGTTCGTTCTATACCAGCGGTTCCGTTCCCCAGGGTTCGAAAGTGCGTTTCTCCATCCCTCCCGATTTTGATGTGATGGAAAAAGTGATCGAAGGTGCCGAAGAATTGAAAGCAACCGAAATGCCTGAGGCCGATGCGCTGATCGTTTTCAGTTGTGCCGGCAGAATTATGGCTTTCGGCCCCATGATGAATATGGAAATTGAAGGCTTGCAAAAAGTGTGGAATGTACCCATGGCGGGGATGTTTTCCAATGCCGAATTGGCCCGCGCTACTGGTGGAAACCTGGAGATGCACAACCTCACGACTTGCTGTGTTGTTTTAAAAGAAAAATAAAAAATGTTGAAAAATTCGGAGTTACAAGCGGTTTACAAAATTATCGAAGAATCCGGGGATTTCCCCGACGAGGTAAAAGCCGGCCTACTGCAATCGGTTCGGAAAGTGGACAAAGAACTGGAAATCGTAAACTTTAAATTAGACCGTACCGAGAAGGTAAAAAAGACCACGGGTATTTTGCTGGAAGAAACCATTGAAGAGCTGGAACTGAAAAGAAAAGCCATTGAAGAAACCAATGCCGCATTAACAAAATCACTCGAAGAACTCAAGGCTGCACAGGCTCAGCTCATCCAATCCGAAAAAATGGCCTCGCTGGGCGAACTCACCGCCGGCATTGCGCATGAGATACAAAATCCGCTGAATTTCGTAAATAATTTTAGCGAAGTGAGTGCCGAACTCCTGGATGAAGTGCGCGAAGAGCTGGTAAAGACAAGGCATGCCTTGTCTCCATCTGTTACTGAGTTTCCCGGTAAGGCTGCTGATCCACTCAACGAAGCCGAAGCCATCCTCACCGACATCAAACAAAACCTCGAAAAAATCACCCACCATGGCAAGCGCGCCGACGCCATCGTAAAAGGTATGTTGCAGCACAGCCGAACGAGTTCAGGACAAAAAGAACCTACCGACCTTAACGCCCTGGCTGATGAATATTTACGCTTGAGCTATCATGGCCTGCGGGCAAAGGATAAATCCTTCAATGCTGATTTTAAAACAGATTTTGATCCCAACCTGCCAAAAGTTGAAGTTATCCCTCAGGATTTCGGAAGGGTAATGCTGAATCTGATCACCAACGCGTTTTATGCCGTGAATGAGCGGGTTAAAAAAGACCTTGAAGATATAGCAGAAAAAG
>CAZQFH010000113.1:0-4749 GCA_964592595.1 uncultured Lentimicrobiaceae bacterium | reverse complement strand
AGCAAGCCCAATATATTTGATTTCAAATCCAAAAAACAAAAATTTCCATAGAAGTCAATGATACCAATACATTCAACGCATGATATAAAAGTTAACGCATCAGCTGTGGTTGTTTTTCTTCAATTTTATTGAAAACTCTGGGGCGTTTTTTTGCAATAAGTTTATATTGGAACCATTAAGTTAATGTTTAGACCCTGTTACGGTTGTTTTTACTTTAAGTTTACAATCCCCAACAGGAGTTTTCTGAACAAGATGTGATAATGCAGACCAGCCTTAAACTTATACCGTCAAAGGCAATGATGTGATCGTAAAATCTCGATTCCAATTTGTTTGAATAGCAAAATAATTAAGGCCGGAAATCATAAACATCAGACTAATAAAACCTTATGATGCAATAAAATCACATCGCCGGACCACCTTTTTCGTAATAAATCACCGGCCGGAGCAGCACATCAAAAGTGAAATATTGCAACAGAACAAGGTCTTTCCCATTATCCAGCAAGCCATACATGCGGTCGTTATCCACCTCGGCTTCTTCCGTTGGGATGCCCAGATGATCTACCTGCAAAAGCTTACGGTAGGTTGTGAGTTGCTGTGTATCACCCTCATGCGTCACAAGTGTGAACCGGTGCATGAAAGGAGAATCAATAATAGAATCCTGTCGTTTGCGGGGTAAGGTATTGGTGAGTAAAGCCTCGAAACGAACATCATCAAAGGCAGTTAAAAAATTCAATACACGCAGGGTGTCATAGGCCTTTACTTCGAATTGGTCGGCAGTGCGAATAAGTTTATAGCTGTGTTTTCCAACATTTTCAATGCGAAAGCTCATATAGGGTTCTTCGTTAAATTCCAGCGACAGCGATTTGATGTCGCCCAGTTTCTCGCTAAATATCATATGATCGCGCCAATCATCTTCAATGGGCGTATAGCGTGTCATTACAAATCCCCTGAATCCCGGCAGATAGGTTACAAAGGCCTGATCAGCACCTTCGCGAAGCATATAAGTACCTAAATTATCTTTGGTAACATCACCAACATAATAAACTTTGGTTTTCTTTTCGCGTGGGAAAAGCTTTATCCTGTCGAAGAGATTGATCAGGTGCGTGTTTTGATACACCTCTACCTTAATGCCGTTACTGGCCATGCGGGCTACAACATTATCGTGGCTTGCCAGCGAAACGGGATTGCGAATTCTGAGACGGTACATCGTTGTGAGGATCTGATCAATTTTGCGCTGGTGTGCTGTATATTGATTGTTGATGATCCAACCCTTTTCAGTGCGTTCCAACAATACGGAATTGGTATCCAGATCGGCCAGAAAAATTCTGGTAACAGACGAAGTATCACTTACGGAAAAGTCGGCGGCCTCTCCTTCGAGGGTCGAAAGGTAACGGTTGTTCCAGACCAGCACAACGGCTAACGCGATCAGAAAAATCAAAACAACAATAAAAAGGGTATTTCTTTTATTCATGGGTTAATCCGGCTTTATCGGGTGAAACGTCTTTTTCTGAGCCAGGCAAAAAGCAGGCCGCTCAGGATAATCAGTGCGACGGGCAGCAGGGTGTTAAAGAGCTGCCATTGAAGTCGCTGGGGGTTTACTTTATTGGCGTCAAGCAAGCGGAGTTTCAATTCGCGCGAGCGAATGCTGATTAAGCCATCACCTTCAACGAGGTAGCTTATCGCATTAAGCAAAAATGCTTTATTCCCAAAGGTTTGACGGGTGTATTGGTCGTATCCTAAAGGTAATGGGTATCCTTGCTGCATATGAAACTGGTTGCGAGCCATATCGCCATCAGCAATTACAATCATAGCTGTTGGTTTGCTTTCTTCCTTAAAACCGATTTCGCCGCTGGAAGATATTTCGGGCGGCATGCGGTTGGCATAAAGCGAAGGGAACTGTCCTTCGAGCAGCCATGCAGCCGTTTGGGAGCTGCGGTTATAAACCCTTGGATCGGGATCGCTTTGAAGCATCGTAAGCGAAATAAGCGCCGGTGTACCTGCAATACGGGTGTAGCCTGATGTTTTGAGCAAAGGAGTTTTGCGCACGCCTTCGCGAATCACAGTATCGATACTGCTGACAAATTCAGCTTTTACAGCATTCATATTTCTTACCATAGGATGTTCGGAAGCTGCCTCTAGCAAAGGAAAATAATACCACCTGAAAAAATCAATCTGTGGCCTGCCACCTGATTCTCCTGTTCTTATTCCAAGCGCAGCAGCATTCAAATCGAGTAGCAGGTTGCGGTTGAGCCTCACGCCGTATTTAAAAAGCTGGTCGTTGAGCTTTAAGACAAGATCCACACCTACAGTCGATTCTGCTGTTTGCAAACTGTCCATGCTCGCCTGTACCGGATCGATCATCCAAAGGATTTTGCCGCCATGCATGAGGTATTGATCCAGAATAAACTTGTCTTTTTCATCAAAAGGTTGTTGCGGCTTGGCAATTACCACGGCATCATAATTCAGCAGGATATCGGATCGTCCGCTCTTGTCGGGTTCTGATCGGCGCGTTAAGGCATTGAGTCTTCCGTTGATTTCGATAAAATCAACACGGTAGTTTTGCAGAAGTGTTTGTGTGAAATCATACAGCTGATCCTCATCCAGTTCGCCATGGCCTTCGACGATGGCAATGGCCGGACGTTGCAGCCGTGTAACTTTATGGATGACATCAGCAAGTTTGTATTCCAGATTTTGAGCAGAAGCATTAAGCGCTGCTTCAGGAGTCATATTGAGCTGGGTTTCCAGAAAATCGACGGCGAGTTCTTTGTCGCGGTAATTTACCAGCGCACCCGGGAAGATAAGTTGCTGATTTGTTCCTTCATTGGTTCTCACCTGGAGGTCGGTGGGGTTGAGGCCGCTTTCGACCAGCAGCTGATAGGTTGCCTGACGTTCTTGCTCATCAGTGCTTTCGGAGGGATTAACAAATTTGTATTCCACAAACTTGCTGTAAGCCCTGAATTCATCCAACATCTCGCGGGTTTCGCGTCTCAGCTTTTTGAATCCGGCGGGGAAATCGCCCTCAAGATAAACCCTGAAATATACATAGTCGTCTAATGAGGAGAGAATATTACGTGTAGCTTCGGAGAGGGTATAACGTTTTTCGCTTGTCAGGTCGATTCGCGTAAAAACAAAGCTGCCTATAACATTGAGTACCACAATCAACACAAGCACGATCCCAAATTCAGTGAAGGCTGTTCGTCGTGAATTGGCACGCGATGAGTTGGTAGTATTTTTTGAATTGTTTTTTACCATTTTCTACTTGCCAAACTTAGTTTTGTTAGACTTAAAAACAAGGCGATCACACTTAAAAAGTAGAGCACATCACGCGTATCAACCACTCCTCTGCTGATGGAGCTGTAGTGTGTTGCGATGCCCAGGTTCCGGATAAAAAGATCAATCGGTCCAAAAAGCGAAAGGCTGTAAATCATTTCAAATCCGAGGTACATAAAACCGCTCACAAAAACTGCCAGGATAAAAGCAACCAACTGGTTGTCAGTTAATACGCTCGAAAACATGCCGATAGCCACAAATGCAGCAGCCAGAAAAAATAAACCGATATAGGAACCCCAGATTCCGCCGGCATCCAGATTTCCGGGAGGTAAACCTAATCTATAAACAGTGAAATAATAAAGCAAGGTGGGCAATAGCGCAAATGCCACAAGTGTAAGACTGGCCAGGTATTTTGCCATTATCAACTGAAAATCGGAGAGTGGCTTGGTAAGCAAAAGCTCAATGGTACCTGAGCGTTTTTCGTCAGCAAAGCTGCGCATGGTAACGGCCGGAACCAAAAACAGGAAGACAAAGGGTGCCAGGATGAAAAGCCCGTCGAGATTGGCATAGCCAAAATCGAGTATGTTAAATTCATTGGGAAAAACCCATAAAAATAATCCTGTGATCAGCAAAAAAACGGCAATCACCAAATAACCTATCAGCGAACTGAGAAAGCTGCTGATTTCCTTTCTGTACAATGCAATCATAGGTTGAGCCTCCTTAATGGTGGACAAAAATACATTTTTTGAGGCATTTAATCTGCATGGCTCAGTTAAAGGGATACTTTTTAAAGCTTTTTAACCACTAACCGCAGCTTGGATAAACTGATAGTGTTTTATTCTGATAGTCGTTGTAGAAGCCTAAGCTGTTGATAAAACATCAGCTTTGCTAAACCCGCTACAAATTAAATTTTTCCTGATGTTTTGTTAACACAATGTCTTGATGATCATTTTATCATATTTTTACACAGTAATTCTAAACCAAAACAAGTTCAGCAATGCGCACGTATATATTTTCAATACTTCTGCTTGTCTCAGGTATAGTATTTGTCTATGAAACTCATGCCCAGCAAGGATTTTCTATAACTGCGGGCACAAATTACTCTAAATTCAAATTACAAGACTATAAGTTTAAAGGCGGCATAAATCCTGCTGTTGGTATTGAATATTACAAGGCCTACGATGAACAGTTATTTATGAAATATGGACTCCGATATAGTTATAGAACCTCATCATCCGATTCATTAGAACTTAAAAATCACTACCTAGATATTTATTTAAATCCTGGCATAATGATCAATAAAACTATTTTAGTTGAGGCTGGTTTTCAGTTTAATAATGTTTTGGATCAACAATATACACGCGTACTTCCCAATAATCCATACTATCACATTCCTTTTGAAATCAGCGCTAAAGGTGATAATTTTAACCCAACTTGCGGCCAAATCATCAAAATCCAAGAAAAAGCAGCCTAAAATGA
>CAZQFH010000112.1:0-4995 GCA_964592595.1 uncultured Lentimicrobiaceae bacterium | reverse complement strand
AAAACAGCGGATAATTGAAGAAGTGTGAGTGTGAGTCTTGAGCATACAGGGAAATCCCCTCTTTGATTCAGTTTGATTCAGTAGCCAAAAGCTAACCGCCAACAGCCAAAAGCTATATTCAGCTGCCCCGCAAGATTTCCTGCTGTTTTAGTTGCCCTGCCCGCCGCACGCCCGCCGCTCACACGGGCCAGCGCACCCAGCCCGGTGGTGATTTTAAGTGAAGATATGATTTGGCATGATAGCGCAACCCTGAAGGGGTTGCTGCTATTGTAGTAAACGGTTTTAAAAAGGGATTTCAACCCTGAAGGGGTTGCGCTATAACTTTGATTGTTCTGGAACTTTTCCTTGTTCCCGCCTGCAATGCATTTACAGCGTGTAGTCCTACAATATTTGTTCATTGTTTTTTCGCTTTTGCTTGATCAAAAGCTAGCAAAAATCAAGTGTGAGCGATGCTATCCGCCCACAGCAACTAAAACAGCGGATAATTGAAGAAGTGTGAGTGTGAGTCTTGAGCATACAGGGAAATCCCCTCTTTGATTCAGTAGCCAAAAGCTAACCGCCAACAGCCAGAAGCTATATTCGGCTGCCCCGCAAGTTTTCCAGCTGTTTTAGTTGCCCTGCCCGCCGCACGCCCGCCGCTCACACAGCCCAGCGCACCCATCCCGGTGATATTTGAAGTGAAGGTTTAGTTTGGCTCGAAAGCGCAACCTCCCGACATTTCAGTCGGGACAGGTTCTTCGAGGTTGATTTTATAATTTGAAATTGCTTTTTGTTAGCTAAGATAGCGCAACCCCGACAGGGTTGCTGCTATTGTAGTAATTGGTTAAGAAAATTGTATTTCAACCCTGAAGGGGTTGTGCTATACCAAGCAAAGACATAACTACTCTGACTAGAGTGACAACGTCTTCAATATGGACTCGAACCTCTTCGATGTGGACTTGAACCTCTACGATATGGACTCGAACCTCTACGATGTGGACACGAGCAACAACGATGTGGACTCGGACCTCTTCGATGTGGGCTCGAACCTCTACGATGTGGACACGAGCATCAACGATGTGGACTTGAATCTCTACGATGTGGACTCGAACGTCTTCGATGTGGACATAAACGACTTTGGAAAGGACTTGAACTAGTTGTGCAAAAACCGTTACTAAATTTATTGCAAATCGGCGTCAGCCTGGAACCAGGCAGGAAAGTATAAGCCTGAGGAAAACACCTATAAAATGATCCAATTATATACCAAGTTTACATAATGTAAGAATAAAATAAAAGAAAATTGCTTTTTAAAATGCAGTTAATCAGAGGGCTAAAAAATTTTTGAAAATATTTTCAAAAAAAGTGATTAGATTTGGGTACTTGTTGACATATAATGGGTGAAGAGGGAAGAACAATTTGTAACCTAAACCAGTATCAATGTCTCAACAAGAAAATATGCAACAATCAATTTTTTACCAATACGAGATCCGGAATCTTATTCCTATAATACTAACCAAAAATCAAAATCATGAACACAAAAATTAAAAGAACAGGTTTTTTAGCCATGATCCTCCTTGGCGGATGGATGGCAATTTATTTTAGTGCCTGCCAGAAGAGTGGCGAAGAAATTGCAGCAACACCAGAAACAGAAATTACGGCTTTTGACATCAAAGTTGGAAATGCCATCAACAGCTTTATTGATAAGGTAGCGTATCAAAAAGAAAATCCTGGCTTTAAAAGCCTCGAAACCATCAGTACTGATTCTGCCCTATGGTATTTGGAATCCACCTTTAACTATTGCTATGGCTTCCCGAATGAGTTTTACAAGTCCTTTGCTATTGATACCTTGTCGTTTAGCCTGTTGCTATCGGGCAGCGAGGTAAATATGACAGATTTAACGGATAAGTTTAACGAGATGATACAGGAAATCAGCACCACTTATCATGCAGTGGCATATGACGAAAAAGGCCTTTCGCTGCTAAACCTGGCGGAAGCTACTATTGAGAATAACCTGCTTCATTTTACCGTGCAGGTAGTTACAGGCGAAAAGGGCGAAGTGCCGCCATCACCGGTACTGGATGGCCCTTTTGAGGATGGCGATGAATGGTGGTATGGAGAAGATGAAGGCAAATGTGAAGGCCCTGTTATAGAAAGTGATGCTGCTCAACAACTCATGCTGGCAATGAATGCTACTTTACCCGATCCGGAGGGGAATTTTTATGTGATCAACCCTGTTGAAATTACAAAAAAGGGAGGATATCCTGATCTGCGCAGACCGGGTGATATTGAAGACAATCTTTATGATTACTACCTATTCTTTGGAAGTGAGGAAATTGGCGAAGTTGAATTATGCTTAAATCGTAACGCTATGAACACTTACTATTCATATCTAACGTATTTACTTAAAGTAAAAATTATTACAGAGGAACTTAATCCAAGTTACAGTTTAATAAATATTGAAAGCATGACTGGGTTTTGGGAGCCTACTGTAGTTGATGGAATCATAGTAAAAAAATACTTGCATAGGGGTAAATTTATGTTCGGCATCAAAGTCAATTATTATGTTGAGGCTCCAGGATTTCCAACAGAATTGTAGTTAATAACATTTGAAGAAGTATTATAATGAGAATAGCATTATTAATTGTTATACATGTAGTCGCTATGTCTATTGGTTTTACTCAGAATGGATTTGAACTGAACATAGGCGAAGAAGGCATTGATGAAAGGATTAATTATACATTTGAAGTTGAAAGTAGCAATTTTATTTCAGGAAATAAATATGATCCCTCAATCGGTGAGGAAAGTATACCTGTTTTCTATAGAACTACACAAGATGGAGAAATTATTTCACATGTTGAATACTATAAAGAAGATATAGGAACAAATATCCGCTTTGGCTATCAAAAACCAAACGGCAATTTATTATACTTTGGAAATAGTTACAATATCTCAGAACTGCCCAATGTAAAAGGAGTACATTTTTTAGAGCTAGATGCGAATCTGACATTGATTTGGGAGAAATTTGATACACTTCCCTTTTCAATGCCAAACATAAGGCATTATGTTAAAAACCATCTTATTACGCCTAATAATAACATTATTTTGCAAGGTGTTGCAGATACTGCTGCACCTGGTACTGGTACTACAGAAAACCTCTGCATATATAAATATGACAATTTGGGCAACTTCATTGATTTACAGTTATATCCTGGATGGGCAGATCTTATCCAAGGCAGCGAAATGCTCCTTAATACTGACAGTTCGGGTTTCTATCTTTTTGGAGAATTATCGCATAATTCTGTCGTAAGAGATTGGGCATATTTTGATCTTGAATTAAATCTTTTAAGCAGTGGGGTCTTAGAAAATGACAATAGTGATTTTTTAGCCCCCATGTCAGTGAAAAGACTTTCAAATGGTAATATGCTTATGGTTAATTATTTATATGAGATTGATGTTTACAATACAAGAGGTTTCGAGATGAGAGTTTATGATAATAGCTTTAACTTGATTCAAAGTAAAATAACTTATTGTGAGCATCAGGTTTTTATACCCACTAATCGTGGTATGGGATTTATTGACGAAAATAATATTTGGGTGGCTGTTTTTGAGGCTGTACCGCCTTTTTTTATGGGACAAGAAAACATTCTATTCTATATATTTGATTATGAATTAAATATGAAGGGAACAAAAACTTATGAGGGAGATCAAAGATATTGGCTCTATGACCTGTTCGTTTGTTCAGATGGTGGTTGTATTGTATCAGGAGAATCATCAGAATACGAAGGCTCAGAAATGACAGATAACTTTGCTCTAAAGATGACTTATGAGGATGTAATTACTTATGCACAAGAACATTATTTTAACAAAGAGGATATCACTATTTATCCTGTGCCGACCATAGACCAGATAACTATAAGTAATGTTCCGGAATCATCTGTTTTGTTACTCTACACACCTGCAGGCCAACTGGCCGCCTCATTCAGGCTCGAAAAAGGCGTAAATCAACTGGAAATTGGAAACCTGCCAGCTGGTATATATTTTGCCTCAATCATACAAAATCAACAACTTATTCAAACTTCTAAAATTTTAAAGCAATGAATATCAATTTAAAAAACCAAAAGACTATACATTTCTTGGTACTATTGTTCAGTTTTTTACTATTCTTTATGCTGCAAAATAATGGATATAGCCAGTGTGAAAGTATAAATTGTGAAAACAACACTACTTCTGGATCAAACCCTAGTGCAATTGGTTATAGCAATTCAGCTACAGGGGATTACTCTTTTGTTGGAGGACAGTTGTCGGGTTCCTCAGGGAAAGCCTCTTTTTCTTTCGGACAGCAAACTTTTGCACTTGATAATTACGCAATAGCATTAGGCCGCTCTCTTGAAGTTCATGGGTCAAATTCATTTGCAGTCGGACGATATTTAAAAACACTTACCCCCGATGCAATCATCATTGGGTATGGTTTTAGCGCAACCGAAACAATGAATAATAATGTTTTTAGATCTTTAATGATCGGCTTCGGCTCCACCAAACCCACTTTTTTTGTAGGTGAATCTATCGGCGTTAACAGCACTGGTAAAATCGGCATCGGCAACGTCACTGATCCACAGGCCAAGCTGCACATTCGTGCTGATGCTCTGGAAGATGCCAGCCTGTTGCTTGAGCCTTCTGATCCACGACAAAAAAAGGCCAAGCTGCAAATGATGGATGCCAATACCGGCCTCACAGCAGGTATAAATACAGGCCTGCAGCTGTTTACTGACCTTGGCCAGATGCAGTTTACGGCCGGTCAGTTCAATTTTGAAGGCCCCGTAAAAGTGGCAGCCCTCGAAGTAAACGGCGCCTACAGCCTGCCCACCTCTGCTGGCACCAGCGATCAGTTTTTGCGTGCCGATGGCACATGGGCCTCGCCATCTGGTGGCGGAGGCGAAAGCTATTGGCAGCCCAGTGGCAGCACCATCTATTACAATGGCGGCAATGTAGGCATTGGCACCAACGACACCAAAGGCT
>CAZQFH010000111.1:0-5478 GCA_964592595.1 uncultured Lentimicrobiaceae bacterium | reverse complement strand
CTAAGTAATTAGAGCGTTCGGTATTGCCATAAATCGTTTTAAGCAATCGCGTAAGATGCAACCTTTATAAATTGATATTAAGCATTTTGAATTTTTTTTCTTTTATTCAAAGTAGTTGAATTGTAAATCGTTGCAATTTCCTTTAAGCTATCATAATTTAGCACTTGTACATTGTCAAAATAAAAATCGGGCTTTAATGAATAAAAAACAGCATCTGCCGACAAAAACCTGCTTAGTTTGCGGTCGGCCCTTTTTGTGGCGAAAAAAATGGGAAAAAAATTGGGATGAAGTGAAGTATTGCAGCGAGAAATGCAGAAGAAATAAGAATCGTACTGCCAGCAATCCGCTTGAAATTTCTGGATAAAAAAAGGAAAAAAACGCTAAAGAGCTCTTTTTATTTAGACCGTTTTTATATTAGCCAAAATCCTAAAACATATGCACATATGCAGTTATGTTAGCGTTTAGAAGTTGTATTTTTGCCAAAAATTGGCTCATGGAAACACTCGAATTAACCGAACAAAGCATCATTAAGCTCGAAAAAGTGGCTGGCAGATTGCGTGCTATTGCTCATCCTGTGCGTTTGGCAATCATTAATATGCTTACGCAAAGTGCCAAAATGAGTGTAACCGAAATTTATCTGAAACTGGATATTGAGCAGGCCGCAGCATCTCATCACCTCAATATCATGAAAAACAAAGGCATATTGGAAGCCAAACGTGATGGGAAAAAAATATTCTATTCACTGCGCAACAAAACCCTCTCTGATATTATCACCTGCATCGATCAGTGCAAAGATTGTTAATCTGAAGTTTGCCCGTCAATAGATAACTCCCACTGTTCTTCCTGATCCCAGTTAGCTCTGATTTCGATAGTATTAGAAAAATACATAACCCTTTCAGGCTGTTGCTTTTTCAGATAATCTCCTGTATCCCAACGTCCATTTCCATTGCGATCGAAAATCACTTTCATCACATATTTCCCGGGTGTTAAGTAAAGATACTCAAGCCGTGTGGATTCTTTGAGATTTCTTTCATTCAGCACATTTTCCTTTTCATCAAGCAGTTGCACAATAAAATTTCTCTCTGCTCTGGAAATATTCAGCTCCATAAACAGATTTCCATATTGATCCAGTGGCGGCACATTGAAATTGAGCTGTGTGGTATCATTTGTTTTTCCGCTGTAGCCAAAGAAAACCGAATCAGGAAAGCGAATCATCACACGACTTTCTGGTTCAAAAGTAGTATCAAGTTGATATTTAAACCCGAGCGAATCCATTTTTATAAATTGCAGGCGGTTTATCAAAGTATCCTCATTAATAATCATCCAACTGGTATCGCGCATTTTATAATTCGAAACCGGTTCGTCGAATCGAATTTGCAGCGGCTTGGGAAGATCCAGTTTTCGGGCTTTGGTATTAAAAGAAAGATTAAGCACAGGTGGTTTTTCGTCATCTTGCGGTTTGCTGCGAGAACCAACAGTCCTTTTGGGTGCAAGTGAAATAGCAACTGTATCATTAATCAAAGTATCCTGCTGCACAACTAAAAACAAACTATCCGTGATTTGCGGCGGATAATACCAAAGCAGGGTATCGGCAGCTTTTGAATACACTTTAATGATTTCAAAGCTGTCGGGCAAAGGTTTTAGTTCATTGATTATCAAATTTTTTGTAGGGTATCTAAATGCAAATCGTAACAATCCGGGCCTTACCATTTCGGTGCGCAAAAGCCTTTGAACAGAATCTTGTTCTTCAAACATAAAAAGATGAATATCCAACTCGGGCCTCAGCTCTTTTTTTACAGATATAGAATCGGCAATTGAATCCGTAAGTTGTTCTACATCTGAAAGTAAACTATCAGAAAGGAGTAAGCTATCTAAAAAGACAGAATCGTTAAACAGGCTATCCTTCGGCATGCCAATCGAATCCGGCACAATACGTTCCACATAAACAGGATAAAGCAAACTATCAAGAAAAGCAATTTTTTCGCCGGGCATATCATAAAGCAGGTTACTGTTCATGTCGCTAAGTACAAACACCTTATACATGGTATCTTTCAAATTTTTCAACTTAAAATGTCCTGCTTCATCAGTTCGTGCGATATAGCGCGGCCTGATCAAATAAGGCACTGAATCTGGCACAACAGTATCGGGAATACTGGCATAAAGCATTACATAAGCCTGCTGGGGTGGCACAAGATCAAAAGCATTGAGGACAATACCACCCAAACTCAAGGAGTCGAGAACAGATCCGGTTGAGAAAACATAGCTGAAACCACTAAGTGGGTTGCTCTCAGTAAGATCAACAATAGCGTCACCAAAAAACAAAGTGTAAGTTGTTTCTTTTAAGAGCGGTTCTTCAAAAATAATTTGAAGTGTTTTGCCTCTAAGCCGAAATTCAGGATTTTTGCCAACGGGTGGCGAAATCAATAAGTTTTTCTGCATATCAGCCACTTTTACGAACTCATCAAAAGTGATTTCGATTCGTTTAGCATCAAAGTTTACCGAAAAATTTTCAGGAACCGCTAATAGCACTTGAGGTGGTTCAGTGTCCTTTGGCCCTCCACTTGGCATCACCGGATTAGCACATTGTTGCAACAACAAAGTACTAATAACCAAGACAATAGCAATTTTTACGGACGCGGTAAGCTTTATTGATTTCACGCTGCAAAGATGCAAATAATATCTCAGCAAACACCAGCATCAAAAGGAGTGCGAAGCGCTTTAGAGCAGGGTAAATCGCACCGGAAGAGTAAAACGCACCCTTACCGGGATATTGCGCTGCTTACCAGGTTTCCAGAGCGGCATGTTTTTTACAACACGCAAGGCCTCTTCATCGCAGCCCCCGCCAATGCCTCTTAATACTTCTACCTGTGATACCGATCCGTCTGGTTCAACAACAAAACCAACATAAACAATTCCCTGAATACCCCTTTCACGTGCTGCTGCAGGATAGCGGATGTTATTGGCAAAATAAGTAATGCGGGCAACATCGCCTCCCGGAAATTCAGGTTGTTCTTCAACAATATAAAAAATCTCCTTTTCCTGAATATTTTCCTCATCAGCTGGCCGCTCGACGGGGATATACTCCGGAATCTCAGTTTGCTGGTCAATCTCTGCCTGAATTTGCAGATCGGTTTGCACCTCTTCGGTGTTTTCTACAACTGTTAAAAGCGTAATCTGCTGCATGGGAGCTTTAGATGGCGGCGGAGGCGTTGATTGATGCGTTTGAATCATTTCTTCCTGGATGATATTCATCTCTCCCCGCTTAAAATCAAGCACTGTTGTGTGGGACGGACGTTTAATCTGAAAGGCAAGAAAAATACCCAATAAGGTTAAAGCTAATCCGATTTCAAAAAACAGGCTCCTCTTATTCTCAAGATCAGCCTGTGGTGTTTTGTAACTGATCATGGCTTCTAGGTGTTGATTTACAGCATAAAAACACCAAAAAGCGTGCCGGATTAACTTATGTTTATCACTTACGCAACTGGCCTGTGTTAAAAATCCCTCCTGTAAAAAAGGATCTTTTTTGGGCTGCTCTAAAATAGCCTTCGTTTACGCGCTGTACTTCTTCAATGGTATAAAATGCCTGCGGATTATGCTGATTGATAATAGATAAGGCATCGGCAAGATCTTTCTTTTTAATTATGCTAAACAACATTTGTACCGGTCCATTTTTTCCTGTGGCATCAACAGCGGTTACACCATAATTTGCTTCACGCAGATGAGCTATCAAATTAGCAGTATCTTTTTTTGGAATAATTCGAATCACAACAGTTCCGATCGACATTTTTTCAACCAGCCTAATGCCAATATAATTGCCCATGGCAAAACCGGCTCCATAACCAATATAACTCATGATATTGTCGAGCTGCTGCATGATTTGTCCAATCGCCAGCAGCCAGATAATTACCTCAATAAAACCAAGCATTGGAGCAAGGTATTTGTAGCCGCGCGACACAAATATCAATCGTATAGTGCCCACCGTTACATCCATCATGCGCGCTAAAGCGATTAACAGGGGCAAAATTACCCAATTATAAAATTCTCCGTCAAAAATCTCAAGCGTCATCATATATTTCGGTTGTAAAAAACATCCGCAAAATTACGCTATATTCCATCTGCCATGGATTTTAAGACAGCAATTAAATGTATTCCTAACACAAAACACATTGAATCATTGCGTGATTTGTGTGTTTAACTTACTTTTACACAAATTGTATGAGAAAAAACTATTTATTTTGGCTGGTTATCATTGCGGTGGTGCTTCTTCTACCGCATGAAATTTGTAATGCCCTGTCTGTACCTCCCATTGACTTTTCAGAAGAAAATGTTGCTATAATGTCAAAAACACAATGGGAATCGATGGGTACAAGCAGCTTATTGATTCCTGAACAACGCTGGCTATATCTCGAAAACGGTAAACAGGTACGCGAACGCCAAGCGCAAATGTTTTTCCATAATACCACATTGGATGAAGTTGCGCAAGTTATCAAGGATTACAAAAGACTTCCTCAATGGATGCATCATGCCGATGAAACCCAATTACTTATGCAACACAATAAGCATTTCTGGGTAATTTTTACAATCTTTAAATTACCCTGGCCTTTACGGAATAAATACCTCATTACCGAAGTACTGGAAGAGCATCATCCATTTTTACCTATGACGATTTTCAGAATTAACAGCAGCAACCGCTACAAACCTCCCTACGAATGCAATGTGAATGATTTTGGACATTACGAAAGTATTTGGAAAGTATATGCTATCAGCCCAAAACTTACTTATGCCTCTTTTTCAGCCTACTCAACAGCCGATCCACAATTTCCACGCTGGCTTCAGGATCCGATTATCAACAGATCATTCATTAAATCCATGGAAAGTTTTTATCAGATTTTTCAGCAATAAAAAAGCCGATCAGCAATTGACCGGCTCTATAAAACAGTTTATCCCCAGTATTATAGGGGAATATTTCCATGCTTTTTGGGTGGATTAAGTTTGGTTTTCGACTGTGTCATATCAAGCGCCTGAATCAGCTTTTTACGGGTTTGGTGCGGATAAATTATTTCATCGATAAAACCTAAAGCAGCAGCTTTATAGGGGCTGGCAAAAGTTTTGCGATAATCGGCGATGGCTTTTTGCCTTTCTTCCTCACTCAGCTTGTTTTTGTAGATGATATTAACAGCGCCTTCGGGGCCCATTACAGCAATTTCGGCTGTAGGATAGGCAAAGTTCATATCGGCACCAATATGTTTACTCGACATCACATCATAAGCTCCGCCATATGCTTTTCGCGTAATCACAGTAATTTTGGGAACAGTTGCTTCAGCAAAGGCATACAGCAATTTTGCCCCATGCTTGATAATACCACCAAACTCCTGTGTGGTACCCGGCAAAAATCCCGGCACATCTTCAAAAGTGATCAAAGGAATATTAAAGGCATCGCAAAAACGCACAAAACGAGCGGCTTTTGTTGAGCTGTCG
>CAZQFH010000110.1:0-6191 GCA_964592595.1 uncultured Lentimicrobiaceae bacterium | reverse complement strand
GGAGTTCGGCACTCACTTCGCTAAAATTATTTACGAAATTCAGCGGATTTTGTATTTCATGCGCAATGCCGGCGGTGAGTTCACCGAGGGAGGCCATCTTTTCGGCTTGGATGAGTTGGGATTGGGCAGCTCTGAGATTACTGAGGGATTCATTTAATTGATTACTCAATTTTTTCTTTTCAATAAACCTGATGAAGGTAATGAAAACAAGCACTACCGCAATTATCATCCCAGCCAAAAAAATGTTGCGTGACATCCGCTCACGACTAATCTGCGCCTGCTTAATGGCCATCATCTTTTCATTGCTTTCTTTTTTTAATGCCATTTCATTTTCAAATTTCATAATATTCGTCAATTGGGTGATCTTTGAAATATTTTCTGCTGATTGCACTGAATCTTTTATTTCCGAATAACTCAGGCTATTCAGATAAGCTTCTTCATAAGCGCCCAATTTAGAATATGTCTCCGCAATCTCTTTGTAAATTTCTTTTCTGATTTGAAGGTTTGTTTCAGGAACTGATTTTTCCGCAAGCTTGAGCATCGCATTGGCTTTGCTATAATCGCCTTTGATCATAGCCAGGCTGGCTAAGCCTAATAGGGCTCTTGATTCTCCTGATAGGTCGCCAATTTCCCTGCTTTTCTGCAGCGCAATTTCATATTTTGCTTTTGCGTTATTTATTTCGGATAACTGAAGGTAATAATCTCCTAAACGCAGATAAGCATCCACAATCGCGATTTTATACCCTACCTGATTACCAAAGGGCAAACCCATTTCATAGTATTCAATGGCTTCGGTGATTTTTCCCTGCTCAGCAAGAATATCGCCAATATAGAGATAACTGGCAAAAGTATTGTAGTTGTCATTTAATTTGAGACGTATAGCCAAAGCAGCCTGATGATAAACCATTGAAGAATCCAATTTGCCGGCCAGTCCATAGGTAACCCCCATATCATTGTGTATCCGCGCAATACCCCACTCATCATTTGCCTGCTGGTATATGGCAAGTGCCTGCTGTTGGCTGCTGAGTGCATCATCCCATTTCTCTACAAAAGCATACACAAAACCCATCGCAAGCAAGGATTCAACAATGGCAATACTATCGTTTATCTGACGTCCGATTTTGAGCGATTCCATCAAGTATTCCAGGGATTCACCATAGTTGCCCTTCACCCGTAAGACCAGTCCAACATTAATCAGTTGATGCAAATAGCTTTGTTTATCGCCTGATGTTTTATAAACTTCCAAGGCCTTTTTAGAGAATCGTAAAGCTTCATTATTTTGCCCCTTGCGCTCGTAAACACTTCCCAAAGCTGCATAAATATTTGCCTTTTCTGAGATTTTACTTTCCCTTAGTAAATTGAGACCTGACATCAGTGTATCCTCCGCAGCTTGAATATCAATTTCTGTTTTCGCCTGGGCAAAAACCACATAACTTTTAGAAAGTAAAGCAGTTATCCTGTTAAAAACTTGCTCGTCCGATTCAATACCCTCCATACGAAACAGTTGCTTTGACAAAATCAAAGCATGTTCAGCATAGCATAAACTGCTGTCATTATTAAAATCTTCGTAAAACTGATGGGATAATTCAATGGATCGATGAATTTTAACTGTATCAGCAAGTTCAAAATCAGATAATTCTGATGAAAGTACTGGTAGTCGAAACCACATACCTGATATAATTAAAAGTACTAAACTATACTTGTTTATCATTTTGAAAGTTATATTGGCAATTGAACAATAAAGGTAGTTCCTTCGTCTTCTTTTGTTTTCACCTTCAACTCCCCGCCGTGCGCTTTCACAATATCATAACTCAGCGACAATCCTAATCCTGTTCCCTGACCGGTGGGCTTTGTGGTAAAAAAGGGCTGGAAGATTTTATTTTTGATTTCGTTGGGGATGCCGGAGCCGTTGTCCTTTACTGAGATTTCGATTGTGTTGCCGAGGTTTTTGGTAGTAACGATTACCAGCGGCTTAATGGGTTCCCGGCCTTCCAGGTTCTCATTGTCTTTTTCTGCTATATCTTCAAGGTCTTTTTTAACCCGTTCATTCACGGCATAAAACGCGTTGGTGATCAGATTAAGCATTACCCTTCCGATATCCTGCGGAGTGATCATAATTTTTGGAAGTGACGCATCAAATTCAGTTTTAAAATTTGCATTGAATGATTTGTCTTTTGCCCGCAAGCCATGGTAGCTCAAGCGCAAGTATTCATCGGCCAGGGCGTTAAGGTCGGTAGGTTCTTTTTGTCCTGAACTCGTTCGGCTGTGCTGCAACATACCTTTTACGATGGCGTCGGCGCGCTTGCCATGGTGGGTGATTTTTTCGAGGTTTTGTTTGATGTCGGTGAGGATGGCTTCGGCTTCGTTGAGTGGATCAGCAGCCTTACCGGGAAACTCAGTAACAGATGGAGACAAGGCATGCCTTGTCTTTACCAGCTCTTCGCGCACTTCATCCAGGAGTTCGGCACTCACTTCGCTGAAGTTGTTTACGAAGTTAAGCGGGTTTTGGATTTCATGAGCGATTCCTGCGGTGAGTTGTCCGAGAGAAGCGAGCTTTTCCTGCTGGATGAGTTGAGATTGGGTGGCCTTGAGTTCGATTAGCGCTTCTTCGGCTTTTTGCTTTGCTGCTTTTATTTCAATGATATCTTTTTCTGCTTTTTTCAAGTCTTCGAAGCGTTTGTAAGCCAAATCAAAAACTCCTGCAAAACGCACCAGTGTATCCAAAGCTTCTTTGGGCGGATTCGGCACCATGCCGGGCAGGCTGTAGCCAATCTCGCCGTGGGTGGTGCGCGCCATCACAAAAGTGAGACCACCGATATGCCGAATGTCATCGAGGGTAGGAGCCTGTGGATCAACCCGTTCAAAATCTCCCAGGTGAATCATCTTGTCCACATAGTCCACTGCTAAATCCACATCCATAGCCAAAACGTAGGTTGGCTCTATGCTTTTTTCCCATTTTGCAACAAGTGGAATATCACCATGGATATGCCTCGGGAGCGTCATCACCATACCAATCTTGGTCCCATCACCAGAGGTCATGGCTTTTTTGTAAATATCCGGAAGCCAGCGCATATGCCAGAAGTATTGGGCTTCGTGACCCAGATTGACAAATTCATTACGCATGGTAACGACAATGTTGAGTAGGTCAGCCGATTCCTGCATGCCTGTGACCGTGGCGCGAATGCGCTCCAGTGAGAGTTCCAATTGTGATTCTTTTGCCCGGGCTTCGGTTTTTTGTAAGTCAAGGAAACGGGTGTAAGCACGTTCAAACTCAATGGAGAATCTTTTCAACACTTGTTTTTCTTCCGTAGAAAGTTTGCGGCGGATATTGATCCCAAAGCAACCAAAGCGCATATAGGCTTCGGCGTAGTAAATTCCTTCTGTAAAATGCTTTGCTTTTAAATTTTTGGCACCTTCGAGAAGCTCTGCCCAGGTATTGAAAAAATCGGGAATTTCGGCGGGTGGAATAAACTCCACGTGGACGTTTTCCTGATCTTCCCACGCCTGGTAACAGGCCGCCGTATAGGGCTCCGTTTTGTCGAGGGGATAAGTGACTTGTTTGCTGTTGAAAATCAGCTCACCTTTTTTCTGCTCTGCCCAACTGGCCCAAAACTGATGATTGTTTTTTGATTCGTCTGGCAGCCAAACGTACGAAAATTCGGTGGGGATATTCAATTCCAGCAATTGCTGATGGAATACGTCTGATATGTTTGTAATTTCATCCGAGTGCTGCATGAGCATACTCTGGTTTCGGGTCCTCTCCAAAGCGGCTTCTATCTTAGCTTCTCTGGCCTGTGCTTCTGCTTTTTGCAGATCGAGGAAGCGCTGGTAGGCCAAATTAAAAGCCCCTGCCATTTTTGTTACGATGTTTTTCGTGTCGTCTGTTGGTGGAACGGTCAGATCTATAGATAAGATGCCTTCCGACAGACGTCCTGCAGGATTCCATTGATGCGTCAGCTTACCGGATTCGATGGCATTTTTAAAGTGGCCGGCCATCTCAGGAAGTACTTCTTTGAATTCATCAACTACCTTTAATAATGTTTCCTTTGGGAAATCCAACACAAAATAATGCTGCGGTGAGGTTCTCCACGTTTGGACCCAATCACCCAAAACAGGGAATTTTTTCGCGTCATAAGTGAAAGCATAACTGCCCTGATCGCTAACGCTTCCAGGGCTTGAAATATCCCAGACTTTCACTATATCGTCCTCATCCACCAGATAAATGCTGGCGCCTACTAATCCGTCAACCTGAAGTTTTTTTAGCTGATCAATCATTTCTTCGGTTACCCTGATGATATCATCGGTATGATGCATGGCCATGGATTGCGCCCTCACGCGCTCGATCGCAGCCTCAACTTGTGCCTCGCGCGCCTGTGCTTCGGCTTTTTGAATATCCATAAAACGGCTGTAAGCCAGTTTGAAAACCAGATGAAACCGCTTGAATATTTCAAGCTCGACGTCATTGATTGCATGGTAGGTGGTAAGGCCCAAACCGCCCTGCCCGATAGAGTAGAAATAATAAAACAACTCGGTTGACTGATCGAGGATTGGATCGGGTAACTGCTTGTAATACTTTCGCCAATCCCTGAATTTTTTTAATTCATCACCCTTGATGCTGCCAATAAAAAAAGCGTTGGCCGATTTCTGCATTTCGGTAACCATAGCCAGGGAGGCAGGATTGTTTTCGTATCCTATTTCTTCAAAAATGCCTTTTGCATAAGCGGTAAAGTGCTGGTAATTGGCATAGATTTTTTTTGGCTCATCAATGATGGCTACCTGTACATTTCTGATGTTGGATAGCTTCAACTTTTCCAGTTGTTGGGATATGATGCGGCACACATCCAGCAGGTCGTCGGGCTTTTTCATGCCCATTGCGATTGTCCGCACACGCTCCAGCGCTGATTCAATTTCAAGTTCCCAATTTTTATGCTCTAACTCGGTAGTGCGTCTTTTTACGGCATCACGCAGTGCGATGTTCTCCTGATTGATTTTTTCGATAGCCAGGGTTTCGCCTTCCTGCACACGCATATCGGGAAATGAGCCGTGCTGCTGAATGATTTTCCAGCCGGAATCAGTTTCAAGGAGGAGTGTCGATATCCTGATTTTTGAATAAAAAGTCCATTCCTGTCCGACTAAAACATAGATGTCATTGATCTCATTGATCAAAACCATGTCCTTTAACGGTTTCGTAGTGATTTGTCGGTTCCGCCACGCTGTCTTTCCTCCGACTTCCTGTATCTGTGCTTTAAAAAAATCAATGCCTTCCGCTTTGGTGCGACAGATTTCTTTTTCGGAGGTGCCAATCATCTCATACGTTTCATCGAGCGTTGAGGCAAATGTTTCAAGGTCTCCTTTTACATAGCTGTCCCAGTAGGTTTCATATACCTTTCGGGCGGCTGCTAGTTGTTTATTGTTATCCGGCATTTTGGCATTGGTTTTAAAATGTTACTGCATTTCCAACATTCGTTGAATTTCCTTTTTCAGGGAATCGAAGTCGATGGGTTTAGTGAAAAACTCTTTGGCACCCGAACTAATGGCACGATCATAATTCTCGGTATCGCCATAAGCTGAAATCATGCTTACCTTAATCTGCGGAAATTCAGTTTTTACGATTTCCAACAATTCAAGGCCGGTCATGCCAGGCATATTGATATCCGAAAAGATATACATAACATCCGGTGGTCTTCGGCTGCGCAGCATTTCGAGTGCTTCCTGTCCCGAGAGCGCAAACTCCAGTTCGAGAAGCCCACTGCGGAGCTCTTTTCTAAACTTTTGCCGAAACAGCATTTCGACATCCTTTTCATCATCAACAACTAAAAATTTCATTTATGTAGTTTTTAGATTAATAATTATGTTGGTAGTGTGATTAAAAATAGCGTTCCTTCGCCCTTTTTGGATTGAACTGTCAATTCTCCCCCATGTGCTTTCACAATATCATAACTCAAAGACAATCCTAATCCAGTGCCTTCGCCTGTGGGTTTGGTGGTAAAAAAGGGCTGGAATATTTTGTTTTTGATTTCGTCGGGTATTCCGCTGCCGTTATCTTTTACGGAGATTTCTATTGTGTTGCCGAGGTTTTTGGTGGCTACGATTACCTGTGGTTTGACGGGCTCCAAACCTTCAAGGTTTTCATTACCTTTTTCTGCTATATCTTCAAGGTCTTTTTTAACCCGCTCATTCACGGCATAAAA
>CAZQFH010000109.1:0-6210 GCA_964592595.1 uncultured Lentimicrobiaceae bacterium | reverse complement strand
AAAAATGAACAAACTGCTTAAGTTAAAACGAGCCAAAAGCCAACAGCCAACAGCCTCTTACGATTCCAACAAACTGTTCAGCAAGCCCCCACGATCTTCTTTTTTAGTGTTAGCGCCACCGGGCGACAATTGATTGATGAGTTTGCTGATAGGCATCGACTGCAGCCAAACTTTTCCGGTTCCCCTTAGCGTAGCCACAAAAAGTCCTTCACCACCAAAAATCATCGATTTGAGATTACCTGCGCGTTGCACACTAAAATCAATACCGTCCTGAAAACCAACCACACAGCCGGTATCAACACGCAAGGTTTTTCCATTTAGTTCATGTTCGATCACTGTGCCTCCGGCGTGAATAAAGGCTTTACCATCACCCTGAAGCTTTTGTAAAATGAAGCCTTCGCCACTGAAGAAACCTGCCCCAAGCTTTTGGTTGAAATGCAGGCTGATTTTTGTTCCCAATGCAGCACACAAAAAGGCATCGCGCTGAACAATAATCCGGCCTCCCATAGCAGCTAAATCTATTGGAATAATGGTGCCGGGATAAGGAGCCGCAAAGGCAACGTGACTTTTTCCCATACCGCGATGTGTGAAGTGTGTAATGAAAATTGATTCACCGGTAATTTTGCGTGAAGCTGCTGATAATAATTTGCCAAACAGTCCTTTATCTGGCTCAGAGCCATCTCCCATTTTTGTTTCAAAGTCAATACCTTCTTTCATGTAAAGCATGGCGCCAGCTTCGGCGATGACCGTTTCGTTGGGGTCGAGCTCAATTTCTACAAACTGGATATCGTGTCCTTTGATTTTGTAATCAATTTCGTGTGATTTCATCATTTAATGTTTTTATTATAAAGGGTTTATGATTTATTTAATCCAATGAAAAGTGCGATTAAAAGTATGATAAATTTTTTAATCACACCAAAAAGCAACAGCAATCCGAACAGGGCAAAAAGCAAGGGCATATATTTAATGAAATAGGTCCAAAAATCTGCTCCGGGTTGCAAAACAGCATTATAGGGTAATTCAGGGTCATAGTAAACCGTTACTGTTGACCCAACAGCGTATTTTTTCAGATCTTTTTTGATCGATCTGAAATTACTGGTGCGTGAATTTTCACTTGTCAACGAAATCCTGTCACCTGAATAAGCCTGTTCATCTACCCAGAATTCGTAGGTGATATCCAGGGCGTACATGGCAGTGCCATCGCTTTCTGTTTGAGACACATCGGCATGTGTGATCACACCCTGAACGCTGGGCCACGACTCTGTTGCTTTGGCTTCGGCAGCCATGGGAAGGCTGAGGTAGGTGTACATTGCCCAGGCTCCGGCCAGAAATGCCACACCAACAAAAAATGACGTCAGGGAAGAGGTTCTTTGTAAGGCCATTGATTTATGTGTTTGATTTTTATTTTACATTAATTGTTAAAACAATATGCCCAAGTGTATTATCCGTATCTTCACCAGGCATTAACAGTAGGTATTCCAATAGATGCTTGCCTTTGGAAAGTGGTTGAGGTGGAACTTCTTCGTAAAATGGAGATGTCATTTGAGTAGCGGCCATTATCCCTACCTTTTGACCATCGAAGCGAGTCATAATCCATGCCCCGGAAGCGTTTACAGGCATTTTGCTGAATGCAATTTTTATCTCCAAGCCTTGGCCTTTTTTCAGGTTTAGATTTGTTTCGGTTGGATTTATGAGTTTGAAGCCATAATCTACTTTGTAATCAGGGTCTTGCATGCGCAGTCGCATGGTTGCTGTCTCAGAAATTTCACCGTTTGTTAAGGCTTTGATTTGTTTTTTGTCATTCAGCTGCACCAGCCAGCCATGCGTTTGATCAAAGGATTCAGTTCGTGTAAATGCCCAAATATCATCTGCCAGTTTAGCATGTGATTTTAAGCTTTGTTGGTCAGTGCTTACAGGGAGCAACACGTCTAATATGGCTTCAAAATGAGCTGCATCACTTTCGTTGGCAATGAAATAGTCGGGTTTTATGCTTTTGAAAAACAAAGCTGAGCTTAGCAGGTTTTCTACACTGGTCGTGGTGAAATATTGGTTTTGATAGTCCATCAAAATACTTTCCATAGTTGATGAGAAGCTTTCTTCGTTTTCACTTTGAGAAATGGAAAGCTCAATCAGGTAGAAATCAGCAGCTGAGATGGTTTTTAATTCCGGGAAAAGCTTTTCTTTTATCGTGAAATGATAATCAATTCCCGACGATAAATGGCTTAAAATTTTTAAACTATCATTTTCTGGAATTTTTAATTCGATCTTCTCAGAAGCTAATTTTTCGCCGGCTGCTCTGCTTGAATACTCAGGCATATTGTCCTCATGGCGAAATTCAATAGCATTAATTTTGCCTTGGTCATTTGTAGTGATTACAATCAGTTCAGCACGTTCGAAAAAGGTTTTTCTTACAAAAATCCATTCCTTACCTTTTTGAAAAAATCCATCGTTAAAGCTTTCATTATCAAACAAAAGCAGTATAGTTTGAATCAAGAGTGCATCTTCATCAGTTTTCAAGGAAAAAACTTTTGATACTGTTGATAAAAAGATCTGATCCCAGGATTTCTTCGATACTGCCATAGGCTTTATATTCAGCTCCGGTTTTGAGGAAAAAGGCTGAGTTTACCGGATATCCATAGCCGGAGTTTTCCAGGTCAAAGCTCAAATCTGCCTGATAAATTGTGGCATCGGTTAGCTGAGACAGATTATTGTCGCTAATTTGTTTGACGGACAGTTTTTTAGTGTTTTCGAGGTGGTTGTAAATGGCCTCGTTTTGTGCCTGTCCGGATAAGAATTGGATCAATGATAAGAGTAAAAGGCTAATTTTAACTTTTCCCATGGTCTTTTGGTTTATTCTTCTTCTTTGTCGGGATATTCATTAGGATTTTCATCCAGCAACTGATCCAGCATATTCATGTAGTTGCCTTGTTGGGAATAGGTTACGCCAGGCATTTTTTCAAACTTTGCAGCTGAAACTGCGATATTTTTTTTGAATTCAGTGGCGGTTTCAGTGGCTTTAATACCCATCACATTGGTTTCCATTTTGAGGGGGACTGATTGGCAAGTCCATACTTTTGAACCCCAAAGCGAAATCACATCGCACATACAACCCAAAAACATTTCGGGGGCCAGTTTTTCGCCGCCCAGGCTGTCGAGCAGGGCTTCGGCAAAGGCTTCTTTTTCTCTTTCGGTCATTTTCTCAATTTCGGAGTAATCAACAAGACCTTCCATACTGGTTTCCTGGCCGGTCATGGTTGCTAAATCAATAGTCCAATGCGTTGCTCCGTTTTTTATTTCGACCGAATTGGTTTGTTTTACTTGTTTCATTCCCATGATTTTGATTGTGCTGGTTGAATGGGTTTCGGTGCGGGTTTTGATGCCGTAATCGTCCCACCAAAGTTTTTTTGTTCCCGTCGTATTTCCGGAGAGTTCGTATGCCACATAGCCCGATTTGATCTGGTAAATGCTGATAGTGGATTGCGCAAAGCTAAACGTACTGCTGAAGAGCAGTATCAAACTGATGATTGTGTATTTCATTTGTTTAGGTTTAAAGTTATCAAACTGAATTGCTGCTACTTAATGCTTGTCTTGAAGCTAAAAGCATGATTATTTTGTCTGTTGGAAGGATAATAAACCTTCAGCAGGAAGGATTTGCTACCGTCATTGTTTGTGAATTGTAAATCGCACATTTCGGTATCCTGCGCGAGTTTATTGCTGGCATTTTGATCATATAAATCTATGTAGATAAGGCCGCAACCATCAGTAATATTAAGCATTAGTTGTTGATTCTTTTTTAGGTTTACTTTATACCAAAAGGCGTCATCTGTTGTTTTGAGTACCCCGCTGATTTCTTCGTTATGGTTTATCAAAATGGCATTTTCGGGTGTGCTGTTGTCAACCTGCTCAACAGATGCTGTATTTTGGGAAGAATCGTTTTTTTAAAATTTTACAAATTCCACCCGACGGTTTTGGGCTTTGCCTTCAGCCGTATTGTTGTCGGCAATTGGTTTTGATTCACCAAAGCCTTTCGATTTGAGGCGTGCGGGTGCTATTCCTAGTTCGATCAGTTTATTCATAACGACTTTAGCGCGATCTTCGGAGAGTTTTTGGTTGGTATTTTCATCGCCGTCGCTATCGGTGTGACCTTCAACCGAGAAATTTATGGTCGGGTCTTTTTGCATTACATACAAAATCTCATTGATTGGTCCCATGGATTCGGGTTTGAGGGTGGCCTTTGCCACATCAAACTGGATTCCGGTAACGATGATTTTGCCGTCTTGAAGTGCCCTGTCGTAGTAAGGCACGCCACCTTCGGCGATCCGGAAATTTTTCATGTACCAGGTTTTACCGCTGGCGTGTTCGGCAAAATAAGCCTGTATGGAAATACCTGTCGGGTTTTCGCCCATGCGCGGGATATTTAGCAGCCGGTTTTCATCAAGATAGACTTTCAATTGCCCATTGGTGTGGGCAATTGAAACATGAATCCAATTGCCTTCTTCTCCATCTTTACCCGAATCATACTCGCTGGTTATCTCTTTATAATCAGCTCGATTCAGGTTGACTTCCAATTCGTCCTGATAAAAGTTTTTTTGGTTTTTCTGGTCATAAAAAAACACTTTCAAACGGTTGCCGCTTGCCGGACGATAAATATCAAATTCAACAGTAAACACGTCAGGAAGGTAGTCTTTGTCAGCATTTTTGAGGTAGGGAACTATCATCGGACTTCCATCCAGGAAAGCAATCACATTATCGCCATTCACTGTCATAATCTCAACTTGTCCCTTCACCAAATCCCATCGGCCTGGGAATTCGCCGTTTCGTTCAGAGGCAGCAGGAGCATCTTCGAAGATAATATGATCGCCTGGCACAAAATCAAATTTCGACCATTGCACATCCATTTGGGGTTTATTGTCGGCTTGTTGCGATCCTGTTTGTTTATTTTCATTTCTTTGATTTTCAGGAGTATCATTGGCGTCAGTATTCTGTTTTTGGTTTTTACCTTTTTTCTTGAAGATACCGCCAACTCCTTCCTCCAGTTTATCAAAGCTTTCATCGATAGCTTTGTCTGTTTTTTTATTGGCACGCTGATTGGTTTCGCGGTTGAGTTTCTTTTTAAGGTCAATTTTTATTTGTGCCGTTGAGGAAACCGAAAAAATAAGTGCTATAAACAGCACAAGCAGCCTGAAATATTTCATCCTGATTGGTTTTTAGTTAAACAATGAAGCAAATTTAGGCGGATGAAAGTGTTGCAACAGTGCAAACTTGAGACTGACCCAAATACTTTTGAATTCGCTGGGTTTTAGGCAAAATACGTCATATCAGTCAAAATGGTTTGTTTACTGAAAGTAGCTTACAATTAAAGGGTAAATCACTATGATACAATTTAGTATCAGGTTCTAAAAAGCGTTTCTTTGGAGAAGTTTTCCGAAACTAATCCGCTAAGGCAAATAATAAATTGAACCTTCCGTGGCCATTAGTAATCCAACCCAGATCCTGATGAGTAGCATGGGAATACGCACCAATGTAAAAGCAATGGCAAAAGGCAGCATCATCGAAAAATGCGTGCCAATGCCCACATCTTAAACGTATTTCTGCGCAAAAACACTCACAATTGGAAAATAGGGTTAAATAGGGGCTATCACATTGGAACAAGCAACTACAATACGATAGGCAGCCTGTGTAGTTTCGGGCAAATAGCCCATAAGCATCTGCATTGTAACAAAAATAGGTGCCAGCAGCGCCCATTTGGCAGATGCGCTTCCCATGATCAGGTTCACAACCGACGAAACCAGGATAAAGGCTACCCGAAGTGTTGCGCCGGTAAGCCCTTTGGCTTTGAGTACCTCAGGGTCTTATAAAGCCAGCACACTCTTCGATGGTCATATTTGATTCGGGTTTATAGGTTCCAAGGCGACAAACGAGTATTTTTTCGGTTATCCAGGTGCCAGCCAAACACACAAAAGACACCGAAGCAGCCATCAGGTTATAATTGGAGAGCGGATTTACGGTATAGGATTGGGTGAGGATTTGGGTGGCAGGCTCAGTAAAGGCAGCGATTATCGGGTCGAGGCCGGTAAGGAAGATGTTGGCTCCAAAGCTGCCCTAACCGCAATCAAAAGCAGCTCTTATGCCGGCAAGTGGTTACCTGCTTATACCTAAAGATTACTCTGCCTGGCCGTGGAAACCTGGCAAAGGTGGAAACCATTTTAG
>CAZQFH010000108.1:0-6225 GCA_964592595.1 uncultured Lentimicrobiaceae bacterium | reverse complement strand
TTAAAGGACAGTTTACAGGTGGAGCACGTTCTGGAAAAGCACGTAAAGTATTGGTTGCTGTGCAATTTGCCATTTCTGTTGGACTGATCATAAGCACATTGGTAGCCTTCGACCAACTAAACTTCCTGCGCAATGCCGATTTGGGATTCAATAAAGCTGCTCTTGTTTTTATTCCGGTAAACCGAACACCAATAATCCCCCAATATGAAGCTTTTAAACACGAGTTGGAACAGCACAGTGCAATTGTTTCTGTTACAGCTCTCGATGATATTTTTGGTGTGGCTCACAATACGCACGAATTCAGGCCAGAGGGTTTTCCGGAAGACAAATGGCAGTTTTATCCGGCACTGGTAGTACAGCACGATTTCCTGAAAACTTTTGAAATACCCATCGTTGCCGGAAGAGATTACAACCGCGAAAACAAAACCGACCCTGTGGATGCCATCCTTATCAACGAGGCAATGGTAAAACACCAGGGATGGGGATCAAACGAGGAAGCTCTTGGCAAAAAATTTAAATCGCTGGCTGGAGAGGAAAGGGTTGTTGGTGTGTTTAAGGATTTTAACGCTACTTCACTGCACCAAGGCTCAACCCCTTTCGTGTTGAATATCAAAGAAGAAGAACGGGTAAACGGTTTCTTCCTGCGCTATATTGCCATCAGAATTGCATCAGGTGCTACTGCACAGGCCATTAAAATTGTTGAGCAAACTTTTAATCAATATGCTCCCGGACGACCATTTGAATACAGTTTTTTATCCGATGAGCTGGACAAACAATACCGCGAAGAGGAAAGGCTTAGCAGGTTTTCATTAGCCCTCACTGTTTTGATTATTTTAGTTGCCGGGCTTGGTCTTTTCGGTTTGGTATCGTTTATGATAGGGCAGCGCCGGCGCGAAATCAGCATACGCCTCACGCTGGGAGCCAACCTCCATGATATGCTGGTATTATTTTTCAGAGAATATCTGCTCATCGTAGGCATTGCCAACCTGATAGCATGGCCGTTAAGCTGGTTTCTGCTAAACGACTGGCTAAATAATTTTGCTTACCGTACCTCCATAAGCATAAGCTATTTTGGCATGGCTGCCATTGTAAGTTTGTTTATAACCCTGGCAATAATCAGCTGGCGAACATTGGCTGCTATGCATCATAACCCAATGCACGCTTTGCGGACGGAATAGGCCTTCTAAAAGCCATTTAATGGAATGGTTACTGTTGGAATTAATAAGAGGAATCCCAAAATTACCAATATCAGAATTAGCGGCCAAACCCATTTCACCCACTTTTGGTAAGGAATTCGTGCCACTCCTAATACGCCTATGAGTATGCCTGAAGTAGGAGTAATCATATTCGTGAAGCCATCACCAAACTGAAATGCCATAACCGTAGCCTGGCGCGATATACCAATCAAATCACTAAATGGCGCCATAATGGGCATAGTAATCGCTGCCTTGGCCGAGCCAGAAGGAATCACAATGTTGATAACCGTTTGGATCAAATACATCACACCTACCGAAGTAATATTCCCGAAATTTACCATTGCTTTGGACAACCCATAAAGAATGGAATCGATGATGCCACCGTCTTCTAAAATAACGATTATTCCGCCTGCAAGTCCTACAATCACGGCTGCCGACATGATATCGTTTACGCCTTCAAGAAACAATTTGGCTATCTCATCAGCTGATTTGTTGATGGCCAATCCACTGGCCACGCCAAGCGCAAGAAATAAAGTAGCTATTTCCATAACATACCAACCATAGCCCATCACACCAACAATCAAATAAAAAATGGTGTAAGTCAGCAAAAGCAAAATGAAATAATGCACCGACTTTTTAAGGGTAAAATAACCAAGAATCACAAAAAACAGGGCACTTACAGGAACAATATAAAAACTAATATTACTATTGCCAATATGCAAGGTTGATTGAGGATAATAGAACGAAAAAATTCCCAGCACCACAGCAATAACTGCATACACTATCCAGGCCATGCGGGGTGTATAATAAACCACCTCGCGCGATTCGTCTTGTTCTCTGGCTCGCCAATAGGCATCTTCTTCATAAACAGGAGAAAGAGCAGGCTTACGCCGGATTTTGGCCGCGTATCGCAACACAAAATATATCCCCACCGCATTGATAGCCAACCAGCTAATCATACGGTATTCAATTCCGGAAAACAAAGGAATGTCTGCCAAACCTTGAGCAATTCCAATTGTAAAAGGATTCAGAATTGCCCCTGCAAAGCCCAAATGAGCTCCAACATAAACCATGCTCACTCCAACAATTGAATCATAACCCATCGAAATGGCCAGCGGAACAATGATAATGGCAAAGGCAATTGTTTCTTCACTCATGCCAAAAACAGCGCCAAACACACTGAACAATAGCATTACCAGGCTGATGATAATATTATCAACACCTATTTTTTTTATCAAACTGTTATGGCCAATTTTTCGGGTAAACTTTAAAAAATCATAAATGCCAACATCAATGGCTTTGCTTTGGTTCATGATCCAGAAGGCACCACCTATCATCAAAATGAAAATGATGATGTTGCTTTGCTTCACGAAACCTTTGAATAGTGCCGAAAAAACCTGCCAGGTCTGTGGTCTGGCTTCAAAATCCTGCTGCGCTTCCTCGGGAAGTTGATCCTGATAAAAAAACTGTAGCGTAGCAGTTGACCCTTGTTCAGTTTCATTAATTATTTCTACATACTTTCCGGGAGGAATAATCCATGTTAACACCGCAGCCAGCAGGATGATAAAAAATACAATTACATAGGTGTGAGGGACTTTACGCGATTTTGCCATAGATAGTTAATATTAGGTTTTTACTCAGGATTTCATCCATTCAAAAAGTTGATAATGCTGGCCATCCATCCTAAGATTCGTGTAAGTTTGCTGTGCAGCCTTATTTGTTCGTTCAACATATAATCGTATTCCTGCCACATCATCTTTTTGGTTTACCAAATCCTGAGCATGCTGATACAATGCACGATAAATACCTTTTCGGCGAAATGTTGATGCTACATAAACCGATTGAATCCAATACACCCAACTGTTGCGCCAATCGCTCCATTCGTATGTGATAAGCAACGAACCTGCCAGCACTCCTTCAAACTCGGCAATAAAATAGCGACCCTTGGAAGCATCTTCAAAAACAGCAGCAATTCCAGCTCTGATTTTTTTGGCATCAAGTTTCAGTTTCTCCGTTTCCCAAGCCATATTTTCCTGAAAACGCGCTATGCTTTCAAGGTCTTCTTTAGCGGCATCTCTTATTAATAGTTTCATTCGTTAATGGTTTTTATTTGCTAAAACAAGATTATCAGCCCCAAACAACAAAACAACGATGTTTATATCTGAATTTCAGTAAAAAGCAATTTTCAAGTCAGTATTTGTTAAACAGGCGCTCCCTCAAAAAAAACTGTAAATTTGCGCCTTAAATGAGCAAATTTATCATTTTTAAGCTTAAGCTTCATGAGCGACCAAATAAAACATGAATGCGGCATTGCGCTCATTCGCTTACTCAAGCCTTTAGAGTATTACCTGGCAAAATACGGTACTTCACTTTACGGTCTCCAAAAATTACACCTGCTGATGCAAAAGCAACATAACCGGGGACAGGACGGTGCTGGTATTGCAGGGATAAAGTTGGATTTGGAACCCGGCAATAAGTATATCAGCCGACTGCGATCAAACTCCAGCACGCCCATCAAAGAAATTTTCAATAAAATTTATGATAAGCTTCAGCTTATCGAACTTGAACGACCGGAAAGGCTGAAAGATGTAAACTGGCTAAAAAATAACGTAGATTTTAGTGGTGAGTTGTTTATGGGCCACCTGCGTTATGGAACATTTGGCAGCAACGACATCATGAACCTGCATCCTTTTGTAAGAGCCAATAACTGGATGACACGAAACCTGGTACTGGCCGGAAATTTCAACATGACCAATGTAGATGAGTTGTTTGACAAGCTGGTTGAATTGGGCCAATATCCGGTAGAAACCTCCGATACTGTTACGGTATTGGAAAAAATTGGTCATTTTCTGGATACCGAAAACGAACGCATTTACAAAAGATACCGTCAATCAGGCCTATCAAAGCGCGAAATTTCCCACAAGATAGCTTCCGAAATGGATCTGCAAGCCATTTTAAAAGAAAGTTCGCAATATTGGGATGGCGGATACGTAATCACCGGAATGGTTGGTCATGGAGATGCATTTGTTTTCAGAGATCCTGCCGGAATCAGGCCGGCTTATTATTATGCCGATGATGAAATTGTGGTTGCCACTTCGGAGCGCCCTCCCATTCAAACAGCTTTTAATGTGCCCGTTGAATCTATCAAGGAAATCAAACCCGGACATGCACTGATTATCAAAAAAGACGGCAGTTTCAGCGAAGAAAGATGCAAAGATGAGCTGCCACGTAAAGCCTGTTCTTTCGAAAGGATTTACTTTTCGCGCGGAACTGATGCCGATATTTACAAGGAACGCAAAAAGCTTGGCGAACTGCTTGTTCCTGCCATAATACATGAAATTGATCACGACATCGAGCATACTGTTTTTTCTTACATTCCCAATACTGCATCAGCAGCTTTTAGGGGGATGGTACAGGAATTGAACAGACATTGTGTGGAGGTGAAAAAAGATAGAGTTCTGGCAGCTGGCAATACAATCAATCAGGAACAACTGAATGAAATTTTTTCAACGCAACTCAGGATTGAAGAGATCGCCGTAAAAGACATGAAACTGCGTACATTTATTACGCAAGATAACCAACGCAACGACCTTGTAACGCACATTTATGATGTTACTTACGGAGTGGTTCGCGCCGGAAAAGACTCACTGGTTGTGCTGGATGATTCTATAGTGAGAGGTACAACCCTGCGCAATAGTATCATACGCATTTTGGATAGGCTTAGCCCCAAACACATCGTAATCGCTTCGTCTGCTCCTCAGATACGCTATCCAGATTGCTACGGCATCGACATGGCGAAATTAAGCGATTTTATTGCCTTTAGAGCAGCTATTAACTTATTGAAAGAAACACACCAGGGACATATCATCAACGAGGTTTATAAAAAGTGTAAAGCCCAGGAAAACCTGCCTAAGGAGTTAATCGTAAATCATGTAAAAGATATTTACAACCCATTTACAGCACAGCAGATTTCGGAGCGCATAGCTGCAATGATTACTTCTCCTGAAATCAAATCAAAAGTTAGCGTGGTTTACCAATCCATCGAAAACCTGCATGCTGCAATACCCGATCATAAGGGAGATTGGTATTTCACAGGAGATTATCCAACACCCGGAGGAAACAAAGTGGTGAACAAATCCTTCATCAACTTTATTGAAGGACGTGATGAAAGAGCCTATTAACAGCAAAGGCCATCGCAAATCGACGGCCTTTTACTGTTGTCTAAAACCTTGATTTTTGCTAGTCAGAACCCATTTCATGCTGTATTGCCGAACTGAGTTGCTCCATTTCTTCCGGTGTAAATTTCTGTTTAGGCTGTTTAAAATCCATATCGTAAATGCTGTTGATCGGAATCAGATGAATATGCGTATGGGGCACTTCCAAACCAATTACTGTGATACCCATTCGCTTGCACGGCACAAGTTTTTCGATAGCGCGGCCAACTTTTTTTGCAAATACCATTAACTCCGCAAGTTCTTCGTCTTCCATATCAAGGATATAATCTGTCTCCTTTTTAGGAATAACGAGCGTATGGCCTTTTGCCAATGGATTTATATCTAAAAATGCTAAAAACCTATCATTCTCAGCCACTTTATAAGCAGGAATTTCTCCTTGAACAATTCTTGTGAATAGTGTTGCCATAATAATTTGGTTTTAACGTGAAACTTCAACTATTTCAAAGGTCATCACACCGGCTGGCACTGTAATCTCGGCTTGGTCGCCTATAGTTTTACCAAGTAAGCCTTTTGCTATGGGGGAGTTAACCGAAATTTTACCACTTTTCAGGTCAGCTTCTTTTTCCGGTACAAGCACATAATTCATTGTTGCACCATTATTAAGGTTTTTAATCTTGACTTTCGAGAGCAACAGCACCTTTGTGGTATCCATTTTTGACTCATCGATAATACGGGCATTCATAATTAACTGCTGGAGCTTTGAAATTTTAAGCTCGAGCATTCCCTGAGCCTCTTTAGCAGCATCATATTCTGCATTTTCAGATAAGTCTCCTTTATCTCTTGCTTCAGCAATT
>CAZQFH010000107.1:0-6349 GCA_964592595.1 uncultured Lentimicrobiaceae bacterium | reverse complement strand
ATAATCCCATTACTTATCAGCAAATTAAAATAAGTAATTAACTAAACACCTCAATCATTTTTTTTATTTCATGCCAGCTTCGAATTAGCTTATAAGTTAAGCATTTTATCTGCCGTTCCTTTGCAAATATAGCAACACATCACTTAATCGTTGCTACGAAGCATGAATAAAAACAAAGATGCAAGGAGATTTTCACTGAAGCCCAGTTCCCTTAAATAGGTTATGGAGCTCATTGTTTTTTTACAATAAATATTTCCTCAAGGCTTAACCGGCTTAAGGTTAATTTGAATTGCAATAAAATTAACTTGTCGATGAAAGTGCCAGGACCATTAACAACCGTTTTTAGCAAGGCCGCGAATCCGTTTTCAGGGTCATAAAACGGGATTTTTTTCCGTTCCTGAAGATTAATGATCCTTTTTGAAACGATTATAATTGTAACTTGTCATAGTCTAAAACCTTTTTCGTTTCGGGATATGCGGGCAATAAGACCTGACCCCCCCTATCCAATTGAAAACCATCGTTGCGGTCTGTTTTCAGTTTTCCACCTGCTTTTCCAGAGGATTCAAAAATGGTAATATCATTAATGCCGGATTTTTTTAAATACCAGGCGCAGGTAAGTCCTGCAAGTCCGGCGCCTACAATACCTATTTTCATTTTTCTCTCTTTAAGTTCATTTTTCAACTGCTATTATGGGCAAAATTCAGCTAGTTTTTTTTACAGAAAAACAAATGGGTTGAGCTGCCAATCTTTATTGGGGATGCAAAGGGTTTTTATGGGTTTGCATAAGGCAAGCGGCCTACTTCGGTTGCGCTAAAATAAGCATCAAGTCCCTGGCTTATTAATACTTCTGATGCTGATAAATTTACAAATCCATCTTCACCTACCATTCCATCGTTTATGTCGACCTGCATTATACTTCCAATTATCAGTAGTGTTCCATTTATGGTAATCGGAATACTTTCTTCAAACTTCATAGCAATTTTTACCACCGCCTCTTCCACAAATGGAGCGTGGAAACCGGAATGATAAACAGGCGTAAAACCTACCTTCTCAAATTCAGAAATACCTTTGTCATAGCGGGCAGAAGTTTGATGGGCTTTTTTATAGTGCGAAGCCTGCACAAAATTTAAGCTGTATTCTTTTGTTTCCAATATATTTTGCAAGGTATCGCGTTGCACGCCGCCGGGTCTGCTCATTAGCCCAAACAAAGCCGGATTGGCACCTAAATGAATCAGCGAATTAAAAATAGCCAGATTGTTCTTTTCGTCCACCGATTTAGTACCAATCAATACAGCCTGACGAAAACCGGCCAATGAATTGATAAACGCTGTCCGGTAGCGTTGTTCCAAGTGTCCTATTTCCGAATTATTTATACGCATAGCTACACAGATTTGTAGAGTTGTTTCTCCATTTTTTTCCAGTAAGCAAAAAACGAAGGATAATAGCCGGTAACTTTCTCTGCAATCCAATCTCTGGGTTCTTCGATTCCCTTATAGCCAATATTCAGCGGATGTTCCTTGAAATAAATATTCTCTAACTTCCCGGTATCGGCTAGCGATTGGAAGGACCCAATAAACATCTGAATACCTGATATGTTTTTACTCAATGCCAGCATAAAATCAATACATTTTTTACTTACGGGATATTGAGCAAAAAATTCGGGTTCGATCAAAAGAATTCTGTTTCCGGTTTCACCGAGATGCCAATTAGGATCGAGGTTGTAATAATTATAGATGAAAGTGGGCATGGTGTTATCTATTTGAATTTCTGTTGCCGCCGGCAATTCAGGTTGAGGCGTAAATTTTTGGGTGACCATCAATTTTGCGGGAGTTTCTGATGTTTCAAGTGCTTCATAGGTTTTATCCAGATAAGTACCTGCCTGATAAGTTTTGGTGTACCTGTTGATGTTTTCCTGGTTGGCATAATACTTTTTACTGCTGTTTGCACCTGCCACCCATTGCCAACTACAGGCATTGCTTGCCCAGTCGCCGTCCAGCAAATGAAAATACATCCATTGTGCAGGGTTCAGCCAGTGCGACTTGCCAATGTTGCAAACCAGTGAAGCCGTGTACATCCGGCAGTGATTGTGCATATAACCGCTACGGTAGAGCTGCTGTATCGCCTCATCAATTCCAATAATCCCGGTTTTACCTTCCAACACCGCAACAGGAACCTCATGATTTGCCACCGAAACCTGAGCTTGTTTTATTTCCCGATTTAAATCTTTTACCTGACCTACCCGTTGAAAATAATCGCGCCAGCCAAGCTCTTTTACAAAGGATTCTATTTTTGGAATTTGATAGCCTTTTGCCAAAACATGCTCCAGCACTTGCTTGGTGCTGATAACTCCTCGTGAAATATAGGGTGATAAATACGTCACTGCGCCATCCACATAGTTACGGGTTTTTCCGTACTTCAGAGGATCGACCTGATCTACCTTTTGGAGAATTACAGAAAAATCGGTTGCAAAATGAAGTTCCATTTAGCGCTTACTTATTTTATTCATCGAAATACTTCTTTGACGGCTGCATTTAAAACGGTTGATTTCAGGGTTTCTTTTTGCGGTGTGCTTTTGGCTGATGCCACTGTGCACCCGCTTTCTCCATAAATTAAAACTGCTGCGTTTTAACTCCCTGCGCATTAACCTGATTACGTCGGACTCGGTAAAGCCAAATTGAATTTGAATGGCCTCAAAGGGAGTGCGGTCTTCCCAGGCCATTTCGATGATGCGATCAATATCTTTTTGTTCCATCACAATCATGTCTGAAATGAAGTTCGTTTCCAGTCCACGGTAACGGGTGAACCCTCTGCGGCAATAACCGAATCAGGGGTATGTCTGCTCAAAAAGGTGAAATCGTCTCCATACATTGATTTGAAGTCGCAATGGATTGAAAAATTCATCACTTTATTTACCAGCCACCTTGGGTTATTCACTTTATATTCCTGCGAAAGCTTACTATTTATTTTTGTATAACCATAGTAATGTTCAAAGATAAAATCTTCAACGCTACCAGCAATCATTTGTTCACTTTCTAGGGCTGTATTTACTTTAATATGATTCCAGTTTTTGTTTATTCTCCATTCAAAAACAATGTTTTTGGTGTCATCCACATTAACAATCTTGCTTTTTGCAGGAATGGCGATGTAGTGTTCTTTGTAGCGTTTGTTGGCGAGACAGGCTACAGGTTTGTATGGAACCGTTTGGTTGATGAAGGCTACACCTCTCTTTACTGTATCGCCTGCTATCCTCTTTACATAAAAACGCAGATTGATTTCCTCAAACGTTCCAAAAAATGGGATGGTAATGCTGAAAAGGCTGGTTTGTTTGAACAGAAAACCAACGAGGCTCACGTAGCATTTGTTGTTGTGCAAATCCAGTTCAACGCCGGCAGGTAAATAGGGTCTTAGTACCTCATGATTTACATCATAGTTTACCATGACTAAATTCTCCCAGCGTGCTGACAGGAAAGTATCTCTCATTATTCTTTTCAAAAAGTTGTGCTTAAATTACTTAACTTACTAACATAGACATACCCATTGTGAGCGGTCTTGCTTAAAAATTTTAAATACACTTTAAATTTCTGCGCATTAAAACTAAAAAGGCTTCAATAAAACTAAATTAAGCGTTGTTGGTTATAGCGGAACTTGAGTCATACCAGGGCATTTAATGAATACAGTAATCTGATTGTTTGGTTATTCTGATTTCCAGTTAACCGAAACAATAATTTCGTTCCTCCTGTTAATAACTTGGTAAGGTGGATTGTATCCCAAAAACCTGAAATTTCCATAAGAGCTTATGCCTTTTTCTTTCAAAATATCGTTTAGCCTGGCCGAATAAAACACTAAGTCTTTATCAGACGCATAACCCCCAAACCGTATTACTGCCACATATTCGTCCGGGGTGTTTTGAATGATTACACCGGGGTCATTGGGTTTGGGCAGGTTTTCTTCGTTGTATGACGATGGCATGACAAAGCTCATACTCGAAGCAGAGTCATTAATGTTCATGTGAACAGGTGAAGTCATTGAAATACTTGTATTCGTTTCGTTGCCACCAAAAATATAGCCTGCCAATTTACGAAAACCTGTTCCTGAGAGTTCTTTGTATGTTTTGGCATCCGAATGGATGGTTGCAATTGTTGTTGAGGGGTAAAATCTAATTTCGAAATCCTTATCCTTCAGTACAATAGTATATTTTTGCTCTTCGGTCTTATTGGCTGACATCAGTGTGAAGGTTTGAAAGATTGATATAAAGAAAATAGCGATAATGACATAATTTGTTTTCATTTACTGTTAGATTTAAAAAAATAACAGATGCAAGCTATTTATGTTTAATAAATTTTATTAATTTTTAAACAAACTTTGAGAATCTTTAGAAAATTTGCATGCTTTATCAATTTTTGGAGTTAATGAATGGGATCAGTTTAAGGCTTGAAGGAAGTGATTACAAAATGAAAAACCCCCGCAGCAAACAGATGGTATGTTGCTGGATACAGGAATGATATTTTTTATTGGATTGACGGGACATCGAGATCGTCTATCGTCCACCACTCCACATCATCAATCCCCCGGACAACCTGATAGGTATCAACTTTAATCCGAACCAGAGAACAGTCCTCAGACTGCAAAAATGATAAAAGTCCGGGATGTCTTTCCAGATGAGCCTCGAATATCCTGTTTTTCTCTTTGTTATCGATATCTTCAACCTGACCAAATGCAGTCAACACAAAGCTATCCTTCAGGCCCGACCTGTTGTTATCAATGCTTTCAACCAGCACAGCTACCTTGCCATTGTGCGTGAGGTTTTGGTACTTGCGTGTATTGCGATAGGTGGCAAAGATCAGTTTCCTGAAGTTTTCCATCGGGGTAACCGCAATCAGGCTCGCATGAGGCTGACCATCGCCTTCGGTAGCCAGCACAGCATACCGGCTAATTTGAAAAATATCCGCGATATAGGTCTTGATCACGTTAACCATATTCATTTTTCCGTTAAGTTAACCTGGTGAACTCATTTTCTCATGTAAAAACACTTAAAATCTATATCAGTTGCATCGCTTTAAAAAAAATGAAAGCATTCAATCCCATAAAAAACAAAGCCGGCAGCGAAACCCACAAACTGTCTTTAATCCTCAACCTGACAAGTAAGCCTAAAAACATTAATAAAGCCAGGCCTCCCGAGGAGATCAGTAAAATCAGATTGATCAGGAATCCCGAGAATAATCCCAGGGCTCCAACAATTTCCAGAACGGCAGTAAGCAGTCCGAATTTCTCCAGCCCAAAGCGTTTGAATTCACTTTTCATAGCCGGAGAAATAAAATAGTTTATGCCGTAAACCAAAAAGGACAATCCCGAAATAACAATAAGAATTTCAAGAAAAGTCATCAAGAAATTAACTTTAGGGAGACCGTTGCAATGAAAAGGCAAAGTAACAAGAGGAACAGCGACGGCACTCGTTTATGCCACGGGTTGTTTACTTTATAGTGAAAATACTGAGCACTTATCATCAAAAAAGCCATCATAAGTGCCGGAATAAGAACCAGCGATGGATACCAGATTCCCACCACCAGCAGTGTCGCTAAAACAATTTTTGCAGAGCCAACCATGGTTCGAACCAGATCGCTCAAACCATACTGCTTGAATTCCTTAACGATATTATCGAAACGAAAAACCCATACAATTACAATCGATAGCGCAACGATAATTTGAGCAATGCTGCTCAATAAGCTTAAATTTTCCATGATTTATTTATTTAAAATTGAAGAATACATCCAAACTAACTTTTCTTAAAATCTGATATAATCACTCATTAGTGCAGTTGTGCCTATATCTCCGGCATCAGCCGACAGGATAAGTAACTCGCGTTGAAGAGTAATTATGGTTTGAAACGCTGCCAGAATAGCTCCTGCTGCAACAAGACATCCACGGTTCTGAGCGCTTTCCTTAATTTTCGGTGTCTTCCGATAGTTGCCATAATTGTGGTTTGGAGTGGAGATCAATGTAAGGACTCTTTCGGCAACCACATCAATTTTTAGAAACAAGTCATTATACAACTCCTCAAACTTCAGTTGAAGTTTAAAAAACTTTTCTCCTTTTATAATCCATTGATATCCTCTATAATTCTGATAAAAGATAGAATAATTGGAGAGAAACTTATTCAGTTTTTTTGTTAAAAGCTTAGCCTTGCTGCTGTCTATCCCGAGTGCATTTAACTTTTCCATTTGTGTGTTTTTATTAACATAGATTGTAAAATAACCGCTAACGGTCGTACTTTCACCTTCTGTGAATAAATCTAAAAACGGCTCAACAGAAATAGCCGGTGGGGAAAAGAAATCCATCTATCTTAGCGGCA
>CAZQFH010000106.1:0-6352 GCA_964592595.1 uncultured Lentimicrobiaceae bacterium | reverse complement strand
AAAAACCAAAAATATATTCCTTGTAATTATCAAAAAAAATAATACTAAATCACAAAAGACACTGCCATCAAGTACTAAAAGATACAAAATAATGCTCCTCGAAGTCAGAGCTTATAACTGATACATAAGCTGCAAGCTCAACCAATAGGCGTTTTTAGCCGGTTTTTGAGCAATATTTTCGAGTGTGCCTGGCCGAAAATATCCGGTCGCAGCAATCCACTGCCAATGGGAGTTGTACTGGTATTTCACAAACAAATCCACTTCATCGCCAAGATGATGCGATCCGGCTTGTAGTTGCATGGTGTTTAACAACTTAAAGTTTTCTGTAGCGGGAATATAAAACCGATTCCATTTGAGCTCAACCCACAGATCAGCCAAAGGCCACCATTCCAATACAATTTCCCTGTCGTCGAGGTTCGACCATTTGGTGATATTCATCCAGCCATAGTATTTGTCCCCGGCTCCATAAACAAAATCAAATGTGCGATTGAGCTGATCGGAATCGCTTCCCCCACTGCCATAAGTGGAGCGCAGACTGATGAGTGGTCTGCCGAATACCTTAACAAACTGATACCCCATTTTTGCAAAACATCCGTAAGCTGATGTTTTGCGTTCGCCTTCAAAACCAAATTGCCTGACGTAGGTAAAATCGAAGAGGAAATGATGTAGATTTTGCTTAAAAAATCTTACACCCAGCCAATGCCGCTGAAAATTCAAAGTGGAGACATAAGGTGCCGAACCTGGCATTTTAAGGGCGTAAAAGGGTTCCAGGGTCAGCCCATTCGTCCACTCAAAATGGGCATAAGTACCACCACCCCAAAATTCTGTTTCTACAAACGGTAATTGCGTTTGAATGGGATTAAGAGTTTTTGTTCCACCTGCAAAAACATCAATAAAATGCTTTTTGAAGCTATACGAAACCCTTGCCGCATCCCAAGTCCATCGGCCGGTATTTCCCCAATTGCCAGGCCCAAAAACATGTGAATCACCATAAAAGATTTTCTGACGTCCGATTTTGAATTTAAGCCGATCGGGTTTTACCTGCCACATGATGTACGCATCATAAATCTCCAGAAAATCTTCACCGGGATTCAAAACATAAAAAGGCGTTTCTGTTCCTTTGGCCCTCACCTTAAAAATATCCGGAAGTTTAGCTTGCCTGAGCGACCAGCCAAAAGCCCGTGCATCCTGCATATGCAGCCCCAGTTCAAGATTTTTGGCAGCTTGGTAGCGAAAGCCGGTAATGATGCGCTGGTATAAGATGTTATCATTCAAATTACCAATACCTTCAGGGCTGGCATCGCCATAATTTTTTGCATTCATCCCTTGCCAGGCTTCAAAACGATAACGAAGAGAAAAATCAAACAAAAGCTGATTGGATTTTTGCTGTCCGGTGGATTGAAAATTCAGAACAAACACCAGCAAAACAAATGCTATAGTTCTCCTAATCAACAACATACTCTTTCATTTTTCGAAAAGGAGTATGCAGGAAATGACTTATTGCCAGCAAACTGATAACAATCATACAAAACTCGAAAAGGCTAAAAGATAAAGCAACCAAACCACTGATTGCACTAAACTTGATCATGATCAAAAATCCTGAAACAGCTGTCAAAGATAAAAAAACAGCCAATAACTTATAGCGGAAGCTCTGCTGCTGAGCTTGCTTTTGCAAATCAAAAAACATGTAAAAGCCGGTAATAAGCGGTATCATACTAATCAGGAAGTGGTTCTTATCCAAAACCATTCGTTCAGGTAAGATATAGGCATGCAAATCGGGTTTTATCCAAATCAAAAGCAGTGTTGCCAGCGATGCTGCATAAGCCAGCGTAAGGTAAAAAGGTTTTAAGTCGATGATGGCTTTTCGCTGGTTAATATCAAACAACAGGGCCAAAACAATCACAACAAAAAGGATAAGCAACAGAGCAAAGGAGATGTTTTTCAGGTATTGTTCGCGAATGGCAGAGAGCCAAACCATAAAACCATTCATTCCCAGCACTTCGTATTGCCGTTGTAACGCTATATTTCCAGATTTATCGACAGGATACTGCAATACGGAAGCATAAAAAAAGTCTGCATTGGTCGCATGGCATTCCGTACACGATTTGGCCCCCAGAGCAGCATTGGCTGCTTGAATATCATGATTATACGTATGCACATTGCCGTAAGGAGATGCCTCCCAGTCTTCCATGGTTAACTCAAAAAAATCTTCACCTGAAGTATAAACACGATTATTCATCACCCAAACAGGCTGTTGATCACCGATTGGATAATTTATGTTAGCTAACATATTGCCGATCGAAAAAATGAGGGCTTCAATTTCTTCCGGCCGGTTGATCTCGATCACGCCATCCCCATTGTCATCATTGATTTTAGCCAGATCGGGATAAGCTGCCGGATTCTTTTTAAAGCTGTCCCACAGCTTATACACATCACTCATCTTGGGCTGCATAAGCGGTTCATTTGCAGCACTAAGCAATCCGGGCCAGGAAGTATGCACACGGTTTGCCGGATAAATTTTTCCCTTATAGCGAATCAATTCAGGCTGAAAAGCAAAAGTGGGTTTGTCGGCATAGCCCATCATTTCAAGGTCGCCATAATGATTCCAGTACTGTATATCGGGCCCATAAAACGTCCATAAGTGTTTCCCTTTGGAGGGAATTTTTGTGCCCGGGTTAAATACATCGCTGGCTACATAATGTGCTGACTTAACGTATCGGTTAGGGATGTGACAGGTTTGACAGGCTATTTTTTCGAGATGCAGCTGTGGGAGCCAGCTGTGCGTAGCATAAGGAGCCCCAAGATAACCCTTATCATGACAATCGGTGCACGTTCGCATAGTATTATCCAAATCATTGCGTACCACTCCGCCCGGATCATCGCCTTTAGCAATTTGGTGCATTTCATAACCGTTGATTCGTTCATCAGTCGCAGCAGAACCAGCAGGATGGCAATCCACACATTTAAGTCCGGCTGCCAGGTGAACATCGTTGCGATGCGAAAAATCGGCTCCGCGTTTTTTGTAACCCGGCTTGGCATGACACGACAAACAAGCCTCGTTGCGGGGCTCTTTTACGATATGTGGTTCAAGCCTGCCATCAGCATTGAATTTTGAAATATCGTAGGTGATGGTGATCGCTTCGCCCGATTTAACAGCGCCATCCACTTTGCCCAATCCCGAAGCCGCCAAAGCAGCATATTGATAGTTGAATTGCTGGATCTGACGAACCCGCTCTTTGTTATTGTATTCGGGCAAATGACAAAGAAAACAATCCGCTTCAATCACACCCGAAGCTTTCCAATGTGCTTTGTAATAGTCGCCATCAAGCTGGTTTTTAGCGCCATCAACAAAATTAAATGCCTGGTCTGCCATTATTTCATCATAGCGCCGGTTGTTGCGGTCATATTCTAATGAACCGCCGCCCGGATGACACACACCACATTTGTTCACAAAATCAAAAGAGGTCATGTCCATGAGCTTTTCAGTGGAATTTTGTTTGGGCGATAAGTAACTATACAAAGGCGCAGGCGAACACCAGTTTCCGCCATAATTTCCGGCATGCGATACCCATTTTGATCGGGAAGCCTGTAGCGAGTCGGCCGCTTCATCTTTTCCCTGCTGGAAATGAAAGCCTGAAGTAATCAGCTCATAATCATGACATTTTCCACAGGTTTGTTTGGGCGAATAAGGCTCGTCAATATTAATTCCTAAAACAGGATTGATGGTTTCACCATTTTGGGTAAGCAGAAAAAATGGCGGACAAACATCATCTTTGATGTGTTTTTTAGTTTTGGATGCTACATTATCAGCCTGTTTTTGAGGCATTGTAAAAGCTACTACAAAAACCATAAGCGCTGTAATAACAGCCAATGGTATTGCAAAACGTTTTAATTCCATGGTTTGGTTTTTATTTGGTTTACAACTTAATTAGTCATCCGGTATGTTCACTATTTTTTTAATCTGACTTACCGCAGGTACATAACCTCTTGAAACTACTTTGCCATTGATGACTACTGTAGGCAAGATCCAGGTGTTGTATCGCATCCAGTCCTTCTGCTGATCAATAATTTCAATTATTACGGCTTTGTCAAGTTGCCTGAATTTTTCAGCAATCTTTTGCTCAAAACGGATACATTTCCTGCATTTTTTGGACGGACAAAGCAATTTTACGGAATGAATCATGACAGCTTCGCTTACACTTATTGATAAAAAACCGGCCTAGCAACAACTTTTGCCATTGAGCAAGCTGTCGGTTTCGCTGTTGCAGCCACAGCCACAACCTGCTCCCGCACTAATCTTCAGATAAACTTTATAGGGCAAACCCTGCACTTTCCATTGCATCATTCCGCCATCGAGGTTAGCCACATCGGGATAATCGAAACGATTGAGCAGGTTGGCTACCTTGGAGCTGCGCACACCACCCGGGCATGCCAAAATGATTTTTTGATTTTTGCTGATGTACTTAAGCCGGTCTAAAATGGCTGACATTGGATGATATAACACGCCCTCCATATCAATACCTTCGGCTTTCACTTCGTCCATTTCACGTACATCAATCAACACAGCTTCGTTTTTAGTAATCAATTCATACGCATGCTGCGGGGCAATATGCTCAACGCCTTCGATGTGAAAATCCTGAAAAATAGGTTTATCTGTTTTTTTCATAAATAAAAAGTTTTAGGAATGAAATCTAAACTGCCTTTTTGATCCAATTTAAAAGCGTGTTCTTAGTGGGCAATTTACCTTGAAGCATTAATTTTTCATTAATTACCAGTGCAGGAGTAAGCCAAACACCCCAATGTTCAAAATCAGCCTGAGTGGTTAATTTCTCAACCTTTCCATCCAAACCAGATTCGGTCAAAACCTCCCGGCACAGCTTTTCCAGTTTAAGACAATTAGGGCATCCTGGCCCTAAAACTTTAATTGCTAACATGGTCTTACTAATTAAAATTATTCAAACAAATCCTTACACAATTGCCGCACTTTTTCCCAGTTTTCGCGGTTCAAACAATACTTAATATAAGGTGCTTCTGTTTCGCCCTGAATAAGGCCGGCATGCTTGAGCTCTTTCAGGTGCTGGGATAAAGTGGATCTGCCCACAGGCAATTCTTCAACCAGATCACCACTGTAACAGCAAGTATTCATATGTGAGAGTTTTTTTAGGATATAAATCCTCACAGGATGACTCATGGCTTTTGAAAACCTTGCCAACTCATTGATGTCAGCCTCGAAAACAATCTTTTTATCCATTAAGTGTAGTTTTTTAATTGTCCTTTAATGGCCTCTTTATTTGGTTGTAAGCCCTTGAATATCAATTTACCATTAATTTTAAGTGCCGGTGCATAAATTTCATTTTCCACAATGTGGCTACTGTCTAAATCCACTATGCTAAGTTTGACCACCATTTGTAATTCTTGGATTCTTTCTTTAACATGAGTCTTCATTATTTAGCAATTTGGACAGTCAGTAACTAAAATTTCTATTTTTATTCTTAGTAAGGTTTAGTTATTTCGCAAAATAACGAAATGATTACCGCTTTTCAAAAAAATAATTTACAAAATATAAAAATACGGCTTATTTAGACATAATATAAATTTCAGTGTTTATCTTCATTTTAACATTTTTATTTTGGTCAATCCGGCCAAAGCATCTACTTTTGTTTCGTTATTTTACGAAATACGAAATACATGTCAGTAACGATTACCTATACCGAAAGTCAGATCAAGTTAGCCAGAATTGCCAAGGCAATGGGACATCCTGCCCGTGTGATGATACTGGAGTTGCTTTCGAATCAAAGTTGCTGCTATAGCGGAGATATAGCGGATGAACTACCCATAGCCCGTTCCACTTTATCGCAACATTTAAAGGAGTTGAAAGCTTCAGGCCTGATCAAAGGAGAGGTGAATCCTCCTAAAATAAAATATTGTCTGGATCGCGCTAACTGGGAACTGGCCAAGCAATACTTCTGTGATTTATTCAAAAACGAACAATTAAAAACCCTTAATATCTAAAGTAATGTCAAAATCCATTAAAATTCTGGGCACAGGCTGCCCAAAATGTAAAACCCTCGAGCAAAGCGTTCGCAATGTGGTTGCCGAACATCAAATTGATGCTGAAATCACTAAAGTAGAAGACATCATGGATATCATGAATTATGGTGTGATGCGCACGCCCGGACTGGTCGTTGACGAAAAAGTGGTGGTAAGCGGCCGTGTTCCTTCCTCTACTGAAATCAAAGATTTTTTGAGCTAATCCATTTCAAAACCAGTAAGCCTTTAACCCGATGAAACAATTTTTTTTATATAAAGTCTAATAAATATTTACACATATTAATTGTATTTTTGTAAAAAA
>CAZQFH010000105.1:0-6641 GCA_964592595.1 uncultured Lentimicrobiaceae bacterium | reverse complement strand
GCGCACCGGTAATATTGACAGGGATTGTCGATTTCGAGTTTTTCAGCAAGCCCTAAATAGCACTACTGTAAACACGATATAAGCCAAAACGCTTGCTCTACTATAACTGGCTTTCTCCTGTTGATGTGGCGCTTTATCCAACAATATTTTATAGTTATCTTTAAAATATAAGACGACAATCACTATCAATACAATCGAAATACTTGTGAGCACATAGTACGATTTTAGAAAAGAAATTATCAGATCATAATACAAAAAGGACACCAAAAAACTAATAAACATGAGGTTCATTGCGAGCAGCATACCTAAAGTAGCTGAGGCGTAGAAAGCAGTGCTTTGTTTTCTTCCAACAGTTTTTTCCTGCCAGGTATAGAGAAGACTAAAAAGTTTTGCAATAAATTGTTTCATATCAATTTCCATTATTTTTTGAGTGGGTGTAGTTTTTCGTTAAGCAACGGGAAGCGGTATTTAAGCGTATCTGCCCCCCGTATCTTAAATACGGCTATTGATGTGCTGTCTGCTTGCTTGTGTAAGCTATCGCCAACTGATAGGATTTCCCCTAAACTGCTTCCTGTATATAGCTCATTATCTACATTTAATCTTCTTTTAAGAGTGTCGTTGATTGTAATGTCACGATTGTATGACATGATTCTGAACTCTTTCGGATCATGCTGATAGATACTTGTAACTTGTCCGTTAATATGCTCTTCAATTTTAATAACTGGATATTCTAAAGCAAACTTCAAAATGAGATCCTGACTTTTCTTAATATCCAAATAGAACCAAATTAAGGCAATAGAAATACTAATCAGAAAGAAAATAAAGCTTGAATATCGTTTTTTAATCATACTATTTTCTTTTTGGATCAATTAATCCTCTATTACCACCTGCAGAAAATCCACCAAAAGGATTAATACTTATCCCTATATTGATCGATGTAGAAATTAATTGCACTCCTCCTGAAGGTTTGGAATACGAAACAGCTCCACCAACAAATACTGCACCACCCCAAAATTTATTGCGCTCACCAAAAAGCATTTCTGTCTTAAATGGGATGGATTTGTCTGCCAGATCAACCCGACCTAGTTCAACTCCAATACTTGCTTCAGGTGCTCCTCCGCCACCATGTTCGGAATAGGGTATCAGTGCACCGGCATCTTCGCCAGCCAAAACCAGAAAATAACCCCCATCATACTCTGCACCAACAAAACCAGCACCCATATCAAAATAAATAGCTTCAGCCATAAAAAAAGGATTACTACTTCCTAGCGCAAATGGGCTATATCTTAATGCAAGGGCTAACTTCTTATAACTTGCAGCAATTTTGAAAGACTTTCCCTCCGGTTCATCATGCACCAAATGATTAAACGCCATCACAAAAGCCCCGGTAACAGCGCCGTTGGCGAACCTGCCTGCGTTGCCACTTCGGCAGGCAGGCTTTCCGCCACCTAAAGCTTCTGCTGTGCCGCCGCTTAGCGGGGGCTATGGCTGTTTTTTCTGTAAAGGTCATGTTCGCCCGGTTTTACAATTGTTACTTTTTAGGCATCCTTAGTATGATCTTTTCGCTCGGCTTCATATCTTCGTAATACTTCTTGTTTAGCTCTTTGAGCGGCTTATGATCATAATACCAGGGTTCAATCTCTTTAAATTCAGCACCAGAATAAAATGTTTTAAGCGGAATAAACTCATCAGGTGCTGACAGATAAGGAATGTACTTTTTTGAAGTGATAACATAAGTGTTTCGAGTTAGAAACCTTTTTCTTATCCGAAAAACCTCCAATGGTGAACGAATGCTTACTATGCCTGAATGTGTTTTTAGGCCAAATTTTATGGAGTCCAAAGCTTTTTCAAATCTTGCATCATTGTAGTCAATCAGCTTGCTTCCCAAAGTGGAATCAGCTTCAATATTTCTCAAAATAACAAAAAACAATCTTTCTCCACTTATGTAAATTTTCATGTTTTCATGTACATCCTGACGGTGTCTAATTGATATTGCAGAGAAATAAATGGCATTTTTTTGGTTCTTCAGTATTGCAAAGTTTAGAATTGATCTAAAGTTAACATAATTATTCTTAGCTACTGTTGAGTACCGTTTCGAAATAATACTATCAACCAATGACTTACTTAATTCCATTTGTCCAATTAAGCTATTAAAAAAACACATAAAGAAAATGAATGTCAATACTTTTTTCATTACTTTGATGGTTTATAGGGGACATACCAAGGTGCTTGCTCTATTGGATATTTACTATTCCAGTGAATATATGATCTGTGAATAACAGTTTGTGGTTTGACAAAGAACAAAGTAGGTCCAAAGTGCCACGAACCAATTCCAATCGTGTAGTGCGTTACCGGAATCTTAAGACTCCGGGCTGTAACCCAATCCTGAAATGAACCTTTAAGCCAGGTTGGTCTCCCAAATTCGTCAGGTGGACCATCTTTCACACTATAATGAAACTCTTCCTTCAGCATCAAACCATACATTTCGTCTTCAGGAGGAGTTACCCAATAGGAGGCTGTTGTTGAATTTCGCTCATCATGCGGGCATTCCCAGTAACAATATTCGCCTTGATCATCCTGAAACACCAAAACAGATGTTTCATTACCTGTTTCCGTTGTTTTTGATTGGGCACTTGCAGCAGCTGCCTTTCGGCTTGGATGCCATTCATGCATCAAATGATTATACGCCATCACAAAAGCCCCGGTAACAGCGCCATTGGCAAACTTGCCCCCACCCAGTGCTTCTGCTGTGCCACCGATAACCGAACTTAAAACTATTTTATCTGCCGTACTCATTGATGTGCCGTAACTTTGCATTGCGCTACCACCCAGCGAAGATATGCTTCGGCAATTGACTTCTTTGTAGATTCTTACAGCGATGTTGTGGCGTATATTCATTTAACAAATATAACGCAAAACTGCTCAGCACAGGCAAAACCTGAGAGAAATCCATGCTCAAATTTACCACCCTGTGCCATCCGCATGGTGCCGTTGAAGACACCATGGGCTGTAGCCCGCATTAACTCACGCCCCAGCTTGTCTACATTGCCAATAATACCGCCAATCACCAGCGACCCGCCTGTCTGTATGGTTGTAATAACAAAAGTTTGGGTGTAGTACTCAAAAATCTGCCCTATGTTTATTTTAAACTTCCTTTCGATGATGTAATCAACCGTCATAATGGAGGCATAAATGGCTGCGGCCGCAAATGGATTGCCTCCTGAGAAAGCAATACTTGCTCCAATGGCTGCCAATTGGCCAACCAAACTATAGCCGCTGGGGTCGGTATATCTGAGCGGGTTGTTCAGCACATAGCTGTAGGGGTTGAGGCCCTGGGTAAAATTGGGGAACTGTAGTACCGGATCGGGGCTCATAAAGCGCCCGATTACCGGATCATACATGCGTCCGTTCATATTTACCAGTTTAAACAGATCGAGCTGCTCGTGGCCTGTAAAACCGTAAGCGATCTGGCGCGCCAGCTGAGGGGAAGCCACGGTCAAACAAAGGAGGTTGCATCATGCCAGTGCTTGCCCATGTGAAGGGTGAGCGCCTGTTGCCCCACGCATCATAACTTTGTTCATCTATTTTTGTACCTGTTTCATCGCTTATTGCTGTCCAGCTGCCAAGGTGGTCAGTATGCAGGTAACGTATGCTCTTGCTCTCATCTGAATTAATAAGGTGCAAGGCATAAAGCCCGCCTGGGCCGCTCAGGTAGGTGAGGGTGGTGGTTTGGCCATTGAGTGTGATGTACTCACAAGCTCCTGCCCAAAGTTTGAGTGTAATCTGGTACTGGTTGCGGTATCTCTGGCTTATGCGCTGGTGGTGGTGACCGTACATGATTGAGAGGCCGAGTTCGCCCTGACGGAGGCTTTTCAACTACTCAAAAGAGGTGTATTCAGCTGTTTGCGGATCGGCAGGAAATACATTCGCAGTAGCAACAGCCGATGAAATAGCATGTGGACCGTGACTGCCCTCGCCGTATTGGGCATTGCTATAAACTTGCTGGCCATTGTCAGTTTTAGCCGTGATATTGCCCAGCCCATCGGGGTCGTAAGTCTGCCCGCCGGTTGGCTGACCATTTAATTTGATGTCGGTAAGGCGGTTCAGCTGGTCGTACCAAAACTCTTCTTTCAGCTGTTGGCCGCCGGGGAGGGTTTTGCTGCGGTAGGTCATGTTTCCGATGGCATCGTAGTCGTAGCCAAATTGCTGTATCATGGTTTTGTTGGTAATCGATACATTGAGTACTTTTTTAGATAATTTCGCAATTTAGAAAAAAGTTCTTGTTTATATCTTAATTTTCCTAATGAATCTCATGGTTATTCGCAATTACATTTATCCTCGTATTTACCTGATAATATGCACTTTGGCCGAATTCTTTTAAAATACTTCTTATCACGAAAACATTCACTTACAAATACGCCATCAACAAAATTATACTCAATTATAAATGGATCATAAATTGTTAATAACTCATAAAACAACATACAATCAAAATATGAATTTTCTTTCCAGTTTATAGTTCGAGAAGGAAGGCGCAAAACTTCTAAAGACAGATCAAAGACTTTTCCAAGTATCAGTGTATCTGATATTTCAATGCTATCTTCACAAAAAATGTAGGTCATCAAATTCTGGTCAGCAATGTATGCACATGGTTTTCGAGCAAGAATTTCTAATGCGTTTATACTTGAAGTAATTCTATAGCAATTCGTATCCTCTTTTTTATAGTAATCAACCAGAATTATCTCATGTTTTGCAGCACCAAAACTAAAATATTCGGTACGGCATAAATTAATCTCATCTTCATTTAGAGAAAGATTTCCAATATATTGAATCTCCTGTGCACACAGGCTATTAATAAATATTATGAAAAATAAAAATAATTTATTCATATTAGTCAATAATCTGCTGATAGTAATATCCTCTATAATTATAAACTGCACCATTCCAGCCAAAAACCTTACCTTGATAACCTAAAAAAAAGGAGTGATTATAATCCTTTATACTTGGTGGGGAACTACCTGGGTGCGTGTGTGCACCATAATGCACTCGTACAAATCCATATTTTGAAACAAAAGGATTTAAGATATATAAATTATCATAATCTGGTTTATATATTTCTTCATAGCGAAAAGCTTGTCGAATTGTATTTTCCCGATATCCGATTGACATATTCCAGTCACCATCCCCAAAAAAATCCGTAGCTTGGTATGCATTTCCTCTTGTAGGGGTAAAATAATATCCTTTATTAGTAGCCCAGTAGGCTGTCTCAACACCTAAAAATTTGCTGTTTTCTACTAAATTATGACGGGCTTCTTCTTCGGTTCCATGAAAAAACCTGCCATCCCAATATGAAGTGTTTCCTACAACTGGCAGCTTTACCCTATCGTTTGATCCATTAATGATATCATTAATGCTAACCGATTGCGAAAGATCAATGCTTCCTCCACCACCTGCTACTGTTGACCATTCAAAATTCCAATCACTTGCATTACCTGCAAGATATATTCCTCCTGCGGGAGATCCTAATCCGAGGGCAAAACCTACCGTACCTGGATGTACCAGCCCGTACCCCCCAACATACCCGAGCAGTGCTCCAAAACCCATTCCAAAATAAGTGTCAAATGATTGCCAATCCCAGCTAATAGGGTTCAACTCGCCTTCATTCATGCCAACGCCACCTGTGTACGCACCAATTATTGCCAATGCAGTTATAACTATTGCATCATCAATTCCAAACAACTCCCCACTCGGATCCGTAAACATCAACGGATTATTCAAGGCATAGCTATACCTGTTAAAGTTTTGCGAGAAATCTGGTGTTTGCACGAAGTTGTCAGGGGCCAACATGCGGCTTACTACCGGATCGTACATGCGGCCGTTCATGTTTATGAGCTGGAAGCCGTCTAAGTGTTCGTGTCCGGTAAAGCCTCTGTCATAGCGAGGCGTTAGCCATAAGCCTGTTTTTCGCCAGGTGTAAGGACTTCTGCGATTGCCCCAGGCGTCGTAACTCTGTTCGTCAACTTTTGCTCCTGCTTCATTGGTTACCGCTGTCCAGCTGCCTAAATGGTCGGTGTGTAGGTAGTGGATATTTTCACTGCCATCGGGCAGGATGCGGTGCAGGGCATACAGCCCGTCGGGGCTGCTCAGGTAAGTGAGTGTGGTGGTTTGGCCGTTATGTGTGATGTACTCGCAGGCACCCGCCCACAGCTTGAGTATCATGTCCTTTTGGTCAGTGTACTCTTGTTTGATACGCTGGTGGTGGTGGCCGTATGTGATTAAAAGGCCTAGCGTGCCTTGCGTAAGGCTTTTAAGCTGCTCATAACTGGTGTAGGCTGCCAGTAGGGAATCGGACTCTGACGGGAAAATGCCTGCTGTGGTTGTGGCTGAGGTAATGGCATGGGGACCGTGAGTGCCTTCGCCATATTCAGCATTGCTGTAAATTTGTTGCCCGTTTGCAGTTTTAGCCGTGATATTACCCAGCCCTTGTGGGTCGTAATCGTGTCCGCCTGTTGGCTGCCCATTTAATTTGATGTCGGTAAGGCGGTTCAGCTGGTCGTACCAAAACTCTTCTTTCAGCTGTTGGCCGCCGGGGAGGGTTTTGCTGCGGTAGGTCATGTTTCCGATGGCATCGTAGTCGTAGC
>CAZQFH010000104.1:4202-6655 GCA_964592595.1 uncultured Lentimicrobiaceae bacterium | reverse complement strand
TAAGTAAAATATTTTGCGAATAGACAAATTGTTTTATGTATGCGTAAATGAAATTTTTATTGAGAGGTGAGGTTGAGGAGTTGATTTAGTGACGGAAAGTCTGAAAGTCTGAAGGTCAGCCAAAAGCTATAAAAAAGAAGTGTGAGTTTGAGCAAGAGTATTGAGGATAGTATTGATTGAAAAATGTTTTGGGATTTTTAAGGGGTCCCGCATGGCTGACGGGGCAGGCCGCCCTGACATCTGAAGGTCGAAGGTCTGAAAGTCGGAAGGTCTGAAAGTCGGAAGGTCTGAAAGTCGAAGGTCTGAAGGTCTGAAAGTCGAAGGTCGGAAGGTCTGAAGGTCAGAAGGTCTTGCAATTTTTAGCCGAGCGGCGGCCAAGAGTTAAAGTCTAAAAGCCATTTTATAAGTGTCTATGGTTTCGTTTAGAAATTTTGGGAGATTATTCCAACCAATCATCTGAATGTCAGCTATGCTCATTGTGTTTTCTGCGTTGTAAATCAGTTTTTTGTGTACTTTTATATCTCTTGCAGGAAAGTTTTTAAGGTTTTTTACAAAGTCTCTGTTAAAAGTGGCGCCTCCTTTTATTTCGATGGCCATTATTTCATTATTGCCTTGTTCGATGATACAATCTATTTCTGTTCCGTTGCTCTCTCTCCAGTAGTAAACCGAAGCTTGTTTTCCGCTGTGATGATGCTTTTTTAGAATCTCTGCAATCACAATATTTTCGACCAGTGAGCCATACAGATAATGCGTTTTTATCATGTCTGCCTGTTTTATTTGAAGCAAGGAACAGGCTAAACCGGTATCATAAAAATATATTTTTGGTGATTTGATTAGTCTCTTACTGAAGTTTCGATGATAGGGCTGCAGCTGAAAAATAATGAAACTTGCTTCGAGAAGCGAAAGCCATGACTTTGCTGTATTAACTGTAATACCTGCATCATTAGCCAGTGAAGAGAGGTTAAGTACCTGACCTATTCGTCCGGCACATAAGCCTAAAAATCGTGCAAAAGTGTTGAGGTTTTCAATTGCCTTGAGTGTTCTTACATCCCTTTCTACATAAGTAGCAATGTAGGAAGGATAGAAGTCGTGGGGTTGAATACCGTATTCATACAAACGTGGATAGAAGCCTTTCCATATTGTTGTGTATATATCTGCAGCCGGTTGTGGTATTTCGGTGAGGTCGAATGGAAATAAATGACTTATATATACCCTTCCGGCTAGTGACTGCGCTATTTTGTCGTTTAGCAAGAAGCTCTGTGAACCGGATAAAATGTATTGTCCGGGGGTGTTTCGCTCATCTGCAACGACTTGAATATAATGAAATAGTTCCGGGAGGTTTTGAACTTCATCGAGGATTAGCTTAGGGCCAGTGGTTTTAAGGAATCCCATCGGATCGGATGTTATCAGCTCTCTGTAATCCAGTCGTTCGAGGTTAAAATATTGATAATCCGGAAATAGTTGCTTTAGTAAGGTAGTTTTACCAGATTGGCGTGGTCCGGTTAAAGAAATAATGGGGAATAGCTGAAGTTGTTTTTTTAGGGTTTTGGAAAGTTGGCGTGGGATAAACATTTTATGTTATTTTGTAATCTGATTGCAAATATACATATTTTTTGGAAGAAGAGCCAAGGAAAAAGTCGAAGGTCTGAAGGTCTGAAGGTCTGAAAGTCTGAAGGTCTGAAAGTCGAAGGTCTGAAAGTCTGAAGGTCTGAAAGTCTGAAGGTCTGAAAGTCGAAGGTCTGAAAGTCTGAAAGTCTGAAGGTCGGCATCTCGGTTTAAAAAAATAGGCTTTGGGTTATGGGGTTTTGGGTTATTTTTGTGGCAAACAATTTACCATGATTAAGGCTGCTTACCGATCTTTTAAGACTTTTTACGCAGGGCCGATGGGCTTTGTGGTTGATGTGGCGCTGTTTGCGATAATTACCTATACTTTTCATGAGTTGTGGTGGGAGTTTGCCCGTATAATTAAATCGTTTACCGTGATTAATGTTACAGCCGACTGGCTGGCGGAGCAGGTGTTTCACAGTAGTCTGTGGATTAACCGGCATATCCTGGGTTTACATGTAACTACCGAGTATCCAAATTATATGTGGTTTTCGAATGGTGGCTATGTGCAGGTGGTGGAGAGTTGCTCGGGCTTGAAACAGTTTTATCAGATTTTGGTGTTGTTTGTGTTGTTTCCAGGTCCCTGGAAGCATAAGCTGTGGTATATCCCCATGAGTATTTTGATCATGCATGGGGTTAATATCACGCGGATTGTTATTCTTTCGGTTGTTGTAATTTGGAAGCCAGAGTATTGGGGTTTTATCCATGACTGGGTGCTTCGTCCGGGTTTTTATGTGGTGATCTTTGCTTTGTGGGTTGTGTGGGTGGAGCGGTTTAGGTCGAAGGTCTGAAAGTCGAAGGTCTGAAGGTCGAAGGTCTGAAGGTCGAAGGTCTGAAGGTCGAAGGTC
>CAZQFH010000104.1:1574-4102 GCA_964592595.1 uncultured Lentimicrobiaceae bacterium | reverse complement strand
AAGGTCTGAAGGTCGAAGGTCTGAAGGTCGAAGGTCTGAAGGTCGAAGGTCTGAAAGTCTGAAGGTCGAAGGTCTGAAGGTCGAAGGTCTGAAGGTCGAAGGTCTGAAAGTCTGAAGGTCGAAGGTCTGAAGGTCGGAAAGTCTGAAGTGAAATTCCAAAATCTATATTTTTGTAGGGTGATGAAGTCAGCAAATAACGCCTATAATATTGAGCTTTATAAGTCTTTGTTCAGAGGAAGAAAGGATGTGTATGCGGTGCGTTGGGAAAAGGCTGGAAGAAGTGGTTATATGCCTGCTTATAAGATAGATTGGACTGACTATAACCGACATAAATCACAAGGAGGCAATTTTAGGAATTATAAAAACAAGGATTATCTGCCGTATGATGACAGCGCAATTGAAAGTCATTTGGCAGGAAGGGAAACTTGCGGTATTTACCCGCTTTTAGAAGATAATTCGTCCTTTTTTGTTGCTGTTGATTTTGATAAACAAAACTGGCAAGAGGCCATCCTGAGGCTATATACAACTTGCCGGAAATATAATATTCCTGCTTATATCGAACGTTCGAGATCGGGTAATGGCGGACACTTGTGGGTGTTTTTTGAACTGGAAATACCAGCTTTGCAAAGCCGGAAAATAATGTTTGAATTGTTGCGGCATTCGAAAATTATTTCTCATTTTGATAAAGAACCAAGTTTCGACAGGTTATTTCCCAACCAGGATTATCATTCCGGAAAAGGATTGGGAAACTTAATTGCCCTGCCCTTGCAAGGAAAATCGATTGAAAAGGACAACTCATGCTTCCTGAATCCAGAAACATTTGAACCTTATGTTAATCAGTGGGAATTTCTTGAGCAGATAAGGAAGGTTTCGCGGCACAAGCTAAATGAACTTTATGAAGTCTTTTTTAAGATTGAGCCGCTGGAAAGCTTTGTTTCATCTTCCCAAATCGGTGGGATAAGCCGCCAACTCGAAATCATTATCAGTAATCAGATTTATCTGAAGCGGACTCAACTTAGTCAGAAACTGATTGTTTTTCTGAGAGAACAACTTAACTTTTATAATTCCGATTACCTGGTAAAAAAGAAACTTGGCAAGAGTATATTTAAGACGGAAAGGTTCTTTAAGTTAATTGAGGAGGGAGCAGACGAAATCATGATACCGCGTGGGTTTACAGCAAGTTTGGTGCAGTTTTGCCGAAAGGAACTGATTCCCTTTAAGATTGTTGACAAGAGAGCAAAAAAAGAACCAATTGATTTTAATTCAACCATTGAACTACTAAAACATCAGGAAATTGCACTGGAAAAAGTGAGGGAAAAAGATTTTGGTGTGATTGTTTCGCCACCTGGCTCAGGAAAAACTCTTATCGGACTTCAAATCATAGCTGAAAAGCGTCAGCCTGCACTCATTATCGTTCACCGGAAACAACTATTTGACCAGTGGATTGAGCGTATTCAGGATTTTTTAAAGGTGTCAAGAAATGAAATCGGCCAAATTGGTAATCAGCAAAAGAATATTGGTAAAAAGATTACTGTTGCGATGATTCAATCGCTTGCCCGAATAGATGATTTTGCAGAAATAGCCAATGATTTTGGAACAAAAATCGTTGATGAATGCCATCACATTCCCGCCAAATCCTTTCGCGAAGCAATTGTGCGGTTTAATGCCTTTTATTTGTATGGCTTAACCGCAACACCAAAACGAAAAAACAATGACCAAAAACTAATTTTTGTCTATATCGGCAATATATTGCATCAGTTAAGTCAAGCTGATTATTTGGCCGGGAAGGAAATCAAGGCTGAAATAAATATCAGAGAGACAGCGCTTTTTGCTCCATTTGATTTTAAAATTGATCAGTATGAAACCATTTCAAGGATTCTTGTTTATGACACCCAAAGGAATCAGTTGATTATCAATGATGTTGAAGCACAGGCAGCAAGGTTTAAAACAATATTGATACTTACCGAGCGGAAAGCGCATGTGGAGGTGCTGAATTTATATCTGAAAGCTCGTTATGAGACGATAACAATTCATGGGGAAGATTCTGAAAGTTCGAGAAAGCTTAAGATGGAACAAATCAGACAAGGGCATTATAAAATCGTGATCGCCACGGGTCAGTATTTTGGAGAGGGGGTTGATATCAGCAATTTGGAGTGTCTTTTTATTGTTTATCCGTTTGCTTTTGAGGGAAAGTTGATTCAATATATGGGAAGGATTCAGCGTTCTGGGCATCCTCCTGTGATCTTTGATTATCGGGATTCGAAGATTGATTATTTTGAAAAAATGTTTATACTGCGGAAACGGTATTATAATAAGTTGAAGGTGTGAAAGTCGAAGGTCTGAAAGTCGAAGGTTTGAAAGTCGAAGGTCTGAAGTCGAAGGTCTGAAAGTCGAAGGTCTGAAAGTCGAAGGTCTGAAAGTCAAAAGTCAAAAGTCAAAAGTCAAGGTCAGAAGGTCGAAGGTCTGAAGGTCAGAAGGTCTGAAAGTCTGAAAGTCACAAGCTTTATTTGAGGTAGGATATGAGTTTG
>CAZQFH010000104.1:0-1474 GCA_964592595.1 uncultured Lentimicrobiaceae bacterium | reverse complement strand
GGTTGCCGATGGGATAGGGTAGTTTTTTCCAGAGGGTTCTGATCCAGGATTGTTTGCGGAGGTTGAGGTTGGGTTCGGGAAAGCTGAGCCAGTTGAGGGGGATGTCTGTGGTGTTCCATTGTTTTTTGAAATGATGGACGCCGCTGTCATGGGTACTGCGGCCAAAGCTATAGGTATGGCAGCTCAAGGCGATGGCGTCGTTGATCATATGGTGATGCAATACATAGGATGCATATTGTTTTTGCCATTGGGGATGAGTGGCAAACCAGCCGTTTTCGTAAAAGCCTTCATAAGCCAGGCTAAAGGCTGCTCCAATGGTTTTGTTTTGTTGACGGAGGATGTAAATTTTTGCCACTCCCCCATCGCTATTATAAGATTGCAGTAGGTTTGCAAAAAACTTTTTGGTGATGGCTCCTGAGCCTAAGTGGCGCATATGCCGGGCGTAAGTTTTGTAAAAATCGTTGAGTAGTTCTTCTTTACCACTTACAAAATCGAAGTTCTGGCGCAGGCCACGGCGTATCTTGCTTCGCAGGTTTACGGAGAACAATTGTAATTGTTGCTCAGGTGTGGGTTGCAATGTGAGCCAAGAGCTGATTTTGTAGGCAGGCTTGGTTTGTGCTCTGTCGTGCAGCAGACTTCGATATTCCAAACCATGAAAGCCTTGCTGAAAGTGCATTTTTTGCAAGTGCTTAATTACTTCATCGGGAGGTGTGTTTTGGCTGTTCACAAAGAGGGCTCCATAGCTGAAATGTGGCAGGGAAACGAGGCTTTTGCCGGTGCAGATGAGGTTCATCTTCCATCTTTCAGAGTTGCCAATGAATAGGGCTTTCCATCCGAAGGAGCGGCTGATGATAGCAGGCAGTTCGGGATGGTGTGTGATGAGAGCTTTTATACCGGAATAGCCCGAAAAGGGTATCAGGTTTGTTTTTTGGGGTTTATCGCTGGCATCGGTTGCAATCTGGCAGTCGCAGCGTTTGTAGGTGTAGCGGAGTCTCAGTTGGATTCCCGCTATCATGCCGATGCTTGCGAAACCGAGGGCGTACCAGTTAAATTGGTAAGGGGAAGTTGTAAGCCAGGCCAACAGAAACAATACCCAGTAGCTGTGTGCCAGCAATATAAGCAGGGTATAGCTGGTCATGCGACGCCATTTGAGGGGGCACTTACCGAGGCTGCTTGCGAGCAGATAGGCCAGAAAGCCGTAAACCGGCAGTTGGAGGCTGTTGTAAAGCCAATGGAGCTTATTGTTTTGAGCGATAAAACCAAGGTAAAAGTTGAGGCCGCCGTTAATAAGCAAATAACTCACAATGAGGAGGAAGGTGTTGCGTGTATGTTGTTTTTTGCTCAAGGGGTTTGGAGTTTGGGCAAAGGTAGGGAAATTTTGGGTCGGCATCTCGGCATCTCGACTGCGCTCGATGACCTCTGCGCTCGATGACCTCTGCGCTCGATGACCTCTGCGCTCGATGACCTCTGCGCT
>CAZQFH010000103.1:0-6747 GCA_964592595.1 uncultured Lentimicrobiaceae bacterium | reverse complement strand
AGGATATAATTTTCTCACAGATTATGCTGATTAAGGCGGATATTTTTCTGCGACTATCTGCGCAATCTGCGGGAGAAGATTCTCAAACTGGAGTCTGTTCCGTAGAATTTTAGGATATAATTTTCTCACAGATTATGCTGATTAAGGCGGATATTTTTTCTGCGACTCTCTGCGCAATCTGCGGGAGAAGATTTCGGGATTGATCTCAGCGTTTATTTCTGATTGAATAAAGAACGTGATAAAACACAATATCCACCAGAAACTATAACTTTGTAGGAAATAAAAGAAAGGAGCACTTTTATCAAAAAGCGTCCTTCAAAGAATAAGTATGGAAACTAACACAACACCTCCCAAACAGGCACTTTTCGGTAAAACGCTCAACGAGCTTAAAGCGATATGCTCCGATATGGGTTTGCCTGCTTTTGCTGCACGTCAAATAAGCGAATGGCTCTACAAACAGCAGGTTGGTTCAATTGACGAAATGACCAATATTTCGAAGCAAAACCGTGAAAAACTGGCTGAAAATTTTGAGGTAGGACGGGTGATGCATTCCAATGTGCAAACTTCTTTGGATGGCACAAAGAAATACCTCTTCCCAACCAGCAACAAACGTTTTATTGAGGCAGCCTACATTCCCGATGAGGACCGCGCTACACTTTGTGTTTCGTCGCAGGTGGGATGCAAAATGGGCTGTTTGTTTTGCATGACAGGCAAACAAGGTTTTCAGTCGCAGCTCATAGCAGGCGAAATCGTGAATCAAATCAGCAGTCTGCCCGAGCGCGAAAAGCTTACAAATATCGTGTATATGGGCATGGGAGAGCCTTTCGACAACCTGGAAGGTGTGATGAAAAGCCTCGAAATATTGACTTCCGACTGGGGGTTGGGTATGGGTGCGCGGCGTATCACCGTTTCTACCATTGGGATGATCCCGGCGATGAAACATTTTATCGAAAATTCCGAATGTCATCTGGCGGTGAGCATGCATACGCCATTTCATGACGAGCGTAAAAAACTGATGCCAATCGAAAATGTGTATCCTATCGAACAGGTTGTTGCGATGTTGCGCGACTACGACTTTGGCAAGCAGCGCCGTATTTCGTTTGAATACATTATGTTTAAAGGCATCAACGATACCCCACATCATGTGAAGGAAATCGCGCGATTACTTAATGGCCTGCGTTGCCGTATGAATCTGATCCGCTTTCATCCAATTCCGGATACGCCCCTGCAAAGCTCTGACGAAGCTACCATACAGGAATTTAAAGAAGCGCTTATTAAGAAAGGTATTCGTACTACCGTGCGTGCCTCGCGTGGACAAGATATTTTTGCAGCCTGTGGCTTACTTTCGACCAAAGAATTGGTAAAACAACAGGCTCCTGATTTTTAAAACTAAAACCATGAAATTACAACTCGCACAAACCAAAGGTTTTGCCAGTGATAACTGGTCGGGCGTTTCACCCGAAGTGATGGAAGCCTTACAGCTGGCCAATCAGTTGCATCATCCTGCTTATGGCGAAAATGACCCCTTGATGCAGCAGGCCGAAAAACGCTTTCAGGAAGTTTTTGAAACGGATTGTAAGGTGTTTTTCGTTTATAACGGCACAGGTGCCAATGTGCTTGCTGTGCAACATCTACTTAAATCGTGGCAGGCAGTCGTGGCGCCGCATTCAGCGCATCTCAATGAAGATGAAGGTGGTGCTCCTGAGAAATTTACCGGCGGAAAAATTCTAACTGTGGACTGTCCCGACGGAAAGATTCAGCCTGAACAGGTTAAACCATTTTTAAATAGCATTGGTTTTCAGCATCATGTTCAGCCCAAGCTGATTAGCATTTCACAGTTTACCGAAATGGGAACCTTATACAGCTTGAATGAAATCATAGCATTGGCCGATTTTGCCCATCAACATGGGATGTACCTGCATATGGACGGAGCACGCATTGCCAATGCTGCTGTGGCTTTGGGCGTTTCCTTCAGCGAAATGGTGACCCAAACCGGTGTGGATGTGCTATCCTTTGGCGGCACCAAAAACGGATTGATGTTTGGCGAAGCCGTGGTTTTTCTGAAACCTGAGCTGGCCGAAGGCTTTCAATACAACCGCAAACAAGGCATGCAGCTGGCCAGTAAATTACGTTTTATCACTGCACAGTTTCTTGCTTACCTGGAAGATGACCTTTGGAAAAAGAATGCTACACAAGCCAATGCCATGGCACGTTTGCTGGCTGATGAGCTGGAACAAGTGAATGGTATCCGCCTGAGCAGAGCCGTAGAAGCTAATGGTGTTTTTGCTAACATGCCCGAAGCGTTAATTCCAAAATTACAAAAGGAATACTTTTTTCATGTTTGGAACGAAAGCCAAAATGAGGTGCGCTTGATGTGTTCTTATGATACCACAGCCGAGGATGTGTTGGGTTTTGTGGCAGCCGCCAAAAGGCTTCTAAAGTAAAAAACATTAAAATTCCGGATTATAATCGTAAAATTTTATAAGAATTCGCGATTATAATCCGGAAATTTCATAAATTTGAAAAAAATTGTGATGATAGCACGTCAATTGTCAGAAAGAATCATTCCAAAATTTTTCAAAGGGAAGGCCATTATTATTCTGGGTCCTCGCCAGACTGGTAAAACCACTTTGCTAAAAAAACTGGTGAATGAAGATTTTTCGGCCTATAAATCCTTATGGCTTGATGCTGACGATCCGTCGGTTCGTGCTGAGCTAAGCAATCCCAATCTCGCTGATTTAAAAAGAATAATAGCAAAAAATCAGATAATTGTTGTTGATGAGGCTCAACGTATTTCATCAATTGGGCTCACATTAAAGATGATAACAGATCACTTTAAGTCTGTGCAGTTGTTGGTCACAGGTTCTTCTGCGCTTGATATTGCCCAAGGCACAACCGAACCGCTTACTGGTCGCAAATATGAATATTTGTTATTGCCGCTTGCTTTTGAAGAATTACAACATCATCAAGGTTTTCTTGAAGAGAAAAAAGCACTTCATAACAGACTGATTTTTGGTTCATATCCGGAGATTGTTACGACAGAGGATAGCCAGCTTGATGTGCTTAAGTTATTATCAGGCAGTTATTTATATAAGGATGTTTTTAAGTACAAGGATTTAAGGCGACCAGAATTGCTCGAAGCTTTGCTTCAGGCATTAGCATTTCAGCTTGGTTCAGAAGTTTCTTTTCAGGAACTTAGTGCCACTATAGGAGCTGATCCGGAAACGGTGAGGCGGTATATTGAATTATTGGAAAAGACCTATGTTATTTTTCGCTTGATATCGCTAAGCAGGAATTTGAGAAATGAGATAAAAAAATCGCGAAAAATTTATTTTTTTGATAACGGCATACGCAATGCGTTGATCAATAATTTCAGCCCTTTAAACTTGAGAGAAGACCGTGGAGCTTTATGGGAAAATTTCTTGATGAGTGAAAGGATGAAATACCTTTCAAATCATAACATTTATGTGAATCCTTATTTTTGGCGAACGCATCAACAACAAGAAATTGATTATATCGAAGATCTAAATGGTAAACTCTATGCTTTTGAATTTAAGTGGAATATAAAATCCAAAGCCCGTATCCCACTAAGTTTTTCAAAAGCCTATCCCAATCATAGTTTTCAAGTAATAACACCCGAAAACTATCCCGATTTTTTATTGCCGGAATCTACTTGACAGCCCTGTTATTCACCAAGCAGCTTATCAATTTCTGCCGCAAGCTTCCGATCTTTTTCGGTTACGATATCACCCGCATCATGTGTGCTGAGGGTGATCTCAACTTTGTTGTAAACATTCGTCCACAAAGGATGATGATTCATTTTTTCGGCGAGCAAGGCTACCTTGGTCATAAATGCAAAGGCTGCGATAAAACTACTGAAAACGAATTGCCGTTTCAGGCTGTTGTTGGTTTCTGTCCACATAGATTTTTATAAATCAAACAATCAAACAGCTCCTCATGTTCAATAAAAAAACCAGAGTGTTAATCCGGTTTAATTTCATTTTAAAGTGACAGCTTTTTCTTAATTTCCCGCAGCATCAGTTCCGTCATGCTGTCCAGATTAAAGGTGTCGTTTAGCCCCCAGTCTTTGCGTGCCACGCTGTCGTCGATGCTGGCAGGCCAGCTATCTGCTATGGCTTGCCGGAAATCGGGTTTGTATGAGATTTCAAAATCAGGGATGTGTTTTTGAATGGCTGCCGCAACTTCTTTGGGCGTAAAGCTCATGCCGCCAACATTATAGCTTGAACGCAGCGATAATCTGTCGCCATCGGTTTGCATCAGCTTGATTGTAGCATGGATGGCATCGTCCATAAACATCATCGGCAGGGCGGTATCTTCACTCAGGAAACATTCGTACGACTTGTTTTTGATGGCCTCGAAAAAGATTTCAACAGCATAATCCGTAGTGCCGCCTCCGGCTTCCGTTTTGTGGCTGATAAGGCCGGGGTAGCGCAAACTTCTGAAGTCAACGCCATAACGTTTATGGTAATATTCGCCCCAGCGTTCGCCTGCCAATTTGCTGATGCCGTAAACCGTATTGGGTTCCATCACTGTCATTTGCGGAGTATTGTGGCGGGGTGTGGTTGGGCCAAAAACAGCAATAGAGCTTGGCCAGAACAATTTTTTGGCATCTGAATCGCGCCCCAGCTCCAGTGCATTCATCAATGCTCTCATATTGATTTCCCAGGCTTGCTGCGGTATTTTTTCGGCATTGCCGGATAGCACAGCGGCCAGGTTATACACCTGTGTGATGTTGTAGCGTACGGCAAAATGCAGGAGGTTGTTGTAATCCAAAACATCCAGAATATGAAAAGGACCTGATTCCAGGATATCGGCCGGAGCCTGTTTGATATCTGTGGCAAACACATTGTCGTTGCCATATAATTTGCGCAGTGCCAGCGTAAGCTCGGAGCCTATTTGTCCGGAGCAACCAATGACCAGAATTTTTTCCATAGTTTTGTGTTATACTATTAACAATAAGTTACAAAAGTACGGGAATTCTAATTGATAGCAAACGCAATAAAGCCTGTAGCGCAAAATTTTGTTTCTTTGCATGGCAAAAAATACCGGATTGACATGAATGCTGACCCAGAGAGTAAATTGTTTGTTTACAATAGTTTAAGTAGAAAGAAAGAATCATTCGAACCCATCAAACCTCCACATGTAGGCATGTATGTTTGCGGTCCAACCGTTTATGGCGATGCACACCTGGGTCATGCCCGTCCGGCTATCACGTTTGATCTGCTGTTTCGCTACCTCACACATCTGGGCTACAAGGTGCGCTATGTGCGCAATATTACGGATGTGGGTCACCTGGAAAATGATGCCGATGAAGGCGAAGACAAGATCGCTAAAAAGGCGCGCCTTGAAGCACTCGAACCGATGGAAGTGGTGCAATATTACACAGTGCGTTATCATCATCAGATGGATCGGCTCAATGTGTTACGGCCATCAATTGAGCCACATGCTTCGGGCCACATCATCGAACAGATCGAGATGGTAAAAAGCATTTTGAAGAAAGGATTTGCCTATGAATCGCAGGGTTCGGTATATTTTGATGTGGAGAAATACAGCCAAAACCATCACTATGGCGTGTTGTCGGGGCGCAAACTCGAAGAGCTGATGAGCAACACCCGCGAGCTTGCCGGACAAACAGAAAAACGCAACAGCGCCGATTTTGCTATCTGGAAAAAAGCCGAGTCTGCTCATATCATGCGTTGGCCTTCGCCTTGGAGCGATGGTTTTCCGGGATGGCATATGGAATGCTCGGCAATGGGATGTAAATATTTGGGTGATCAATTTGATATTCATGGCGGTGGCATGGACCTGCTATTCCCGCATCACGAATCGGAGATTGCACAATCAACCATTGCCAACGGCAAATCGCCTGTGCGTTACTGGATGCATAACAATATGATTACCATCAACGGACAAAAGATGGGCAAGTCGCTGGGCAATGCGCTTTCGCTGGATGATTTCTTTAGCGGAAAACATGAATTGCTTGATCAGGCATACAGTCCGATGACAATCAGGTTTTTCATATTGCAGGCACAATACCGCAGTACGCTCGACTTTTCCAATCAAGCCCTTCAGGCAGCCGAGAAAGGCATGAAACGCCTTATGCTGGCAGCTTCTGAGGCAAAACAGCTTAGAGCTGAAAAGTCAGCTCCAAACCTAAATATAGCAGCTATCCGGCAGGAGTGTTATGCCGCAATGAATGACGATTTGAACAGTCCGATCGCTATTGCCAAACTATTTGATGCGGTGCGTATTGTCAATAGTGTGAAAGCTGGTCATGCACAGATCAATCCATCAGAACTAAAGCTACTACAGGAACTTTTTGATGTTTTTGTATTTGATATTTTGGGATTACAGGCCGAAAGTGCCAATCAGGACGATCAATTGCTTGATGGTCTGATGGAAACAATAATCCAGCTGCGCCAGGATGCCCGTCAGCGAAAGGACTATGCTACCAGTGATCTGATCCGGGACAAACTGGCTGCCCTTCAAATTGTGCTCAAGGATGGAAAAGAAGGTACCGGTTGGGAGCGGAAGTAAAGATTTTGCTGCGATAGATTTAATTCGGAATCATTCTGCAACTTATTAAAACCTCCACTGCTGGTTTGTAAAACAGCTTATACTAAAAATAGAAAAGGTTGAGAAGGATAATCTACTCAACCTTAATCTCAATCTAACCCATTTTGCAGCTAACCCGACAAAGATAATTGCATATCAGTAGATTGGCAA
>CAZQFH010000102.1:4207-6922 GCA_964592595.1 uncultured Lentimicrobiaceae bacterium | reverse complement strand
CCTTCGACCTTCAGACCTTCAGACTTTCGACATTCAGACCTTCGACCTTCAGACCTTCGACCTTCAGACCTTGGTCATCGAGCGATAGTCGAGATGTCGACCTTCAGACTTTCGACATTCCCACCGCTCGGCCTAATCTGCCACTACCTCGTCAAAGTACCGTCACCATTTGTCACCCCATTTGCCTATCTTTGCCAAAACACTTCTTCCATGGCCACCATCTCCAAGTCTTCTTTCATAAGAGGCACACAATGTCACAAATCACTCTACCTGCACCTCAACAATCCCGATCTAAAAGATACTGTATCCGAAAACCAACAGCATATTTTTAATTTGGGCTATGAGGTAGGCGAAGCAGCTCAAAAATGTTTTCCAGGTGGTATCGATGCCAGCCGTGGCAAACCTCAGGAAGTTCAACAAGCACTCCAATACACCCGGGAACTTATTGCCTCCGGACAAAAAGTGATCTACGAAGCAGCCTTCAGCGATGGTGATACCTTATGCTATATGGATATCCTCGTCAACAATGAGGGTAGCTGGGAGGCTTATGAAGTAAAGGCTTCCACGAGAGCCAAAGACTACCACTACTTGGATATCAGCTTCCAGTATTACGTCATCAGGGCTTCTGGTCTCGATTTGGCAGAAATAAGCCTCATGCACCTTAATAATAAGTATGTCCGCAGAGGAGCACTCGAAGTACATCAGCTATTCACTAAAATAAACCTCACTGATTTTGCACAGCAGAAACAGCAGGAAATCCAACTGAACCTGCAAGCCTTACAGCAGATGTTGGAGCAAAACACTGTTCCACAAATAGAAACAGGTCATCAATGTACGCACCCCTACACCTGCGATTTCTACGGTTTTTGCCATCAGGATGAAGTGAGCGATATTTTTACCGGCCTCAAATCGGTAAAAAAAAACAAGATTGAGCTATTGCGCGAGGCAGAGGTCTCCAGTCTGGATGAAATCCCGCCAAGCATCAGCTTTACTGCCAAAGAATGGATCATTCTCCAGGGTCTTTTCAAAGACGAGATCAGCCGCAACAAAGCCGCACTCGAAGCTTTTGTCAGTCAGCTGCAACACCCGCTTTTTTTCATCGACTTCGAAAGCATGCAGCTGCCGTTGCCACGCTATAGTGAATCCCGCGCTTATCAGCAGCTTACTTTTCAATATTCGCTCCATATCATCAACAAACCCGGCGACGAGCCTGTCCACAACGAATACCTCGGCACACCTCCGGATGATCCTCGACCGGAATTTATAAGCAATATGTTAGCACAGCTGGGTGCAAGCGGAAGTATTATCATTTACAACAGTGCTTTCGAGCCTCCTCGTGTACGCGAGCTGGCAAGGGATTTTCCTGCTTACGAAAAGCAATTATTGGCTTTGCTTCCCCGTTTTGTGGATCTGATGGCTCCCTTTCGCAGCTTGCACCTTTACAACCCGGCCATGAAAGGCTCTTATTCTATCAAAGCTGTCCTGCCGGCGCTTGTTCCACATTTGTCATACAAAGCATTGGGCATTCAGGATGGCGGTACGGCAAGCCTTACCTACCTGAGCCTCTACAACGACAGCGACCCAATCAGCAGGCAGCAAAAGCGTAAAGATTTATTGGATTATTGTAAACTCGACAGCTTGGCTATGGTTGAACTGCTCAAACAAATCAGTTAAATCGGAATAATTAAGCTGAATAACACAAAAAAAAAGGAAATCATGTCAAAACACGGAGCCATCAGACGATACAGCCTAATCATCGAAAAAATTGCCAACAAACAATACCCTTCATTCAGTGTGATTAAAGACTTTCTTTTCGATCATGGATTTGAAATATCTGATCGTACCATTCAGCGCGACATCGAACAGATTCGCTTCGACTTTGGGTTGGAAATAAAATACGACAAAGCCAATCGCGGTTATTTTATCGACGAAGAGGAAACATATGGTGTGGAAGGCTTTATCCGATTCCTCGAAATCGCCAACACCGCCGACCTCCTCTCCGAAACCCTGATGGATGGCAAAGAAGCCCTTAATTACATCGACTTCGAATCTGCTGGCGAGCTCAAAGGACTTAAATTTCTTAAGCAGCTGCTTCATGCCCTTAAAAATAACCGCATCATAAATTTTAGCTACAAACGATTCGATGCCGACAAAGAAAATACTTACCAAATGCAGCCATACCTGCTCAAGGAATACCAGTCGCGTTGGTACATCATCGGCATGATAAATAACTACAACGACTTCCGCACTTTTGGTATCGACAGGATCTTTTCCTTAGCTGTCAAAGAAGATACCTTCAAACGCAATCCTGCTCTGACGCCCAAATCGCTTTTCCGGAACACTATCGGCCTCACCTATGCCCCTGATGGCTACGAAGAAGTCATCCTGTCATTTACTGCTTTTCAGGGCAACTACATCAAAACGCTTCCCTGGCATCACACCCAGCAAATCCTCACCGACAACGAACAAGAGCTCCGCATCAAACTCAATATCGTCCCCAACTTCGAATTCAAACAAAAAGTCCTCATGCACGGCGAAAACGTCACCGTCATCCAACCCCAATGGTTCGCCAACGAAATCAAACAATCCCTCCAAAACACCCTCAAGAAATACAAATAAAGCCTTCGACTTTCTGACCTTCGACTTTCCGACCTTTGACTTTCAGACCTTAAGACCTTCGACCTTCAAACCCCGCGCTGCCGCGCGAATCCTTTC
>CAZQFH010000102.1:0-4107 GCA_964592595.1 uncultured Lentimicrobiaceae bacterium | reverse complement strand
TCACCTTTGCCCTTGACCTTCAGACTTTCCGACCTTCGACTTTCCGACCTTTGACTTTCCGACCTTCGACTTTCAGACCTTAAGACCTTACTCATGCAAATAAAGCTTGTCATCATCCCGATAACCATTATGATTTTCATACCAGTCATCATATTCAGTACCGGAGCTGTTGGCCCATTCAAAGAAATGATTGTAGGCTTCTACGATACTGATCTTTTCTTGTGGCCACACAAATTCTTGTATGATATGTATTGCCCAGGGTAGGTTGTTGGAGGTTTTATAATAACGTCCGATCGATGGATCTGTGCTATCTTCATAACTCCCAAAAATACTCATATCAACAAGATCTGTTGGCGCATGGTCAGCCAGGTGTACTTCACGGCTTCGGTCATTGTTTACAATGATAAATGGATTCCAGTTTTCAAACTGAAATTCTGAGAGTCCAAAAATGGCTTCGTTTGGTTTAATCAATAAATTCAGCGTGTCGAACGCAACAAAGGGTTTGTCTGCCTCGGTATTGATCCCCAGTCCTGATCCAGGATGTTCCATCACATTATAAAAGTCGTCAAAAACAATTATTGTAGGCTTGGATTGTCCGGCCTCAAATCCATTTTCCATCAAGCTGACAAAGGGTGCTGTCACCTGATGGCCGCTTACTTGCACTTCGTTCAGGTTGTTAATGAGGTTTGTGCTTGCTGTCGGCAGATTAAAACCAAACCCATTCCTGAGCGAGGCACCGCTGGCTTTTAAGACAAAGCTTCCAAATACCTCAACTACTTTGTTTGAGGCATTCGTAACCATTTCAAAACGATAATCTACCACCACATCATTAAAGTCGTAATCTCCTGTGCCGGGCCAGAGGTCTTCAAAGGCCAGGCTGCCATATCCGGTGGCAGGAAAATAATTATCGAATGCACGCAGCTCATCCATCGGAAAATCATCAAAATCATCCGGCACACCATCACCATCGCTGTCATCTCCCGTTGCCCCGCAAAATTCTGAAAAGTACATTTGTGGGTCAAGATTAGTCCAGTTGGCGGTAGAATAAGCCGCATCATCTACTTGAATGCAAGTGAGGTTGGGATTGTTAGAAAAGTCAGCATCAATAAAATTCATATTGTTGCCATTTTTTAGGTTCACATACCCCAGATTATTATTTTGACAATGCAAACTGATTAACTCTGAGTTAAAAGATAAGTCAAGGTTGGTTAATTGGCAATTGAAAGCCCATAGCCCTTGTAGTTTTGGATTGTTAGTCACATCAATAACTTGAATATTCTGATTATAAATTGATAAACGCTCTAGCTGCGAATTGTTTGAAACATCAATTTCAGTAAATAAATTATCTGATGCATACAGAAATTTTAATTTATTATTTTGCGTAACATCAATTGATGACAATGAATTTCCATCAATACCTAATTCTTTTAGTTCGGACAAATTGCTTACATCTAGGCTATTCAAATTATTACTGCTCAGGTAAACCAATTCAAGCAAAGGATTATTAGAAAAATCTACATTGTCAATATTATTGGATCCAACACCGATAAATTTTAATACTGTATTATTATGGGTATTTATTGCTGTTAATTCATTGTCAATGAATCCAATGCCGATCAACATTGTATTTTGACTAATATCAACTGATGATATATTATTGCTGTTGGCAAATAATTCTTTTAATGATAAAAAGGCTTCTAAACCCACGAGGTTCTCAATATTCTTATCAGAAACATCAAGCACCGTAACAGTATCCACACTCGCTGTCAACACTTGTCCATCCAAAACATCATCTATCCCCAAATCAATCAAGGCTTGCTCAAAATATGGGTCTGGAATCTCTGTATAGGCTCCGCCGCTGCAGTCCTCACTAAAATACATTTGCGGGTCAATGGCTGTCCAGTTGGCAGTTGACCAGGCTGCGTCATCTACTTGAATGCATGTTAGGTTGGGGTTTGAAGTAATATAAAAGTTTGTAATGAGATGGTTCACTCCGTTCTTTAAATTTAATGATTCAAGTGGTGTATCTACACCATAAACTTCCCAGATATGCTGATTTGAGGATAAATCGATTTGAATAATGCTACTTCTGGTAAAAATAAGTTGTTCAAGATTAGGCAGAATAGAAAAATCAAATGATGTGATAGGCGTATCTGAAAACGCAAACACTTTAATCATATTGTTGTTGTTCAGGTCTATCGTTTCAATCAGTGTGCCTTGAATTAAAAGCATTTCCAAATTTATATTGTTTGATAAATCTAAATTTGAAATTTGATTATTATCGATACTCAATTCTTTCAACTGTATATTACTATTTAAATCAATTTGGTTAATATTACAATTGCGTAAAAACAATTTTTCTAACAAAGGATTTGAAGAAACATCGATACTAGATATTTGCTGGTTTTCCATTAAAAAGAGATCTTTCAAAAGTTGGTTATTCGAAACATCTACACTTGATAGGTTATTGGCTCCTATAACAAGCTCTTCTAATTGAAGGTTATTTGAAACTCCAATTTCGGTTAACTTATTATTGTTAAATAATAACTTCTTTAGACTCGTATTTTGCGACAAATCAAGGCTTGTTATTTCATTTACCATAGCAATTAAAGTTTCAAGCTCTGGCATTGTCGATGTATTTATAGTCTGTAAAAAATTATTTGATGCTCTTAAAAATTGAAGTGAAATAAATGCTTCAATACCAGTTAAATCACTAATATTTTTATCAATAACATCTAAATAAGTAATATTTTCTACACTCGCCGTCAGCACCTGGCCATCCAACACATCATCAATTCCTAAATCAATCAAGGCCTGCTCAAAATTCGAATCGGGTATTGCTGTCCACTGAGCTTGTGCAGTCGTACTTAACACCAGACTAAATAGCATGGCTATCAATAATTTTGTTTTCATTGGTTTAAAATTTTGGTTGGTTATTAATTCAGATTTACACTTATCGTGTTTGCTGGCAGTGCTACAAGTATATCATTCACCTTTAACGCTGCTACTTTTTTAGGCAAACTCAACGTGGCACGATAAACATTTGTGCCACCTGCATGAAATCCTTTGTGATAGGTTACTTGTCCATCGCTGGACCTAATTGCCAATAAAATTGCTTCGGCTGATTGTATTTCCAGGGTAACAACCTTGGAGGTGTTCCAGTCAAAAGCTGGGTCATAAGTCACTTCTGTGAATCCTGGTTTGCCTGGTTCATTTCTGTCCTTGCGGCAACTGCTCACAAACACGATGAGCAAAAGTGCCACAAATAAAAAGCGGTATGTTTTCATGAGAGTAAAATTGGTTCTCTACAAAGTTAATTTTTTTTATGTTAAATGTTTAACAAAAAAAATTAATTCAATAAAAATGCCAGAATTATAAATAGCTTATAATCAAAGATATAGCATAATATAAAATATTATAATTTCCTGATCTGAGACAACTTGTCCTGACTTTCTGACCTTCGACTTTCTGACCTTAGGTCATCGAGCGATAGTCGAGATGTCGACCTCCAAACCCCGCGCTGCCGCGCGAATCCTTTCGCGTGGTCATCCCAGTCCTTAAACCTTCGACTTTCGTTAATTTTTCGTCTTTCACAGCGGTGCTCTCGACTCCGCTCGATCACCTTTTCCATTGACCTTCAGACCTTCGACCTTCAGACCTTCGACTTTCTGACCTTCGACTTTCCGACCTTCGACCTTCTGACCTTCGACCTTCGACCTCCCACTTCTTCAATCCCGTCATCCTTTGTCGTACCCCATGCCTAATTTTGCCTAAAAAGAAAAAATCATGCCCACAAAAAACACCGCAACACGCACGCAACTGCTCAAAAAACATCGGATCCTCCAACAAGCTGCCAAAACCCTCAAAAAGGAATTTGTTGGCCTCAACAAAGTCATCGACGAAATAATAGGCTGCCTGAGCCCCTGGCATTTCTTCCCTGAATTGCAGGAAAGCCCTGTCGTTGTTAATCTATGGGGTCTCACTGGCGTTGGCAAAACCTCGCTCATAAGTCGCCTCACCGAGTTGATTCATTTTGATGATAAAACCTATTATTTTATATAAAGTCTAATAATTTACTTCACAAACATTTTTAAGTTCTTCATTTGG
>CAZQFH010000101.1:0-7062 GCA_964592595.1 uncultured Lentimicrobiaceae bacterium | reverse complement strand
GCCAATCTACTGATATGCAATTATCTTTGTCGGGTTAGCTGCAAGATGGGTTAAAAAACACTTGAAGAAACTACTTTACCAATACAGAGCGTATTCCAAAATCATTCTGGTTATTGATAATGTAAGATACCATCATGCAAAGCTTTTAAAACTTTGGCTTCAAAAGCACCCTAAACTAGAAATAGTATATTTACCGCCCTATTCACCAGAGTTAAATCCTATAGAGCGAGCTTGGTGGTATATGAGAAAGAAAATAACACATAACAGATTTGTAAATACGCTGTCTGAGCGTAAGTCAGTATTTTGGAAAATGTTTTCACACTTCACTAAACCAAATGAAGAACTTAAAAATGTTTGTGAAGTAAATTATTAGACTTTATATAATATGCCACTAAATTACAAAATATCTTCCAATAATAGTACTGAAACCCTTGATATTGTTGATAATTTAACTTTAAAGACAGACTCTAATTATTGTGATGGCTTTGGTTGGGTAGGGAGGCAGAATGATTTACATAGAATTTATGATGCAAGTGATTTCGTTTTTAATCAACGCAATATCAGAGTACTTGATGAAGTTTTGGATGAATATTATTAATGACATCTTTATCAAAAAAATGTGATCTGGAAATAGTATCAATCATTTTGGATGTTACAAATTCAACAATTGGTATTGGAACTGTATTGCCTAATAAATCAAAAGCATCATATTCTTTGGCTGGAATATCAAACCATTCAGGATAACCAAACAATCTTAGCCCCTCTCTAATTGTTAATCTTCTTAAGCCATTTCCCTCAGGAACAGCAAGTCGTGATACGTCTGTTGCAACAAGTGTTGGGGCAATATCGTTCGGATTTAAAATTTTATTAATTTCAAAACTTAATTTTCCGGTGACGATATTGTAACCTTTTGGTTTTGTTTCATCATATTGACGGAAAGTTCTCACACCATTTAATGTAATTTCTCTTATCAGCCTTTTTGGATGTTCAAGTTTAATATATCCTTTTGAAACTAAATCATCTAACATAGCCTTGACTTCGGATTCTGGCTTATTAATAAAAGTATTGATTTGTTTAATTGTAAGTGGCATACCATCCATCCATTCAATACCGATTTCTTTAGCCCATTGTTTTTTTCTTCTCTCTTTAAACAATTTATTGAGTAAAATAATTTGATCTTTAGAAACTTCACCTTTTATTCCAATATCCCAACTATGAATATTATTGTCGCCGCCTCTTTTATCTTTTATAGATTTGCCAATCAAATCATGAAGTTCAATATGCGATAGTAATTTATCGACAAAATCTGACTTTAATGGTTTAAGACCTTTTTCTAAAATACTTTTTAACGTAGTAAATTTTTGTTCATTTCCAGAAAGATCAATTTTTTCATCTTTAGTTCCAATAATAAAAATGCGTTTTCTTGATTGTGGAAGGCCAAATTCAACTGAATCAAAAACTTTCCAAGAAACATTATAGCCTAAATCTTCTTCTAAAGTGTGGAGAATAGTTTTAAGGGTTCTTCCTATTTTATCATGTTTATTTTCCAAATCATGTTTTACAAGTCCTTCAACGTTTTCAAGAATAAAACCATAAGGATTCTTTCCGCGCAATATACGCTCTATTTCAAAAAATAATGTTCCACGAGTATCTAAAAAACCTTGTCTTTTACCGCTTGAACTAAAAGGCTGGCATGGAAAACCGGCAAGTAAAAAATCAAAATCTGGAATGAATTCATTTCTGATATCTAAAATATTACCAGCCAGAAAATCATGCTTGAAGTTCTTTTTTAGCGTTTTTACAGCATATGGCTTAATTTCAGAAGTCATTACACATGAGGTTTCAAAGCCAGACCTATTTAATGTATGCTCGAATCCTAATCTTATACCGCCAATTCCTGCAAACAAATCAATGAATTTTATTTTAGTAGTTACCATTTCTTGTTTTTTTTAAAAATTCTGCCGTAGGTTCAGCTGCAATTAAAAATGCTGTTTCATTTTCTTGTATCTCTATTTTGGAACATCCAATAACAGAAAGGCATTGGAGAAAAAAGCAGGCACTAAATCTGCCTCTACTAATTTTACTATCAATACTAGCCTTGGTTTCATGAATTCCAATCTCATTTAGAAGGATTACTAAGTCATTATTTGAAATACCTCTTTTAATGAGTTCCGACTTTAGCAAACGTTTAACTTTATCATTCCATTTAACCATGGCTAATTAATTTGAGTTTTGCAAATTAAGATAATAATTTGCATATATGCAAATAAACCATAGTATTTACAAATATATTTGTGTTTGAACAGTTGTTTAGCAGGCCTGAAATTAATTAAAATTAGCTCTTAGATTGTTTTTTTTCTACTTAAGGCATAGAGACTAGCAAACAATTATTAATTTTGGATTTTAAATCACTTTAAAAACAAAGCATAAAATATTGTTTAAACCCTTAAACTGACCCGAACAGCATAATTCGGGGGCGAATCCGAAAAGCCAATAGAGTAGGAAAACTTAAAAAACCAACAACTCATGAGAAAATTTTTAGCAAGCACTGCTGTTGTTTTTGCATTGACATTGATGATGTCGTCATGCTACACTTATACCTATACTGTAGGTAGCGGTCCAAAAACAGGTTTGGAAGTGAAAAAAATGAATCACTACCTGATTTATGGATTAGCACCTGTAGGTGTTTCTGATCCTAATGTTATGGCTGGTGATGCCACAGATTATTCCATAACAATCAAACACACTTTTGTGGATGGATTAATCAATGCCATTACTTTTGGTATTTATTCCCCCACAACTACAATCGTTACCAAGTAGTTAACTTAATCTAAAGGCTGCCCTGATTTTTTTGGGGCAGCTTTTTTTTATGAAAACAATATTAATCATAGCAGGTGGCATTATAGTGTTTCTCTCTGTGGTACCAATTATACAGTTCGTGTTTGACTATAACGAACTTTCTGAGTACGGAAAAGGGTACATCTGGGGAAATATCCTGTTATTTTTACTGGGTTGTGTTCTGCTCTTTGTTGGCATTAAAAAGAAAAGAAAATCAAAACCTGATTCGGAATAAGAAGTGGCTTATTTCAACCTATCGGGATTTTGATTTGCAAACGCTGCCCAACCGCGGTATGATTTTTCTGAAACCGGCTTATTGCCTTGAAAAAAGTGACATACTGCTGCAGCCAAACCATCAGTAGCGTCCATATTTTTTGGTAATTCATCAAAATTTAAAAGCCGTTGCAACATAGCAGCTACTTGTTCTTTGGATGCACTGCCATTTCCGGTGATGGATTGCTTTATTTTTCGTGGCGAATATTCAAAAATTGGAATATCTTTGTATAAACCTGCTGCCATGGCAACCCCTTGTGCACGACCCAGTTTAAGCATTGATTGCACGTTCTTGCCAAAAAATGGAGCTTCAATAGCAAGTTCATCCGGATTATATTCTGCTATCAATTCGAGGGTGCGTTCGAATATTTTCTTTAATTTCAACGCCTGATTACTGTATTTACTCAGCTTCAGTTCGCCCATCAGCAGGAGTTGCATCTGATTGCCTTTTTGAAGAATCAGACCGTAACCCATAATAGTTGTTCCGGGGTCGATGCCAAGAATAATACGTTCAGGTTTCAATTGAAATGTAGTAATTAGCGTTGAAAATATATTGAAATGCTCAAGGCAAAAGTAAGTAAAATAGCCAATCTTTCGCTGCGATTACTGATAGTTGGAGCAACACTCTGGTATTTGTACGAGCAATTGCTAGTTGGTAAAAAGCTAGAAACATTTGATGTATTGCATGTACAGCGCATGAGGGATACTGTAAGCTTTTGGTTTTTGTTGCTGGCTGTTGCCCTAATGCCACTAAACTTATTACTTGAAAGTAAAAAATGGCAGTTTCAGGTCAGAAGGCTCGAGCAAATAAAACTGAATAAAGCATTTACCGCAGTGCTCAGTGGAATTTCGGTGAGTATGTTTATGCCCAATAGAGTAGGTGATTACCTGGGGCGTGTTTTTATTCTTGAAAAGGGAAGTCACATCAAAGGTGTTTTATTAACAATAATTGGAAGTTTGGCCCAATTGCTTGTTACAGTTATATTTGGTAGCGTGGCTTTATTGTTTTATTTGCCTTCTACGAATTATTTTTCCACAGAAACACAATGGATTTACACGGCTATCTTTATGTTGGTTGTGGTGATCATTGTTACGGGTACATTCATTTATTTAAACATCGATTTATTGTATGTGATTATTCAAAAGCTTTTTCCTAAGAAAAGCCAATTAGTTTTAGCGTATGTTGAGGTGTTTAACTATTTTAATCACAAACAGTTGGCCTATATTTTGGCTTTATCTTTTTTGAGGTACATGATTTTTTCGTTACAATTTATTTTGTTTTTGTGGGCTTTTAATCTACCCCTTTCCTATCCGGAAGCCATCATGTTAGTTGGATTAAGTTACTTATTTATTACACTTATTCCAACAGTAGCTTTGAGCGAACTGGGGGTTCGTGGCAGCGTGAGTATTTATTTATTTGCAGCTTGGTTTGAAGCAAAGCAGATGAGTATCCCAGATTTTGAACTAGGCGTATTTGCTGCATCTTCAGCTGTTTGGCTTATTAACATTGCCGTTCCGGCTTTGCTTGGTTTGCTTTTTATTTACCGCTTAAAGTTTTTCAGGAGGGTAAATGGAAAATCTTGAATACTTCACGTATTTGCTTCGGGTTGTGGAGATAACGGGTGGTTTATACCTGATATTGATTGGGTTATATACCATCGGTTGGTTTACCTTAAAAACTCAAGTTCCTGAAAAACTCGTTTCATTTCCAACTATTTCTGTGCTTGTAGCTGCGCGCAATGAGGAGTCAAAACTGGATAAACTATTGGAAAAATTGCGTGATCAGCGATATCCGATTGATGCTTTTGAGGTGATCGTCATCGATGATCATTCCGAAGATCATTCAATTGTTTATGCAAAACGGTTCATTCAGCAATATCGACTGGGTAATTTCAGGGTTATAAGTGCTGTTGGCGAAGGAAAAAAAGCAGCGTTGCGGGAAGGAATGAACCAGGCTGCCGGAAAATATATTGCCGTAACTGATGCCGACTGCCTTGTTTCGGAGGGATGGCTTAGCAGCATGGCCAGGGCACTTCAACAAGCCGGGACACGAATGTTATTGGGACCGGTTTTACTTCATCCGGCAAAAAACCTTTTTGAAAGGATGCAATCGCTTGAATTCATGAGCCTTATTGGAAGTACCGGAGGTGCGGCAGCTTTGCAGTTGCCGGTAATGAGCAATGGAGCCAATATGCTTTTTGAAAAGAAGGCTGCCTTAGAAGTTGAAAAATATCGCAAAGACAATAGTTTACAATCAGGTGATGATGTGTTTTTAATGGAGGCGATCAGAAAGCATTATGGTTCGGAAGCAATTCGTTTTGTTAAGGATGAGTTGGCCATTACTACAACAGCTCCATGTCCGGAAATAAAATGTTTCATAAAACAACGAATGCGTTGGGTTTCAAAAAATAAACACTATCGTTCTGCCTTTATTATCCTTCCAGCTCTGATTGTTTTCACCTATAATTTTATGTTATTTAGCTTGATGGTCTTAAGTTTCTTCTATCCTTTTCTGGCCCTTGTTTTCTTGCTTTTTGCAGGTCTCAAGCTTTTGGTTGACCTTCCCTTGCTAACAACCACAGCCACTTTTTTCAGAAATCGACAATACTTGATTTTGGCTTTTCCCCTGGCTTTAGTCTATCCTGTTTATGTGGTAGTATCAGGCTTTGGCGGGCTATTCTTCAAGGTGAAATGGAAAGGGCGAAAGCAAAAAAAATCCCGATAATTATTTACCGGGATTCTTATTATCACGGGAACAAATTTAGCTTCCTAAAGTAGCAACCATCACAGCTTTGATGGTATGTAAGCGATTTTCGGCTTCGTCAAAAACAACTGAAGCAGGCGATTCAAATACTTCATCATTTACCTCCATGGCATCCACGCCAAATTTTTGATAAATCTGTTCGCCAATAGTAGTTTGACGATTGTGGAAGGCGGGCAAACAATGCAGGAATTTCACTTTTGGATTACCGGTTTTGTCGAGCATGGCTTGATTAACCTGATATGGCAGCATCAGTTTGATGCGTTCTTCCCACACATGGTCAGGTTCGCCCATCGAAACCCACACATCAGTGTAAAGGAAATCAACACCTTTTACGCCATCGTCAACGCTTTCGGTTAGTGTAATTGTAGCACCGGTTTCTTTGGCAATTTCGCGGCAGGTTTCAACCAGTTTTTCATCCGGCCAGAATTGTTTTGGAGCAACAGCCCTGAAATTCATGCCCATTTTAGCAGCTCCAACCATCAATGAATTGCCCATATTGTTGCGTGCATCGCCTAAATAGGCAAAGCTAACCTGATGCAGCGGTTTGTCGCTGTGTTCCATCATGGTGAGGAAGTCGGCAAGGATTTGTGTGGGATGGAATTCGTTGGTGAGGCCATTCCAAACCGGCACGCCAGCATATTTTCCAAGTTCTTCCACAATGTCCTGTCCAAAGCCGCGATACTCAATACCATCGTACATGCGGCCCAAAACACGGGCAGTGTCTTTCATGGATTCTTTTTTACCGATTTGCGAGCCCGAAGGTCCCAAATAAGTTACGCGTGCACCCTGATCGTAAGCTGCTGTTTCAAAAGCACAACGGGTACGGGTAGAATCTTTTTCGAAAATCAGGGCAATGTTTTTTCCGGTGAGGCGTGGCTGCTCAGTTCCGGCATATTTTGCCTTTTTAAGGTCAGCCGAAAGTTCAAGTAAAAATTTGATTTCCTGTGGGGTGAAATCAAGTAATTTCAGAAAATTTCTGTTTCTCAGATTGAATGCCATAGTAATAATGTTAAACGTTTAAATATGTTTGAATTAATGACTTAAGATTTTGATTTAGGCTACAAAATTAAGGAATATTTGTTATCTTTTTCACAATAATGCCAATAGTGAAAATCTAATTTATGTGAGTAAAAATAACTAAAGTTTCGCACATAAGCCAACATCTTCATTAAAAATAGCTTGCGCAT
>CAZQFH010000100.1:0-7174 GCA_964592595.1 uncultured Lentimicrobiaceae bacterium | reverse complement strand
ATAAAGTCGTCTTTGAAAAATTGACTTTGCTGCTGAAAAATGCTCAAGTCGATGAATCACCCATTTTTCCCAGCTTGCTGAAAAACTTTCATATTCTGAAAATATCCGCCATAGGAATCCCAGCCCGGCCAATTTGACCAGGTTGAGAACCAAAAGTGTGCTTGCAATCCATGTTTCACTTGTTTCCATCAGCTTGGCTTTGATACGGTTTAGTCCGTAGCCTGTTTTAGCCTGACCAAACTTCCCTTCTATTGGATTGCGCTCGCCCGGACTTAGGTGAATTGGCACTGCCGGTGGTCTGCCTAGTGGCTTGGCTATGAGCCTGATGCCTTTTTCTTTGAGCAAGGCTCTGTTAACTCGCGTACAATAAATCTTGTCGGCCAGTACTTCTTTTGGATAAAAACCAAATCTGCTGTGGTATTGTTCTATGTATTGCGGCATATGAACTCCTTCGTTGAAAGCTTCCCAGCTTAGCTTGTCAAGAAAACTAATGCCGTCGATCAGTGAGACTTGAATCTTAGCACCAAATTCTACTTTTGCCTGGCTTTTGCCTCTTACTATTGGGCGCACATGAGGTTGATGAATGCTCACTATGCGATGATCAATACTGTGTTTTCTCTGCTCGAACATCTTATTCTGCTGTTGGTAAAGCGTTTGAATGACAAGCAGGTATTTGTAGTCTTTGCTCTTTAGAGGAATGGTTGCATAGGTGTCTAAGAGCCTGTTTATGTTTCGGATATTTCGTTTGAGGAATCTTAGCTGTTCTCCTACTGCTTTTCGTATGATTTTGCGTGATTTGTTTCTGTTCTGCGCTACCTCCAAATATTTTTTACGGGCTTTCTGTCGGTATGTCCGTGGCTTTTCTTTGTGGATAGTGATATCATACAACTGATCTATCAATTGCTCTGATTTTACTCTGGCATCCGAAAGTAAATCCAGATCTGTTGGATAGGCAATGTCTTGTGGGCATGCTGTTGCGTCCATAATCAATTTGCCTTTATTGCTACTGGACTGGTCATCATTATCAGATGCATCGTCTTGGTCTTGCTCCTTTGGTGCTTGCTGTTGTGAATCATATCGTGCTTTTAGCATTACGATTTGCTCGTTGATGGCGTTGACCAAATCCATTCCCAGTCGTTTGCGAAAAACTGTAAGCAGCGATGCATCAAAGGGTTCTTGATTGCTAAAACTGGCATAGCCCAAAAAGTATTGCATGTAGATGTTCTCTGATATCTGCGCAACTGTTTCTCTGTCGTCCAGGTTGCACAGGTGCTTGATGATGATCGAACCGATCACCACACGTGGGCTAATGGGGTGACGGCCAGTAGGTGAATATCCTTTGTGTTTTTGATAGGTCACGCAGACTTCGTCCCATGGTATCAAATTGGCTAAAACGACCCAGCGGTTACTGGGGTTGAGTGTCTGTTCAAATGGCGTCTCAAATCCTTCGATTGTTAGCTGTTTTGGACTCACATATTTGGGGCTGTCTGCACGCTTTTTGTACCTCTGTTGCATATTGTTTTGCGTTTAAATCTTCAAATATACGTATAATACTCTCAGAAACATGATGTTGATGGTTTTTCAGCAGACCCTAAATAACCATACCTATTTAATGTATTCTGCTTTAGAACAGCACTATCTGCCCGCTTGCATTTAGCTTTTGTTATGAGCAATTTTAATTCTTCATCATTGATGTAAATACATTGGTGTCCATTTCTCCAGTATGCTTAAAAATTATCAAATTGTATTGATCATATAAAATAAAACTGGGAAAACCTCCAATATCATTGCAATCCGAACAAATTTCATTAATAAATTTTCTCATTCTGTAATGAGGGTTTCGTTTCTCCCCATATGAATAAACATCTAAAAGATAGATATTAAAATTTAAAAGATATTTATTAATGTATCCTAAATAATTTTTCTTCCTAACCCAATCATCTGGCGAAATCAGGATTATATCCAATTCATCAATTTTACTAAGATCATTTAATAATACTGGTACACTTTCAGAACTGTTTGGGCACCAATTAGTAAAAAATATTAGAAGTTTATATTTGTTTGAATTACTTCTTAATAGATAGTCTAATTCAGAACTGTTAATTGAATAGATGTCAATTATATTTTCATTCCTAAATTCATTGGTGGTGTCAATTTTACTAATTGTGAATTCAATTTGGCGTTCATTATTTAAATTTAAATAGTATGGGTCAGTTATAGAGCAAGAGCATAATGACACCAAAGCAATAATTAAAATTTTCGACATGATAAGATCAATTTAATAATAGAGGCCGTCTAAAAAGTCAGGGATATGTTCTTTAATATCGAATATTTGACTTTTACCTCGAATAGGTATCCGAATAAAACAACGTCGATAATACTTTTTAGACAGCCTCTTCAGTTTTAATTATTGATTAATTACGACCGACAATTTGGAGGATATAACCCCCATACTGGCCAATTGCAGAATTATACTCAATAACGCCTTCTGGAATAACAACTTTCTGGTATGGCAAATTCATTTCAGAAGTTACTTCAATCTCAAAATCTTCGTCAACATAGAATTTAATATCCTCTTGCGATAAAAAGACAGGTGATGACGTAAATTCCAAAATAATAGGTTCGATCACTCCAGTTGAGGCATTATAGACTATAGGAGTTACTATTTCACGACCCTCAAACGTTCTGCTATCTATAACATTAGTGTTTTTTGGAAACCATTTACAAATGCCCAATTTTCTACAATTGCTTTTTTTCCTCCACAATGTCGCGATAGGTCCTCTTGATTTGTTCGAACTTATTAATGCAACCTCTGAACTAGATACAGAAATTTTCAATTCAAGCATTGCAGTAGAATCTTCTTCGTCAGAAGACTTTAGGGTTGACTCACTTTGTCTTTTTTCTGCATTTAACACATCCGTTTTGTCGCATGACGAAATTAATGCAAAAATGGAAATAATTCCAATAAGAAAAAACATTTTTTTCATTTGAATGAAAATTAAATTGTGCCCTACCTTGTTATGCTGTTTTCGGGTCAACTTTTTCAGCCGTTAATCGCATTTGATTTTCAGACTGTTTGCGGTTCTTTTCGTTTTCTTACCATAAAGTGATTGACTTTAACCGTGTTAGTCTACTTCAAATTGCTCATAACGGTTTGCGGCTATGCACCGTTGCCATTTTTACCTTGTATTCCCTTTAAAGAATTAGAGCTTAAATTTACGAGTAATTTTCCTATGAAACACCAAGTTGGCAATGGTGTATGAGCCGCTGTTAGCAACTGGGCGTTCTATTCATTTTGTGGTGGGGCTGGCAAGCTCTTTGACAAGTTTTGGCTTTAGCGGTGGGCTTTTCGAGCGACTTGGCAATGTGCTTGACTGCGAAGCATAGTCTTTAGAAGTCTTTTATTGAACGATAATTCTTCTTGTAATTAAGGATTTGTTATTTTGAATTTTCACGATATAAAGTCCGGGGTTTAATTGTTTAATGTTAATCTGGTTTGTATATGACACTGGTTTTGTCTTAAAAGCTGTTCTTCCGTTTATGTCTACAATTTCAATAGTAGTATTCAATACTTGATAATCTACTGGAAAGTCAATGTTTAATTGTGAATTAGCAGGGTTGGGATAAACTTTAATTTCAGCTATTTCAGCATCGTTTTCAACAACATTTACCGTTGTGTCCGAAATGCCAAAAACCCAATAGTTTTGTTGTGAACCATAAACAAAATTTGAGCAATTAACATCGCCGCTTGGGCTGTATCGCATTTCACCAGCAATAGTATATTTATAATCGTTGTGTTTTACCACTCCATAAACTCTTTCAGTAGTGTGACCACCGATGCATTGTTGCCAAAGCAGATTGCCAATGCTGTCAACTTTAAATATCCAGATTGAGGGCCTTTCAGGACTGTTGGATGGATTGCCTATAACATCACCATTAAAAGACTGTGTGTTAGCAAAAACCATAAAACCACCATCGGATGTTTGAAAAATTTTCTTTGGAGACTCCCCATTAGAACCTCCATAGCATTTTTGCCAAATGATTTTTCCTTCAAAGTCAACTTTTATTAACCACACATCATGATCACCATGCCAACCGGAACCTTCAAGGTCGCCATCATTAGAGCCACCAATTCCAGCAATCAGATAGCCATTTTCAACTTCCAATAACCTGTTGACAGCTTCGGGACCACTCCCTCCATAACATTGGTGCCATTCGGGATTTCCTAAACTATCCATTTTAAAAACAATGGCATCAGCACCACCTGGGGCCGGATAAACTATACAATCAACATTGCCACCAATACCATTGGGTTTACCGTATAAACCTGCCAGATAGCCACCATCACTGGTTTGGATTATGCCGTTGACAAACTCAAACTGTGATGAGCCTATAGATTGATCCCATTCAGTATTACCGGCACTGTCCAGTTTTATTACCCAGCCATCGTAACCACCATGCCAGTTACTGATATCTCCCCCTTCTGAATCTATTTGTGCAGTTGCAATAACACCCCCATCAGCAGTAGGTTCTCCATATTGGTCACCCCCCAGTACACCAATAGTATTGCCCAAAGCCCGTTCCCAAATTATATTACCTAAACTGTCGATTTTTGCAACCCACAGATTGTAGTCATCAGGATAAGGCTCTAAAGCAGCACCGCCAATTAGGTAATAATAAGGGTTACCAATAGCTTTAACAATTCTGAAAGCGTGTGCATAATCGAAACAATTCTGCCAAATCAGGTTGCCCGAATCATCGATCTTTATCAACCAACCGCCACCATTTCCTTCAAAACATACAACTTCTCCTCCTCCTGTTCCTGCAATACCCGTAACCAAATATCCATCATCGGTTTCAGCAATATCATAACCCCAGTCAGAAGCCATACTTCCAAAACTCTGTTGCCAGTCGATTTGGAATTGGCCATAGGAAAGTAAATGGATAGTTAGAAAAGCAACAATTAATGTAATCAGTTTATTCATATCTGCCTCCTCTGACAATTGGTATCTCCCCCTATCCTAAGATGCAGAGGGTGATACCAATTTATATTCTATTTGCTGATCACTATTTTACCCGACTGGCTGAATCCTGCCGCTTTAATAGTGTAAATATAAACACCAGGTTTGATGGTCCGGATATCCCATAGTTTCTGTCCTTGCTGCCCGGATACTTCGAGTATTTCAACAGTGCTACCTGTTGTATTGGTAACTGTAATTGTTGCTTCGGTTTCATCCCCAGGCAACGAATAGTCAAATGCTGCCCATTGCTTTGCCGGGTTAGGCTTGACAGAGATATTCAACCCGTGGGCTTTTCCAAGTGCATTCGGATTGATGATGTTACTGCTTTTATATCCTGCTGTTCCATCTGCTTCCGGGCAATTTACATAATATTCGTTGTAAACGCCTTCAAGTATGCTTTTTGCTTGGGCACCTGCTACTCCGGTACTGTTGGCGGCAATAAAAACAAGATCGGCTTTTTCTGTACTATCCAACTGGAATGTGTTCCTGCCTTCCTGATAAAGCGTTTGGTGCAGGTTCAGCATATCAATATAGTAATTATGTTCAGTCAGTTCATTGCCCTGCAGGTTATAAAGCTGTGGTAGCATATTGGCCAAAGTAAAAGCATCTGTGAAGTTTTCTTCGCTAATGTAAGATGAAATAATCTGCCTGTCAGAAGTAATACCTCCAAGATTGTCCAGCCAATTCCGCAACTCAACATAATCAGCAACTGTGTCATTCAGGTTGCTACGGATAATGTCGTGTGCTGCACGGGTATAGGCATGTTTGTATCCGGCCATTTGTTGTTGTAAGGCTGTTTTATAAGTTGTTCCTTCTGCTAATTGCTTCAATAGATCTATCATGTATTCAGGTAGTGGTTCGTCCTTGTTTTCCAGATAGCTTATCAAAGTATCCTTTTTGAGCTCGTCGGGGTTAGCAGCCAGGATATCAAACAAGGCTGATTCGGTAAAGACGTCTGTTTTATCAGCTGCTTCTTTTAATACGTCAAAGGATAAATGGGGAGAATCACCAAGCAATTGGGCGCGAAGTTCCCACATGTCATCGGGCTGGGCTGTCTGAATGTCTATGATTTCAGCCTCCGTATCTCCGCCATCAATATAACTGTCGTACAATGCTTTTACATTGTTGTAATCGGTCAGCTTATCATAATATGTAAGTTCTGCATCTATTTTTTGTTGCGCAGTCAAAACAAGATTCAGTTGGTCATCATAATGAGGGTTACAATTGTTGGTAGCACTCCTGCCCACTTTGGCAACATGGTAAATTTTATCATCATCGGGTATTTCATCGTTTTCGCTTTGGTTGTAGTAATAACCCACCAAATGCTCGCCACCGTTATAAAAATGCCATGTGGCCCCGTTTTGTGTAAATGTATTTCCGGCAGTATAATTATCATTGCCCTGTTCTGATTGAATGCCTGAATGTTTGTCAAACTCGAAATCGTTCACATAAAAATCAGCATAGTTATTAACATTATCATTGCAGTAGTATGCAAGGCCTTCATAACGATAATCATTTCTCCAGTTCTTTCCATCCGAAAAATTGGCATAGCTTAAGCCTTCAAAATCATTACCAAAAACCTCATTAACAGCTTCTGAATTATTAATGATGATACCAAAGTAATCTGAATTCGGGCTGCCCGTATATTTACTGAAATCATTATCCTCATAGGCAAAGCCTGTTATATTATCCGAGTAAATACCAGCCCCGCAATCCCATAAGTGGCCAATTTCAAAATCGGAATGCAGCACGCTGGCATTATTCATTTCGCGGGCTTTTACTCCATAAGCGTTGTCAGTAAAATCTGCCCGGTACACACTAAATGATACAGTACTGCCACCATCGTTTAAGGCACTTACAGCACTATAAAAGCCAGTAAAAGTACATTTGTCGTAGCTATTCACAGGGCATGGGTATTGCGGTGAATTGCAAATTGCCTTTACACCAAACTTAGCGTCATAACCGGCAATGGCACTGTTCCATGTCGAAACTCCTTCAACCTGGTCCTCCACACTAAAATCACATGCATAGAAGTTAATTCCTTTAACATGAGCGGCTAAGTTCCATTAATAACAGCAAAAAGTAGTATCTTTGCTTTATGAAGCAGATAACAGAAATCAAAAAGAAGTTCAAGGCCTTGCCATCCTCAGTTC
>CAZQFH010000099.1:0-7291 GCA_964592595.1 uncultured Lentimicrobiaceae bacterium | reverse complement strand
AAATATGCAACTCTCACTGATGCTAAATTTTGGGAGTTTTTAGACCAGACTCATAAATATTCTCAAAAGCCGCTGGAGTTCATACTTCTGCGGCTTTTACTTTTGTGTGAATGCATATATTTGTGCTATGAATTATCCCTGGGGCGATCAAAGGCGGTTCAACAGCTACACAGCTTATTTCAAAAATATTTTTGGCGGACGAATACAAAAAATCAGTCTGGATGCAGGCTTTACCTGTCCCAATCGGGATGGAACAAAGGGAAGAGGAGGCTGCACATTTTGTGCAAATGATGCCTTTAATCCATCCTATTGTCAACCCTCGAAATCGATAACACAACAGTTAGAGGAGGGAAAGGAGTTCCATTTCAAGCGCTACCGTAGAGCAAATCATTTCCTGGCTTATTTTCAAGCCTATTCAAATACTTATGCCGATCTGGAAACACTCAAGTTGAGGTATAGGGAAGCACTTTCTGTTGAAGGAGTTGAAGGTTTGGTAATCGGAACACGACCGGATGTGGCAGATGATGAAGTACTCAAGCTGCTGGCCGAAATCCAAAAAGAAAAATATGTGATGGTTGAATATGGCCTTGAAAGCATTTATGATCAAACACTTAAACGAATCAATCGGGGGCATGATTTTGCAGCATCCACCAATGCAATCCAAAAAACGGCTGCGATGGGGATTCCGGTTGGTGCGCATCTTATTTTTGGCCTGCCTGGCGAAACACCTCAAATGATGTTGGATGCTGCTGAGGTTTTATCAAATTTGCCGCTTACAACAATCAAATTTCATCAGCTTCAGCTTTTTAAAAATACTGCCATGGCTGAAGAATACTTAAAAAATCCTGAAAGCTTTCGGCTTTTCGACCTTGAAAGTTACATTGATTTTGTCGTTTCATTTACCGAACGGCTGAATCCGGCAATCGTGATTGAGCGATTTGCAGGTGAAGTACCGCCGCGTTATCTTATTTCCGCTCCTTTTGGCTCACTTCGCTATGATGCTGTTTTACAACGCATAGAAAAAGAATTAGAAAATCGGGACACTTTTCAGGGCAAAAAATTCTTTGCTCCCAAAAAAGTTTTGTAATTTGGCAGACGCAAATGAAAGTTTGTAAAACTTTAATATTTGAATTATTTTTGTATCAATCAACATTTTACTTAACCTAAAATTATCATTATGAGAAAATTTACTTTTTCAATGATCACATTACTGGCTTTTGTGCTCACTGCATTCAGTTTGCAGGCGCAAAACCGCGAAATCGTTTATGAAGACGATTTTGAAAGCTATACAGCCGGAGATTATCTGGCCGTGTCGAATCCTGACTGGTGGACAACCTGGTCAGATGATCCGGGAAGCGCAGAAGATGCTGTTATTTCAGCTGATGAAGCTGCTTCAGGCGTGAACTCAGTTTATGTTTCAGGAACCAATGATATGGTTCTAAAGCTTGGCAATAAAACCTCTGGAATGTACTGGGTTGATTTCAACTTTTTTGTTCCTGAAGGAATGGCTGGCTACTACAACATTCAGCATTACGAAGCTCCAGGTGTTGAGTGGGCATTCGAAATTTATTTCAAAGATGATGGAACTGGTTTCATGAATGCTGGTGGTGCTGAAGCCGCTACTTTCACCTATACACAAGGTGTTTGGTTTACTATTGAAAACATGATCGACCTCAATAACGACTGGGCGCAAGTGTATTTTGATGGTGAATTGATTTACGAATGGCAATTCAGTCTGCAAGCTCAGGGCGAACCTGGCCAGTTGCAATTGGGCGGAGTTAATTTCTTTGCCGGTGCCGAAACAGGTGAAACACCTGAGTATTATTTCGATGATGTAAGCTTTGAGGCTGATATCGAGCAGGAATTATATTTCAACGACTTTGATGAATACACTGTAGGCGATTATATCGCTGTTGTTGATCCTGATAACTGGACAACATGGTCAAATGATCCTGGTTCTGCAGAGGATGCACTTATCGTTGACGAGCAATCGTTCAGCCCAAGCAATTCTGTAAAAGTGGATGGCACTACTGACCTTGTATTTAAAATGGGCAACAAAACTTCAGGCAGCTATGTAATTGACTTCTATTACTATGTTCCCAGTGGATTTGGTGCTTATTACAACTTCCAGCATTATGAAGAACCCGGAGTAGAATGGGCTTTCGAAGTTTATTTTGCTGAAGATGGTTCAGGTTATATGAATGCCGGTGGCGATAATGCTGCTACGTTTAACTACAACCATGATGAGTGGATTGAAGTAACCAATGTTGTTGACCTTGATGCTGACTGGGCTCAGGTTTATTTCAACGAAGAATTGATCTACGAATGGCAGTTTAGCCTTGGTGCACAAGGAGATGCCAATGTGCTGCAAATGGGTGGTATTAACTTCTATGCCGGCGCTCCCACCGGTGAAACACCTACCTATTTCTTTGATGATTTGGCATGGGTTGCTTTGGTTCCCCCGGCACAAGATCCTACAATCGATATCAATAGTTCACAAATCCTGACTACTTTGCCAGAAGGTGAAACAGAAACCATTACCCGTTCGCTTGGTAATACCGGCGAAAGCTTGTTGATTTATGATATCGTTACCGCTTTTGATGAGCCTGCCAAAAAAGCTTCCTCACCAATCGTTTCTACTGCACAGATCGGTCGTTCAAATGGTGTTCCGGTTGCTGCTCCTAATTATACTCCAGGCTCTGCTGCTCCAGCCAATCGTGATGTAACCCTGACTTACAGCGGCGAAAATGCTTCTGCAATTGGTTTGACCAACGCTAATCAATGGCGCGTAGCTGCACGTTTCCCAGCTGATATGGTAAATCCTTACAACGGAATGTATCTTACTGCTGTTGACGTATTCATCAACGATCCTGCTGATGATCACAAAATCATGATCTGGGATATGGGTTCTATCAATCTTCCCGGCCCGGGTGAATTGGTTTACGAGCAAGATTTCTTCCCAAATATTGGCGACTGGACAACAGTTGTTTTAACTCAGCCCGTTTATGTTAGCGGCCGCGACCTTTGGGTAGGTTATTGGATGGATCAGCCTGCTGGTATTTTCCCTGCTGGTGTTGATGCCGGACCTGCTGTACCTGATGGTGATTGGATTTCTTCCGGCCCAGGCTGGAGTCACTTATCTGACAATCCTGATTTGGATGCTAACTGGAATATTCGTGCACAACTTACTGGTGAAGCTGGTTCTGTTTGGTTGACTGTTTCTCCAACTGCTGGTGAAGTGGAAGCTGGTGAAGCAGAAGACATCACCATTGATTTGGATGCAACAGGTCTTACACCACAAACCATCTACAAAGGTAAAATGCACGTGAGAAGTAATGACCCTGCTAACCAGCAGATTAACATCAGTGTTTGGATTACCGTATTGGTTGGACTAAACGAAAATGGTGAGCAGACTTATGTTTCTGTTTATCCTAATCCGGCTAATGATGTGCTGTTCCTTAAAGGCAATACCGAAATCACTTCCATCATCCTCAGCAATACGCTCGGACAGGTGGTTTATGAAGGTACTGTCGGACAAAACGAAACCCGCATTGCCACTGATGCCTTCGAAACAGGCATGTACATCCTGACCATTCAAACGGTTAATGGCACTGCAACCCAAAAAATTATGATTGAATAATCCTAATTGAAATAAATAAAAAAGGGACTTCTGCTAGGGAGTCCCTTTTTTTGTGTTGTGTATTTTTTTAAAACCTCAAAGGTTTTCCAAAATCATTGGCCGCTTAAAAATGCCATCTGATAAAAAAGTAAGACTTACCTGTGCATAACACCAAGCTTTGTATGGGTTTTAGGAAAAGATTAACTTAAAACAATCCTTTTGGAGGTCTCCAATAGCTACGCTACCCATGATTTCATCATATAAAATCCAACCCATCTGGTTTTGGAGGTTCTCGACTCCTGCTTGGTATCTGCAAGCTGATTTAGCCAAGATCAAATATTGACTCGATAACCAATTTTTTACCAACCATTACTTTTCATTTTATCGATAACGAATGCTGATAAGGTGCTAAGCGACGGTTAACTAATAGCGCCCCAAAGCAGAAATCACAACAACCATATTCACTGGTTCTTCAATGATTTCGTAAATAAGTCGGTCTTTTTTATTGATGCGGCGGCTCCAAAAACCTGAAAGATTGTATTTAAGTTTCTCGGGCTGGCCAGTGCCTGCCTCTGGATGTATTGTTAGTTCTTCTAATATTTGGTACAAGTTATCTCGATCCTTTTTCTTACCTGATTTAGCCAGCTTACTAATTTCTCTCAAGGCTTGCTTTTCGATAATAACTTCATAACTCATATACCAAATAACTCATTACGTATGCTGTCATCGTAAACAACTGCATTCCCTTTTTTAGCACTTTCAGACTGTTCTTTTATTTTCTGAACAAAATCAGGGTCATAGGGGCTTTTATCATGCTTTTCTACCGTGAAGGTCACTCCAAATGCCTTTAAGAATTGTTTGAGTGCTTTTGCCTTGCTTGATTCTGTATGAATGATGATAGTCTCCATGGGTTTTGTTTTGAAATACAAAGGTATGCAAAAAATATACTGAGTAAAAAATTAGTCCCCAGAACCTCCCGGTACAATATGCCCAGATTTATTATGAAACTCTTACTGGAGTTTATGAGCTATTGACGCTGTCTTCCTCAGAATAAAAATGGGAATTATGCACAAGATACTTTTATGGTGTAAATCACAAGTGCATAGCCATATAATATTTTACCCATTTCCAACAGCTTTGTTAGCATTGGCTTTTTGACGTTTAATTTCCGAAAGAAGCTTAAAATAACTAATCAGTATTATTCCCAGCATTACACCAAAAAAGACAACTGAAGCAAAGCCACCGTAATCTATGGACAGTGCAATTGAAACAGCTAGCGATATTATTCCAATAGACACAAAAATATTGAGCAATTTAGTGTTTAAAAAGAAAGGCAGAAATAAAGTGTTAGTTGCTGATTCAGTTGGCATAACTTTCCCTTGATTCAATATTTTCCCTACCAATCGAATTGTATTTAATATTGTTGACATCAACGTTGCGCCAAACATCACTGAAAAAATGATTGTGGGAATGATCGCTGCAGCATTTTCATATGCATTGGCTAAATGATCTCCTGTGAGCATATGGTCGCTCTTATACAAAGTCACTAAGAAAAATACTATAAACAAAAATGATGAAAAAGAGCCGATAATAATTGCAAGTTCAAGATTCTTTTTTGTGAATTCCATTGTTGGATTGTTTAAATGAGAACCTCAAAAGTAGGATTAAACAATAAAAAATGCAAACAAGAACTTTAAAGTTAGATTTAATCTAAACAAGCAACTTCCTGTGGATTTCCAAAACCTGCGGGATAAGCATGGTTTTGCCATCATTTTGAATCACGAAATCGGCCAGTTCCAGTTTTTTTGTTTCCGGCCATTGGTGATCCATACGTTGCCGGATTTCTGAATCAGCAAGTTTATCTCTTTCCTTTATACGTTCCACACGAATGGCTTCAGGGGCTGTAATAAGAATGGTAAAATCGAAATGCGATTGAAAGTCGTTTTCGAAAATCAGCGCGGCCTCGTAAAGTACATAAGGGCATTGGCTGTTTTGCTGTTCTGATGCCCATTCCTCAAAACGTTTGTGCAGCCGGGGATACATCAGCTCCCGAATAAATTGCATGGCAAAAGGATCGTTAAAGATGAGCTGTGCCAGTTTGACTTTGTTAAGTTTGCCGTCAGCATGATACATGGATTTACCAAATTGCTTTTGGATTTTTAACCGAATATCATTTTCGTTATAAAGCAGTTTGGTTTGCTGGTCGGCCTCAAAAATTGGAATACCCAGCGATTTAAAAACACTGCATACCAACGATTTGCCGCTTCCCATATTACCGGTGATCCCAACTCTAAACATATTATTGACTGATAATAAGGTACTCTACCTTTTCGGGAATAAGGCGTATTATTTTAACTTTTTCAGGCATTGCAGCCAGCTGCAACGACAAATACTGAGGTCTTTGACTTAATTGGCTTTCATCCACCTCCACAAAAAATTGATCAGGCTTTATATTGGCGTAATCGCGCATAGCCACTGAAAAATTAATGCTGACAACCTCAGGAAACAACTTCAGGTTGATATCCTCCGAAATATGAACCGGAACAACAAACTGTGCTTCTGTAAACCTTGCTACATCAACCATTACTTCAATTTCACTGGTTGCGGTTTTAAGCGCTTCATGGGGCAAAACTGGTTTCAGAAATTTTGAAAAAGATTTGTACACATCCTCCTCTTTCAGAAGTGATGTGTTTATTGCTTGTATTGTGTCGAGCAAATCAGCCGGTCCAAATACCTCAATTGTTTTTGGCTTAAAAACTATTGAATCATACAAACCAAACTCTTTTCTAAATTCAAGTTTTGCATTCACCCTGACCGGAACCACCTTCGACCTCAGCTTTTCCATTTCAAAATAAAGCTCGTTAGTGCTAAAGCTGAGTTCTGTTTCATTCAGCTTGAGTTGTTTGCTCAGCGACTCGCGCAACTGCGAGGTGCTCACTGCATAGGTTTTATCTTTAATCTGACGATATACCACATCAGAAAGCGGGATATTCAGCTTTCGTTTCGAATTCTTAAAAATATTTATTCGTAAGATATTGTAGCCGGAAGATTCAACCGTAAATCGCAATGTATTTGATTCCGGCTTTTGAATAAACTGATCTGCCGGCACTTCGGTAAGTCGAACCGAATAAACATAAGAAATTGTATAAACATCCGAAAGCTTGATCAACAACCAAAAAAAGGCCGAAAGCAATAAAAAAAACAGAAACACCATAAGCTGTTTCCGTTTTTTTTCGTCGGATCTTAGGCTTTTACCATAAGAGCTAATTGCATTCATTGCCATTGCATGGATTTACCAGATCGAATAAAAGTGTAAATCCACAGCTTATTTGCCTTGACCAATCTGTGAGCTGTCCATTACAACAGCACTTTTTTCGATTTCGAGTCTGTTTTGACCTTCCACTTCGATCATAAAAGATGTTTCGCGCACTTCGATAATCTTTCCGTGAATACCACCAATGGTAATTATCTTGTCTCCTTTTTTGAGGGCTTCACGGTATTTGCGCTGATCTTTTGCTTTTTTCATTTGCGGACGAATGAAAAAGAAATAGAAAACAACCATGATCAGAATCAATGGTAAAAAGGACATAAGTCCTCCTGATTCCTGTCCGTCAGGAGTTGGTCCTAATAATAAAATGTTTAAGCTATTCATGTGTTTAGATTTAATAAGAA
>CAZQFH010000098.1:0-7401 GCA_964592595.1 uncultured Lentimicrobiaceae bacterium | reverse complement strand
CGATCAACCTCGAAGAGGTTGCGCTATTGTAGAAATATATCACGGCAAAACCCATCAACCCAGAATGGGTTGTGCTATTGTAGCAAAAATAAGTGCAAAAACCCATCAACCTCGAAGAGGTTGCGCTATAAAACAAATAAAAGAACCTTTAATTCGTGCTCTGGCTGCACTGGTCGCTGGCTTCGTAAACAGATGTTTCGGTGGTTGCTTTAAACGATACTTTTAGCGATCCGTTGGTTACATTACCCACAGCACCAGCCTGCATGATCTTTTGATTGTTAAGGCTAACGGTTATCTCTTGTGGTGCAGGGTTTTGCATCTCAACCTTTCCGCTTTCGTCATAATAGAAAAAACTGCTGATGGTAAAATCACCAGTAGCCTCAAGCTTGTAGGTCACATTCAAACTTTCCTCCGAAAAGGTGGTCGAAGCAGTTTGCAAGTTACAGCTTAGCGGATCAGTTTCTTCATCCTTTTTGCAGCCTGAAAAGCTGATGGCTGTGATAAGTAAAATACTGAAAAATAATGTTGAAATGTTCTTCATAATGGTATTAATGTTATTGATTTATAATGTTTATTATCAATGGGTTTATTTCAAAAATTTCGATTTATCAACGATATAACGTATATGGGTGCCATGCCCCACCAAAATCTCATCATCCCACAACTGTAATTCGAAAACCAGCTTGCGGCCACTTACTTCGACCAATTCACTTTCGCAAACTACTTCTGCACCTGTTTTACTTGCTTTGAGGTGTTTCATATCGACAGCAAAACCCACAGTGGTGTATTGTTCAGGAAGTTGATCATGAATACTTTTTAAAGCAGTCATTTCCATCAGGGCAATCATGGCAGGTGTGGCAAAAACCGGCACAAGGCCAGAGCCATAAGCCATTGCAGTATCTTTTTCGCTAACGATTAAACGTTCCCTGCCTTTCGTATGTGTTGTTAATTGAAATTCCATCATTAATCCTTAAATATCAGTTCGATATGTTGTTTGAGGTCGGGATGCAGACTTAAGGCAACCGGACAGGTTTGCGAAATTTTGGTCAGTATCTTTTTCTGCTTGTCGGTATAGTGGTAATCAGGAAACACCAAACGGATATGAACTTCCGAAATCCGGCGGGGATCAGATGCCATCACTTTGGTAACATCAGCCTGTGTGCCGTCGATGATAAACCCATGTTCCCGCGCTGCAATACCCATTATCGTTAGCATACAACTGCCAAGTGCGGTTGCTACCAGATCGGTTGGCGAAAACACCTCGCCACGGCCTTTGTTGTCGATCGGTGCATCTGTGAGCACTTTGGTCCCTGATTGCAGGTGTGTCATTTCGGTTCGCAGATCGGAGGTATAGGTAATTTTAGATGTCATGGCAATGCTGTTGGTTAACATATGTAGGAATTTTATATACTCGAAGACAAAAAAAGCCCCCCGATATCACATCGGAAGGCCCAAACCAAATTAAAACAAAACGTTGGGATTAGGATTATTTCTTTTCAACCTTTTTATCATTGCAGGCTTCTTTCTTCATTTCTGATGAGCAGCAAGATTTAGCTTCTTTGCAGCTTGCATCTTTTGTCTTTTTCTTTTTGACGTCTTTCTTTTTTACATCCTGTGTAAGTGTAATTTCAGCATTGTTTGAGGCCACAACAGTTTGTAGTCCGGCAGTTCCAAAAGCAAAGAATGCAACAAAAGAGAGTATTAAAGCAGCTTTTTTCATATCTATTATTATTTGTAATTTTTACTAATGGCAAATGTACAAGCGGGGGCATGCCGTTCTTGTTAAGGGTCTGTTAATAACTGTTAACGAAATGTTAAACCTTTTTCATGCCCTGGAATCAGCGTACCTTTATGGCAGATTATGAAGGGAATAAACGCTTGAAATGAATTTAAACTAAGTTTGCAAAAGATAAAACCGCTGCTCAATAATTATGAAGAAGAGATTTTTTAATTTCATTATCCTGCTGGCATTTATGGCCTTGTCCGGGGTAGTTGTAATGCAGGTCTATTGGGTACATAATGCGGTTTTACTCAAGCAGGAACAATACGATAATAGTGTGCGTATTGCCATGAAATCGGTTTTGAACAGGCTGCTCGAGGTGCATACTGATTCAGCATTGCGGAGGCTTTCGTTGCCTGATCCTTGTTTTTTGCAGAAAACGGAGGTAAGCGCTGTGATTTCTGAAACCATGCTTGATTCGCTCATTAAAGCAGAGATGCAATGCATGCGTGTAGGAGATGCCTATGAGTATATGATCTACAACCGCTCAAACCAGCATATTGTGATGGGTAATGCAAGCCATTATACTGATGAGCTTTTCATCTCGGAACATCAGCAAAGCATTGAAGCCTTATTTAGCCCGGGCGATTATTATTTCAGCATGTATTTTCCGCAGAAAACACGACAGGTATTCTTACAGCTTTCGCTTTGGATGGCGCTTTCGGCAATTTTTCTGTTTGCCGTAATACTGGGGTTTTGGTACACGGTTTATACAGTAATCAGGCAGAAAAAGCTCTCTGAAATCAAAAACGATTTCATCAATAACATGACGCATGAGTTTAAAACACCCATGGCAACCATTAGCCTGGCCTCCGACATGCTTTTGAAACCTGCTGTGCTGAGAAATCAAGATAAGGCACAGACCTATGCGCGTGTGATTCGTCAGGAAAACGAACGACTACAGCATCAGGTGGAGCAGATTTTGCAGATTGCCATGCTCGAAAGGCAAGAGGTGACCCTACAGATGAGAAGATTCGACCTTTGCCCTTTGATCAATGAATTGATCGAGGCTTTCAACCTGAGGGCAGAGGCACGGGGTGGAAGGATAATCCTCGCTTCTGCATGCGAATCGGCCTTTGTTTATGGTGACCGGCTTCATCTGGGGCAGCTTTTTTCTAATTTGTTGGATAATGCTTTGAAATACAACAAAAAAGCTCCTTTGATATCCCTTCACCTGAGTATGAACACTCAAATGGTGGAGGTGGCTGTTAGCGATAATGGTGTTGGCATTGCAAGCGAAAACAGGAAAGTTATTTTTAAGAATTTTTATCGGGTTCATACAGGAGATGTACACGACGTAAAAGGCTTTGGCATAGGCCTTTACTATGTAGAAAGAATAGTTCAGCTTCACGGGGGAAAAGTGCGTGTAGAAAGTGAATTGGATAAAGGTAGTACTTTTGTTGTGCAACTGCCGGTGGCGGCAAAAACTATTGAGCCATGACAAATGCTGAACAAATATCAATTTTACTGGTTGAGGACGACCCCAATCTGAGTATGGTTTTGCAGGATTTTCTGGAGTTGATGAGCTATAAAACAGTGATAGCTACAGATGGATTATCAGGATTGGCTGCTTTTAAAAATCACAGCATACAGCTATGCATACTGGATGTGATGTTGCCTAAAATGGATGGTTTTGCTTTGGCAAAGGAAATCAGGAAGCTGAATGCGCAGATGCCTATTATCTTTCTCACGGCTAAATCGCTTAAGGAGGATCGGCTAAAAGGTTTTCAAATGGGCTGCGATGATTATATCACCAAGCCCTTCAGCACTGATGAATTGCACCTTCGTATCAAAGCCATTATGCGGCGTTGTATCAAACAATTGCCAGGTAGCCAGGAGAATATCTTAAAAATAGGTAAATTACGTTTTGATGTAAAAAATCAGGTACTGCATTCCGATTTTGGCGATCAAACCCTCACGCGCAAAGAGGCAGGACTGCTCAGGCTGCTCTGCGAATACAAAAATCAGGTGCTCACACGCGAAGAGGCCCTTCAAAAAGTATGGGGCGACAGTGATTATTTTATTGGCAGAAGCATGGATGTTTTTATTGTGAAGCTTCGAAAGTATTTGCGCGAAGACCCTGATGTTAGCATCACCAATGTTCACGGAATAGGATTTAAACTCGAAGTGAAAGCACATAATAACTGACACCAAACAAAAATGACACAAGAATCAAAAACCATGTCGGGCATTATTTTGCTGACAGTACCTACCATTATTTTTGGAGGTAATTTCGTACTTAATCTGTTATCGGGAGCCTATCAGCAGCTTGAGTTGACTCAATTTCAGCTTGCGATGTTCAGAGCCGGACATGGGCATGCCGGGGTGCTGGTAATTTTGGCTTTAATTGCACAGTTTTTGGCCGATCATAGCCATTTAAATAAAACCTGGACATGGTTTGTAAGAGGGGGCTTTCCGCTTGCTGCCATATTGGTGAGTGGTGGTTTTTTTGCGGCAGCCGGCGGCCAGGGATCTACTGAGCCCAATGCTTTTGTTTTTTTGTTATATGCCGGTATGTTGCTGCTGGCCACTTGTTTGGTGGTGCTTGGTGTTGGCTTATTGCGTAAATAATTGACTAATGGAATCGCTGTTAAGCAAGCTTATCCAATAACGCCATTTCGTTTGTATCCAATTTTATTGCTGCTGCAGCAATATTCTCCAAAATATGCTTTTCGCTGGTCATTTTTGGAATGGCAAGGGTGAGTGGTTTGTTTAGCAGCCAGGCTAATGCAATCTGCATGGGCGTAGCTTCGTGTTTGGCTGCAATTTCGTTGATGATTGGTTGCTGCAACGGATTAGTAGCACCTTTCAAAACAGGACGCCATGCGGTGATGCTGATACCTTTAGACAAACAAAATGGAATGATGGAAGCTTCCACGTCTTCGGTAATACGGCCATTATTGCGTGTGAATAAGTTGTATTCCAGCTGATTGGTGATAATGGGTGAATCAGTCCACTTCAGTACTTCTTTGGTTTGTTCAGCCGAAAAATTACTCAACCCGAAATGTTTGATCAAGCCTTGTTCGAGTAACTCATTGATGGCTTTCATGGTTTCTTCGATTGGCACATCTGGATTTGGCCAGTGAAGCAGATACAAATCAAGGTAAGTTGTTTGCAGCCTTTTCAAACTGTTATGGGCAGCGTTGACTACATCATGGTAGGCCAGCTGATCACCGGAAACCTTGCTGGTGATAAATAATTTTTCCCGCTCAAAAGCGTTTATCGCCTTGGCCACAAGCTCTTCGGTATGGCCATTGCCGTACATGGCTGCGGTGTCGATATGGCGGATGCCGTTTTCGAGAGCAAACTGAATGGCCCTGACAAATTTGTCATCCTCGCTTTTGTCAGGACTTTGACGACCTCCCATCTCCCAGGTGCCTATGCCTAAGATGGGCATATTGATCGTGTCTTGAATTGTAATTTCTGGTATCATCATGTGTTCATAAGATTATCGATGGCTTTTACTTCCTCCTGGCTCAAAGGATGAGAAGTTCCGATCAGGTTAGCAAGTAGTTCCACTTTGGCACAGCTTTCGAGCACTTCGAGCCTGTCGAAAGCTTCCAACAGACTTTTGCCGACGGCCAGAACGCCGTGATTGGCCATTAGAACGGCATTGGCATTTTTTATTTCATGGGCAACTGCATCTGCCAGATCCTGTGAGCCCATCAGGTGGTAAGGGGCAACACTGATTTTGCCGAGCACAGCCCTGGATTCTCCCATCACATCAGGGCTTATGGTTCGGTGTGCCACGGCAAAACTTGTTGCTGTTGGCGGATGTGCATGCACAATGGCATGGACGTCGGGGCGGGCTTTATATACGGCAAGGTGCATGCCGGTTTCCATACTCAGCTTTAACTTGGCACTCAGCTGGCGGCCATGCAAGTCAGTCATACCTATATCATCGGCTTTCATCCGGCCTTTGTCAGTTTGTGAGGCTGTAATCAATACCATGCCATTGGGCAGCTTCACACTGATATTGCCACCGGATGTAGTAGTGAGCCCGCGCTTGTAAAGCCTGCGCATGAAATAGGCAATTTCCTTTTTAAAGTAACTTAGCTCGTTCATCTTCAATGGTTTTAAAAAGGCTGGAAATGGATTGGTGATGCGCTTTGATGATGCCTTTCTCGGTAATGATACCTGTGATATATTTAGCAGGCGTAACGTCAAAAGCCGGATTGTAGGCTGTTGAGCCGGGTGCGCAAACCATCACTTTCACTTTATTTCCGTTGGCGTCAATACCATCCTGATAAAGCACTTCATCCTGGCTGCGTTCTTCAATAATTATATCTTTTCCTGTTTTGCAGGCTGCATCAATGGTTGAAGTGGGGGCGGCAATATAAAAGGGAACCCCAAAAGTGTTTGCCAGGATCGCCCTGCCCAGTGTTCCAATTTTGTTTGCAGTATCGCCATTTTTGGCAATGCGGTCGGCACCCACAATCACCAGATCAATTTTGCCTTGTTGCATCAAACTGGCAGCAGCATTATCCGGGATAATGGTAAAAGGCACACCCTCCTGCATCAGTTCCCAGGCTGTAAGGCGTGCTCCCTGTCCGCGAGGACGGGTTTCGTCCACATACACAAATATTTCCTTGCCTTCCTTTTTTGCGGTGTAAACAGGCGAAAGGGCAGTGCCATAATCCACAAAGGCCAGCCAACCTGCATTACAATGGGTGAGGATTCGCGCATTATTTTTGATCAGTTTGTTGCCATAACGACCAATAGCTCTGGTGTCTTCCATATCCTGAAGTGCAATACGCTGGGCTTCGATTTTGGCATTTTCGGCAGATAAATGCCCGGCTTCATAAACCCTTTCAACGGCATAAAAGAGGTTTTGGGCAGTAGGTCGCGTGCCCTCAATTTCTTCGCGGGCATCCTCCAAAAATACTTCCCGATCTGTTTCGGGAGCTTCCAGAAATGCCTGTGCCATGGCAAAAGCAGCGGCTGCTCCAATGGCTCCTGCCCCGCGCACCGTCATGTCGGTGATGGCCATGCAGGTATCCCAATAACCCGGACATTCGTGTATTTGAAAGCTAAAGGGCAGTGCGTTCTGGTCGATCATTTTTACGGTACGATCTTCCATCCAAACGGTTTGATATGAGCGATCTCCTATTAGCATGACAAAATGTTTTAATGGTTATTCTTGTTTTAGCTGTTCCACAGCAATCCAGGCCATAAGCCCCGAACCGGTCAAAAGACTTTCTTCATCAAGATCGAAAGTGCTGGTATGCAGGTTGCTGCTGATTCCTCTGGCTGAATTTGCAGTGCCGATGCGGTAAAAAGTTGCAGGGATTTGCTGGGAATACCAGGCAAAATCTTCTGCCGTCATGCGTTGTTCCAGGTCAATTACTTTTTCAGCTCCCAGATATGCTATGGCGGCTTTTTTCGCCAGTTGCGTTGTACGGTCTTCATTCATCACAAAGGGATAGCCGTCTTCTATCAGCACCTCGGCTTTCATGTTTGCGGCAGAAGCGGTGTTTTCTGTAATTCTGCGAATATGCGTTTTTGCTGATGCGCGCCATGTTTCATCAAAAGTCCGCAAGGTGCCCTGGATTAAAACCTCGTCGGGCATGATATTAAAAATGCCGTCAGCAATTAGCCTTCCAAACGAAAGCACAGTAGGA
>CAZQFH010000097.1:0-7598 GCA_964592595.1 uncultured Lentimicrobiaceae bacterium | reverse complement strand
ATGTAGTGATTGAAAATGAGGGTATTGGTTATCTTATTCAAATTTCTTTAAACACTTTTTCAACCCTGGGCGATAGTGATCGTGCTAAACTGTACATCCACATGGCGATCCGCGAAGATGCGCATGTGTTGTATGGTTTTTTTGATCAGGCCGAACGTAGCCTTTTTCAGTTGCTGATTACTGTTTCGGGCGTGGGCGCTAACACTGCCCGCTTAATCCTCTCGTCCTTATCCACTTCGGAAACGATTGACGCAATAGCTACTGGTAATGTAAATATGCTTCAAAGTGTTAAAGGAATTGGAGGAAAAACAGCACAGCGCATTGTAGTAGATTTGAAAGATAAAGTTGGCAAAGCCGGATTAAGTTCCGAAAAAATGGAACCGAGATACAATACCATCAAAGCAGAAGCGTTATCAGGTCTGTTGATATTAGGTTTCAATAAAAATACGGCGGATAAAGTTTTGGATAAACTGTTGCAACAGGACATGGAACTAACTGTTGAGAAGCTCATTAAAGAAGCCTTGAAATTGTTGTGAGAATTTGGGATTGTTACTGAATCAAAGAGATAAAACGCATTGAAGCAAACGTATAGAAAGATACTTATTGGTTTTATTCTTAGTTTATTTGTCTTTTCAGAGGCTGAAGCTAATGCTGTTTTAGCGGTAGCTGGAAAAGCAGAGGTAATGGTTTATTTTCCTCAAACGCCAGATACAACGCGGGCAATGCCTTATCCTGTTCCTGTTGATGATGGAGATCCTATGAATCAACTCAACAACAACTCCCCACTTTATTTAAATGATCCTCCTAATATTAAACGTGAAATTGTTTACGATCCCCTTACCGGTCAGTACATTTTTGTGAGTAAGGTGGGTGATTTTACTTACCGAACGCCTACACCCATGTCGCAGGAAGATTACCTGGATTATCAAAGCAGACAAAGCAACAGGGCATATTTCAACGACAGGGCATCGAGCACAACAACAGAAACTTCCAGCTCAATTATACCTTCTATTTATGTGGGAGGTGAGGCCTTCGACAGGATCTTTGGTGGCAACACCATTGATATCCGGCCTCAGGGAACGGCAGAGGTTTCCTTTGGGATTAAAAGTAACAAAAGGGATGACCCGCAACTTAATGTGCGTCAGCGCCGTACTACAAATTTCGATTTTGATCAGCAGATTCAGATGAATGTGATCGCCAAAATTGGAGATAAAATCGAGTTTAAAACGAATTATAATACCGAGGCAACTTTTCAATTCGAAAATCGGCTTCAACTTAAATATGAAGGCAAAGAAGATGAAGTAATCAAATTGATTGAAGCGGGTAATGTTAGCCTGCCACTCAATACAACCCTCATAAACGGTAGTCAGGCACTTTTTGGGATTAAAACCAAGCTACAGTTTGGAAGAACCACTGTTACTGCGGTTTTTTCGCAGCAGGAAAGTGAATCAAAAAATATTACTGTGCAGGGTGGTGCGCAAACCAGCGAGTTCAAGATGAGCAGTTTGGATTATGAGGAAAACCGCCACTTTTTTATCAGTCAATACTTTAGGGAAAATTATGAAAAAGCGCTCGAAACTTTGCCAGTTGTTACATCCGATATTAATATCACGAAGGTAGAAGTTTGGGTTACTAATATTGGCCCGGCACTTGAAGACAACAGGAATATTGTGGCTTTTACCGATTTGGGTGAAGGACGTGAAGAATGGATTTATAATGATCAAATTCGGGCATCATTTGGGCCTTCGCTGCCAACAAATGTTTCCAATAACCTGATGACCCGCTTGGATACCAATGCGATAAGAAATATCAATACCGTTACTTCCTACCTCTCCGGCGACCCTCTACGCATTGGCCGAACAGGCTATTTTGTTGCCGGTCAGGACTTCGAAAAAGTTGAGAATGCCCGCAAGCTTAATCCATCAGAATACACCTTTAATGGCAAACTGGGTTTTATCTCCCTGAATACCACCCTCAATTCAGATCAAACGCTTGCTGTTGCCTATCAATATACAGTGATTGGCTACGACAGTACTTTTCAGGTGGGTGAATTTTCTGACCAGGGAATTAATGCTCCAAAAGTGCTTTCGGCTAAATTGCTCAAGAGCACTACGCTCAACACCAATATGCCCATGTGGGACCTGATGATGAAGAACGTATATTCCATGCGTGCTTTTCAGGTGAACAGAGAGGATTTTACCTTTAATATCCTTTACACAGGTAATCAAAATGGCGTTCCAACTGGCTATTTCACTGAGGGAAATGATGACGTAAAAGGAATTCCGCTTATTCACCTGATGAATCTGGATAACCTCAATCAGCAGGATAATCCCGTAAAAGGTGGCGATGGCGTTTTCGATTTTCTGGATAATGCTGCTACACAGGGAGGTACGATCAATGCAGCAAACGGCCGTATTTTCTTCACTGTTTTGGAACCTTTTGGAAGTTATATCCGCACTAAAATATTTCCTAACGATCCCGATCTGGCCGATCGATATGCCTACGATTCGCTTTATGCTGTAACAAAGGCCGCGGCTGAACAATATCCTGAGAAAAATAAATTTATCCTCGAAGGCTTTTATAAATCACAATCCGGCTCCGAGATTAACCTTAATGCGCTTAATGTGCCACAGGGTTCTGTGAAAGTTACTGCCGGAGGCGTGCCGCTAACTGAAAATGTAGATTATACGGTTGACTACACCCTTGGACGTGTTCGCATTATCAATGAAGGGATTTTAAGTTCTGGAACGCCTATTAACATTAATCTTGAAAGTAATTCACTTTTCAGTCTGCAACAAAAACGCATGATGGGATTGCGGGTAGATCATGAGATTAACCGTGATTTTAGGTTAGGGGCTACTTTACTCAACTTGCATGAGCGACCGCTCACACAAAAAGTAAATTATGGTGACGACCCGATTTCGAATACCATTTACGGCATTGATTTGAGTTATCGCACCGAATCGCGCTGGTTGACGCGCATGATAGACAAATTGCCTGGCATCAGCACCAAACAGGTTTCGAAAATCAATATTGATGCTGAGTTTGCACATTTTTTGCCCGGGCATGCACGTGCTGTAGGCAAAACTGGAACTTCCTATATCGACGATTTCGAAGGAGCTAAATCCACCATCGATCTGCGTCAGGTAAACACTTGGTTTTTAGCCAGTACACCACAGGGACAGTTTGATATTTTCCCTGAGGCAGCCCCAAATACCGGCCTCGATTATGGTAAAAACCGCGCCAAGCTTGCCTGGTATATCATCGATCAGCTCTTTTATGACCGCTTTGGAACGCTAAGGCCTTCCAATGTGGATCGTAACGAACTTTCGAAAAACAGCGTGCGTCAGGTGCTCGAAACAGAGGTCTTTCCCAATAAAGATATTCCTTCCGGAACACCAACAAATATTCCTGTGCTTAATATGGCCTATTATCCCGAAGAGCGTGGCCCCTATAACTACGATGTGATGCCCGGAACTTTTACGGATGGTATCAATGAAGAAGGAACACTAAGAAGTCCTGAAACCCGCTGGGGTGGTATCATGCGGCGGATTGAATCCACAGATTTTGAACAGACCAACATCGAATACCTCGAATTTTGGCTAATGGATCCCTTTTCTGAAGACGGTGAAAATTCGGGAGAACTATACATCAACCTGGGCGATATATCGGAAGATATCTTAAGGGACGGCCGTAAATCTTATGAAAACGGTCTCCCGGTTTCAGAAGTCGTCGAAAATGTAGATACTACAATTTGGGGTCGTGTGCCATCGCTTCAGGCTTTGGTTGAGGCTTTTAACAATGATCCCAACTCACGGCAGTTTCAGGATATTGGTTATGATGGTTTGAATGATGCTGATGAAGCTAATTTTCATGCACCTACATTTTTGGATATAATACGCGAACAGTATGGTACACAATCACTTGCATATCAGCAGGCTGCTGCCGACCCTTCCGCTGACAATTACCAGTATTTCAGAGGAGCTGCTTTGGATTCCGATTCGCGTTACAGCAGTATCTTAGAGCGCTACAAAAATTTCAACGGACCCGAAGGAAACTCGCCTTCTGATGAGCAAAATCCAGAAGCCTATCCAACCAGTTCTACTTCACTTCCAAACGTTGAAGACATCAACCGCGATAACACCTTGAGTGAAGCCGAACGATATTTCCAATACCGCATCAAGCTCGATCCTAACAACATGAAAGTGGGCGAAAACTTTATCGCCGACATTCACGATGCACAAGGAATTCCGCTTGCAAATGGCGAAGTGGGCGAGGTGAAATGGTATCAGTTCCGCATTCCGATCAGCCAGCCCGAAAAAGTGGTTGGTAATATCGAAGACTTTCGTTCCATTCGTTTCATGCGTCTGTTTATGCGTGGCTTTGAGAAGTCCGTCGTGTTGCGTTTTGCTACCCTCGAACTGGTGCGTGGCGAATGGCGTAAATACCGTCAGAATCTTCAGGCTCCCGGCGAATATGTGGTAGGTGATGATGCCAACGAAACGAAATTTGATATTTCGGCCGTTAATCTGGAAGAAAATGGCCGTCGCGAACCTATTCCTTATGTAATTCCTCCGGGCATTGACCAGGAGATCAACTTCGGAACTACAAGTCTGGTGCGCCTTAATGAGCAATCCATGCAAATGACGATTGATCAGCTGCTGGATGGCGATGCTCGTGCAGCCTTCAAAACCACAGATTTTGATTTCAGGCAATACAAAAAGCTCAGGATGTATGTGCATGCCGAGAAACTTTACGAAAATAAAGAGCTTACTTATGGCGATCTTACGGTTTTTGTGCGCCTCGGATCCGATTTTACAGAGAACTATTATGAATATGAAGTTCCCTTAACTTTCACCCCTTGGGGCACTCCTTTCACTGATCAAGAGGGTATCTGGCCTTCCGCCAATGAGTTTGATATTGACCTGGATGATTTGGTTAAGGTGAAGCAAAACCGTAATATGGCGATGCGTAACCCTAACAGTGATATCAGTTTGATTTATCCTTATATTGAGCAGTTGGGCGATCATATTGTTAAGGTGATCGGAAATCCAAGTATCAGCGATGTGATGGGGATAATGATTGGAGTGCGCAATCCCAAACAGCTGAGCCTTACCTCAAATGATGATGGAAATCCAAAAAGTGCTATCATCTGGGTGAATGAGTTGCGTGTAACAGATTTCAATAACAAAGGCGGATGGGCAGCTACAGCTCGCGTTGAAACTTTGCTGGCCGACGTTGGAAGGGTAGTGGTTTCAGGTTCGCACAGCACACCCGGATTTGGTAGCCTGGATATGAAAGTGAATGAAACTGCACGTGAAGCTGTTACTAATTTTGATGTTGCAACTGATATCGATTTGGGTAAGTTTTTGCCAGAAGAAAGTGGTGTGCGCATTCCGTTGCACTTCGATTATGGCGAGTCGCATATTAAACCTGAATACAATCCCTTGAATCCTGACATCAAAATGAAGGATGAGTTGGATGTTTTGGGAAACAAAGCTGATCAGGATTCATTGAAAAACCTTGTTAATGATTATACCCAGCGCAAAAATATCAACTTCGTTAATGTGCGAAAAGACCGAACCGGAGGCACAAGACAGCCACGAATTTACGATATCGAAAACTGGAATGTGTCTTATTCCTTTAGCGAAATCTATCACCGAAATATTGATGTGGAGTACGACATTCGCCAAACTTACCGCGGTGGATTGGGATATAACTTCACCGGAAATCCCAAAAATATTCAACCTTTCAAGTCCTCGCAGTGGGCATCAAAACCTTTTATGCAGCTGATTAAGGATTTCAATTTCTTTTACCTTCCAAAGAATTTTGCTTTCCGCACGGATATGAACCGTCAGTATAACGAAAAGAAATTCAGAAATAAGAGCGAAGGAGCGATCATTACCTATCCTATTTTTGCAAAGCAGTGGGACTGGAACAGGAATTACGATTTCAAATTCGACCTGTCCCGTGCGCTTACGTTCGATTTTTCGGCCGGTGCCAATGCCTTTGTTTATGAACCAGCTGGTAATCCAGAAAGAGGAACAACCGAATGGCAGATGAACCGCGATACAATTTGGGATGAGGTGCTGCGTTTGGGAACTAAAACACGGTATAACCAAAGCATCAGGGTAAATTATACCGTTCCGATCAATAAAATACCACTGCTCAACTGGGTCACCGTTTCGGCTGGTTATCAGGGTGCTTATACCTGGCTGGCATCACCACTTTCGGTTCAGGATCGCATTGGCAACAGCATCGAAAATCAAAATACCAAACAGCTTAACGGAAATATGGATTTTGTGAAGCTGTACAATAAAATCGGATACTTAAAAACCCTGAATACGCCACAACGATCTGTTGGCAGGGGAGGGCCCGCACCACGACCCGGAGCTGTGAGGCCGGGCACCAGTCCTCAGCAAGAGGAGGAAAATGCTGATTCTACTGAGGCAAAACCTGCAGTTAATTATTTTAAAATTGTTGCGGATCAGGTGCTTAAACTGGCAATGAGTGTCAAAAAAGCTAACTTGAATTATACGCAAAACAATGGCATGTTCCTGCCAGGCTTCCTTCCTGAGCCGGATATTTTTGGTTTAAATCTGGCAGCTACGGCGCCGGGGGTTGGCTTTGTGCTGGGCGACGAAGCTGATATCCGTAGTTTGGCGGTGGATAATGACTGGCTTACACGCGATTCTCTTTTGAATAGGGCCTTTGCGAAGAAATTTACGGAAACCTTCAGTTATAAAATCAATTTGGAGCCTTTGCCCGGTTTGCGGATCGACATCAATGCCGACCGAACTTATGCGCTTAATTTCCAGGAGTATTTCAGGGCCGATTCATTGGGTGTCTTCCAGTCTTTCTCACCCACCGAAACAGGTAATTTTAGCATGTCGTATGGCATGTGGTCCACTTCATTCGTTAAAGCCCGCAGTGACGAAAGCTCCGAATTGTTTGATAAACTGTTGACAAACCGTATCCAAATTGCTGATAGACTTGCTTATAGCAATGCTAAATGGGTTGATGAGGGCGAACGTTATGTTTATGATTCGGTTGGACAAGACTTTTATCCAAGAGGTTACGGTGCTATTTCACCTCAGGTGGTATTGTATTCTTTTCTGTCGGCTTATGGTGGAAAAAATCCCAAGTCAATTAGCTTGAATCCCTTCCCCAAAACCCCTATCCCCAACTGGACCGTTAATTACAACGGACTCACTAAAATTCCTTTTATACAACGATTGTTCAAAACGGTGAATGTAACACATGCTTATCGTTCGGCTTATGCGATCAGCACCTGGCGTACCAACGTGGATTATGATCCTGAAAATACAACTAAAACCTATCGCAACAGTGATATGTTTATCCCAAAATATGATATTGGTCAGGTTACCATTTCGGAACAGTTTGCTCCATTAATTGGCGTTGATTTGGGCTTGCACAACAGCCTTACGGCAAGAGTGGAATACAAGAAGCAGCGCAACCTTACGCTTAGCTTTATCAACAATCAATTGACGGAGGTTGTTGGCGATGAAATAATTATTGGGGCTGGATATCGTTTGCGGAATCTTTCTTTCATTGTTTCATCTATCACCGGAGGAAAT
>CAZQFH010000096.1:0-7629 GCA_964592595.1 uncultured Lentimicrobiaceae bacterium | reverse complement strand
GAAAGTCGAAGGTCGGAAAGTCGAATGTCGGAAAGTCGAAGGTCTGAAAGTCGAAAGATTTGACAGTTTGAGGATTCGAGGATTTGAAGATTGAGTCCACAATGATAAGTATCCCGCAGATTACGCCGATATTCGCAGATTAATAAACAACTGGTAATGAGCAATACTGATCTACACTAATCCTCGTAATCTGCGGAAAATCTTTAAAGATAGCTTTCTCGGAGGGGATTCAGGATCACATTTTTTTTTCGTTTATTGGATTTTATAGTCATGTGCGTTGGGAAGCCCCTTCCAGGGGTTTGGGGTGCTGAGGGGTTGAAGTTAAAAGAGCCAAGTAAAAAGTTAAAAGAGCTAAGTAAAAAGTAAAAAGAGCCAAGTAAAAAGTTAAAAGAGCCAAGTAAAAAGCGATGCCCTGAGCCTGCCGAAGGGAAAAAAGAGCCAAGTAAAAAGTAAAAAGAGCCAAGTAGCATAAAGTATTTTCAGGGCGCTGTTTATTTGCAGAAGATTTTTTTTGATTGCTGATACAAGCAAATAGCTAAAAGCTTATAGCCAAAGGCTAAAAGCTAATAGCCTTAAGGTTTAATGGCAATCATTTCTATTTCAACAAGTACGTTGAGTGGTAAAGTTTTTACGGCAAAAGCTGCTCTTGCAGGAGGGTTTTCCTGGAAGCGGCTGCCGTAAACAGCGTTCATGGCGGCAAAATTGGCCATATCGCTGAGCAGGCAGGTGGACTTTACTACGTGGCTGAAGTCGCAGCCGGCAGCACTAAGAATGGCTTCGAGGTTTTTCATCACCTGTTCGGTTTGTGCGGTGATGTCGCCTTCAATTACTTTTCCGATAGCTGGATCGATAGGAATTTGGCCGGAGATAAAAACCATGCCATTGGCTTCGATGGCCTGACTGTAAGGGCCAATTGCACCCGGAGCATTTGTTGTACTGATTACTTTTTTCATGGATTATTGTGTTTAAATTAAATTTTTTAAGGCTTTTTTACGGATGATCAACTTCACTGCTTTGGGCACAATTTCGAAGTCGAGGGGTGAATTACCGAGTGATTCGCCGTCTGTTTCCAAAAATATGGAATGCGGGGGCAAGGAGGTGATGGTAATCAGCTTTCCGGTGAATACTGAGACTTCTGGCAGGTTGATAAAGCTCCCGTCATACAGGTTTTTGATGTTTTTTACTACCCTAAACTTGGATGTTTTTCGTATTACGGTCATGTCAAAAAGCCCATCATCGGGAATGGCATTGGGCAGCTGCATCATGCCGCCACCATTGTATTTGCAGATGCCGATACTCAGGCTGAAAACCTTATCGTTGAGCACTTCTTTATCGTCCACTTTGATATGCAGGTGGGTGTTTTCGTATTGAAACAAACCAGTCACCAGGTTGTAGAGGTAAGCCAGTGTTCCGCCTTTTCCGCGGGCTTTCATCAGGTTGGTTTTTTTTGCAACCAGGGCATCGTAGCCCATGCCGGCCATATTGATAAAGTAGCGGCTTTTGTCTGCGCTGTCGTAGCGGTATTTCACTTTGCCCACATCCTGCAAAAAAGTGCGTTCGTTTTTGAGGATGTGGATTGCTTTTTTATATTTTCTCGGAAAATCGTACATCCTGCCCCAGTCGTTGCCAGTGCCTATCGTAATCATTCCGAGCATGATATCAGTGGTAGGGAAACGATCCTGTTGAAAAATGCCGTTAACCACTTCGTTGAGGGTTCCGTCGCCGCCCACGGCTATAATTTTTTGAAAGCCATGCTGTTGTACTAAATCTTTTGCAAGACTGATTGCATGAAAAGGATGTGTGGTAAGGTGCGCTTCAAAATCGAAGCCTTCGCTGATGAGCAGCTGTTCTATTTTTGGCCAGTCCTTTCCTGCCAGACCAATACCAGCAGTGGGATTTACGATCACGAGCCATGAATTATTAAGGTTGCTCATATGCTTCTGTTTTGATTTGAAGGTCGGAGTAATTTTTGCTTAAAAGCTCAAAGATCGTAACAAAATATAAAACCACACAAGGTAAAGCTTTGAGGGCGTATGGTTTTATCCAGGTTTCGCGTAATATCCCCGGAAACAAATCGGTTGCAGAGAGACCTGTAAGTAGAAACACAAAAGCTAATAAACTAATCCTGAATATATTTTGATTATGACTGACGAACCATAAGTAGGCGCCGGCCATCGCAATGACGTAAGACGGCGATTCGGCTTTATGATTGAAAATTACTACCCAGTTGAGCAGCATGGCGAAATATGCCAGACGCCAGTAATAATTTTTGTAGGCTTTTAGCCGAAATAAAGGCAGGATCATCGTAATAAAACCTATAAGTAAAAACAAGCCATTGGGCAGTTGAGTTCCAAAAACAGTGTTAATGAGTGATCGAAAAGAATAATTCAGTTCGTGCGGTTTATCCTGGACGAGCAGTTCGAACCAATTGCGGTAGTGCAGCCATAATTGTTCCGGGCCAGTAAGGATGATAGGAATAAAAACGAAAAGCAAGGCAAAAAAAGCCGCTGCTAAAAGTAGTTTGCGAGAGCCTTCGTAGCTTGGTGCCATTAGGATTATCACAGCTGAAAACAATTTGATGATAAAACCTAAAGCTATTGCGATTGAAGCAGTGAGCTGTTTTTTATTTTCGAGCGAAGCGAAACCAATCATCATCAGGCCCAGCATCAGTCCGTTGCTCTGCGCATTTTGTACCGAAGTGATCATTTCGATCAGTATAAAATAACCGAAAGCAGTTTGATGTTTTTCCTTTAGGGGCAGCATTTTTATCGCTGACAGGGGCAGCAAGGCATTGAGCAGATTCCACAAAAACACACCCGGAATACGGGGCAGCCACCAAAAAGGAGCCATCAATAAGGCAAAGGCAGGGCTGTATTTATACAGATCAAAATATTGATCAGGATAGGCCAGGTAAAGGTTTTTGCCCTGAAGCAGGTGAATAAAACTATAGCGAAAAATATCGTAGTTATTAAAGGAAGTTTCGCTGATCAGCAGGCGGTGCAGGGTCACTATTAAAAACACCAGTAAATAAACGGCAACCAAGCCTTTGAAACTTCCTGAAAATTTGATGAGCTTTTTCATGGTTGCCTGTTCAGCTGGTTAAGTCTGCGGTATTTCCACCAGGTTTCGATAGCACTGATTTTACAGATTATAAAACCATTGTAACCATCCAAAAAACCCATTTTGATGAAATAATTCCGGATGAATTTTGCCGCAGTTTTTAGGGCTGCATGAGGCAGGGAAGAGCTTTTGTTTTTTTGTTTTAAGGCATCTGCAGCGATATCAGCAAAATGACGCGCCTGGCGGTAATGTTCGTCGGTGCTGTAATAGGAGTAATGCAGGATATTGCCCGAAAGCTGTTTGGCTGGTAGTTGCTGATGAAACTCAAATTTGTCGTGCGGATTTTGTCCTCCCCACTTGCCCAGGCGTTTATCAAAAAGGCGCAGCTTGCGATCGGGATACCAGCCACAATGGCGAATCCATTGTCCGCAATAATTAGTGAGCCGATTCATGGTGTAAGCCTTTGCAGGAAAGCCTTTTTCCTTTTCAGTTGTGATTGCTGTTTTCAGTTCATCCGAAAGGGCCTCATCAGCATCAAGCGAGAGCACCATGGTGTGAGCGCAGTGATCAAGCGCCACATTTTTTTGCTCGATATAGCCTCCAAAAGCATGTGTGCTGAAACGTGCATCAAACTCCCGGCAGATGGCTTCGGTTTGGTCGTTCGAAAAGGAATCCACCACCACAATTTCATCGGCTATTTCGGCGACAGATTCCAGGCAACGGCGGATGTTTTTTTCCTCGTTGAGCGTGATGATGGAAACCGAGAGCTTTTCCATGAGGTAATTTGTGCTTTAGTTGAGCAGTAATTTATTGCTGAACTGATGATGCATTCCATCGAGACGAATCATCAGCAAGTTTGATTTTTCGGTGATGCCCAACTGACTTCTGTTGAGCCTGATGGAATGATTTCCGGCTTGCAGCGGATAATTTTTTCTGCTAAGCAGTTTCCCATTTTGATCGCTGATATGCAACTCAAGTAGGTCCGGTTGATTGAGCGTGAATTGCAAACTAAAATACTCCTTAGCAGGGTTGGGGCTAATCAGCAGAGGCCATTTGGTTTTTAGCTCGTCAAGCTTTGTAATCACAATTTCGACCTGATTGGAAGCAGCCGACTCATAGCTGTCGCGGAAGGCTTTAGCATAATAGGTGTTGATCAATTCCGGGTTTTCGTCCGTAAAACTTAGTTCATCACTGTTTGTTTCACCAATCAGGCTTTCGTTGCGATAAATTTTGAAGCCATCGAAATTGAATCGGGAAGCCTTAGCCGGGAAGTTTGTTTTGATTTTTTGCGGATCACCATAATTAGATGGCACTGATTCAGTAAGTTTTTGAAGTGCTTTGCCTTCGCCTCCGTTTGTAACAACCATAGCATGAATATTCCAATTGATATCCCAACCAAAGTTATCAGACATGCTCACCCAATCAGCGCCATAAAGCAACATATCGCCTTTGAAAGGAATGGCCGGGCCGTTATCTGTTCCGGCTGGATAGCCGCCTCCGGTATTGTTTACGCGATAACCAATCCAAAGCTCTTGTCCGGCATCTATCTGAACGGGATTTTCCAGCTCAATTTCGTTCCATTCGCCAGCGATGGGATTTGTTACCGGCTGATCGATCAGCAGGTTACCGGCAAAGGTCTGGCTTCCTCCTTGCCACACCCTGATGCTAAATTCGGCATCAACGGCGGCAAAAAAGGCAGCTACACGCGAAACGAACTGTCCGTCATAGGCTTGCAGATCAGCTGGGGTGAAGCGGATAGCAGCATCAAAGGCGGAGATATTTTCACCTCCAACGGCATCGGTATTTGTGCCGTTGTCCCAATGAATCCATTCGCCCTGGCTGGCCGGAGCATCCCAGCTGAGTTCCACTGTTGCTCCTGATTCCTGGCCACTGAGGTTGAGGGGAGGAAAAAGCAGTGCTTCGAGCGGGATAGTGATATCGGTGTCGGATGTAAGTTCCAGGCCGTTTTCGTAATAACTGATAAAGTCCTGTGCATGAGCCTGTAAGTTATAGGTACCAGGCATGAGTTCCATGCTAAAACTGCCATTTTCATCAGTAATATATTCGATGCCATTCAGCACTAAAGTTGCATTTGACAAGCCGTTTTCTTGAAGATCAGTGATTTGTCCGCTCAGCATGATATTTTCTTCGAGCAGGTTAAAGGCCCGTACGCCATAAATCTCATAAATGAAAGTGCCATCGAGCGGTCTGAAATAGCTCATAAAGAGTTTATCAGTTCCCAGATCATGATATCCCATCACTTGAGGCCAGGAAGCATCCTCTGTATTTTGTGAGAAGGGAAGCATATCCGACCAGTTTTGTCCGTTATCGACAGAATATTTCAGGTAAGCTTTATCGTTTCCGCTGTAGCTGCCATCGCTCCACACAGTGTAAATGCGGCGTTGAGCCGGACTATCGCCTGTAACCCACAGAAATGGCCGTTCCGAAGGACCGCTGTTGTTGGAAAGGTTGAATGGTGTTTGCCAGGTATCGCCCAGATCATCGGAGCGGAAGAGGATGATATCTGTTTGCAGCTCGTCAATTTTCGAAGAGGAAAGGGTGTAGATGCTGTTGTCGATCACTTTGGTTTGCAAACGAGCATTGTAAGCCTGGTTATTGCTGAGGTTTTGTGCACTACTCCAGTTTTGGCCGAAGTCGGTTGACTTGCTAAAAAACAGATCGAGGTCGTCGTAATCGGGGCCTGTTTGGTCGTTCCAGAGGGTAAAAATCATATCACCTTGAATTGCGACGTTACACCAGCGAGCGCCCGAAGTGGTATTGGACACATTAACAGGTGCCGACCAATTTTGTCCGGCATCGGTAGAGGTCATCACAAATACCTGTGAGTCATAGTTGATATCGCGATCTTCATAGGCCAAAACCAAGGTGTCGCCCGCTAGGGCAATTTGTGGTATCTGTGCGCCACGAATGGCATTGGTAATTTGTATTTCGCCGCCAAAGCTCTGTCCGTCATTGGTGGATTTGAGCATGAAGATTTCGCTGTTGTTGGTTGTATTTCGGTAATAAAATATAAAGACATTACCATTTCCGGCAGCAATCACCGGGTAATTAGCTCCATAGTCCAAACCGGAATACAAGGTAAGTTTTCCTCCCCAGCTTACGCCTGCGTTAGTACTTTTACGGAACATCAAATCGCCCCATTGATCCCAAACGATGTAATAATTTTCACCTTGATTAGTCATAGCGTGATCGCGTGAAGGGCCATATTCATCTGAAATATTTACAGGATCTTCAAATTGCACCTGTCCACGCAGCGTAACGCTAAAAAGCAGGATAATCAGTAATTGTCCGAAAGTTTTCATTTGTTTGTTTGTGGTTTCATTTACGCTTTTATTCCAAGAGGCAAATGTAAGGATTTAGATCAAAGTATTGTGAGTATTGAACCGCTGGCAAGTGGTCTGAAATAAGCTGGTGTTGATGCGTTGCAGATTAGCAATAAACAAAAAAGGCAGGAAACGCCAAGGAATCCTGCCTTTTAGAGAAAAAATTATTTTGTTCTATCTTTTGATGCTTACAAACACAAGTGGCATGCGGTCGTAGTTGCGAAAAAGCACGTTGCTCATGATATACAGTGTGTTGAAGGGGATGTCGTTGATGGCTTCTTCTTCAGGAAGTTCAAATTTAACTTTCATGGCAGAATCGCAGCGGTATTGCGCAACCACTTCTTCGGTGTCGAAAGGGATATCGGCAATGTAGGCCTCATCTTGCAAAGCAATAATTGAATCAAGGTTCTGATCATTTTGGATACTATCGAAGATAGCTTTGGTGTTGAAAGGAATATCGTCGATGTATTGTTCATTTTGCAAATTGATACTTGTTGCGAAGCTATTCATGCTTGTGATTAAGATCAGGCTTAAGGTGATAATGATGTTTAAAGTTTTCATGGCGTTTTATTTTTTATGTTCGTTATTTACTGTTTCTGATATCACCATAACGAATGTCGTGCCGAAGTTTATAAAAAACTATAATACAGATAAATACGATATTATTCTTAAAAATATGGCTTGTTGTTTTTTGTGTTAAAAGCGAACGGTTTTGTGCGGAAGCGAACGGTTTATGGGTTTAAGAACTGTTGATTTGTTCTTTGTTGATGGGTTTAAGGGTTTACGAGGTTACGTTGATTCTCGATTTCCATTGGAAACGAGATAATCATTAGTTGTGTCTTGCTTAAAACTAAAAACGTATTCATTAAGTTGAAACGAGCCAAAGCCAACAGCGATGGATTCGATCGACGTAGTCACAGACTACGCCGAGCGCCGTTCACGAGATTATGGGTTGTCATAGTTGTCTTTGAAAACTAAAAACGTATTTATTAAGTTGAAACGAGCCAAGGCCAAAGCCAACGCCAACAGCAGGTTTATAGGTTTATGAGTAGTCATAGTTGTCTTTGAAAACTAAAAACTTACTTATTAAGTTGAAACGAGCCAAGGCCAATAGCGATGGATTCGATCGACGTAGTCACAGACTACGCCGAGCGCCGGTTGTCATAGTTATCTTTGAAAACTAAAAACGTATTCATTAAGTTGAAACGAGCCAACGCCAACAGCG
>CAZQFH010000095.1:0-7736 GCA_964592595.1 uncultured Lentimicrobiaceae bacterium | reverse complement strand
AGCAAGCCCAATATATTTGATTTCAAATCCAAAAAACAAAAATTTCCATAGAAGTTAATGATACCAATACATTCAACGCATGATATAAAAGTTAACGCATCAGCTGTGAATCCCGATAATCACTAAAATTCAAATACTGGATCTTCATGCTCACTGGAAATGCATGAAACAAGCAACCTACAGCGCCAGTGTATCAACCAGTATTTCAGAACCAAACACACAACCAAAATGGTTCTCAAATATCCATACTCTAAATAATAGTTTACTTTTGAGATAGTAAATCCCTGTGATGTAATGCGTAAAACTCAACCAAGCTGTTTATCTATACTGCCCTTGATGCTGCTTATTTCCCTTGCAGCCTGCAACCAGCTGGCTGAGCCTTTGCCGCTGAGTACTTCTACTTCCACCGATTCGATTTATGCACCGGTTGCCGCTTATCATGATAATTCGGTTGTCGGCCTCCTGAGCAACTTCCCGAAACCTGAGCAAGTTGATTTATCCCGAAAACCTGTACCGCAAAAGCAGCGGGCAGACTTTTATATCTCTATGGAAAACTTTAATACGGATCAGGGATTGGCACTAAGCAGCATCCTGTGCGGATTTAAAGACCATGCTGGTAAGCTGTGGTTTGGCACTTTCGGCAATGGCGTGAGCAAGTTCGATGGAAAAACATTTACAAATTTTAGTTCTGCTCATGGCTTACCGCATAATCTTATAAATTCCATTACTGAAGACAGCCACGGAAATATTTGGTTCAGCACTTTTGGCGGACTGAGCAAATATGATGGCGTCTCGTTTAAAAACTTCACAACGGCAGATGGACTTCCTGATAATGATGTGCTTCAATCGCTCGAAGACAGGCAGGGAAAAGTATGGGCTGCAACTGCAAAGGGATTGTGCAGGTTTGTGTCATTAGATGAAAGCACAAGCCCGGAAAAATTCATTCCTATCTATGAAGAACACGGATTTATAGGAAATTATGCCCGTGCGATTATCGAAGACCAAAAAGGCGGCATCTGGGTTATTGCTGACCGCGGTATAATGAAATATGACCCCTGGGCTGAACCTGCAGGAAAAATCACTTTCACTGATTATTCAAAACAATGCGGTTTGCAAGGCCTCTTCATCAACTGCATGGCAGAGGATGGTGATGGAATGATTTGGTTTGGTACTGATGAGGGCGTGTTCAGGTTCGACCCTGAAAAAGCCGATACCGAAAATGTTGCCACTGTCAACTTTACTATGGCTGACGGACTTGTTAGCGATAAAATCACTTCGATTGTTGAAGACAGCGAGGGAACCCTTTGGTTTGGCTCCAAGGCGGGCGTTTCCTCCTTAAGAAAGGATACTGATGCTTTTCTCAATTTTACCTCCAATCAGGGATTAGCCAACAACAGCATCATCTGCATCACCGAAGATGCCTCAGGAAGCATTTGGTTTGGCACAAGCGGCGGTGGGTTGAGCCGCCTTGATGGTCTCAGTACTATGGAATACAAACAGCAACAGGGACTTTTAAGAAAAGCTGTTTTCTCAATGGCCGAAGACCCTGCGGGGAATATGTGGTTTGGCGTTCAGGATGGCGGCATCATCAAACTGGAGCGCGACACGCTCAAGCCCAACAACGATTCATTTATTCAATTTTCAACGGCACAGGGATTAACCAGCCATAACATCCTGACTATGCTCTTTGATAAAAATGGTCACCTTTGGTATGGCTCGGGCAACGGACTAAACCACTACAACGGAAAATCGATCACCACTTACAAAACCGAACAGGGCATGGTTAGCAATAATGTGGTGAGTTTGATGGAAGACAGCCGGGGAAATATCTGGCTGGGAACCTATGAAAAAGGCCTCAACAGATTTGACGGTCAAACACTCGTTCAATATACCACAGCGCAGGGCTTGGTGCACAATACCGTGTGGGACATGCATGAAGACGAAACGGGAACGGTTTGGCTCGCCACAAGGGGCGGATTGAGTCGTTATGACGGCAAAAGATTTATCAATTTCACGAATGCACAGGGGCTTCCCGACAACAAATTATCTATCGTAACGCAGGACAGGTATGGCAATCTGCTTATCGGAAGCTGGGGTGGTGGCGTTTCAATCATCAGAAAAAACAAGCTTGAAGCGCTGAAGAATACAAATTTTACGGAAGCAGATCGTGATCTTTTCGAAAACTTCAATACTACCAATGGGCTTGCCAATGATGTGGTTTATGGGATTTTGGAAGATGAAGCTGGCAATATCCTGATTGGAACCAGCAAAGGGCTTACGGTGCTCAAAGGAGGCCTGGCAGCGGAAGGGAAAAAAATTGCAAGCGCAGGAATTGAATACTATAACCAAAAAACCGGCTATCCTATTAAAGATATCAGCAACAACTACAGTATGCACATTGATAGCTATGGTTTTGTGTGGCTGGGAACGGGCGACAAACTGGTGCGCTTTGATTATAAAGAAGTCCGAAAATCAAGCAGCGCTATAATTCCGGAGATTCAGGAAATAAGAATCAACAACGAAAAAATCAGTTGGCAAAGCCTTAAAAGTGCAAGATCCACTACAGAAACTTCTTTAGCATCTTCAGCAAATGTGCCTGCTTATGTGCTTGATGAACTGCTTGTATTTGGCAGAACCTTAAGTAATTCTGAGCGCGACACCATGAGTTTCAAGTTCAGTACTATTCGTTTCGATGAACTAAAACCCTTCAGCACAATCCCGGAGAATCTGGTGTTGCCCTTTTCGTTCAATACCATCAGTTTCGATTTTGTTGCCATTGAAACAAGCAGACCGTTTTTAGTCCGCTATCAGTATTTCCTTGAAGGCTACGATGAGCAGTGGGGTGCAGCGACTGAAAAATCAACCATTGATTACCGGAATCTTCCCCAGGGTAATTATACTTTTAAGGTAAAGGCCAAAAGCCCGGACGGCATCTGGAGCGAACCCATTTCCTATCGTTTCCGGGTTCTTCCGCCCTGGTGGCTCACCTGGTGGGCTTTTCTGCTCTATGTATTGGCTTTTCTGCTGATAATTTCAGGCATCAGGCGTTACGAGTTGAACAGAATTCGCCTGCGTAATCAGTTAAAGCTCGAAAAGGTTACCACCGACTCGCTTAGGAACCTTGATCAGATGAAGTCGCAGTTTTATGCCAATATTTCCCATGAATTCCGCACGCCGCTCACCTTAATTCTCGGACAAATAGAAAGCGTGATGTCATCGGCCATCGATAGCAAAGAAAAGAAGAAACTTCAGGTTGCCAACCGCAATGCCCGCCGCTTACTCAAACTGATTAATGAGCTGCTCGATTTGTCGAAACTCGAAGCAGGAGGCATGGAGCTTTATGCCGAAAAAAACAATATGGTGTCTTTCCTCAAAAACCTTTTCTTTTCGTTCGAATCAATGGCAGCACAAAAGAAAATCCGGCTTAGCTTCGAATCGGCAGCAGATAATTTCACCCTACTTTTTGATGCCGATAAAATGGAAAAGGTATTTTATAACCTGCTATCCAATGCCTTCAAATTTACCCCCGAAAACGGCGCTATTAAAATTGGTATTGGCATTGCAAACGCGCATTTAATCGAAATAAAAGTGCAAGATACAGGCTGTGGCATTCCGGAGGACAAACTTGAAAATATATTCGATCGTTTTTATCAGGTAGATGATTCAAACACCCGTGAACACGAAGGCACAGGAATCGGACTGGCACTTGCCAAAGAGCTGGTTCTGTTGCACAAGGGAACCATCAGGGTGAACAGCAAGCTCAACGCGGGGACTGAATTTATCGTTACGCTCCCCTACACTTATGCCGGGCAGAATACAAGTCCGGTTTCGGAGACAAGATCGCAGGAAATCAATTCCGAAGGTTTGGATGACGGGTTGCACGCCAAAAATTCGTTAGACAAAACTATTGAGACAACCCAGCAATTAGAAGGCGCTAAAAAAATCGTTCTTATTGTTGAAGACAACAAAGATGTGCGCACCTATATTCGCGAGCAAATTGAAGGCGTATACCATGCTTTTGAAGCCATCGAAGGCGAACAGGGATTAAGTTTGGCGCAGGAAAGGATGCCGGATTTGATTATTACGGATGTCATGATGCCAAAAATGGATGGATACCAGTTTTGCAATGCCATCAGGCTGAATGAAAAAACAAGCCATATTCCTATCATCATGCTTACGGCAAGGGGTGGCCTTGAGGATAAAATCGAGGGCCTTGACGCTGGTGTCGACGCCTACCTGACCAAACCTTTCAGTGCAAAAGAACTGAAGGCAACCGTAAAAAACCTCCTCCATCAGCGCATGCAACTCAAAAAGCGGTTCAGTAAATCATTGAATATCAAACCTTCTGAGGTGAGTGTGGTTTCGGCTGATCAGGTATTTCTGGAAAAAGTAATACAAACAATAGCATCAAATTTTGGCGATGAGCAATTCTCTGTTGAGCTGCTCGCAGAACATGTGAATATGAGTGTTACCCAGCTCAACCGCAAGCTCAATGCCTTGATTGATCAGCCTCCGGGACAGATGATTCGCTCATTCCGGCTACAAAGAGCTGCAGATTTATTGAAGCAAAAGGCCGGTTCGGTTTCCGAAATCAGTTACCAGGTGGGCTTTAAGGATAATGCCTATTTTTCGCGTGCCTTCAAAAAACAATTTGGGTGTAGCCCATCCGAATACGCTGAATCTAATTAACCACCACTTTTCTACCCCATTTCCTCTCAAACCTCAACGCTGATGGTTACTCCAACTGTTGGATCAGTTGAGTATTGCCCTGTTTTTCAGCACCTCAGGCAGAAAAGTCCAACACATTGTAATAAAAATCCTATCCGTCAGCCTTCTTGTCGGGCTACTTTTGACGCAGTTCTTTACGAATAATAGGAGGCTGCCGAAAATCCTTTTTCAAAGAGTAGGCATTTTTAAAAATCCTTTTTTTATGAAAACTCTTACCGTAAAGCGTACAAATTTCTTGTTTGTAGCATTAATCGTTGCTTTTTCAACCTTGTTAAGCAATAAAATTCACGCACAGGAAAGCGAAAAAGGCTTTATCCTTTCGATGACAACATTCACCATTAAGCCTGGCCAGGACAATCAGTTCAAAGAAGGTATAAAAGCCTGGAAAGCCTGTTACCTCGAAAATGGTGGCGAGTGGACCTGGAATATCTGGAAAAGAATTCAGGGAAAAGGAAATGTTTATATCCTGAGTTCAAGCATGAGCAATTGGGCCGAAATGGATGAAACAGATGAGTCCGGAAAAAATTGCCGCATGCTTGCCCGCGATCTGATCAACCCGCACGTAGAATCAGCCGAAAGCAATTTTGCCAGGTTTATGCCCGATTACAGCAAAGCCTATCCCAATCCCGATCCGGTTTTATGGGTATCATCATGGCAGGTAAACGACTGGAAAAAATTCATGGAAGGCGTTAAGGAAATAAATGATGCCGTTACCAAAGTTGAAGGATCGCCACGTGGATTCTGGTATAGCGTAATAGGTGGCAGCAAGGACACAGAAGATATATTTGTAGCCACTCCGTTCAAAAATTTTGCTCAACTGGATGTAGATCGCGATAATGTGTGGACCATTTATGAGAACGCGCATGGAAAGGAAAAAAGAGATCAGATGCAGGCCGAGATGCGCGATGTCGTCGAAGAATCCTGGGCTTATCTCTATATGCGCGATGAAGACTTGAGTCATAATCCACCGGCTAAATAGGAAACTAATAGTGTCTGATTTGAAGCATGGCCTATAGCCCCCAAAAACTCTATATTTTGAAACTTATCAAAAAAACAGGGATATTCAATTCGGATGGAACAATTGTGCTCCATCCGAATATTGCTATTTCATGGAAGTGGCTCAGCAATAAAAACAGCCCTGACCTGCCACCGGGAACTCCCCTGGAACTTGATATTTCTTTAGATGAAGATACGCTTCTTTCAGGCAAATATGGTATTGTTTGGGCCACTTATAATCTGCATCAGGCGGAGGTATTATCCAATGCCCTGCTTGCCCAAAACATTAGCTCAGTAATCGGAATAATTGAACTGGATGAAAGTAATCTGCTGCTGTTAAAAATTAACAACCCAAAAGACAGGAACGAAGCCATGGATTTTATCTGGAGAAAAGAGGGCGGCTTGCGGCTAAAACCCGATTGGAGCTACGCTGAAGGCGAACCCAATAAGAGTTTTGAAAAATGGATAAATGGTTAACAATCAAATTAGGGTAGAAAAACTAATGATTCTAAAATCATTTAGAGATTAAAAAATGAAAAACTTTAAAATCCCGCATGTTTTTATTTTTCTTTCAGCCATCATACTGTTTAGCAGTGCGCTTACCTATATCATCCCCAGCGGGAAGTTTGAACGAACCACCCGCGTGATGGATCATGTGGAGCAAATCCTGGTGGTGCCAGGTAGCTATGAAGAAATCCCAAAACACTTTTCGTTAAAAGGTGTGATCCTCGGAGATGAGGTTTCGGGGAAATCAACTCCGGTAAGCCTTTTAGGCCTGTTTTCTTCAATCCCGAAAGGACTTAACTCAGCCGCTGCGCTGATTTTTTTCGTTTTTATTATTGGGGCGGTGCTGGCACTGATCCAACACACAGGCACCATCAATGTGTTTATCAATATGATGTTGCACAAATTTGGCGATTCTCCCATGCTGCTGAGTTTTATCCTGTTTGTTTTCATTGCTTCTGCCGGAACATTCATGGGAATGGGAGCGGAATTCATTCCATTGATCCCCATTTTCCTGATGATCTCCAAACGACTGGGGTATGACCGCCTATTTGGGCTTGGTGTGCTGACAATTGCGACCGGTGTGGGCTGGTCAACCGCGATTACCAATCCGTTTACCGTTCAAATCGCGCAAAGAATTGCTGAATTGCCGATTGGAAGTGGCATAGGCTTACGCATCATCTTTTTTTTAGTTTGCGCTTTTCTGGGATTTTCATTCTTGGTGATTTATGGTAAAAAAGTAAAAAAAGACAGATCGCGTTCGGTGATGCCCGACGACCCTTTTGTAATAGAAGGCGATACCAGTCTTGACGAAAATGACAAACCCACCAGGAAGCATATCGGCATCGCGCTCTCAGCTATTGTGCTTTTTGCACTGATCCTTTTTGCCGTACAAACCATGGGTTGGGGGCTTATTGAGATGACAGGAGGTTTTTTTGCTGTAGGTGTTTGCACCATCCTGATCAGCGGCATGTCGGGCGATGAAGCCATGAAGAGCTTTATAAAAGGCTTGGAAATGATGCTGGTACCAGCTTTGATTGTTGGTTTCGCACGTGGCATACAGGTGGTTCTGGAAGAAGGAATGATCATCGACACCATACTGTATCAGGCAGCTGCCATGCTCGAAGGTAAACATCCCATCCTCTCGGCGCAGGGCATGTACGCTTTTCAGACCATGCTGAATTTCTTCATTCCTTCTGCCTCCGGACAGGCCATGGTGTCGATGCCTTTGATGGTTCCTTTGTCTGATCTGCTGGGTATTTCCAGACAAACAGCTGTGCTGATATTTATTTCTGGCGATGGATTCTCCAACCTGGTGGTACCAACAAACGGCGTGTTAATGGCATCACTTGCTATCGCCGGTGTTCCGTTCGAGAAATGGTTCAGGTTTATTTGGCCCCTCTTTCTAATGCTAACGATTGTTGCAGGAATATTTATTACTGCGGCTTTGTTTATTAATTATTGAACCGCATAGTATGCTCATTTAAAATTAGTTAACCAATTTATTA
>CAZQFH010000094.1:0-8040 GCA_964592595.1 uncultured Lentimicrobiaceae bacterium | reverse complement strand
CATTTGGTCCGGCTTCAACAGTCCAGTCTGCAGGGATTCCAGCATTGAAATCAACAAAAACAGGAGCAAAAGGCACTTCGCCGCTTCCACCTGTCCAGGTAGCTAAACCTGTTGGCGTTACATATAGATCTTCAGGAGTAGCAAGGATTTCTTCGAGCAACCATTCAAATGAGGTTTCACCAAAGATATCAACACCGGTCTCAGTTACTTCACCATATCCGGGAAGGCTAACAAGAATGTCATAAGTACCTCTGCGGAATTCACTCCAAGCATATTCGCCACTTGCAGGAAGCAGGGTTGAATAAACCAATTCTGGAGATTCGTCAACATTGGTAAATTCAACAAAAGTACCGGCTGGGCTTTCAGCTGAATTGAGGGCAACAGTAACATCAACCATTGTGTTCATGTCATTGTCGATTGGGTTAGAAGCAACAAGAGTTGATTCGTTCAGGTCATAAACGGCAACAACATACCATTTATAAACACCCCAATCCTGAAGACCCCAGTCGAAGTCAACAAACTGGAATTGTGAAGTAGTTCCGATCATATCGAAAGCACCTGGCAGGTAAGCTTTTTCACGCCAAACCTGGAATTCTACCAGTGCGCGATCACTACCTTGTGCGGTGGCATCGAAATTATTCTCAGCAAGGAAACCATTCCATGATTTTTGAATTTCCTGCTCACTCATACCTTCAGTTTCAAAAGGATAAACCTGAGGAACGAAGTTTACAGCATCAAAGCTCCACTCAATCAAAATGTTTTCGCCAAACTCGCTGGCTGTAACAACAGCAACAGGATAAGCAGTTTCAAACAAAGTAAAGTCAGTAGTTACAGTAGCACCATAAGCAACAGCAACACCAGTAACTTCAGCGTTAATAAAGCCGTCAGCTGATACACGAATATCATAAGTTCCTGCAAAAACATCAGCAGTATAATTTCCACTGGGGTCTGTTGTAGTGCTGTAAGTTTGATCTTCGCCAAACTCATCCACACCAATCATAGAAACAGTAGCACCACTAACAGGTGCAACAGGAACGAGGCTTGATACATTACCATTCAGTGTACCTTCACCTGTTACTTGGGCTGTGAAAGGAGCAGAATGATCTGATTCGCCTTCGTCAAAGATAGCGGTAACAGTATATGCATAACCAGAAGCCATATTATAAGCAGGAGCTGCGTCGGTATAGGTTTCTCCGGTTACCATGGAAGTATTAATCATAGCACCATCACGATACACATTATATCCGAGGAAGGCACGATCAACAGGACTATCCCAGGTTAAAACAACATCTTGACCTTCGTAAACTTCAGCATTACCGGTAAGGTTCATAGGAGGAGTCAAAGTAGTAGTGAAACCCCAGATATCACCAGTAGTTGTAAAGCTGTTGTTACGAACATTAACCTGCCAGAAATACTGAAGGTTAGGTTCAAGGTTAGCCAAAGTGTAAGAGGTAGCCAGATCATCAGTCCAATCAACAACAACAGCTGCAGGAGGATAAGTAGTTCCAAGGATTACTTGGTATTCCAATGTGTTGGCACCAAAAGTCCATTCCAGATCCATTCCGTTGGTGATATCCACATCACCATCTCCAGGAGCTACATAAGTAGCAGCATCAGGGGCAGGCATGGCGGTGGCAGTTATATCCAAATCATAAGTAGCGCCAGAGGTGCTCACAACAAGGAAATAATCACCGGCAAACATTTCTAAATCAGCAGCTACATCTTCTGCTGCATAGATTTCGTTACCAGCACGTGGACCATCGTTGATAGCAAAGTTAGCTTCATAAACGGCCATTTTAGCGTCAGCAGCAGTCAAATTTACAGAAACCAGCTGATCGGTAGCTAAACTGAACATGTAAACAGCATCAAAACCATCAGCAACAGAACCTGTTAGGTTGTAGTTATCTACAAAGCTTGCTGTAGAAACACCAGCAAGGTTAACCGGGAAACCAGCCACCATAAAAGGATCTTCATAAACATCGCCTTCAACCGGTGTGTAAGCATCTGCCATAAATTCGGTAACTGTTACCTCGCGGCCAGCACCCCATTGTACTACAAAGTTGCCTTGGAGCATACCTGGAGTAGCATCGCCTGTGGCAGTAATACCGATTTCAACGGTTTCACCTTCTTCTAAATCAATAGGGAAGGAAGGAGCTACTACGCCAAAGAAAGCATCAGCAGCAATTTCGGCGTTGTTGATTGTAACAGGGCCTACACCAGTATTTTGTACTGTGAAATAAGCAGGCTCTGTCCAGGAATTGATTGGACGTTCACCCAAATCAAGTACCAAAGGAGTTACGTCAACACGTGGCTGTGGCTCGAAAACAGTAAAGTTAAACTCACCAAAGTTAAAGTAATCATCATCAAACCAAGTAACTAATGTTACTAGACCTTGTTGTACTGCTCCACCTATTCCTCCATCACCAAAAGAGTCAAATACATCAATGGAATAATCACCAGGTTCAAGACCAACTGTTACATTAACAATTTCATTAGGAACTGTAAAGGTTTGATCTACTGCATAATAATATGCACCAAGATCATAACTCCATAAATTCCAGCTTGCTTCGCTTGGCCAAAAATCAACTTGAAGTGTGATGTCAATGTTTTGTGCCTCACGATTGGCAGGGTCAAAAGTTCCGGCATCTTGCTTCGCCGCTGGTATTTCTACCAGTGCTGAAGGATCAACCGGAGCTTTGCGCGGCGCTTGCTGCGCATAAGCATTCAGGCCAGCTCCTGATAGCAGGATTGCTCCTACCATAAAAGAACCAAGCCATCGCAGAAAAGTAGTTTTTCTGTTCATGGTTAAAATTGATTTAGTTAATAATAAATGATTAATAGATTGAATTATCGATTGAAACTGACTGTTGCGGTTTGCTACAGTCCACAATAAATCCTTGTTGGAAAAAATTCTTTGATATGTACGCTGATCAGGATAATTCATATTCAGCTTTTGATGTCTGTAAAAACTATTGTACAAAAAACTTTTCGTCAAAACTTTGACGTTTGTTTAGAAAAGTAAAGGTGTACAGATAATTATTGATAATCAATGTTTTAAGTTTGATGATTTTATTTTATTGTTTTTATGTATCAGAAAATATATATTTTTAGTTTATGCTGATACACTACTAAGACAAAAAAAAGAGGGTTTACCCCTATGCTTATTTAAAATTATTATATGATTTTTTTGGTTGATTAATCGGCGGCAAAAATAAAAATCCTTTGCTTCTGAAAAACTTCTCAGACTGAAAAAACATGGGAAAATGAATATTTAACTAATTCTTAACAAACTTTAAGGATTGGGTTTTCCCATCACCAATCAATCTAACAATATAGAGTCCCTGTTTAAGATTCGAAACATCGACAAGAAAATGTTCTGCTTCCTCATTATATACTTTTTGCTCGTAAACAATTCTTCCGGAAATATCTGCTATTATAAAGGTGTAAATTTCCGAAAACTGCGATTGAATGTAAAGCTTATCAGCAGCAGGATTTGGATATAAACCAGCCGATAAAGGAAACTCCTCTGCTTCCGCTTCGCTAATTGTTGCAAAAATCTGTTTCTGAAATAGGGTAAAACTTACTTCCATTTGAGCAGCCGTTTCCGGTGCAAAGCTGATGATCTCGCTCGTAAGCATTGGATAGCCGGGTAAATCTGCATGCAAGCGATAGCTGCCATAAGGCAAATCTTCAAAATAGAATCGTCCTTTGTGATCAGTCAAAGCAGTGGCAAGTAAATCATCCAGACCGGGATTATACAGATGAATACCTATATTGGACAGTCCGCCATCGCAATAAGTCTGATCCGCGTTGCGCTGAAACCAATCATCACAATAAATGGACGCTTCCGGGAAGTATTCTTCGGGCCATTCGAATTGTCCGTAAATCTTATTGATGCCATCAGGTAGCCGATAATCAAACTTTTCGAGTAATAAATCTACATCTTCTACTGGGGCATCAAGCTGAATGTGATGCGCCTGCTGCCAAACGGCTTCTTCGGCATAATATACCTGCTTCAGCTGACGGTCAAGCGTATCAGGAACAGCCTGAAGCACATACGATCCGCCAAACAAGGCCGGGAACAAAAACTTGCCTTCATTATCTGATCGAACAGCAGTAAGCAATCTAAACCCATCATTACCCAGACGCAGGGCCAGCAACTTAGCTCCTTCGTAAGCTTCGTTTTCGTTCCAGACGCTACCGCTAAGCGAAAAAACGCTCTCAAAAAATACGGTAATCGTATCTGTTGCCAATCCGCAATTCGATTGTGCCTGAATCACCAAATCAACGCTACCTGTCTGATAATCTTGCTCACCAGGGAAGTAAACAGGATTTTGCAGGGTGAAATCATCAAATTGGCCATCTCCTAAGCTATTCCAGATCAGTTGATCATAGAAACGAGCAATGGCACTTTGCAATTTAACAGTGCTATCTATTCCTATCAAGGTGTCGGAGCCAGCAAAAACAAAAGGATCGTCATTAAAACGCAAACGAAATCGTTCGGTATAGTGCTGGCTGGCAGTAAACACATCCAGCGATAACACTACACTCCCGTTTTCATAATCAAGTTCACTGGGAAAATAGCTGGTTTGCAGCTGATTCGGGTTTAAAAAAACGCCATCCCCATCAGAACTCCAGATCAGCTGCGAGGAGCTAAAAGGATTATGCGCCTGAGTGATATCAAATACAGTTTCCTGCTTGCAAATAGCGGTATCGCTACCAGCATAAGGATAAGGCCGGGCAAATGCATACGGACTTTCGCGTCCCTGAAAAAGAAAGCTTGCAGCTTCTATATTGCCATCTGTTGCTGTTACTGCAATCTCATCCCCGATATCAAGCCCGGGCAGATAAACTACTGTATCGAAAGTAATATCCGAATGCTGGCTGAAACTATAATTTTTAAAATCATTAAAATATGCCCTGTAACCATACAGATCGGCCTCTTCTGAAGGATGCCAGCTTAGCCTTACCTGATTGTTTACCCATTGTTTCTTTAACATATAAGGTGGAGCCAGAGGCGCTGTTGTATCCGGCTCTTCCAAAAAAGGCAAGTAGTAAACCTCCCCGAGTTGAGGATCGTCATTAACATCAAATATTAATTCCTGAATCTCAGTTTCTGAAATAGTTCCCCAATAATTTCCGGCAGCATTGATGTTTTGACTGGTCTGACTCCGTATAATTGTATCGGTGCTATTATGAATAAAGTTATTGTTTAAAAAACCGTTTCCGGTTGCTTCACCTTGTTGAATAACTTTATTTGTTTGACCAGAAAAAGTGTTGTTCCTGATTCTGTTTCGGCGCGAAGCTATCGGAACCACTAAAGCAATTTCATTTTCATAAAAACTATTCTGTTGAATAGTATTGTCAGAGGAATTCCTAAAAAAATGAATTGCAGTATTATTTTGCCAAAAAATATTCTGAAAAACCAGGACTGAATCCATTCCCAAATCTAAGCCATAGCCATAACCATTTCTGTTATTAATAATGGCATTATTAGTGATAATGTTTGCATATGAAGCTGATTGAGCGCTATTATCAAGCTGAATACCAATAACGCCATTATATATGACATTGGCATCAATCACATTCTCGTATGCCCTTCCATTATCTTCAGTACGAATAAAAATATTTGTACTATTAGGTGAAGACCTGAAAACATTTTCACGAACAATATTATTAAAGCTTCTTCCTATCAATCCATTCGCTAAAATTTCCAAACCCACATAATTCTCCAAGATTTCATTGTTTTCAAAAATGATATTGTGGCTATTGATGATACTGATTCCCCGCCAAAAATTATTGATGATACACGAATGCGAAACAGTAAATCCTGAGCTATTTGTAATTTCAATACCACGCTCAGCATCACTCACAATAGCGTATGACAAAACAATTTGATCTGGCAGGTTAACATTACGTATCTCAATGCCTTTCCATTTCCAGCTTTGAGCTGGATCAGTATGGTCAGGAATAAACCTGATTGAATCAATCCCGTCAGCTGTTTCGCCATTAGCGTGTAATAAACCACCATCCACCACAAGGCCTTTGCCCTGACGAAACCGCAGATTGGTTCCGGCTTCAATCTCGAGTAATACACCTCCCAAAACACGTAAATCCTCTGTAATAATATAGGTAGTATCAACAAACAAACTGCGGTCTGTTGTGAGGTCGCCTCCAATTTCAACACTTTGCCCAAGGACGTATTCACCCTTTGCCGCGAAAAGGATCGCAAGCAGCAGAAAAATGATATACCGTGTTTGCTTTGATATCATGGGCTTTTAGGCGCTAAAAATAATAAACCAATCCTAATGAAATCCCAACAGACGCAGGCTTGGTCTGAATTGGATAGTCCAAGAACAAATCATTCAAATGCATCCGCCAGCTCACTTCCGGCACAAGATCCAACTCATCGGTCAGACGCATCTTGGCCAGAAACGCGAGTCGGAAGTTGAAACTAGCAGGCGAAAATTCCAAATCTTTCAAATCTATAACTTCATAATCAGGAAGTTGATCGAAGGCAAGACCTTTTTTAAAAATCACAGTGGATAAACCCACACCAGTCCGGGCAAAAAACCGCACGCCAGGCAATTGTGCAACAAGATAGGAAACATCAACACCCAGATTGAGCATGCCAACTCTGTTGGTCGTTTCATAACTGTAGTTCGACTCTTCGAGTGGCAAATACACCGAATCCGTGACATGAAACCAGCTTGTATCATTTCCGACTATACTATAATAACTATCCAAAGTGTCAATGTCATAATATCCTCCTGTGCGAATGATTCTGTTGTGCTTGAAAACCTGCGCAAAATCAAGGTAGGTAAGACTGGCCGTGAACAACCATTTATTGCTGCACCTATGCCACCTAAGACCCAGATTTTGCGACCTGAATGAAGGATTCAATGCTTCCTTCCACAAGTCTGCCAATGGAGTTGACTCCTCATCAACAGCCTCGAAATCCGGCCACACATATTCTCTTCCATAAAATAGTTCTATGCCAGTTCCATTTGCCCTGCGTGCATCCTGATTAAAAATATCTTTTCGCACATCTTTAATTCTGGCGCGACGATTCTCAGCTGGCTTATCTACAAATATTCTAACGGTATCGTGGATTACCAGGGTATCGGATTGTCGTATGGTGTCTGTCAAAACCAATGTATCAATCCTCAGGACGGGCTGCTGTATGAATACGGTATCATAGAGTGTGGAAAGAATCGGCTCAGGCTGTGTTTCTTGTTCAGGGCGTTTTTCATTTTGTTGCAGCTTGAACACATTATATTGTTCACCAATTTTCCTGAAGGAATAACCTTCCCTTTCAAGCAGGTTATTTAGCAAGGCATCCGGGCTAAGCTTATCTGCACTGAATGAAATTTTTTTATTAAAACCCGGATCGGAAGCGTTAAAAGCTACTTTTAATCCAAAGGTTTCGTAAAGATTCTCGAGCACCTCACCAAAGGCCTTGTTTTGCACCTGAAAAGAAACCAGGCTATCCGAAAAAGTTTGGGCTTCGAGCTTTTTCTGGGGAAATTGCGCACACAAAAACACAAAAAAAAGCATCAAAAACCTCACAGGCCGCAACCTGACAGTTTTGTATCTGAATGGAAATAAAGTGTTTTGTTCTTTTAGCATCACAGTTTAACGCGGTGGCTAAAGTACAAAAATCCACAAAAGAAGGTGAAATGTTGAAAAATTATCTGAGATAAACGGTTTGACCGTTTCTTGTAACCTCGAAATTGAAAATTGTTTGCAGCGACTCAATCAACTCTTCAGAGGATTCATTTTCGAACCTTGCCGTGATGCGCAAATCATGGTGTTGTTCGGATAAAACAAGATTGATTGCATAATTTTCGTTCATCGTTTTTAGTGCATCAGTAAGCGGTGTATTGATGAACTCGAGAATACCGGTTTGCCAGGAAAGGAAATTAAGATCCGTTTGATCAGCTCTGACCAAACGTCTGGATTGTGCATCATAAATTCCTCTTTCGCCGGGCAACAAGATCAACTGCTCTATTCTTTCTTCAGGATTTTGATCAAAAGTGA
>CAZQFH010000093.1:0-8366 GCA_964592595.1 uncultured Lentimicrobiaceae bacterium | reverse complement strand
AGCTATCCACTGACAAACCTCTGATTTCCAATAAAACCTCCCAAACGATACACCCACGCTCGGCGTAGTCTGTGACTACGTCGTCACACACCTGTTGGCTGCTGACTGTTGCCCCAGGCTTCCCCAGCTATCCACTGACAAACCTCTGATTTCCAATAAAACCTCCCAAACGATACACCCACGCTCGGCGTAGTCTGTGACTACGTCGTCACACACCTGTTGGCTGCTGACTGTTGCCCCAGGCTTCCCCAGCTATCCACTGACAAACCTCTGATTTCCAATAAAACCTCCCAAACGATACACCCCATGCAAAACAACAACCCTTAAACCCCTTGTGAACTTCGTGCAATCCCTTCGTGAACTTCGTGGTTAAAACACTCATAAACCCATGAACCTGTAAACCCGTGACCCTTAAATCCATCCCACGCACACCCCTGATCCCCTATAAGGGGTCAACCCGCAACGTCTTTGATAGCTGTTGGATCGGCTGAACCTTGAAGAGCTTCCGCTATTGTAGCAAAATCAAACAAATAAAACCCAACCAACCTCGAAGAACCTGTCCCGACAGCATCGTCGGGAGGTTGTACTATTGTAGTAAAACCAATCTAGTAAACCACCAACCAACCCTGAAGAGCCTGCCCCAACTGAAATGTCGGGAGGTTGCGCTATTATAACAAACCCAATACAATTAAAACCTCTGATTTCCAATAAAACCTCCCAAACGATACACCCCATGCACAACAACAACCCTTAAACCCCTTGTGAACTTCGTGCAATCCCTTCGTGAACTTCGTGGTTAAAACACTCATAAACCCATGAACCTGTAAAGCTGCTGTTGGCATTGGCCCCGCTATCGGGGGCCTTGGCTCGTTTCAACTTAATAAGTAAGTTTTTAGTTTTATGAAAGACAACTGTGATAACTCTTAAACCATAAACACTCACCTCTTTGTGGTCTTCGTGAATCCTTAGTGCCCTTTGTGGTTAATCTTTGAATCTTGAATTTTGAATTTACATGGCGACCAGCGGGAGACATGTCCTTGAATCCCGTAAACCCATGAACCCGTAAACCCATGAACTCGTAAACCCATAAACCCGTAAACCCATGAACCCGTAAACCCTACAAAAACAAACGCTTTCTGGCCGCTATTGAGGCATAAATAATAAAATTCCAAAAAATCTGAAAGTAGTTAAGGTCACACTCCTGCAATAGAATCATCACGTGAGAACGAGCACCATGCCATAGATTCGATGACCGCGACCCCGCAAGCAACCGAATATAAGTAGTAGGCCTATCCACATAGGCCGAAATCACCTTACCCTTTTTAAACAACTGCAACCAATAAGCATAATCTTCATGAATAAGCCTCTCCGAAACCGGCATAAAATAATGACGTCCATGCACCTCACGTAAGTACATGGCCGAGCTCATCGGGATGGCATTGGTAAGCATCATCCCTTTATAATCCACGTCGGCAAGCAACTGAATCTCTTTGGTGCGTAATGTCTTTTTAAAACGGGCATAATACACCGCTGAATATACCAGATTCGCACCTCTTGCTTCAGCCAGTTCAAGCTGCAGGGCAAGCTTTTCGGGTATCCACCAGTCATCAGCATCACAATACGCAATCCAGTTTCCTTTGGCTAACCTGATGCCAATATTACGCATACGCACTACACCACGATTGGCATTGGAAGCAATAAGCTGTATCCGTGAATCCTTTGCTGTCCATTCACGGGCAAGTTTTCTTGTTTCATCCGTTGAGCAGTCATCCAGCACCAGCAACTCCCAATGCTGGTATTGCTGTGCACAGATACTTGCAATACTTTCTGATAAAGTTGACGCTGCATTGTAGGCAGGCATGATAATACTTACCAAAGTTGGATTCATATTTGGTCTTTACCTGTTTCGTTAGTTACGATTTCAAGGCTTTCGGACAGCTCGTCTTCATCCGTCTCATCTTCGGCGTCTTCTGGCACGATAATCGACCGGTAGGCCAGCGCCAGAAAAATAAAAGGAATAGGATCGCCAATGCTGCCCAGCGCAAAGATATTAAATAAAAAGAATACTGCCAGCGAGCGGCTGTTGGGTTGCAAATAAAGCTCTTTGCGACTGATATACGGAAAAAATGCCACCAAAAACAGCACCAGCCCAACTATACCTGTCTCAAGCATCAGTCCGGCTGCATAAGAGGTAGGTCGCACACCCTGATAGTCTGAACCCAGCGCCGACGCAAAAAAACTCATGGCCGAAGCCGGAACCCCAATGGCATCCATCGCCTCGATACTCGCGTTGCCCCAGCCTCCGATACCCGATCCAAAAGGATGCGTGAAACCATACTCATAGGCCGCCCACACACTCACAAAACGAAACCCGCTTTGCTCAAGCAGCCATGGCAAGGGATCCTGATAGTCTTTCTCCTTAAAAAAACTCACAGCCACATCCACCGAACGCGGCACATCATCCTGCTTGCTTAGATACACCAACGACACATAAAACACCACCGCCAGCACAGCACCTATCTTTAACAGGTTGGTGAATTTTTGTAGGCTGGCCAGATAAATCGCAATCATCACCAATCCTGTTACTGATCTAACGATCATAATATCAAAGGCGATCATAGCCGAAATAGCAACAAACCCCAGCGTGCTCCTGGGTTCTATCTTGCGGTTGAGCATAAAATAGGCAAAATAATAATGCAGCGAGAGGCTGAAATAAGAAGGCTCTGCAAACAACCCGCCTACTCCTCGGCCGCCTCCGTAGATCTCTGTCGTAAAACGGTCAATAAAAAACCGCATGAATGGCTCCAGAAATAAAGGAAACATTCCCATATACTGTATGAAACTGATGACTACATTCGCCAAAAAAACCCATTCAAAAGCCCGCGATAAAAACTTAAACTCCTTATTCTTGACATGTATCAAAAGAAAAAAGATCATCGAAGCATTTACCAAAGCAAAAAAGGCGCGTGCCGGAACAAAGATATCACTGAAATTACCCAGATTTACGGATACACTGATCACAAGATAGGCCAGAAAGATAGCATACGGAAGGGTAAGCCGTAAATCTTTGCGCAAGGCATACAAAAAAGCCCACGGAAAAATCTCCGAACTGAACAACACACGAAGTGGCGTTACATTCGGCAGATAAATAAGGTATCCAAGGACTTTCCTGAGCATAAATAAGCTGCTTAAAGAATGGGTTGGGGCAAAACCAATTTGCTTTTAGGCTTTGGTCTCACGCTTAAAACGATTTTCCATATCCCTGTTAAAATGCCTGAAACTAAGATAAAGGGCCAGCAATAAGCCTGCAAACAATCCCATCACACCCCATTGCCAGGGCCTGAAGCCAACCTCCGTCAATGGATAGCGCGGTTCTTCTATCACCTCAATTAAAGGGGTTTGTCTGCGCAAACTAATTTCGGCCAGCTTTAAATTTTTTACCAATTCTCCAAACAACGAAATAGAAATCTGTAGATCAATCATTGCTTTGCTGTGTTCTACACGCATCATCTGCCATAGGGGATTCACATTCAAATCCGACTCCCGGGCTGTAATCATAAGATTTTCGTCCAATATCTCGCGCACCGAATCGGCTTCATACCGCAGTATATCCAGATTGAGCCTTGCCTTTCGTGTAAGCGATTCGATATAAAAATCCGTAACAGTGCGAATAGTAACATGCGAATAGGCTATGGCAATGTCTGTTCGTTTATGAATCACATTCACAAAAATGAAACCAATTTTTTTCTCAGGCTTACTCACACTAAGCACTTCATCGCGCACGTATTCGTATGTGAGGTACAAGGCGCTATCAGTCCTGCGATCGTGCTCACTGCGGTCAAGCTTAAAATCAACACCTTTAAAAGTACTTTTTCGGACATGTTTTGTATCCTGAAAAAACACATCCGCAAACAACTGCGGAGGATCTGAATCTGGAACAGGATTGAGCAGGGTACGCTCGATCATGCTCCTTGTTTTGAAAAGTTCCACCAGGTTTTCACCTTTAAAAACCCCTCCTGGATTACTGCCGCCAACATCCAGACCAAACTGAGCCATCAAACCTTCAAAACCTGATGCCGTCTCTTCTTCGGCTGCAATGATGTAAGTGGCTTTTTGCTTCTTCTCGTACATCAAAAGGCCAATTAAAAAAGCAAATAGTCCAATGATTAATGGAATCAACAATAACTTGCTGGCATTTTTAACCATATGCTGAAAAACCAGCTTCAGCAAATTGCTCACCTCCTCAATGGAGGCGTCTTTGGTAAGGGTGTCTTTCCAACCCGAATGGCTCATAATGTTGGTGTTTTTAAAATATGTTCAGCGGCAAAAATAAGAGATTTTTTAGGATAACCACACTATTAGATTTCCAACCTTCAACATAAGGTCATAAGGTCATCGAGCGGCTTGTGCTGAGCTCTCATCGAGCGGCTTGTGCTGAGATCAAAGACAAGACAGATGCCGACCTTCAGACCTTCAGACCTTCAGACCTTCGACCTTCAGACCTTCAGACCTTCGACTTTCAATAAATTATTCACCTAAACTTCCAATTCCCTTTGTGATCTTCGTGAAACCTTAGTGATCTTCGTGGTTAAAAAAAACTTCCACCACTAAGAAATAACCCTCACATACAATATTTGCCCCATACCTAACTATCGCCTAAACGATTCCCACCTGGTCCGCAACCGATCGATAATCCGCAACAACCTATAAAAGACTGAATGCACCTCACCAAACCCGCCTGTCTTGACAGGCCTATGAATCAATTCCCTGCTCAAGGCATGCTCCAGCATCACACAAAGCTTTTTCCTTTTAACCTCTCCCTCCAAAACCCTGCCATGCCAACCCCTCAAACGATTCCCAGGCGAGATCCAACTATCCAAAAAAAACTGATACGCCTCGCTAACCTCAGGCAAAGGCAAACAGCAAACAGACTCCAGGCTGGCCCTAAACTCCTTTAAAGCATCAGCATCCGACAACCAAAAAATCCAAGAAGCCATAAAAGGATGAGGCCGCTCAACCAACTCCTCCCCATCAAATCGTAAATCCCCCAAAATCGTTGCTGGCTTATTCACTTGCGCAGCAAGCAATCGCTTCAACAACCACACCCAACCCCACAACCAGTGCGTCTTAAAAATCGTATCATTAAAAATCAAAAAAGATCCATCCTCTCCCTCAAACAATTTGACAAGCTCCAAATAGCCCGAAAATTCATAAAACCGATTATCCCCAGCCAAATCACCTGGCATATGCACGGTATCATGATTATTTATCACCACCAACCGATCAGCCCCAAGCTGCTGTTGCAACCAATTCAACCGCTTTTGTTTGCGTACATCATTGCCATACACCACTATACCTACCGAAAGTGTCATGATTCAACTTTTTGGCTGTCTCTTTTCAGATCCTCTTGCTCACTCCCAAATAAAAAAGCAAGCAGAAAATACCAACTTTGAGCAATCAGATGAGTAAAAATATTCCTAAAAAAAATAAGGGCATAACGCAACTCAGTATGCATCATAGCAATACCACTTAGCCGCAATAAGGCTCCTACAAATCGAATATGCCGCTGCATGGGATAGCGTCTGTAAATAATTTCACGGCCAAATACACTTGATTTTTCAAGCGGCTGCAAACTTTCGTGATCAATATCAGGACATTGCCTAACCTCGCCAAGCCGAAAACATGCAATATGTGCATCCAAACAAAATTTGTAATCCACACCTTCAACAAAAAAATGATCATCGTGCCAGCCAAGCTGCTCAAGCGCATCCAACCTAAAAACACAACCACTGCTGATTAACAAGCGCACTTCTTCAGCTTGAAGGTAACACGCTTCTTGATATTCCGCAGTACTAAATCTAATAGCAGCAAAATCCTGATGCTGATCAAAAAATTTATCCATCCAACTCGAGATATACCTCAAACTCCGGAGGCTAAAGCGCGTATCCTGATCAAAATACAGCGCAGCAGCAAAGTCATATTGCTTAGCATTCCCCATCAAAAATTTCAGCGCCTCACCAAGTCCAGCATTATGACCATCTCGAAACAGCTCTAAAGTATTTTCTTTTACAAATTTATCAAACCCCAAAACAGGCTCGTCTGTATTGTCGTAAACAATCACTTTATATCCCGCATCCAAAACCAGTTGAAGCCTTTCAAAAAAGCCCTGATCAGGATAATAGGTCACAAAGCAAACAGGAAAAACAGTTTGTGATTTATAAATATCGGTGGTTTGGATTTTTTCGTCCATAGGCAGTTCAACGCTAAAAAATTACTCCACTTTCACTGATCTAATAAGGTATTGTTCGGTAAAAAAGGCACGCATCAAACCCAGCGTTAAAAAATTCACAACCTGCGACTTACTTCCGGCAGCATTGGGAGTTGGCATAACTTTTTCTACCTCAAACGGTTTTTGATTCATAAGCGCCAGTGCACTGCTACGAGTAAAGTAACGCAAATGGGTGCGATCCATTATTCCGGCACCATTGTGATATTCAAACTTTCCCCTGAACAACAATTTACTGATAACCACTGCGGTTCGCATATTAGGTATGCTGGCAATTAAATTTCCGCCCTTTTTGATTTTTGGAGCAGCCTTTGCCAAAAATGCCCAGGGATCTTCCATATGCTCCAGCACATCCAAACAAAGCATCAAATCAATTTGCCCGTTTTGCACCTTGTCAATTTGCTCTTCTGCTTCTCCAAGGAAGACCTCATCCAAATATTTGCCCGCCTCTCTGGCCATGGCCGCATGCAACTCTATGCCAATCGACCGTTCAATACGACCGCTTTGTTGAAGCATACGTAAGGTAGCTCCATTACCGCATCCAATCTCCAAAGCTGTTGTAACCTTTTCAGGCAACATTGAGAAAATGTCTTTTCGCGCATTTGTGAAATAAGCCTCTGATTTATTTTGATACGACTGCATAGCTTTTGTTGTTTTGTTGCACAAAATACTGTAAAATAATAAAATCAGCAAAGGTTCGCAGGCTCCAGGCTATTGCCACGCCAATTATTCCATATAAATGCAGCAACAAGAGCAAGACTGGAAAATAAATCATTGCCTCAAAGATATGGATCAGGCTGGTAGTTCTTACCTTGCCAACAGCTTGCAGTGCCGCAAAAGGCACATGTGCCATACTGTTAAAAAAGATGCCAACAGATAAAATACTCAATACGGGCCATGCCTCTGCTGCAAAATCTTCTCCCAGCCAAAGACTCAAACCGATTTTTGAACCCAAAGCAAGACTCAAACTTACAAATCCCATGAAAAGCGCTATCGTTCTGAGTGATTTAGTCATTAGCCTTACTGTAGTTGTATCATCTTTTGAGGCATGCAGATACGCCAACCTTGGAAACAAAGCCGAACTGATTGCTGCAGGAAGTATAAGTAAGCGTAACACAAAATCTTGTGGAACAGTATAATAGGCCACGATATTTACGCCAATAAAAGCAGAAATAAAAAACCGATCTGCCACCACCATCAGCGGGCCAATAATATTCGACAACGTCATCCAAAAACCAAAATTAAAAAGCCTTCTTAGTAAGGAGTAACTTATATTAAGTCTGTTGTGAATATGCTTCAAGTGTTTTCGTATTGTGATTGTATGCAAAAGCATCACCAGCAAGCGACTCACGATCAGGCTCCAAACAACGGGAATGATATTTGCCCTGTAAACCAATACAATAATTACTGGTAGCACAAAATTTAACATCCCAAGAAGAAGGCGCCAAATATTAGACATCTTAAAATCTTCAAAACCTTCCAGTATGCCTCTATAGGCAGAAGTAAGCGTTACAAGTGGGATGGCCAGCGCAGCAAGCTGCATAGCCATTAAGGCGTCTGCTTGTATCTCGTTGCTGATATTAAGAAAGTGAAAAATCATCAGGCGCGACGCAAAATAGAGAACCAAACCGCCAATTATTCCCAATACCAGCGTAGCAAATAATCCACTTGCTGCCAATTGAGTTAACTGATCTCGGTTCAAATCCCTGGCCCTCGAAATTTGTTGCGTAAGTGCACGACCCAACCCAAAATCGAATAAACTAAAATATCCTATCAAGGTCCAGATCAGTGTGAGCAGCCCAAACGCTTCAACACCAATTGCCTTAATAAGAATAGGTATCGACACCAGACCCACCAGCATAGGTAAGCCCGTACCAATAATATTCCATAAAGAATGTGATTTAAGCGAAACCATCAGGTCGATACAGTCAAGGTGTTTTTCGCGGTAAAGGTAAAAGTTTTTTGTCTTCTTCAACTTCCGACTTTCAGACCTTCGACTTTCCGACCTTCAGACCTTGGTCATCGAGCGCAGAGGTCATCGAGCGCAGAGGTCATCGAGCGCAGAGGTCATCGAGCGCAG
>CAZQFH010000092.1:0-8679 GCA_964592595.1 uncultured Lentimicrobiaceae bacterium | reverse complement strand
TTATTTTTAAGGTAAAACGAGCCAACGCCAACGCCAATGCCAACGCCAATAGCTAACAATGCCTTCGCGGGCTGACCCCTTTTAGGGGATCAGGGGTGCGCGCTGGGTAAAACTGTTCTCATATAATTAATCTGGAACCAATCCTTAATCATTATTTTTAAGGTAAAACGAGCCAACGCCAATGCCAATGCCAAGCAATAAAAAAAATAGTGCATTCACCTGAAGCTTATACGATGATTACCTTAGTTCCTTTCTTCATAAGACAAGCTAACTTTGTGCTAAACTTAAAACCTCAAAGCTATGAAGAAAATATTTACTTTTATTATTATCTTATTGACTATCAATATCAAAGCTCAGGATATTGAAGCTAGTCTGGTTTTGCGCCTTTCTTTTTGTGGTAATACCAACGACCTGAGTGCTTTTGAAAACAATGCTGAATATATGGGTAATAATGCTGTTTTTACAACAGACCATTTGGGCAATGAAAACAGTGCAATGTATTTTAACGGTTTTTCTGATTGGGTGCGTGTTCCGGCCAGCGCATCCATCAACGAACCAGTGGATGCAATTACGGTTGCTTGTTGGGCCAAATATGAATCCCTTGCTTTCGGCCAATGGGCACCAATAATGGCAAAAACCAATACTAACGAGGTGCTCGACAGGCAATATTCGCTTGGATTGAATGGGCTGCAAGGGAAAATCTATATGATGGATACCTATGTGGGTGAGGCCGAACTGCTTGCCGACACCTGGTATCATTATGCCATAACTTACACACCCGAATTGTACCAATGTTATTTAAATGGAGAACTGATCGGGGAAGTCGCGCCAAACAGCCCAGTTACCGGTAATGATAAAGACCTCGAAATTGGACGCGATACACCGCAATCTACTGATTACTTTCATGGTGTATTAGATGAAATTAATGTGTTTAATCGGGTGTTATCTGCTGAAGACATTTTAGCACTGAAAAATAATGATGGTTGTAATTTTTCAAGTGTTAAAGAGCAAAAGCTACAGTTAAGGTTTCAAATTGTTCCGAATCCTTCTGCGGATCAAATAATTTTGCAACTTCCTGACGATGCTACTTATCAAGTGAGCATTGTGGATATCCATGGCCGATTGATCCATCAGATTCAGAATCAACAGCATCAGGTTGAAGTAGCTGTTTCTGGCTTCCAAAGTGGCATGTATTTGGTTAAAATACTGAGCGATAAGGGGTATGGGACGGAGAAATTATTGGTGAAATAGCTTTTGCCAAGTTTTTTTGATTGTATTATTAATACTCCTGCAGTTATAACTTTCAATCAAATGCTTTAATTTTGGGCTGCAAACCAAAACTCCCAAAAATGAAAGCAAATCTGCAACAAATCAATGCTTTTTTGAAACACCATCAGTTGGCACTTGTTGGTGTTTCGCGTGATCCAAAGAAATTCGGTTCTCAAATGATGAAACACCTGCTCGAACGCGATTTTGATGTAATTCCTGTTCATCCCGAACTTGTTGAACTTCAAGGGAAAAGATGCGTTAGGGATGTTGCCTCACTTCCTGATCATATTAAAGCCTTGGTTGTGGCGCTGCCAAAGGATAAAACGGATGCCGTATTGAAGCAGGCCTTGGACAAAGGTATCGAACAAATCTGGATTCAACAGTTTTCGGATGGCCCTGAAACGCAAAAGCTTATCAATGCTTCCAATGCTAATGTGGTTACTGGCCGTTGCATCTTCATGTACACCGATCCTAAAGGTTTTCATAAACTGCACGAAAGGTTGAATAAAATGTTTGGTGGGTATGCAAAACCCTGACGTTAAAAAGTTAGAATAGTTTCATTTGTTGTGGTATCCCAAATTGCAACGCAAAGGCAAAGTTGATTCTGGTTTAGCGGATTTATAATCCTCTTGGGCTGAGATTGCTAATTCATTTTCGTTAATGAAGCAAAAGTTCGTTTTATTCCATGTTGATACTTCACTGCGGGATAACCGAAAACAACAAAAAGTCCTTCACGGCTTTTGAAATTTATTTGATACTTCTCACGAAACGCCCTGGCTTTGTTTCTGTTTTTTATCAAAGGATGGATGCTGCCTGGCATGCAGGTTCCCAAACCGAGCGATTCGGCGGGATCGGCTTAGGGCGAGCCGCAAAAATACATAGCCAAAGGTGCATCATAGGTAACCAGGTTTTCTCCTTGCCTCATGTTTTCAATGTAAACTTTGAACATAGGCTTTACAAATCCCTTGAATAATTCGTGGTTTGCTTTGCCCCAGAATGGTCTCATCGCACTTAAAAACCAATCCGAAACAAACCATTTCATGCCTTCCAAATATTCACTGAAATCCTGCGTAAACTGAGGCGTTTTTGCCTTGCTGTCGAGCAGCAAAACATTCACATCCGAGGGTGGAAGTCCCACGGGAGAAGTTGTTGCTGCTTCCAGAATTTTTTCGATCACGGCAGGTTCAATGGCCTTGTCCCGAAATTCACGAATGCTTCTTCTGCGCTGAAACAAAGCCAGTAATTGCTCCTAATTTGCTGTTTGATTTTTAGGTGGCAAATCAAACAAGTCTGACGCAGATATCTCTCTTCCTGAAATGTTAATGGCACCTGTTGGACATATGGCCATGCAGTGGCCACAGCCGATGCATCCAAAGGCCGGATTGTCGCTGATTACGGCTTTGCTATTCAGGAGTTTCAGACTAAAATCCTTACATACAGCAACACAATTGCCGCATCCGTTACACTTTTCTCCGGCAATGCTGATACTGCCTGCTCGTTTGGTGCTTGAGGTGGGAATGGCCATTTTACTTTTTTATTAATTTGTGTTTTGCAGCAAAAGCTATCTGAGAAATAATTCAATTCGTATCAGGATTACTTGCCTGACACTTCGTGACAAATGAAATCCTTATTATTACAGCCAGTGCTACAAAAAAGTTTTTGAGTTTTACTTCAATGGGGATAACGACCTTAGGAATACTTTTGAAATGAAAAACCAATGCGGCATCCGGGCGTGGAATAAATTTATCCGTAAGCATTTGATTTGAATCATCACTTCTGATTGATTCAAATTGTTTTACAATCCACAAAAGTGAATTGTCTGGTTTGTAAAACTTTACTGTTGGATTATTTGCTGCTTATGATTTCAAGTTAAGTGTACCTTAGTGCCTGAATATATAAACACATAAAACCAATATTTAATCTCTTATTAGCTTTTTGGTAACGTAATATTTATCATTAAAAATTAGTGTTAAGAATAATTGTTCCTTTTTGTGTTTCTTACTGAAATTTATGGAGATAGTGTTTTCACCTTTTTTAAATATTTTCGTATCAGAACTTAATACTATTTTGCCTAACCCATTTGTTATCAAGTAGCTTATATTTGTTTCATTGTTTAGATTAACAGTTACGAATACCTCATTTTTAAAAGGATTAGGAAACACAATAACATCAAATGGATTATGCCCGTCAATTTCAAATTCGCTTATTGAAACAGGATTTTTACTGATCCAAACTTCATAAATGCTATTGTCGGCATTAGTAAGATTTGTCTGATTATTTGCAAATGGATTTAACATACTGCTATTGATTCCGCCAAATATGTGGCCAATCATGACGCTGTCTTCGTTTAATTCGCTGAGCTTTAATACCTGATTAGCGTAATGTGGAAGTGCTAAATTTGAAATAAATTCAGCACTTGAACCTTTGAATGCCGGCATCTCGACCGGAAGCTGATATTCAGTTAAATTTCCGTTGGCATCGCGTGTCAGTCGGCTCATTGTGCTAACAAATGGCACCAAATTGTCTTGGATCAGATTGCCATTTTCGTAGTAATACTGGCTCATTCCGCCGAAAAAAATCGAATGCATTTGGTTGTTAATGCTATCAAAAAGACAGGCCACTGCACTGTGATAATGGCTCAGGTATTGATTAAAGCTCGTTATAGGTGAATACCCATTTGCTTTAATATCAACCGGATAAAGGAAGGGCAGATCCGCATTGATTTGAAAAACTCCAGATGAAATGGTAAAACCCTGTTCGCCATCAGGAAAAATCTGTGGAAGGAGGTTGTAATCTCTTCTTCTTAAATGCACTGGATCTGTAATGGCAGCGTAATCTCCATAACTCAATTGACTGCCCGAATTATCGATGGTGAATTTCCTGATTTGGTTGGTGTATTCCTGCGTGTAAGTTGGGTTTCCCATGGGGTTGTATCTGCCGTCGAAGCGATGGCCACCAACCAAATAGAACACATTATTCAACTTTTCAAGATGTCCGCCAGTAACAGCAAATATGTCGTCCTGGATTTGCTTAAAAAAGGGCAAAATAGTTTGATTATTTTGAATTGCTTCAATGAGTCCAGGAATATTTACGGTAGTCAAATAGGGATAAGTAATGTGGTTGTTTGAAGATTCCGAAAAACCATAACCACCAATAATATAAAGCGTGTCATCTTCCTGATGAAAATTCATATTAGTCGACTGTAATTGCTCCTTTAGGCTGGTAGGCAATACATCAACTGAGGCAGACCAAAATTGCTTATTGACAATGTCTATCACATAAATATCTGTATTATTTGCAGATTCCGGAAAGGCATTAAAGGGCTGCCGGGCATGAAGTCCGTCTTTGCGGCCTCCAACGATTAGCCATTTTTCTCCGTGCTGGGCAAAAGCATAGGAGTGGAGTCCCGGCAAATCCTCTACGGATACTGGCACGAGCGAAAACTCATAATCAAAATTACTCTGACCGAATACTTTTGTGCCAAGTACTACTGCCACAAAAAGCACTAAAATAGTTAAGCTAAGCTTCATTTTATTTGAATTAAAAAAGTTTTGTTATTGATGGGGCAGCCACTTTTTCCATTTCGTACGAAGTGACCTGGTTATTTGCTCTAAGGCCATTCCAACTCATTGTATTTCCATTGGTCGTGAACTTCCGGCATTCAAAAGCCTGACCTGTATCTCCGCTGATCAGATCGTTGCTGTAATTTGAAGCAAAGAAATCTCTATACAAAAAGTAATGGCTTTCGTTGTCAGTTTTCTTTTTCCAGTTGCCAGCTTCGGCCTGATGGTAATAATGATAGCTTCCATCGGCAAAGTACTCCCAATAATGATAAGCAGCGTCGGCAGTTCCGGGAGTTGTGCTGTGGCCATGCCAAATACCTGTAAACCGGTTCCTTAAATCAGTAGTTATTTTAATGCAAGTGTAGGTGTTGTTATCCGGAAAATATTCTCCATCGATCGTAAAAACAGGGACTGAATATTTGAGGGTTTTAGCGTCCAATGCTTCTCTTTTAAACTCCATATAAAATTGTTTCCCCAATACATCAGAGCCATTAATAGTAATCTTATCATCGATGATAGTGTATATATAGCTGCTATGCTCTTCCCATCGGGAATTATTTTCATCTAAATGAAAACCAGTGGCATACAGCTGGGTTTTGTCTGGTTTTAATTCAATCACAAAAGTGTTGTCAGTCAAAACAGGCTGATCGTTAATCAAGGTATTAATCCACATGCCAAGAATAAGTTCATCATTTCGACTTGTTTCATCTTTTTTGCAAGCCGATAGCAGAAAGATTATCAGGCTTAGCATGCCAAGAGTTTTGAGTGGTTTCATTTGAATTTGGTTTAACTGCTTGATTAGCATATTATTGATTTTCTTCAATAAATAAAGTTGGTCTGATTTTTAAAGAACGAAGAAGCCAAATTTTGTACAGCTGTTCAAATATAGGATATAATTTGGTTATGACCGGGGAAAATTAGTGGGTTTCCCTAAAAAAGAAGTTTGTGCATCAAGCTATTGTTAAATCAAAGTTTGGAATTAACAATTAACTTGTCCTGATACAATAAATAAGAAAATTCCTGTTTATTACTATGAAAACATGGGTAACAAGCATGCAATTACTCGGAAAGTTAATGCTAATTCTAAAAAAGAAATTTAGTTGCAATCACCAAAAAAGTATTTCCATCGACAATAAGCATCATTGCATAGCTTAAAGATGATTTTGCGAAACCGGAAAATCATGCTTAATTGATTAATTGCACTGTTAAAAGAGTAAAAAATGAAATTGCCAGGATTTTAGATAGTCTGACCATTTGCTCTAAATGAAGTGTAAAGCATAGTGTGCGTTTTAAGCCATTTGAAACGCCTTAGCCTTGCAGTATTGCAAAATTAAACCTTAGCATCATTATATCTTTTCTGCTGAGGGAATTTTTAATGAGGTGGTTCTGTCTTCAATAGCCAATTCAATAATTTTTCTCCTATTCCTGGTCCGAAGACAATAAAAAGTGCATCCAGCTATTGGTTAAAATGCTAGCTTTGTGCGACAAAAACAAAATATGCTAAAGATGAAAACACTTCGTTTAATTAGTCTGGCATTGCTGATTACTTTCTCTGCCTGCGAAAAGGAAGAAAATCCCACTTTTGTTCCCGATCAGCTACAGATCAAGATAACTGATATGCTCAACACCAAAATGAGTGCTTATATTGAGAAGCACCCCGGTTATCCGGGCGGGATTGTAATACAGGTGCTTGACCATGGTGAGCCTTATTTTGCCGCAAGTCATTTTGATAAGTACGTTGATGCCGGCTATCACTTTAGGGCAGCAAGCAATACCAAAACCTTTACTGCTGCGGCAGTTTTGCTGCTTCACCAACAAGGTAAACTTAATATTGATCATTTGCTTACTGATACTATTCCGGGGACTGATCAGCTCTACCTGCCAAACACTGCTGCATACGATATTCCTTATAAAAGTGAAATTAGTATCGTGGATGTTTTACGACATCGCGCAGGCATTTTTGACGTTACCAATGATGCCATTCCGGATACTGTGTCGGCTAATGTGCCTTACAAAGGCCAGTTTTATCTTGAATATGTAATGGAACAAACACCCGATCATACCTTTACGCCTGAAGAGTTGATCAGTGTTGTGGCTACGACAGCTTTATATTATTTTGAGCCGGGAACGGATTATCACTACAGCAACACAGGCTATTCGGTGCTGGCAAGAATAATCGAAAGGGTTTCGGGTATGAGCTATCAGGATTTTATCGTTCAGCAAATTGTGCTACCTATGGGCTTGTCGAGCACTTCGGTGCCGGTATTGGGAACTGAACAACAAATGCCAGAGCCTTATCTTCCTGGTTATTTATTATTTAACCAAGAAGTATTTGACGTTACTGTCTCAAATATTTCGGGTAATGTGGCCGAAGGAAATATTATTACTACACCTCACGATTTGACAATTTTTATCCGCAAGCTTTTGCAAGGCGAAGGCCCTTTGAGTAGTTATGTAGTTAATACCGTGATGATGAATGTGATACCGACAAATACTTCGTCAACCTATGCTTATGGCTGTGGCCTATCGCTTACAAACGGGCTGGGTTATGGACATAATGGTGCGCACGAAGGCTATCTCTCGCTTATGTCCTATGATCCGGAGAATGACATCAGCATAGTGGTTGTTACCAATACCTGGAACCTGAGTGGTGGCATTGCCAGCCTCTATGAGCAGCTTGGCGGATTAATGGTTGATGTGGCCTACGAAGCCAAGAAAATAGTAAAGGATAATCATTGAAATATTTATTAGGATTGGCTTATTGCAGAAACAGTGGAAACAATAATCAAAATAGAAAACATTTAATACAAATTATTGAAATAGAGAGATATACTGTTGATATTTAGTTTTGATGTTACAATATTTCTTAAAGTAAGCGATGATAGGGTATGTGGAAATCTTTGAGGCAAGGATGATCAAATGTCTTTCATTAAATTTAATGTAAATCTTTGTTTGAGTGTGGATTAAAATTCCTTTAAGTGTTGATAAAGTATTATGGGGTATGGTGGTGTAGCTACTACTTTAGTCTTGGGTTTTCGTTTGAGCACCTCGTTCCCGCGCGAATCTTTAAAAATATTTCAACTAAATTTCAATTTCCTTGCAAAAGCAATTCAAACCCCTTGATTATTGGGCTTTAAATGGCATAGCGTCAATCATTCAAAACCTGCCTAGCCGCGACAAATTAAACTTACCTTTGCAGCCGGATAAACATCAATTAAAATTATTCCATGATTACTGTTACCGATCTTAGTATTCAATTTGGTAAAAACATACTATTTCAGGATGTTAATTTAAAGTTCACTGCCGGAAACTGCTATGGTATCATCGGTGCTAACGGAGCTGGAAAATCAACCTTACTTAAGATTTTGAGTGGGGACATGGACAGCACCAAGGGAAATGTATTGATGGGGACAGGAGAACGCTTATCAGTTCTAAAGCAGAATCACTCCGAATTCAACGACTATACAGTATTAGATACGGTGCTGATGGGTCATAGCAAACTGATGGAGGTGATGCACGAAAAAGATGCCATTTATGCCAAACCCGATTTTAGTGAGGCGGATGGCATGAGGGCTTCAGAGCTCGAAGGCATGTTTGCTGATATGGATGGCTGGAATGCCGAGAGTAATGCCGCGAGTTTGTTGAGTGGTCTTGGAATACATGAGAATATGCACCATATGCTGGTAAATGAACTGAGCGGTCAGCAAAAGGTGAAGGTATTGCTGGCGCAGGCACTGTTTGGCAAACCCGATAACCTCCTGCTCGATGAACCTACCAACCACCTCGACCTGGAAACAGTAAACTGGCTCGAGAATTACCTGGTCAATTTTCCAAACACGGTTTTGGT
>CAZQFH010000091.1:0-9060 GCA_964592595.1 uncultured Lentimicrobiaceae bacterium | reverse complement strand
CTTAATTATAATGTTTATCACGCCTTAAATGGACAAGAAGCAGTCGAAATATGTAATCGTGAGCCTGTCGATCTTGTCTTAATGGATATTAAAATGCCTGTGATGGATGGGAGTACCGCAGCAATACAAATCAGAAAAAATCATCCAGCCCTTCCTATTATTGCCCAAACCGCACATGCAGCGCACAATGAAATTGCAATATTTGAAAGTGCATTTGATGATTATATAACAAAACCCTTTACTAAAGAAAAAATCAGAAACACACTCAGGAAATTTCTTGATAAAAGATCGAGTACGAAGTAAGGCAAACATTTCATTTACTATTTTTTAATAAATTAGTAATCTTTTTTGTGGCATTTTTCAAAAGTTAAAAATCTGACTTTATTTAATACTAATCATTTTAGCATTTAAAAAAAATAAGTACTCACAGTATCATTGTAGCAAACAAAAACAAATGCGATAACCATCATTTTTATGTAATTTTGCGGGCTTTATTACGCTATCAAATAATATCTATTCCATTAAATATTCGATCCGTTCATGGCCCAACAGCAGCTCAAAAAAGAAATCCAACGAAGAAGAACATTTGCTATTATCAGTCACCCGGATGCCGGTAAAACTACATTAACGGAGAAACTTTTGCTCTATGGGGGCGCAATTCAGGTAGCCGGAGCTGTGAAATCCAATAAGATAAAGAAAACTGCTACTTCCGACTGGATGGAAATAGAACGGCAGCGTGGCATCTCTGTTGCTACCTCCGTGATGGGATTTGAATATAACGACTTAAATATCAATATTCTTGACACACCAGGTCACCAGGATTTTGCCGAAGATACCTTTAGAACACTCACTGCCGTTGATAGCGTAATTGTTGTGATCGATGTAGCAAAAGGCGTTGAGCCTCAGACCGAAAAATTGGTTAAAGTTTGCCGGATGCGCAAAACACCCATCATCGTCTTCATTAACAAACTCGACCGTCCCGGTAAAGACGGTTTTGAATTGCTGGATGAGGTAGAACAAAAACTCGATTTAAAAGTTACACCTCTTAGCTGGCCTGTAAATATGGGGCCGGAATTTAAAGGTGTTTACAATATCTTCGATGAAAACCTTTATCTTTTCGAGCCCGGAAAACAACGCATCGAAGAAGGTATCTCCATAAGCGATCTCGATGATCCTGAATTGGATGAATACCTGGACGAAGACGCAGCATTGTTGCGCGAAGAGCTCGAACTCATTCATGGTGTTTATCCAAAATTTGAACGTGAACAATACCTTGACGGAAGAATTTGCCCCGTATTTTTTGGCAGTGCACTCAATAATTTTGGCGTTAAAGAACTGCTCGACTGTTTTATTCGTATTGCTCCCACTCCTGTTGGCAGGGAAGCCGAGGAAAGAAAAGTTGTTCCTGAAGAAGAAAATTTTTCGGGTTTCGTTTTTAAAATCCATGCCAATATGGATCCTAATCACCGCGACAGGATTGCTTTCGTTCGGGTAGTCTCTGGACAATTTGAGCGCAACAAACCCTATCACCATGTTAGGCTTGGCCGCGGCTTGAAGTTTTCGAACCCAACAGCATTCATGGCTCAAAAAAAATCCATCCTGGATGAAGCCTTTCCAGGAGATATCGTTGGCTTGTATGATGCGGGCAACTTCAAAATCGGCGACACACTTACCGAAGGCGAAAACCTTCATTTTAAAGGAATACCAAGTTTCTCGCCAGAGCTTTTTCGCTATGTTGAAAATGCTGATCCAATGAAATCAAAACAGCTGGCCAAAGGTATTGATCAGTTAATGGATGAAGGTGTTGCACAGTTGTTTACGGGAAAAGCTACAGGAAGAAAAATAATCGGAACAGTAGGTGCCCTTCAGTTTGAAGTGATTCAATACCGGTTGTTACACGAATACGGAGCTTCCTGTCGCTACGAACACATAACCCTCTACAAAACAGCATGGATAACCAGTGAAAACAAAGCCATGCTCGACGACTTCAAAGCACGCAAAGCTTCTTACCTGGCCTTCGACAAAGAGGGACGGGATGTTTTTTTAGCTGACTCGCCTTATTCGCTGCAAACTGCTATGGAAAAATATCCGGATATCAATTTTTATTTTACTTCGGAATTTTAATTTTCACGCCAGTTATATCATCTAAATCAGTAATTTATTGCGGTATAAATTAACTCAAATCTTGTTTTTTTGACTGATTAGAGTCATTCAAGCAGCTTTTTATTGGGTTAGGTTGTCATTATTTTTCTGTAAAGTGTATTTTCGTAGCTGAATTCAAGTTTATTAAAACGTTAATTTATTACTTAATGAAAAGTTTCTATATTTTTTTAATTAGCATCTCTTTCTTCTTTGCCAACATTTTTTCAACCTTAAACGCTCAAAATCAAGCTAAACCATCTGAATATCCTTATTGGATTGAAATGATGCAGGATCAAAATGCCAACTTTAATGCCACAGTGGAGGCTTTTGAGGCCTACTGGGAAAACCGCGAAATAACCAAAGGAAGTGGCTACAAACCTTTTAAACGTTGGGAATATATGATGAGTCAGCGTGTAAATCCGGATGGCAGCAGACCTGCTCCCGATCGCGAACTCAAAGCACTTCAGCAATTCAGAAACACACGCAGCAATCAAACCACTGGTGGCGATTGGGAAGCTCTTGGTCCTTATGCTGTGCCATCCGGATACAATGGCTATCGTGGCCTGGGTCGCATCATCGCACTCGCATTTCATCCCACAGACGAAAATCATTTTTATATTGGTGCACCTGCTGGTGGCCTTTGGGAAACAACAGATCATGGTGCAAGTTGGGAAGTTTTGACTGATCATTTGCCTACTTTGGGTGTATCGGCAATTGTGGTTGACTACAGCAATCCTGATTTAATCCTTATCGGAACAGGCGACCGCGATGCGGGAGATGCACCAGGATTGGGTGTTTGGCGGAGCAACGACGGAGGGCTGAACTGGGAAATCAGTAACAATGGCATGGGAAATGCAACAGTTGGGAGAATGATTCAGCATCCCGATTTTCCAGAAACAATTTTTGCCGCAACCAATGGAGGTATCTTTGTTTCCGACGACTCAGGACTCAACTGGAGCCAGGTACGCTCAGGAAATTTCAAAGAGATCGTCTTCAAGCCCGGTGATCCCGAAATTTTATACGCTGCTACTGGCGGAAGCTTTTACCGCTCTGATGACGGAGGGAACAATTTTTCGCAAATCACCAACGGTCTTCCGGGCGGAGCACGTGGTGTGGTTGGTGTGTCAGAAGCCAATCCCGAAGTGGTTTATTTTTTGCTAACCAATTCCGATTCCTTCAAAGGCTTATACCGCTCCGATGATAGTGGATTAAGCTTCAACATGCGTTCCAATTCGCCTAATATCATGAGCTGGGATTGTAACGGTGGAAGCGGCGGCCAGGCTTGGTACGATTTAGATATTGCCGTCGATCCGCTTGACGAAAATGTTATTATCGCTGGAGGCGTAAACAGCTTCAAATCGACAGACGGTGGCAGCAGCTGGTTTATTCGTTCGCACTGGTATGGCGGATGTGGCGTTGAATCTGTTCATGCCGACCTTCATATTTTAGAATACAATCCTGTGAATGGCCGTCTTTTCGTTGGTAACGACGGTGGAGTTTATTGGACAGCAGATGGTGGAGTAAACTGGGAAGAAATCACAAATGGTCTGATAATCAGTCAAACATATAAACTCGGAGTAAGTCAAACAAATCCTGATTATGTCATTAATGGCTATCAGGACAACGGCTCCTCAACCTTTGTTGGCGGAACAGAAAACTGGGTAAATGTAGGTGGTGGCGATGGCATGGAATGCGCCTACGATCCTACTGATGACCGATATTCCTACTCAACAGTTTATTATGGCTCAATTGACAGAATTTATAACCATAATAACCAGGGACAAATTGCAGGTCAGGGCACAAATGGCATCACCGAAAGTGGAGGTTGGGTAACGCCATTTCTGATTGATCACGAAGATGGAAACATCATGTTTGTGGGTTATAAAAATATCTGGCGAAGCACCAATATCAAATCAGGCGGCACAAGTACCGTTCAATGGCAGAAAATCAGCAGCATGAACAATACAAATATGAACGTTATGGCGCAGTCCAGAGCTAATACTTCCATTTTGTATGTTTCGAGCGGAGAGAAGTTTTGGTACACCGAAAACGCCAAAGGCCTGCTTGTTGAGTGGATAAGCCGCACCAGCAACCTGCCCTTGCCAAATGCTATCACTGCATTGGAAACCAGTCCCTTTGATGAAAATGTAGTGTATATGGCTCAGCAAACCCGCATCTACAAATCGGAAGATAAAGGCGCCAGCTGGGACGAAATCACAGCAAATCTGGGTAATATTCAAATCAATACGATCGCTCTTTACAAAAATGCTCAGGAAGCTTTATACATCGGAACCGATGTTGGCGTTTTTTATAAAGATGCCAGCCTCGACGAATGGATCGAATTTGGTAATGGCATGCCAGCCAGCGCCAAAGTAACAGAATTGGAGTTCTATTATGATACTGAAGATATGGCCGGAGATCGCCTGCGCGCTGCTACTTACGGACGTGGATTATGGAGCTCTGCTCCTTTTATAGGAACACTTGAAGCAGATTTTGAAGCTTCTTCAACCACAATTGCTGCAGGTTGCACTATCGATTTTACAGACCTTACAACAGGAACACCTTTTGAATGGTCATGGTCATTTAATGGCGCCTCACCTTCAAGTTCAACAGAACAACACCCGCAAGGGATTTTATATGAAGAAGAAGGCGTTTACACCGTAGCGCTTACTGTTACAAATCCATTGGGAATGGATACGCATCAAAAAACAGATTACATCACAGTAACAGCAGCTGCTGCACCTGTTGTAGCATTTGATGCAGATCAAACTTCGGGCTGCACCGGTATGGTTGTAAGTTTCACTGACCGCTCCGATAACTGCCCCAATAATTGGCAATGGTTTTTTGAACCCAGTTCAGTTACATTTATTGAAGGCACAGATGAAAACTCACAAAATCCTGTGGTTCAATTCAATGAAGATGCCGACTACAGAGTTGCACTTGTTGCCGGTAACACAACAGGAACAAACGAGCTTGTTATCGAGAACTTTATCCAAACTGGTGGGATTTCAATTCCTTACGAAGCAAACTTTGATGCCAACGATCTCAGCCAAACCGACTGGACAAGCGATAATCCTGATAATGGAAGAAGCTGGGAATTGCTTTCGGTAGATGAAGCACATACTGTTTGGATGAATTTTTTCAACTATACCAGCATGGGTGCACGCGATTACTTAATTAGTCCGGTACTTAACTTACGAGATTTCGACAACGCCTACCTGAGATTTGACTATGCCTATGCGCAACGCTATATGCAAAAAGATTCGCTGATAATTAGTATTAGCGCCGATTGCGGTGATTCATGGGCAAGAATTTACGCAAACGGTCCTGATGGAAATGGCATTTTCGAAACTGCTGAACCAAACAATAGCTATTTTGAGCCTGCTTTTGATGATGACTGGTGCGGACAAGGCTATGGCGCTGATTGCCCAATGCTTGACTTATCAGAATGGGCCGGCTTGTCGAATCTCCGGATTCGTCTCGAATCTTATAACAATTACGGTAATAACCTTTACATCAAGAATCTGACAATCTCTAACATCACAGATCTTAAAGACTGGCAGACAAGTAAATCGCTACTCGTTTTTCCAAATCCCGCAAGCGATTATGTGGTGGTACAACATGCATCAGAGTCTGGTCAGGCTTTAATTAAACTGTCTGATTTGAATGGAAAAGTTATTTATGAAAAATTGACTTCAGACAAAGCACATGTTATCAGCACTAAAATGTTGCCCAATGGCTCCTACTTGCTAACGGTAACTTCCGATGGCCAAACAGCTCAAAGAAAATTGATCATTACTAAATAATACCAGCACACCGCTATCAAGAATTTCTAACACACACAAAAAAATGAAAAAAACAATTTTTATCATCCCCGTATTCCTTTTGTTCAGTCTAACAATTTTCGGACAGTCCGAAATGTATAGGGGAAAAGCCGAATCAAGTGTAAAGACTTCTTTTTCTGAGATCAAGGAAGAAGCAGCAAAATATGGTGATCCTGAATACAATCAATTCAAGAAACCTAATCCGCAACGGGTATTTCCGGCACATGAAATCAGTCCCGATGAAGTTTTATTTATCGGTGGCGAACTGATTCAAAACACTGGAAACAGAGAAGTTTCTCCATTGCCAGATACAACCTTTTTGGGATTGGAAGACTCCGGAAATTCTATTCCACCTGATGTGAATGGTGCTCCGGGTCCTGATCATCTGATGGTTACACTCAACACCCAAGTTAGAATACAGGATCGAATTGGGAACAGCTTAGGAACAGTCTCGCTTGGAATGTTTTGGACAGACTTACCAGGAGGAAGCACTTTCGATCCCAAAATTCTGTACGATTTTGAAGAAGAAAGATGGATCTTTGTGACCTGTTCGGGCAGCACACCCGGAGAATCCAGAATTTATATGGGAGTGTCGGCCAGCAGCGATCCTGCAGGAGAATGGTACCTCTACTCCTATCTTGCAGATGTCACCAATCAGGTTTGGTTCGATTATCCCAGTATAGGATTTAATGGCAAATGGATTGTTGTTTCAGGAAATATGTTTGGCAATGGTTTTTACAGCACTGTTTATGTTTTTGACAAAATGGCCATGTATGCCGGAGCAGAAGTCCCTGACTTTACGCGTTTTACAACAACGCAAGGCTTTACGCTCGTACCGGCTATCACCTTCGATGCCGATGAAGAAGACGTCTATTTGATCTCCTCAGCAAATGGCAATCAGGGTGGCAACGGCTACATCCGCATGTTCAAAGTGAGCGGCGAAACTGCTGAACCTGATTTTGAATTCCTGGGAACTGTCGGAACTCCAAACCCCTGGGCTGGCTCAGTTGGAGGAAGTGGTGATTTCCTCCCACAAATGGGATCGGAACAAGATATTAATGCAGTTGATCATCGTATGGAAAATGTGATAATGCGCAATGGCAAATTATGGGCTACACATCATGTGTTTTTGCCCGCCAACAACCCGCAACGTACAGCTGTTCAGTGGTGGAACCTCACGCCCGAAGGAGAAATCCTGCAATGGGGTCGTATCGACGATCCTGAGGGCGGCATGTCGTATGCCTTTGCAACGATTGCCGTAAATGAATTTGAAGATGTGGTGATTGGGCACAATAATTTCTCCGAACAACAATATGCCAGTGCTGCTTATTCGTTCCGTTATCACGATGATCCACCCAATACTTTCCGCGATCCTTTCCAATACAAAGATGGTCTGGCTCCCTATTATAAAACTTTCGGCGGAGGCCGCAACCGCTGGGGTGATTATTCTGCAACCATGTTAGATCCTGCTAATGGACACGATTTCTGGATTTTACAGGAATATGCTGAACTGCCATCCGGTGGTGATCGATGGGGAACACAATGGGCTTACTTGCGCGTTGCTTTTGAACCCATTCCAGATTTTGAAGCCTCACACACTTTAATACCCGTTGGAGAAGTTATTGATTTTAAAGATCTTACTGCCGGAGTACCGGACAGTTGGGAATGGACTTTCGAAAGTGCCGAACCTACATCTTCTTCCGCACAAAATCCAAATGGTATCCAATTTCCGGAGGAAGGAACATTTTCTGTAAGTTTAACAGCATCAAATAGTTTTGGGTCAAATAGTGTTACGAAAAATGCTTTTATCACTACAAGTAGCACTTTGCTTCCTGAAGTTGATTTTGAAGCTTCAGCATCCTTGATTTGCACTGGGGGTTCGGTTAGCTTTACTGACCTGAGTACCTATATGCCCCGAAGCTGGGAGTGGAGTTTTACACCCGAAACGGTTACTTTTATTGAAGGAACCGATGCTTTTTCGCAAAATCCTGTGGTGCTGTTCGATGTTCCGGGAGATTACTCGGCAACCCTTACCGCTACAAACCTTAACGGAAGTGCCTCCGAAACCAAATTTGATATGGTTCGGGTTGGCGGTGAAATATTGCCCTACGAAACCTATTATCAGGAGGTATCCTTTGAAGCTGCCGGATGGGAAATCTGGAACCCCGATAATCAAAACACCTGGGAAATCACTACTGTTGGCGGCCTACCCGAATCAGATAAAGCTGCAATGCTCGACTTCACAAACTATTTTGCTATTGGTCAGCGCGACAGACTCATCTCTCCCCCCTTAAACTTTTCTGGTTTTGACCAAGTTAATCTCGCCTTTAAGCATGCCTATGCCAAACGTCATGATGCTTATGCTGATTCGTTAATCATTTATGTAAGTAGTGATTGTGGCAACAGCTGGATAAGGATTTTTGGTGACGCAGAAAATGGTACAGGTAATTTTGCTACTCACCCGCAGGTTGAGGGTTTTGTTCCAACAAATGTTTGGGATTGGTGTGGCGTGGAATATGGTGCAGATTGTATCAGTTTGAGCCTGAACGAATGGGCAGGGCAATCTGATGTTCGCGTTGCATTTGAAACTTATAGTTTTTATGGCAACCCACTCTATATCACAGCTGTAGAACTTGGAGCAACGGTTAATGTTCCTCAGGTTACGGAAGAGATTTCTGAGTTTCAAATCATTCCAAATCCTTCCAATGGAATCTTTAAACTGCAATGGAAAGAAAAAGTAAAAATGGAAAATATTGAAGTTTTGGATATTACAGGAAAACAGCTTTTCGGAAAACAGACACCTTTAGCTGACGATTCGTACGACTTCTCTTTCTTACCAAAAGGGGTTTATATCCTGAGAATAAATACCGGCGAAAAAGACTATAAGCAAAAATTAATCATCGAATAATTGAGCAAGAACATAAATGCCGGAAATTTCCTCCGGCATTTTTTATTTTGAAAGAGCCTTCAAGAGCAGCCTTGCAAATCAGCAGAAAAGTTTAATTTTGCACCACTTTAACCGGCCCCATAGTTCAATGGATAGAATTTCAGATTCCGGTTCTGACGATTTGGGTTCGAATCCCGATGGGGTCAC
>CAZQFH010000090.1:0-9475 GCA_964592595.1 uncultured Lentimicrobiaceae bacterium | reverse complement strand
ATACTGTTTACAAAGCGAATCACAGCAGCAAACAGCACTGTTTACAGGCTTTATAAAAGTTATCAACAAGTTATTAAGAATTAATGTGGACATGACAATGGTTGACCTTCGACTTTCAGACCTTCGACCTTCAGACCTTCGACCTTCGACTTTCAGACCTTCGACTTTGTTATCTGTTACTTATAATTAAAAAATGCTTGGGGATATTGCCTGATCAAGCTTATTGATCAGTTATCCTAAATGCTAACAATGAGAACAAAAACAAACTATAACAACCATGACAACACCCCATGAACTCATAAACATATCAACATATCAACAAAGAACATACCTTCGACTTTAAGACACTCATAACCCCTCAAACTTTTCTCCTAAAAAAACATTAATCAACCTAAAATATTTTCTATCTTAGCCCCTTCCTAACCAATTACCAATGAAACCAATTTCTACAAACCAAAGAATAGGCCTGTACACCTTATTTATAGCTGGCGTAGTGTTTTTATCAATCACCAACACTTTTGCTCAAGCCGACCGCATCCTTGCAATTCACGATAGTATCCGTAAAGCCTATGAACAAGCCAAAGGCAATGACCGCTTCCCCCTGATGATTATGCATGGCGGAGCACTTCTCCGTTCAGATACGGCTGCAGCTTACAAATTGATCAATCAGGGGATTGAAGAATCTGCTAAAATTCAGGATCACAAAACCGTCCTACTTGGTTATCATAATCTTATTGCGCATTACAATGGTATCGGCAATTTCTCTAAAGCTATTCAATTCGTCAAAATCAAAATCAATTACGAAAAAGTTCATGGTCTTAAAGTCAGCGAAGGGTTCTCTTATATAAACTGGGGCCGGCAATATATCTCACAAAACAGATACGATAGTGCATTGATCAAAATTGATGCAGCTAAAAAGATTTTTGAACAACTTGAGCATCTAAAAGGACTCAGTTTAGTATATGATAACTACGGCCAAATCAATTTATTACAGGGTAATTATCAGGAAGCGAATAAACGCTATTATCAAGCTTTGGAATATGCTAATCAAACAGATTCAGCTTATTTTAAAGGTGTTGTAAACTATCACCTTGGATTATCCTATTCCAGAACTGCTGATTATGACCTGGCATCATTTTACATTCATAAAGCCATCGAACATTGGGCACCACTCACAAATATGGGGCTTGCTCCCAAATGGAATGCTACAGAATTGCTTGGTAATCTTTATATAAAACTTAAACGGTATGATCTGGCACTCATGTACCATAGAGAAGCTCTGCGAATCCGTGAACTAAATTATAAAGGTGTACGTCCAGATAGCACAAACCTTAGCTATGCTTATTCCTACAACAATATTGCCGAAGTATATTACCTTACCCATCAGTTGGATTCTGCTTATTGGTATGCAATCAAATCCTTGAAGATCAAACTGCGACCGGCAACTGCTGCCAAACACGATGAAATTGGAAATTCTTACCTTAATACAGCAAAAATCTTATTGAAAATGGATTCTCTTATTCAGGCTGATTCGCTATGTCGAATGGCTTTAAAAAGCTACGAGTTAGCCAATTGGAACGATGGATTAGCCGAAAGCTATAGCGTGCTTGCTGATATTTTACTGGCGAATGGCAAAAAATTAAAGGCATTGGAATACCTTGAAAATAGTCAGGAATTATCCATGAAAATTGGAGCAAAGCAGTTAGTATTAGAAAATCTTAAAAAGATAGCTCCACTGCAGCTGGAATTGGGAAATATTAAAGCAGCCAATATTTCCTATCAAAAATATATCACTCTAAACGATAGCGTTTATAATGCTGATATGAACCGGAAAGTAGCAGAAATGAATGTAAAATACGACACTCATAAAAAAGAATTAGAAAACCTGTTCCTGAAAAGCGGATTAGAGGCACAGAAAAAAACACAAAAATACTTGCTTGCATCTCAGGCCATGTCGCTGGCGTTCCTTCTCACTTTGATTGCTTTTGTGATTGCCTTGCGCAAAAACCTCAAAAACAAAAACAAACAGCTCAGCCACAAAGAAGAAATTAATGAATTACTTCGTACGCAACACCAAAAAGACCTTGATTACAAAAACCGCGAGTTGCAGATGATGGTCGAAACAATCAAGAATAAAAACGAAATGTTGGAGACTATACGTTCCATCATGCTCCAAGAAATCAAACAAAATTGCAATGCCCCGGTCGATACTTTCCGACGCACTGTCAAAACTATCCAATCCCACATGACTGCAGACCAAAACTGGGAGTTGTTGGAAAGACAAATTCATGAACTTTCAGCTGATTTTAGGGAAAAGATGCTCAACAAACACCCTCACCTTACACCTAACGACTTCAAATTACTCACTTACCTCAAGCTTAAACTACCGCAAAGAGAAATAGCTGCTTTGATGAACATAACCGATGACAGTGTGCGAAAACAAAAATATCGATTACGTAAAAAGCTGAACATCAACGGAGAAGATCTTGAAAGCTATTTAAATTCTATCTAAATAAGCGGCCTGTCCATAATTTGTCCCAACTGATTTTCTCTTCCCATTGGCCTGATACACTAAATTTACATCATCAGCCATACTTGTCTTATGTGTGACAACGACCAAATCTTCTTCAATAGGTTTTGTATCAATTTTAAAAATGCACTTAGCTTTCCCATTGTAATTGCTTTGCTACTGTTATCATGCCGTACAATAATCCTTCCTCTTCTCAACAATATCTTGTTGTTTTTTTCTTGTAAATATTTGGTTATAAATGATATAAACATGGGTATATGATCAGAAATTCTATATTCCGATTTTGCTTTTTCTTTGGCATTGTCTTCGCCTTACCGCAAATGTTTTGTTATCCTCAGAACACAGCATCAAAAAAAACGGAGTTGTTTTATATCCATAAAATCCTCGAAGACATACAAACCTATGGTGCATTTACTAGCAACTACAATAATTTTTCTGATGCCAATGCAACTAAATTTAATAGGTTATTTGATGAAGATGCAGTATTCTTTAATCCATTTACAGAACAAATAAATTCACCTGAGGAATTTAGTAGTTATTGTAAGAAGTACTTCCCCAATGGCATTTATTTGGAGTTTTCAAGTCCTACTAATATTTATGCCTATAAAAATGATGATAATAGTCAAATCTTATCCTTTGAATCGGATCTTCAGCTAATTGGCAATTTTAGGGGTAAAGAAAGAAAAGAAAGTAATACGCCACTTATCATTACGATAATGATCGAAAAGCAAAATGGCGCAGTATTAATTAGATCAATTCATAAAAGAGAAATTAGGAATTTTTCACGTATTGAAGTTCAATTAATTAATCTGAAAAAACCTGACAAATCGCTTTCGGGAATCAACATGCAACTGGTTTTGCATGATAGTGTCTTCCAAAAAAGCGTCTCAAATCAAAACGGCCTTGTAACTTTTACTGGCGTCCCTTCCCGTGATGCCTATAGTTTATCACTCTCAAACAATCAAGAAACCCTGTTTAAAAAACCCATTCTATATAGTTATGATACACTTAATTATGGAGTATTAAAATATTATTTGCCAGTAATTTATACTAACACTTACAAACGGTATTTATCACTTGGGAGTTCTGGAGCAATGCAGTTTGTTGAGTTTAACGATCCAAAAGTTACCGACAGCATTAATTACAAAATGCTTTCAGGGCAAGGGTTTCAATTCTCTTTTAATGTTGGATTTATCCAGAGCATCTTGCAGTTCAATACCAATGATTTATTGATCGAGACAGGCCTGCAATTTGACTACTCAACTTATTCAATCAATACATCAAATTTGCAGCATTCTTTACTGTACGAGATAAATCCTTCTAATTTTCAAGCTATAAATTTTAACGCCAGCAAGCTTGATTTCGAAGCTGATGAAATCAATCTTAAAATTCCACTTTACATCGTTTACAAACACAAATTCAACATCAAACTACCACTTTTTGCAGAAATTGGAGGCGGCGCCAATCTAATGATTCAGGTCAATAAGTACTATAACCAACGCACTGAATACACGATATCAGGACAAAATAATACTGTAGCTGCTAATATCCCGGAATTTGATCCTTACCTAAGCTACACTGATACCAAAAAACGTTATCAGGCATTTTCAGCAACCAGACTTCAATATACCATATTTGCAGGTTTCAAGTCATATTTCCCGACTTCATCAATAATGTACGGCCTAAGATTTAAATACCTGGCCGACTTTGAAAATTTAAGAAACCCACCAAATAATTCCATTTTTGAAGATGATCTTCTCAACCCTGCTGATATCACTAAAATCATGCAGAAGAAAACTTCCCATGCTTTTGGGCTTGAACTTTCCGTAACAATTCCATTGAACTTTTAAGTCCTGATTGCATGAAAAGAACACTTACATACTTGAAAATGATATCTTTATTGTTAGGCTTGTTTTCGTCTGGGTTAGGTTTTGCCCAACCAAAAGCGATCACCAAAAACAATCTTGCCTCACTAAATCCTGTTTTTAAGCTAGATCAGCTTGATCCAAATGCTATGATCACACTTGATGTCGCTGAAAATGCCGAATCGGAAAAGAATGGGATTAAATTTTTCAACTATATTGTAAGGTTATTAAACCCACAGAATCAAAAAGGTATAGACTTTAAGTATTCAGCAGATCAGCAAAGTTATACTCCTGTTTTGGATAAAAACTTAAATGGGCTTAAACAAAATCAAACAGCTATAAAAATTGGCTTTAATCAAAATGCTCCTTTCAACAGCCTGCACATACCCATAAGTCAACTTGACAAGACAGCAACTCTAACTGCAATTCTCTCAGCTCATTTCTCAAAGCAGTTTTATCAAAACCAAATGCTCTTGTTGGCACTAAACAACGCACCGCACCATACTGTGTTTGAAACAAAAAACACTGAAGTATCCGGCAACCCTGCAAATGAATTTATCATCTCAGAACTTGCCAATCTATCTAACCTATCATCTGCATTTCTAAATTCTGAAACCAGTGCTTTTTCCCTGAAAGCATCCGAAGAATATGCCCCAATAAAAATAATGGATGATCATAACAGGTTATTGCATGGTCTTATTTATTTAGATTTTACAAGTCAAAAGCCACAAAGGCTAACTTTTTCCACTTATGGATTATGTTGGGAAAATCATCAGTCTCTTACTGTTGATGTCACTGATCAAATAATTCCGATTTATCTGAGTTGTGCACCCCATGGCGTACATCAAGTGTACCTAAATATTATTCAACCTTTCCCTGTTTATCTGTCAACAACATCTAAATCCCTAAATGTCCCCTCCGAAAATATTCTGTCATTCGATCTTTTTAGTGACAATTTTGTTCAATTAAAAAGCTCAACCATAATACCGTACACTTTTATTTACCTTGATCTAAGTGATCAGTTTCTAAAATCACAAGCGCTTAAAGCAGCCAACAGTATCATCGAATCCGTTCAAGTCGAAAGAGCTCACTTTAGCATCTTCGCAAGTAACCACCTCAAACCACTTATAATCAAAAGTAGTGATTTAACAAAGATAACTAAAAACAACTACTTTATGCGCCTGCAATCGTTGGCTCCAAACCCACCGGGAATACATCAGGAAACACAACTTATTATAGATAATTGCCTGAAAGCAAATAATCAGATATTGAATCCTATTGAATTAATTTTTGTCTTTACGGGTAGTAATGCGTCTTTTAATCTTAACCTGATAAATGCCGTTGTTATGGGGCTTCCTCAAAACATATCAATTCATTGCACCCTATATATTCCGGCAAAACATATCGGATTATACAAAACCGAGGACTTACTTCGACATAGATTTCTTGACAAGATAACTATTGAAATTCAATACTTTAAATAAAGTAAACATGAATAGAATAATTTTAATATCCCTGCTTTTTCTTAGCAATGTGATTTACGCACAATTGCCATCCGGCACAAAGATTCTGTTTAGACCCATTGAGTTACGAATACCTACAGAATCTGTTGCAATCACTTTACAACATAGTGATCCTTCTTCAGGAATTGAACCCTGGTTTGTTTACTCAGACAAAAAAATCAACTATTCATTCGAAAAGCCCGGGCGTGCCAAACCATTCAAAAAGTTGGAATATCTGGAACAGTTTGCTGTAATTGATGAAAAAGGGGCTTACATCCATATTGCTAAAATTAAGTCTTACAACACCTCAACCTTTTCAATCGGAAATGATTCAGAGGATTATGGATGGGTTAAGAAACATGACGTACTGCTTTGGCGCAACTGTATTGTGACTAATATTGGAAATATTGAGCGCAAAGCCATGATCATGAACACCCTTAATCTGGTGGCTTCCAGAGCTGACATCAGTAAATTGGAAGATAATGTGGTAGAGTTTTATTACGAACCTGCTTTAAGAGAAAGCACTGACAGAAAAGCTCAGCTTTATGAAGTATTTTTTGCGTACAAAATCACTGATACTGCTGTATTATTGGGTAATGTTGCCCGAATCAGCGACGAAACTGAACGCTTGGTCAAAGAGGGAATTCTGGGTTGGGTGCCTCGTCACCGGATCGTGATGTGGGATCATAGGGTAGCCATCGAACCAAACTGGGACGAGAATGCAGTTCAGGAACGTAAAAGTAATAATGTAAGGGCTTCAGTATTTGCAACAAAAGCTGAAGCTGCAAAATACCAAGTACAGGGTGTAAACGCATCTGTGAGTGCAATAATGGACGAACGTAGCATTAATGGTGATATCTATAACGAACGAATGATTGGTGAGTGGCAAAGATATCCGGTTTACAGAGAAACTGGTCAAATAGCGCAGGTTGGGGTGATGGGACAGATATTAACCGGTAAGGGGGAATTTGATAAAGTTTACAAGGCTGAGGCAGACAGGCAGGTGCGAATTGCTTCTTCTAAAAGGAGAAATATCAATATCGTATTTGTAATTGATGGGACTACAAGTATGGGGCCTTATATCAATGCTGTTAGTAGTGCCATTGTTTCCGGAATGGAGCAGATCAACTTGAGATATCCGGGTATGATAAATATCATTCGCTTTGGATCTGTAGTTTACAGAGACTTCCCTGAAAGAGACAGGTTAATAGAAATTCGTGACCTTACATCCAATTATGATGAAATTGCAGCCTTTCTAAATAATATTGATGCTACTGACCGATACGATACAGATATTCCGGAAGCAGTAAATTACGGCTTGCTTAATGCTCTCAATGGCTTACTGACCGATGACAACGAAACGAATATCATCGTCTTGGTAGGTGATGCCGGAGATCATAATAGAAGTGATGATTCCAATATTGATCATCAAATTGTGAGTGAGCTAATCGCTCAAAAAAACGCAGGATTACTTGCTTTTCAGGTACACAATGACCAACACCCGTCCTATGATGAGTTTCGTACACAAATCCAGAATATTATGAAGAATGCTGGTCAAATCATTTATCTGCAAACCAGACAAAATAACCTTTCACTTGCTGAACCTGTATGGACAGAAATGGGCAATAATGTATTGCGTTTGGATAATTATACCAATATGGCAACCATCGTGTATGCCGACAAGCTTCAAAGGATGAATACATCTTTGCTCACAAATGAAATTATCTTTTTAGTTGATTATGCTGTTCGTTTCACTGACGAACTGATATCAGGCGTTCAACAAGTTATTAGCGGAGGAAGTGCATTAGCTGATATAACACAACAAAAAGATCAATTTGTAGATGGCCCCAACAAATATATCAGCAGTTTTAGTCCTGCCCTGTTCAATTTCCTTTACAACCAAACAAAGATTCCAAAAGAAAAACTGGAATACCTGGTCGAAAATAAATACCAGCTTTATACTGAAGGATATGCGCCACTTATCACCAATAATGCCAACAGCCCTCTTTTCCGCAAAGTATTGCTGCTTTCCAGAGAAGATTTACAAAAAGTAATAGCCAATATCAACAGACTTCACCGCGCTTCAAGCCGCAGCGATCGTCGCATGGCAATGCAGCAAACTTATCTCGATATGATTAAACGTCATATCGGCGAAAAAACTACAGTTGACTTTATGAAAATGAGCATCGAAGAAATTAACACCAAAATCTTTGGACTGCCCGGAACCAACTCCATTATCAATCAATTGCGTCTGGAGGATCTTACTAATCCCGGTGTTATTTCGGACAGTGACTTACATCAATATGCAACAACTATCGAAATGAAATACAATACCTTAAATAGAATATTTAATAGTTCAAGTTCAAATCCTTACAAATACTCCTTCTCTATGACAGAAGTAGTTTACCATTGGATCGAAGATGATTTGCTGCCTTAACAATTAAAAATAATGCCACGTATCTTTACTATAATATTATTGCTTACAGTACAATGTGTTACAGCTTATAGTCAACGCATGAAAACTGTAATGATGCAACCTGAAAAGTTCCACATAAACGCCCTAAACAATCAGGAATTTATTGAGGCTGACCTTCTGCATCTGACAGAAAAATGGTGGGCAGTTTATAGCAGCGATACTGCAATCAATACTTTAATCCGACCGACAGGGCCAGTATCCAGAATTAGCCTGGGATTTATGGATAAGTTTTATGTGCTTGAATCCGATGGTGAATATCTCCACCTAATCAAAGATAACGAAATTTCTCCTGAAGGTTTTATTAGTAAAAGCATGACTGACTATGGTTGGATACACCATAAGCACCTCCTGCTTGCCGATCGCAGCCATACAAATAAAGATGGCCATGCCTTACTTGCCATTGCTGCAAATCATTTGAACAAAGGCTTTGTGAATGATTATAACACAGTAGAAATTGCTCGCTCAACAAAATTTTTATTCCGCGATCCAGAATTAACATTTAAATCAAAATTTGCCTTAGAAGCAGGGCAGATTTACTTTGTTTATAAAACAACGAACAAAGCAGCTTTAATCGGCGTTTTTGATCGCATTAATCCTGCTAATTACCACACAGGTATCATTGGCTGGACAGCCTTACATAATGTTATTCTCTTTGATAACAGATTGGCAATTGAACCAAACTGGGAGGCATCGGCAACTTATGAGCGAAAGACCAAACAAATTTACACCACCCTTTTTATCGACCCCCTGAGCGCTTCCAAAGCAACTTATAGTTCCCGGATAGAAGATGAATATGCGATCTGGAGTGCCGACCCGCTCGAAGAAAGATGGCAAGGCATTAAATACCGATTCCTTGTGATAGCCAATAGCGGAAATATTTTACGCGTTGGTATGTTTTCTACTGCTCATCCCATGGATTTAGCTGCAAGCCCAGGTCAAATGTTAGCCCGAACCGAAGAAATTGAAAAACTCATAGCAATCAGGGATCTTCAGCAAAAAAGTAATAAACCTGACAGTGCTTTTATTTCATCCCACGAAAAACTTGATCTTATATAAAGTCTAATAATTTACTTCACAAACATTTTTAAGTTCTTCATTTGGT
>CAZQFH010000089.1:0-9496 GCA_964592595.1 uncultured Lentimicrobiaceae bacterium | reverse complement strand
TGGTATTAAACCTATATTTTTTACCCAGTCGTCTGCTTTAAAGTTGTTCATGGTTCTGATGGTATTGCTCTGTTTCGTTCACTACGGTCTTCATTAAACATATATACAAGTCTGAAAGTGAGCAGGTTGTTGTATTGATGACGCGTCCACAAATTACCTTGCGATGATATATATTCACGTGTACGGATTTTGGCAAGTGAATAGGCGTATCTGAAATTGATTTTTAACTGTTTGTATAGCCGCATGCGCAGGTCAACCAATACGTTGAAGTCGTTTGGATCGTACACTTCATTCTGAGCATTGGTTGCCGTCTGCACACCATGTTCGTATTCTCTTGCTGTGATGAGTCGTCCCCAGGAGAATCCCGTACCGATTGTTATAAAGTCTTTGTCAGTAAAATGCACCAAAACAGGTACTTCGAGGTAGTTAAGAAAAAGTTCGTAAGCACCGGTTGTGCTATCGGCCTGAATCGGATACTGGGCTTTTTGTCGTGCGCCTTTCTCGTTGTAGAGTGTTTCGATGGAGAGGTCCCATTTTTCTCCAAAGGGAATCATGGCGCCAAGACCAAGCTGCAAACCTGGTTTTTTATAGCCATACACTTCATCGCCATCCACCTGACTAAAATTAATACCTGCAATGAGCTGTCCCTTAATAATCTGCGCATTAATTTTGTTGGCAAACAGCAACAAAAGGGAGCAAATGGCTATGACTCGCGGGATATTTTTTAAGTTCATATCGTGTTAACGCTTCAATATTGTAATAAGTATTTTAAACGGTTGCTTTCATGCTCAAAGTAATTCTTTTTCGGGCGATATCGAGCGCTAAGATACGCACTTTAACCTTTTGATTCAAGCGCACAACTTCGTTGGGATCTTTGATGAAATGATTTGCCATTTCGCTGATGTGAACCAAGCCATCCTGATGCACGCCAATATCCACAAAAGCACCAAAAGCAGTGATATTTGTAACGATACCCAAGAGTTCCATGCCTTCGCGCAGATCCGACAAATTCCGGATATTACGATCGAATTGCATGGTTTCGAAACTGGCTCGCGGGTCTCTTCCCGGTTTGTCCAATTCGGCAAGTATATCCTGAATGGTTTCCTGGCCTGCATTATTGGTGATAAGTGATTTTGGATCAAGTATCTTGAGGGCATCTTTGTTGCCTATTAATTCCCTCAGGCTGAGTTTGGATAAAGATGCAATTTTTTCGACTATTTCATAACTCTCGGGATGCACAGCGCTTGAATCTAGTGGATTTTCAGCTCCCCTGATTCTTAGGAATCCTGCAGATTGTTCAAAGGCTTTTTGTCCCAGACGTGGCACTTTTTTTAAATCTTCCCTGCTTTTGAAAGGGCCTTTTTGATTGCGGTGGTTGATAATGGATTTGGCCAGCTGAGGTCCCAAACCACTCACATAGGTGAGGAGTTGTTCGCTGGCTGTATTGAGTTCCACCCCAACAGCATTCACGCAGGAAGCAACCGTTTGGCTGAGGCTTTGCTGCAGGGCTTTTTGATCTACATCGTGCTGGTATTGTCCTACACCAATGGATTTGGGATCAATTTTTACCAGTTCGGCCAAAGGATCCATCAGCCGCCGTCCGATACTCACAGCGCCCCGCACAGTGATGTCGTAATTTGGGAATTCTTCGCGTGCCACTGCCGATGCCGAATAAATTGAGGCACCACTTTCGTTCACCATCACAGCGGTTAAGTCCTTGTCGAAGCGAATGTTACGGATAAAATCTTCTGTCTCACGCCCTGCTGTTCCGTTTCCGATGGCAATCACCTCAATTTTGTGCGCATTTACCAGGTTTTTAATTTTTTGGAGTGCCTGCTTTGTTTCCGACTGTGGTGGGTGAGGGTAGATCGTATCATTGTGCTCCAGCCTTCCCTGTGCATCGAGTGCCACGATTTTGCAGCCGGTTCTGAAGCCAGGATCAATGGCCAGTACGCGCTTGGAACCCAATGGTGGAGTTAGTAACAGCTGCTTGAGGTTTTCTGCAAAAACAGCTATGGCTTTTTGATCTGCTTTTTCTTTGTAATAGTTTCTTATTTCTGTTTCGATTGACGGAACAATAAGTCGCTTCAGACTGTCTTTAACGGCAAATGCTACCAGATCGGCTGTTGATGAGTTTTCACGGATAAAAAGCCTGTTTAGCCGATAAAGATTTTGTTCGGTATCTGCCTCTAGTTTTAGTTTTAATATGCCTTCTTTTTCGCCTCTGAAAAGAGCCAAGATGCGATGCGAAGGCGCGTTATCCAGCGATTCCGACCAATCGAAATATTGCTGAAAAACCTGTGCTTCGGCCTTTGTTTCTTCGGCAACTACCGATCGGATAACCGCCGACTGATGGTAGTTTTCTCTGACAATTTTTCTGGCTTTCGGGTTTTCTGCAATCCACTCGGCGATGATATCCTGTGCTCCGGACAAAGCTTCTTCTGTGCTGTTTACCTCTTTTTCGGGATTGATATAACGACTGGCAAGCTGATCTATTCCCTTTGCTTCCTGTTTCATGATCACGGCAGCAAGTGGTTCGAGGCCTTTTTCGCGCGCTATGGTAGCTCTGGTGCGTCTTTTGGGTTTGTAGGGCAGGTACAAATCTTCGAGGCTTTGCATATCGGGTGTAGCCGAAATTCTCGCTTCAAGCTCATCTGTAAGTTTTTCTTGTGAAGCAATGGATTCGAGTATGCTTTTTTTGCGTTTTTCGAGTGCTTCAAGTTGTTCGAGTTGCTGTTGTATGGCCATGATTTGAACCTCATCGAGCGATCCTGTCATTTCTTTACGGTATCGCGCAATAAAGGGAATTGTGGCTCCTTCGTGCAAGAGTTGAATCACATTTCGAACGGCATGGTGCGCTAATTGCAATGCTTGCGCTATTTGAGGAGACATCTGGGATATTTCGGCCATACTATAAAATTTAATGGCGAAATTAATCAAAATGCTTTTGAAAACTTGCGTAAAGCTTTATCGAACCAAAGTTACCACACCTCGTTCAACAATTTTTTGTGCAGCTTGATACTGGCTTTCAAGACTTTCGTACGACATTTGCCATACATAGGATGCCGCTGGCGCTTCTGAGCCCTTAATGGTTCCGTCCCATCCGTTTAGCGGGTCATTACTTTCAAAAACCAATTGCCCCCAGCGATTGTAAATAATCAGGTTGAAGTTGTTGAGAGCTGAAACCGCCCCCAAAGCTTTAAAAGTTTTGTTTGCGATAATATCACTTCCGGGTTTAAAGGCGTTGGGCAGGTATATATTGGCAAATTTTATCTCAACTTCATCCCGGTTTTCACAGCAATTAGCGGCTGTGACAGTAACCGCATAAATCCCTTCTTTGTCAACTTCATAATACCGATCTGCTCCCAAAAATTCTTCATCCTCGTTTTCCCAGTAATAGTAGTCAAACTCCCCGGCATCCAAAGTGATGGCAGAATTTGGCAGTATGTAAATGACGTCTTCACCAGCACCAATGTCTATGGATGGCAAAGGATAAATGGTGATGTCGCGGGTATGGGTATAGGTTTCTCCATCCAAATCTTCTGTAACCGTAACCGTGTAAGTGCCCGCTTCTTCATAAGTGTACTCACCACGAAGATCGTTGTCAGTTGCACCATTAATACCAAAATCCCAACTTACATTTCCATTATTAGCTTCATTCTGTAGCCTGAAAGTGGTGATATGTGTGGCACAATGGTTTTGCCACCAAAAAGAAGGGATATCGAAATAGCTGCTTACGAAATTGGGGAGGCCTTCTATGCTTCCAGTTTCATCTGCAAGTTCTAAACCATCTGAAGGTACTCCATCAATATGATTGTAATTACATGCTGTTCCGAATCTATTTGGGTTATAGATTATCCCGAGTTTTTCGAAAGGCGATAAAGATACTCCGCCACGTGCAGCATATATTCTGCCATCAGGGCCTAATTGCAAGGCACCAAATCTTCCATTATCATTTATACTTAGCTCTTCAAGAATGTGGTAATTGCTGAAGTCTAATTGATCAAGATTAAACTGTAAGATATAACTATTTTTGTCCCCTTGCGATTGGGGTTTGGGGTTTGTTGAAACATATAATAATTTACTGTTGGGAGAAAATTCTAGACCCAGAGGCATATTAAAGAATGTTCCTTCATTATTTATTGCATTCGAAACTTCTCCAGTCGCTGAATTGAAATCTGCTACTTCTATCACTCCATTTTCTGAGGGTATTACAAGAGCTATCTTTTTACCATCAATACTAATTTTCATGTATCCGGCATTATTATTATCAGATGAAGTCCCATCGTGGAAATAACCAACATTGCTTGTTACTACATTATTAGGATCAATACCATTTTCAGTTATTAGATAAGCAAAATATTTGCCTCCATTATTTACGCCAAAGCCATGTGTTAATAACCAGTAATCTTGCCCATTAGCATGTTTTACCGCTGTGAGTTTTTGTGCATTCTCCGATAGGATGAGTTGGTTTTTTTCGTCGGTCACTTCCCATTGGTAATTTGTTTTCTCAATTACTGAGTATCTTATTCCATGATTGTTGTATTGCGGAATATCTGGATAATAAAAATCGGCGGTAAATATGAAATATTTGTTAACATTATTTGGTGCCGGAATGAAAATTGCAGATTGTGTTGCTCCAAGACTACCATATAAATCTGTTCCATTAATAATTTCAAAAAAGCCGCTGCTCCATAGTCTCATTCCATTAGAGAAAAATAAAAGATTACCTTCTGTATCACTTATCGAACTAACACCTTTAGGAATATCAATTCCTCCCGGCATTGCAGTCGAAACCGGATAAAGTGTTTCTTCAGAAAAAGTGAGTTGAGCTTTGTCCCCAAAATTCCAGTTGATTACTTCGCCCGGAATGCTGTAATCGCAGGGTGTTTTATCCTGAGCGTGCAGATTTGTAGAAAAAAATAACAATAATCCTGCTAAAACTCCTGCAGTAGCGTTTAAATGAGGTTTAAACATGAATTAAATCCCGTTTTAATAAATAATCAAAGTTTTGGCTGCAAAGGCATCTTTGGTGATCAGAATGATCTGGTAACTACCAGCCCTAAAGTTGTTCAGCCTGATTTTCTCGTCAATTCCGTTGATGTGATTAGCAGATAAAGTCTGCTCATAGAGGAGTTTACCACCTTCGGAAATGATAAAGAGCTGTGCTTCCGTTTTGATTTCAGGAGCCGATACCTGAACCAATTCTCCTGCCGGGTTTGGACTGATTTTGAGTGATGCTGAAAGGTTGTTGCGTTCGTCCAGCCCAATATTACAGGCATTAAAATCGAAGAAAATGGTGAGTGTATCATCATTTTTACAGCCGGTCACAGGATTGGTGACTTCAACCGCCCAGGTCTGAAAATCGATCCAGTTGCCGTTAGTGGTTACTTTTACCTTGCGGGCAGCACTTCCGTTCGACCAAAGGTAGTTGAGGTTAGGACCAGCATCAAGCCATACAGAATCGCGTACACAAACATTAATCGAATCGGTGCCATAAAGTGGAATTTCAGCTGGTCTGATATCTACTTCCGGCAGGCTGTTTACATTTACTGTTGTAGAGGAAGTAACAACCTTAAAACCGTCGTCGGCTGCTACTGTATAAGTGGTTGTAGTTTCGGGGCTTACAGTAGGATTTTGCTCATAAGATGTCCAGCTGCTGTTGTTGGCAGTCCAACTGTAGGTGTAATCTCCGCTTCCCCCAAGTGCTGTTGCACTCAATTGGGTTTCTTCGAGCAGACAAATTACTTCATGTTCTGTTTGTGCAAAAACAGCCAGGTAATCACCTCCGGTAAAGACGGTTACAGCATCAGAAGCACTCACACAACCATTGTCGTCATTGATAATCAACTGATAAGTTGTGGGAACATTTAATAGCTTTGTGGTCGGAGAGGCCATAAAGGGATCAGTCGCCGGATTGGCAAGCGAATCAGCGGGCGACCACAAGTAATTGTATGCTCCTGAACCCTCACTGGCTGAACCGCTTAAAGTAACAGCCGTACCAACATTGGTAGTTTGATCTTGTCCGGCATTGGCAGCAGGTACAGGTTTCACAGTTACTTCAACAGCACTGTTAACGGTTAGTTGTCCATCGAAAACAGCAACAGTATAAGTTGTTGTTGAAGTCGGATTTACAACAGGATTACGGATGTCAGAGCTAAACCCTGTCGGATTGGAAGTCCAGCTATAGGTATAATCTCCGGCGCCTCCGCTGGGCATAGCATCCAATTGTGTTGATTCGCCCAAACAAATCACATCTGGGGCAGCCATGGCTTGTACAAATAAAGCACCGCCTGTTACATTCACAATCAAATCATCTGACGACACACAGCCAGAGCTGTTATCTGTGATGGTTAAGGTGAAAACAGTTGTCTGACCCATATTTACAGTACTTGTGCTCAGAGCTGTAGGGTCATTTACCAGGTTTTGCGGTTCCCACAAATAACTTAAGTCACCGGTTCCGCCACTGGCTTCTCCTTCCAGATTGGCCGACCAGCCGTTCGGAATTTCCTGATCTTCACCGGCATCTATATAGGGATATTCAGGAATTTCAACAGTTTGGGTAAGCGAGCGCGAACAATATTCTTCGCCAGTGTAAGTTGTGAGCGAAACTTCATAAGTGCCTGGATTGGCAAAGGTGTGTTGTGGATTTTGCTGCGTGGAGGTGTTGCCATCATCAAAGTTCCACTGCCATGAAGTAATTGGTTGATCTGGCGGATTTACTGTACTTTGATCGGTAAAGATACTCGGACTGCCATAGCACACTTCAGTGAAATCGAAATCAGGATCGGAGAGGGCTGCAATCTCAACCTCCAGGCTGATTGGGTCGCTGGTGATGCCATCAACAGTTATTTCGAGGCTGTAAGTGCCTGCGTGTTCAAAACCAGGATTATTGACTACCGGATTTTGTTGATTGGATGTGAAGCCATTCGGGCCACTCCAGTTGTAGGTAGCATCGGGATAGGATTCGGCAGTGAGGAAAAGGTCGTCGCCATAACAAACCGGGCTATTACTTCCAATAGGCGGAGGCAAAATGGTGCAGTCGGTTTCGCCACTACCACCTGTTTTGGAGAAAGTGATTTCACAAGGGTTATTGGAGTAGTTTGTTATCAGCAGGATATAGTATTCACCGGTTTGTCCGTTTGGAATATAGGCAGTTTCTGTTGGGTTAGGAGAATAGCTGCATGAAACAATTTTGTTACCTGTTAAAGCGCCCTGGCAGGGCATCACGGGATCTGTAAATGGACCCCAGACGATGTAATCAATATCACGCAATGGAGCACTTTCCATGTAGATATTGATGTTGCCCGGAGTTAGAATTTTCATATGGTACCAGGCAGGATTTGGTGTCGAACTCAAACAGCCATAATTGGGGCCGGCTTGGCCACTTCCAGAATTAACACCAGCAGGAAAAGTATAAATATTTGTGGTACAGAACGGAAAGGATTTATGACAGGAGTCATTTACCAAATCTCGTCCCATTACCCGATCCATCAGGTTGGTGCCATGTTTTTCCTGTAGGCTGAGCATGATCTCGGTGGCTTCCGTTTTGTCTCTGTTTTCGTTTTGCTGAATAATTTGATCAAAAGCAATAGTTAAATCGGTTTTCAGCTGAAGCAGCTCATCAGCATTGGCCTTCAGCTGTATTTCTCCGGCTTCGAGTGGAGCATTTTTTAACAAGGGATGACTGCGTACAAAATCATAAAACTCCATTCTTGCCGCCAGTCCGTCAATTGCGATGAAATCAATGGTAAGCAACTCAGATTTAATCGTGATAACTTCCTGGGCTTTAGCAATATTTAAAAGAGAGCCTATAACTAAGAGGGATGCTACAAAGCTTTTTCTAAGCTGTTTTCTTGTAAAGAATAATGAGAGATTCATAAACGTAAATTTTTGTTTACACTTACAAGCAATTCACGAATTACCAAATGATTCGGTAAATTTAACAGAAAGTGCCTGGTGAGTAAGCGATTCCTTTTTCGGGGCGAAAATTACTAATAATGTCTGAAACTGCTTAACAAATTCTTAAAAATGATAGGAAAATCTATGTTAAACAGTGACTGTCTCCTGCAACTTTTTAGAATTTGATGAGTTTTTTTATGATTTTTTCTTTTCCGTCTGTTACCATTAAAAAGTAAACTCCTGCAGGGTATATACTCAAATCGAGTTGATGGTGATTATTTGATTCAAAGTAGATTTCCAGCTCTTGATTTATAAGAATTTGTCCGGTTGGATTAAGCACCCATAAATTTACCCTGGATTCCAGCTGTTTGAAAACAATATTAAATAAGCCCTTTGTTGGATTAGGAAATATTTGCAGATTAGTTTCATGATTCCATTCGTTGAGACCGATATTACAGGTATTAAAATCGAAAAAGACAGTAAGATCATCTCTCTTTTGGCAGCCTGTTTCTGGATTGGTTACACGAACCCACCATTCCTGTACATCGATCCAATTGCCATTTGTTACAGCTTTTTGTCTTTGCGAGGTTGCTCCGTTCATCCAGTAATAGGTAAGGCTGGGGCCGGCATCCAACCAAACAGAATCTCTTACACAAACAAATATGGTATTGTCGGTTTCTGTATAACCAGAAGGAACGATATCCACTATCGGAAGTGGCAGAACTGTAATGCTTATGGCAGCAGATGCAATGGTAAATCCATCAGATACTTCCACCTGATAAATACTTGTGGTAGATGGGCTTACAACAGGATTTGCCTCAGTTGACAGCCAGTTACTTGTGTTTACTGACCAGGAGTAAGTGTATTCAGATGAACCGCCTCCGAAGGCTGTAGAAAATAGTTGTGTGCTCTCTCCAAGGCAGATGGAACTCTGAGCGCTTTCAATAAATACACCCAGCTGATCACCACCTGCAATTACAGCAGTACTGGATTCATCGGTACAACCATTGAGGTCAGTAACAAGGAGGCTAAAATTAGTTGTATTGTAAAGAATTTTTGTTTGTGGTTGCGGCATATATTGCCCTGTTGCAGGGTTTGCCAGGGAATCAGCAGGTGTCCATTGGTACGAAAAGTTTCCTGTTCCCCCTGATGCACTTCCCAAAAGTGTGGTGTAGGTGCCTACATTAATCACTTGATTGCTTCCGGCTGAGGCAATAGGAGAGGGATTAACGGTAATGGTTTGCTGATCAGAAACGCTATTCATGCCATCATTTACGGTTACGGTATAAGTAGTTGATGTCATGGGTTCCACAACCGGATTGGGTATAGTAGAACTAAAACTTCCGTTAGAGGATGTCCAGATGTAAGTATAATTACCTGAGCCGCCAAATGGATTGGCAGTGAGTTGAACCTGTGTGCCCGAGCAGATTACAGAAGCACTTGCCGCAATTTCAACGCCTAACGGGCCACCTGTAATGTTTACCTGAACAGCATCACTTGTGCTGCAACCCGAGCTTTGATTGGTAACCTCTAATGTAAATATTTTGTTTGAGGTGACCAATTAATTACTTATCTTGTGAAGGAATAATTGATT
>CAZQFH010000088.1:0-9604 GCA_964592595.1 uncultured Lentimicrobiaceae bacterium | reverse complement strand
CGATATAATTACCCGAGACATAGTGTAAGCATTATTAATCCTTTTGTTTTCTTATATTACTTTATTACTCTTCTTATTCAAAGTGTTTTTGTAATAGCTTTTAACTATAACTTTGTTAGAAAATTCTTGGAGAATCGTTTTTTTACAGTATTAACATATTTTACTAATAAATAATTTGATGATAATATGAAGATCATTCTTATTCATTATAGATATTATAGAGCAGGTGGGCCTGAAAAATACTTGTTTAGCGTAAAAGAGCTTTTGGAAAATAATGGACATAATGTTATCCCATTTTCTCTCGCCTTTTCGCAAAATAGTGAAACTGCATACAAGCAATATTTTCCACAACCTGCAATCAAAGATTTCCATATTGATAAAAACAAAGACAATATTTCAATTAAAAAAAAATTAGAAATAATTAAGAATAGTTTTTTTAATAAAAAAGTATTTTCTAACCTATCTGCTTTAATTGAAATGGAAAAACCGGAAATTGCTTATGTTCTTCAATATGGATCTAAACTGTCAACTTCAATCTTTGATGCGTGCAAAAAATATGACATACCGGTAGTTGTAAGAGTGAGTGATTTCAATTTAATCTGTGCAAAAAACGTATTTTTCAGAAATAATGAAATCTGCACTAAATGTATCTATAATAAACTTTATAGTTTAAAGTATAAATGTGTGCATGATAGTTTTGCACAATCTTTTATTTATTATTTATCGCAAAAGTATAATCAGTTAAGAACATTTGAAAAAAAAATTGATGCATTCATTGCACCATCAAAATTTACAATAAATTTATTAAAAAGTAATAATCAGTTTTCTTCAAGTAGGTTTTTTCATGTTCCTACTTTTATTGAGGATTCAAAATACGAATTCAATTTAAATCTACGTGATTATAATCTTCAAAATGGTTTAAAAATATGTTATTGGGGGAGAATTGATGAGGATAAGGGAATTGACATTTTGATAGATGCTGTCAAATTAGTATCACAAAATGGCTTTAAATTGGGTGTAAAAATAGTTGGGGATACAAACTCGGAATACGCACAAAATCAAATAAGACGGACAAAAGATTTTGGGCTTGATAACATTTCATTTTTAGGTTATGTTTCAAATCAAAATATTTTTGAAGAAATTAGAGACTGTCATTTTTCCGTAATTCCATCAAAGTGGTTTGATAATATGCCAAACTCACTAATAGAAAGTTGTACTTTTGGAATACCTGTTATAGTTTCAAAAATCGGAAGTTTAGATGAAATTATTTCTGATGGTAAAAATGGTTTCACGTTTAATCCATCTGATACTTTAGATCTTGCTAATAAAATAGAAAACCTATTTAATCTTAGAGAAAATAATTACAATAATATTTCAGCGTATTGCCAAAAATGGATTAAAGACTATTGTGACAAAAATTCTCACTATAGAAACTTGATGAATGTTTTTAATATGGTTATTGATGAAAAAGATAGTAAATAAAGTTATTCATTCGCTGGGGAGAAAAAATTATTCAGTTGATTCATCAATAGAATTAATTGATTTAATTAGATTTCTAACACCTAAAATTTTTCAATTAATCAGAGGGTTATTTATTAAACCATTTCTAAAAAAATCTACTGGCCTAATTTTTTTAGGTAGTCGAACTAAGATAAGGTTCAAATCGAAAATATCAATTGGAAAAACATTGCAGATTGGCGATAATGTAGAGATTAACGCTCTATCACGTAATGGAGTACATATTGGGCATAATGTTTCAATACTTAAAAATACAATTATTGAATGCACCGGTGTATTAAGAAATTTAGGTGAAGGTATCTCGATAGGAAATAATGTTGGAATAGCACAGAACTGCTTCATACAAGTTCGTGGACAGGTAATAATTGGAGATAATGTAATATTTGGTCCCAACGTATCAATTTTTTCTGAAAATCATGTTTTCATAGATACAGAATTGCCTGTTTCGGTGCAAGGTGAAACTCGAAAAGGTGTAACAATAGAAGATGGTGTTTGGATAGGCACTCGTGCCATCATTTTAGATGGAGTTAAAGTTGGGAAAAATAGTATTGTTGCTGCAGGTGCAATCGTTAACAAAGATGTAGCTCCTTATTCAATTGTCGGCGGTGTGCCTGCTAAAATATTAAAAAACAGAAAATAAATTTAATAATACATATCAATGAATAGAAAAATCTACATCGCCGGTTGTGGCGGTATGTTGGGTGAAGCATTTTACACCCAATTCAAAAACGACTACGAAATTAAATGCACTGACAAAGACGTAAATACGGAATGGTTGTCATTTTTAGATTTCAGAGACTTTGATGCCTACAAAAAGGACGTAATGGATTTCAATCCTGATTATTTGTTCCACTTGGGCGCTTATACAGATTTAGAATTCTGTGAGCAAAATGTCGATGATACATACATGACCAATACTTTGAGTGTTGAAAATGCAGTGTATATCGCAAACGAATTAGATATTCCATTACTATACATAAGTACTGCCGGCATTTTTGATGGCAAACAAGAGCAATATGATGATTGGGATATGCCAAACCCGCTTGGTGTTTATGCCAGATCAAAATACATGGGTGAGAGGTTTGTTGCAGAGAATGCAAAACGACACCTTGTTTGCCGTGCGGGCTGGATGATGGGAGCCGGCCCTTCAAAAGACAAAAAGTTTATTCAGAAGCTTATGAAACAACTTAAGGAGGGAAAAAAAGAACTTTTTATAGTCGACGATAAAGATGGAACACCGACATACACGCATGATTTTGCAAAAACTGTTAAAGCCTTACTCGAAAAAGAGTATTGGGGTCTGTATAATACCGTTTGCGGAGGGCAAACAAGTCGTTTAGAAGTTGCAACAGAACTGCTTCATATTTTAAACTTAGAAAAAGAGGTAACAATAACACCTGTTTCATCTAATTACTTTAAAGATATTTTCTTTGCAGAAAGACCAGCCTCTGAAAGACTTCTCACCAAGAAACTTAATTTAAGAGGAACAAATATGATGAGGGATTGGAAAACTTCACTTAAAGAATATATTGAAAATTACTATAAGGATTTTTTAAATGATAGATAAAATAATTAAGGTCGCAGTAATCGGAACAAATGGACTGCCAGCTAATTACGGCGGATTTGAAACAATGGTGAATCATCTGACCTTAAATTCAGGTACCGACATTGAATATACAGTTTACTGTTCTGCCCCTAATTACAAAAACAAACAAGAAAAATACAACAATGCAAGCCTCATATACCTTCCCCTCAAAGCGAATGGTTGGCAAAGTCTGTTTTATGATATCTGGTCTATTATTAAGTCACTTGTTCATCACGATGTACTTTTAGTTCTTGGAGCGCCTTCAGCATTAAGTTTCCCATTGACGAAAATCTTCTCCAACAAACCCATTATCATAAATTTTGGTGGGTTGGAATGGAAAAGAGATAAGTTTTCTTTTTTTAAAAGAAGATACCTTAAATTTGTTGAAAAACTTGCTGTGTATTATGCTGATTGTCTGGTTGTGGATAATGCCTATTTCGCATCATACGTCCGCAGAACATACAATAAAGACGCCACACTTATTGAATATGGTGGTGATCATGTTTTACATCCGAAAATTGCTCAAGAAGATTTAAAGAAATATCCTTTTCTGTTAGAAAAATATGCAATAAGTGTTTCACGTGCCCAGGCTGATAATAATCTGCATCTTTTATTACAAGCATTTTCTGAAGTGCCTGAACATAAATTGGTTTTGATTTCAAACTGGAATAAGTTTGACTACGGTAGATTATTAAAGCAAAAATATAGCTCATTTGAGAATTTGTTTTTAATTGACGCCATTTACGATCAGCGCGAAATTGACTTACTAAGATCTCATGCCTCAGTCTACATTCACAGTCATACCTATTGTGGAACTGCACCTTCATTAGTTGAGGCAATGAACCTTGGTCTTCCAATTATTGCATTCTCAAACGACACAAACCCTGAAACAACTGAAAAAAAAGCTGTTTTCTTCTCGGATACCAAAGAACTCGTTACTGTTTTAAAATCATTGCATCAGGATGAATTGGATGAAAACAAATGGGAAATGTTTGAAATTGCGAAGAGAAGATATACATGGAAAAGAATAGTAGATCTTTACGAAAATAAATACAGGGAGCTTTTTAAGAAATCACAATTACAATGAAAGGAATCATCCTCGCCGGCGGTTCAGCAACCCGCCTTTTTCCGCTTTCCAAAGCCATTTCTAAACAAATCATGCCGGTGTACGACAAACCCATGATTTACTATCCGCTCTCCACGCTTATGCTGGCAGGTATAAAGGAAGTGCTGATCATATCTACACCAAGAGACCTGCCCATGTTTCAGGAATTACTGGGAGATGGAACCCAAATGGGTATGCAGTTCGATTATATCATTCAGCCGGCTCCCAATGGCCTGGCCGAAGCTTTTATCCTGGCCAAAAACTTTTTAGCGGGGGATTCAGCTTGTCTAATACTGGGAGATAACATCTTTTATGGCCAACATTTTTCAGCGCTGTTGAAAGCTGCTGTTAAAAATATTCAAGGAGCAACCATTTTTGGCTATTACGTAAAAGATCCGCGCGCTTATGGTGTAGCTGCTTTTGATCAAACGGGTAAAGTAATATCACTGGAAGAAAAACCTGCGCAACCAAAATCCAATTACGCTGTTCCGGGTTTGTATTTCTACGATCAATCAGTGGTAGCAAAGGCAAAAGCCCTTAAACCATCTGCCAGAGGCGAATTGGAAATCACTGACCTGAATAAAGTGTATCTCGATGAGGGCTCACTAAGGGTGGAATTGTTTGGCCGTGGCTTTGCCTGGCTGGATACAGGCACCGTGGACAGCCTGCTCGAGGCATCTAACTTTATCGAAACCATACAAAAAAGACAAGGTTTTTATGTGGCTTGCATCGAAGAAATTGCCTGGCGCAATGGCTGGATCGATACAGATCAACTATTACACCTCGGCAAAAAACAAGCCAAAACAGACTACGGCCAGTATCTAATTGACCTGGCAGAAAGGAGAAGTAACTAATGCAAGTATTCGAAACAAAACTAAAGGGTGTATTACTAATTGCCCCTCAAATCTTTAAAGATGAAAGGGGTTATTTTTTTGAATCTTTTAACCGCGATAAATACGCTGAACACATCCAAAACCTGGATTTCGTTCAGGACAACGAATCTCTTTCCATCTATGGTACACTGCGTGGCTTGCACTACCAGCTGCCACCTTATGCACAGGCCAAGCTCGTTCGGGTCATCCACGGAAAAGTACTGGATGTAGTACTCGACATTCGCCGTAGCTCTCCCACCTTTGGCCGCTATGTAATCGCCGAACTCAGCAACGAAAACAAGCACCAGCTCTACGTACCAAGAGGTTTTGCACATGGCTTTTTGGTCCTAAGCGACACAGCCATTTTCGCTTACAAAGTCGACAATATTTACCACAAAGCCAGCGAGGCAGCCATCCGCTGGAACGACCCATCCCTTGATATCCCCTGGAGCCTGCCTGCATTCGATATCATCCTCTCCGAAAAAGACAAACAAGCTCCTTTATTTAAAGATGCCATACTTTTTGACTAAGCGCTATTACCCTAATATATTTACTCTTTATAAAACAAAGTCATAACTAGTTCAGATAGAGTACAAACCGTAAAAGAAACATTACATACCAGATACCACTAATAATAGCCTGCGCTGGAACACCGAACGCCCCGTAACCCTCCGCGAGCACGGAAGAGCATCCGTGCTTGTTGGCAACAAATGTAGAACGTATCCGCAAAGAATACCAGGAAACACTCAGCATGCAACGGACTCCGCAACGACCAGCCCTCTGGGATGGAAAAACAGCAGAACGCTGTGTAGCTGCAATTATCAGTCATAACAACAATTCCAATTAAATTCACCTTTCTGACTTTGACTTTCAGACTGACTTTCAGACTTTCGGCCTTCAGACTTTCAGACCTTTGACTTTCAGACCTTCAGACCTTTGACCTTCGACCTCCCACTCACCACTCCTGAACAAACCGCCCTCCAAACCCGGCAGGAGATTCAGCAATGCTATAACAAATACCTATACCCCCACAAGCTCCCTGATCAATACAAATTCGAAATACTAACCAATTACTTCTACAGCCTCATGGATCAGGCCGATCAGCTCACAGATCAGGGCAAACCCTTCCACGCCCTCGCCATCATCACCACCTCCCTCAGCCACCTCCCCGAAATAGACGAATACACCCTATCAGAAATCGAAGTACCCCACCTGATCGAAATGTTTGGCCATTCCCTCCGGAAAGTCCTCCAGCAATCCCCACCAGAACAGCAACCACAACTCCTCAACAATTACACCACCTTCCTCACCACCCTCTCCCCCAACAACCTCTATTTAGACGAGCTCCACCACCTTCCCCAATCCCCCATTTAACCCCAAAACAATTACCAATCCCGTCATCAAACAAACCCGATAGGTTGTACCAACCCACCCGTCATTTCGAGACGCAAAGCGTCGAGAAACCCCCTAACCATCTCGCTTACACCGAGCGTAGCCGAGGTGTCATCCCAAACCAACCACTTCTCCAATACACACCCAAAACGTTTACCAATCCCATCATCAAAACCCAACTGTTTTACCAACCCACCCGTCTTTTCGACCTGTCTGCCGATAGGAAGAGGAGGCACGGCGAGAACCCCCCTCACCTTCACTTCCCACTAAACCAACCACCTCTCCCATACACACCCCAAAACAACTACCAACCCCATCATCATAACCATACTGTTCTACCAACCCACCCGTCATTTCGACCTGTCTGCTGAAGGCAGAACGCGAAGCGTGAGAAACCCCCTAACCATCTCTTCCCACTAAACTAAACCAACCCCTTCCCCCAAAAAAACCCCTACCTTTATCCCATGCAAGCAACCGTTTACATCATCACCAACAAACACAAAACCGTTTAATATACCGGAGTCACATCCAATATTGGGAAAGAACCCCCCTCACCATCTCTACCACCTAAACCACCCACCCCACATAAAATCGCAATTTTTAATATTACCGGTGCACTTGCCCCGTCATTTATATAAAAAAACCATGTTCGCAATAAAACAAGGTGCAGAGCACCGCTAATATTTATAGAATCCCAATAATTAAAGAACCAGATAGGTGCAGAGCACCGGTAATATTTATAAAAAACCAAATCCCCACATCAAATCACCACCGGGCTGGGTGCGTAGGTTTACCTACTGCCAGGTAGGCACGTGCGAGCGGCGGGCGTGCGGCCGGAAGAGCAGCTAAAACAGCTGTGGGCGGATGCATCGCTCACACTTGATTTTTGCTAGCTTTTCACCTGTCCCACAGCTATGCTGGCGGAATCAAGGAAAAGCGAAAAACATCCCACCCCAAAAACAACTACCAATCACACCGCTGTCGCGCGAACTGTCTCACCGAAGGTAATCCTTTCGCGTGACCACTTATAGATTTTACAACCCCTTTTAACTTCCCACCCAAAAACAACTACCAATCCCGTCATCATAATCCAACTGTTTCACCCAACCCACCCGTCTTTTCGACCTGTCTGCCGATAGGAAGAGGAGGAACGACGAGAAACCCCCTCACCTTCACGCTTGCACCGCGATGCCCTTCGATGCATTGCGATGCCCTGAGCCTGCCGAAGGGAGCCTACCTGCCGATCACAGGAAGGTTTACCTGCTGCAGGTAGGCAGGCCTGTCGAAATGAGCGATATAGTCGAAGGGAGCAGCGTCGAGGTGTCCCCCTCCAACCAACCACATCTCCAATACACCCCCAAAAAAACCAAAAACAAACAAAAACTCTTTACAATTTTGGAATTCCATTCCATTTTTGTAAATTTGCATTATGATTCAAAGAGAAGCCGAAGCCGAAATCCGAACACTCGCCAGGCAATTTAAGGCAGTAGCCATTGTCGGCCCGCGGCAATCGGGCAAAACAACACTTGTCAGGCATATTTTTAAGGATAAACCCTATGTAAACCTTGAAAATCCTGATCTGCGATTGTATGCAACAGATGATCCCAGAGGATTTTTATCCAATTATCCGCAAGGAGCCGTGCTGGATGAGGTACAACGGGTTCCCGAATTGTTTTCTTATTTGCAGCAGATATTGGATGAAGTAAAAATAAAAGGTATGTTCATCCTCACCGGTTCAAACAACTTCCTGCTGCAGGAACGCATATCTCAAAGCCTTTCAGGTCGGGTTGGCTACCTCAGTTTATTACCCCTAAGCCTTAACGAAATCAATAATAGCCAAATCAATAGCAATCAGCTTATACATAAAGGCTGTTATCCTGTGCTCTACAGCGAAGAGGTTGATCCCGCAAAATGGTATGCCAACTACATCAGAACTTATGTTGAGCGCGACGTAAGGCTGATAAAAAACATCGCTGATCTTACTACATTCGAACGTTTTCTGAGGCTTTGCGCCGGCCGCATCGGACAATTGCTTAATATGAGCAGTCTGGCAGTCGAAACCGGCGTAGATACAAAAACAATAGGAGCATGGATAAGCGTTCTGGAGTCAAGCTTCATTGTGTTCAGGCTGCAGCCCTACCACGAGAATTTCAATAAACGCATAGTGAAAATGCCCAAACTGTATTTTTATGATACAGGTCTCGCTACAGCGCTCCTGGGCATCGAAAAGGCTGAGCAATTAACATTAAATCCTTTCAGGGGAAGCCTTTTCGAAAATATGGTCATCCTGGAACTACTCAAAAAACGCTTCAATGAAGGCAAAGCCCACAACCTATATTTCTGGCGCGATAACCTGGGCAACGAAGTCGATCTGATAATAAAGCATAGCAACCGATTACTGCCTGTTGAAATAAAGTCAGGACAAACAATCACCAACGACTACTTTAAAGGAATTTTATTCTGGCATAAAATAACCCAAAGCCAAGGTGGCTACATCGTTTATGGAGGCGAAATGAAACAAAACAGAAGCAATCAAATTACCGTAATCTCCTATAAAGACTTAAGCCAACTAAACCAAACACATCCCCTCCTCTAACCAAAACCAGCTACCAACCCCATCATCAAACCAACCCATCAGGTTCTACCAACCCACCCGTCTTTTCGAATTATCTACCAGTAGGTAGATCTACCTGGCGTTAGACAGGCCTGTCTTACTATAGGAAGACCTGTCTGCTGAAGGCAGAAGGCTTGCTGAGAAACCTCCTCACCTAAACGCTTGCACCGCGATGCCCTGCGATTCGTTGCGATGCATTGCGATGCCCTGAGCCTGCCGAAGGGAGCTTGCCTGCCGATCACAGGAAGGTTTACCTGCTGCAGGTAGGCAGGCCTGTCGAAATGAGCGATTTAGTCGAAGGGAGCGCAGAGGTCATCGAGCGACTTGCACTGAGCCCTGTCGAAGTGAGCCGAGATGCCGAGGTGTTAACCCTAACCAACCACCCCAAATAAAGTCGAAAAATCAATATTACCCGTGCGCTTTCCCAGTCATTTATCAAAAAAACCATGTTCGCAATAAAACAAGGTGCAGAGCACTGCTAATATTTATAGAATCCCAATGATTAAAGAACCAGATAG
>CAZQFH010000087.1:0-9704 GCA_964592595.1 uncultured Lentimicrobiaceae bacterium | reverse complement strand
AAATATGCAACTCTCACTGATGCTAAATTTTGGGAGTTTTTAGACCAGACTCATATTTGTATTCTATTTTTCAAAGTTCACAATATCACTATCTTTCATTCAGCACCTCATGCACAATGCATTGGTGCACTTTTATCCGCCTTCTCCATCCTGACTAAAATGCGACCCTGAATAGTAAACCAATACTGGCTTACCCAATAAAAAACAAGCGACTGCCTGGCAGCAGTTAAAGACCTTCAAAAATAGACAATGTTTCCTTAAAAACAAAACTTCAAATAATGAAAAACCCCGAAAAGAGCTATTATCGTTTCATTCCTGTCATTACGGCACAATTTCCCGTTTAGTCGGTTTAAAAACGTTTTGATAACCTTCCCAATTCCGGAATATTCCCGTTTACGGACGTGTAAAGACCATTTATTACTGTGCAAAGACTAAAAACGATTGTGCAAAGACTAAAAATAGTTTAGCAAAGACCAAAAATGATTGTGTAATCGCTTTTAAGGCTGCTGCAAGCTGTCATTATGTCGTTGCAATGACTAAAAACGGTAGTGCAAACACTTTTTACGACTATGCAATGACCATTTACGACTGTGCAATCGCATTTACGACAGCTGCATTCCCATTTATGGACCAACAAAGACTAAAAATGAGTCAACATTTGTTGTTGATGACTCTGTAGTCGCCCGATACGATTTTGCAGCTGCACGATATGCGATTACAAAGATGCATCACAGCAGAACAAAGGGTCAAAATGACTTTGCTAACGATAAAAATGCCAATGCATAGCTGAAAATACTGCAAACCTCAGCTGGAAACGGATTAGTATTCACCAGCAAGACCTTTGCATGACTAATAAAGCATCTATTAGCGGCAATTTATGCGCCTTCATCAAGCAAATATTCACGTTTGTAAAGCGTAAATTAGTCTGGCTGAAATGCTTTTTTGCCAAAAATCTGCGATATTTTTCAACAAATGTTGATAAAATGGAAAGTTATGCACAACTTGATTTTCTTATATAACTCATTTTAAAGGTTTTAAACAATTATTAGTACAAAACCAGCTGTTTTGTTAACAATTAGTTTACACCTAAAAAAGTATGTTTTTTTTTGTGAAACGATTTCATCAGGCGCTCTTTTACTAATGCAACTGATAAAGATTAAATAGTTAACACAAATGAAGGCAGAAAAAAACGACTTGATAAACGACCCGCTGAGCGAACAAAACGAGCTTCAGTTGCTACAAATGATAGCATCAAACAACAAGTAGCAGGCCTATAAAGCTTTTCAGGAATTTACAAATCGGCACAACGACCGTTTGTACGAATTTTGCCTTGACCAAACAGCTGATTACACCGAGGAAATTGAAACCAAATTGGCCAAATCGCTGTATGGAAGTGTGCTGATATACATTTTTGATAATCCTGAAATTTTGCTGGAGCTTGACAACGGAAAAAGATCTTCATTCAGCATGCAGGCTGCCATTTTTAATCACCTGGATTCCATAATTATACCAAAGCTTTTCCAGGATGTTCTGAAAGAACAATGGCAGGATAAGGAGGTTTATGTATGGTTGCCTCCAACGGAAATCAAGAGAATAACAGACCAACATGCACTACAGGAATATAACAACATAAAGCATGCCTTGCCGGAGCTGCATCAAGATGATTTTGCATTAAAAAAAGACCTGAAACTATTTGCTAAGGTCTTCAAAAAGCTGAAGCCAAAAGACCAAAAGTTTTTGCTTATGATGGCAGAACCCATCATGCACAAAGGCAAACAATTCCCGCAAATTATAGCCGACGTATGCAATAAATTTGGGATAACGGAAGAGAATGCCAGGCAGCGTAAATCACTCTTAATCAAAAGATTGAAGTCCTATTTGGAAAAGGAAAAGAAAAAAAATTAATGTATAATTATACATTACAACACATTTGTCCTACAATTGTCTGACAGTTGTAGCACATTTGTGACACATTTGTGACACAAAATGTCCTGCATCACCGCAGCAAAATGCAACTAAAGCGTTGCAAAAACGAAGAGTAAAAATCAGAAAAAAGCGAATATTTTCGCCATGATTATGCCCTACAACCCATCACATAACAAAGACGAACAAAAAATTTCGGAACTGCTAAGCTATTATGCTGCTTCAAGGGATGCAAGCACATTCGATGCAGCATCTGCTATGGAAACCTACCTCAAAAATAACCCTACCCCCCCTTATGCCCCCAGCGATCTGCCCGATCCACTGGAGATCGTTCGTAAACACAGCAGAAGGAATTTTTAATTTTTTTAGTTTTCACGATTGGCTGTTGGATGATACCTGAGCCTTGATCTCGAACATTACAATCCAATCACTTGACTTAATGGACAATCACTAATTAATCCCTATCAACGGCTCCACCCGAAACACATCATTTCCGTTAGCTTTAAGTTTTTCCTGAATTTCCTGATTGCCCATCACCATGGTGATCTCATTGAGGTCGAGCAGATTGGGAATATGCCACCATTTGTTGATATCCATGCCAATAATCAATAACTCTTGCGGGCTGTCTGCCAAAAACAAAGAACCATCCAGGCTAATCTCAATATAATTTTGATTGCCATTGGTAGGGCCGGTATGCGCCTGAAAGTTATTTTGCACCTCTCCTGCTGCCACTTTACCTTCCAGTTTCATATAGTGATAGCCTCCGCCAAGCGGAATAGGCCATTCCATATTGTTTTCGGGAGGATTGGGATAGGCACCATTGGTGTTTCGGGCTTCGTCCAAACCAAAAACAAAACGTACGGCCGTATAATTACCAAAAGGAATTTGCAAATCTGTTTTTAGGCTAAGTGTTTCTGAAACAAGCCCATCCACATAAAAAGCGGTATCTATTTTAAAAGTCCGACCATCCTCATGTACTAACTCAAAATCAGAAACGAAATACTGCAAACGGGAAACGCTGAATTGATTGCCAAACTCATTTTCGTAGATCAACTCATTGAATTTGAGCAAATCATTGTTTACATGATGGAGCATTTCAATTTCGAGTGTGGCTAGCTCCGGATTGTTATCATCTTTATTACAGGATTGAAACACAAACATCATGGCCAACAATAGAATAGGTATAAAAGCAGCGTGTTTTTTCATAAAAATTTTTGCATTAGTTGTCATTAGATTAATAAGCAAAACATCTTAAAGGGCAAAAAGTTGTAAAACCTTACAACCAACCTTAGCCTAAACTGTCAAAATGATACTGATAAGTTTTATTTGTCACGCAATCACCTCCCTGAAAACAGCGGTTTTTAAAAAGGTATAAACAAAACTCCACTTGGAATTGAGATATTTTATGTTATTTTACCCAAAATTGAGCAATATGAAACCAATCAAACTGCTTATAGCTGATGATCATCCTGTAATTATCAGCGGTTTAAGAATGGTTCTGGATCAAGAGGAATCTATTGACCTCTATGGCGAAGTACATGATGGAGAGGAATTAATTAAGCTGCTCGAAACAGATCATGTAGATGTAATACTTCTGGATATCAATATGCCCATTATCAATGGGATTGATGCTTGTAAAATTATAGCTGAAAAACACCCCGACATACGGATTTTGGCATTTTCGCAATACATTGAAAAACGATTCGTACAACGACTACTTAAAAATGGCGCACATGGCTATTTATTAAAAAGCTCTTCGGCACGTGAGATTGTATCAGCCATCCAATTGGTTCATCAAGGAGGCTTTTACCTTAGTAGCGAATTACCCAATATCTTTAGCGAGGCAAATAAGCCAAAATCAAATAAGTTGTTCCCCGATTTGAGCAATCGCGAACTGGATGTATTGAAACTTATTTGTAATGAATTAAATACACAGGAAATTGCCGACACCCTTTTTATCAGCAAACATACTGTTGAAAGTCATCGCGCCAACCTGTTACTAAAAGTAGGTGTCAAAAATACGGCCGGACTGGTAAAATGGGCAATTGAGAACGAAATAATACAATAAACGCGCACCAATATGAACCCAATTAAGGCAATAATATTACTTTCAGGCTCTCTGTTGCTTACTATAACACCAATGCAGGCAAAGACGATCTCTAATGACAGTCTTGACCATTATAATCAGCAATGGGAAAGGTATCAAAGTCAAAAACATGACACTGGGCTAATCATTTTAAATCGGGCCTTGCGCTATGCTGTTGAGCAAAAAAGCGATTCAGCCATTGCCGATTTCCTGTGGAAAAAAGGCTACGCTTTTCAGGTTTTAAACCTGTATGATAGTGCTGCAAAGGTTTTCAGGCAGTCGCTTCAAATTGCTCAACAAAACAGTTATACCGAACTTGAAGGACAGGCCATTTTTAGAATCGGGAACCTTTACCATCGCATTGGCAATGCTGATTCGGCTTATTTTTACATGTCGCGGGCATTGGAGATCGCCTCTGCCAATTCCTTCAAAAGACTTGAAATAATTTCGCTAAATGGGCTGGGACAATATTATAACCGCACGGGGCTTTTTGATGAAGCCATTGCCGCTTTTACAGAAGCCTATAATATTGCTGATTCTATCAAAAAAACAAGCTCAATGTCGCACTCCTTGCTAAACCTTGGAATTTTGTATTCCAGAACAGGCCAACAGGAATTGGCATTGGAGAAAACACGCCAAGGGATTGAGCTTGCCAAAGCAGATCAAAATTACCTGAGGCTTACTGAGTTGTACAACAATATGGCCATACTTTTCAGAAAACAGCAGGCTTTTGATTCATCTTTGTTTTACCTTCGCAAAACACAAATACTGGCAAATACATCAGGAATTGAAAGCACTCAGATACGCACTTTGATGAATTTTGGAACCACCTATGCCTACCAAAAAAAATATCAACTGGCCCGTATCTATTATGATTCTGCCTGGATGAAAGCCGAACACACCGGCAATGTGCCACTTAAAATATCCTTATTACAAAATCTTTCAGCTGTAAGCAAAGATATGGAGGACTATCAAGCTTCAATTCAATATACCAGAAAAAGCCTGCAACTTATTCAACTAACGAAACAGATGAACAACCTTCCGGATCTTTATGCCAATCTATACAACTCCTGGAAAGCACTCGACAAGTTTGATTCAGCTCTTTATTATCACGAAATGTTTAAGTTGTCAAGCGATAGCCTGATGGATCAGAAAAGAATAGACAAACTTGCTGAAGTACAGGCAAAATTTGAATTGAATCAAAAAGAGAAAGATCTGCTTGCACTTAAAAATAGAAGTCTTGAACAATCGCTAGAGATTGCGGCCTCCCGCCTTCGCATGAATATCCTATTGGGCGGAAGTTTCACCTTGCTGATTGTTTTAATGATGTTTTGGATTGGCTACCGTATCAAACACCGAAAAGACATGATTATCAGAGAAAGGGAGATAGAGAAACTCCAGAAGGAAAAGGAAATACAAGCTTCTCACGCACTTATCCGCGGGCAGGAAAATGAACGGAAAAGGCTTGCTCAGGAAATTCATGATGGCGTTGGAGTGATGCTTTCATCGGCCAGCATGCAGCTCTCAAGCCTCACAACAGATGTCCCGCCTGCACATTTGAAGGCACCTCTCAAAAAAGCTGAAGAGCTTATTAAAAATGCCGGCAACAGTCTCAGACAAATGGCTCAAAACCTTATTCCAGGCGTACTTACAAAATTTGGCCTCATAGAAGCGCTTAAGGATTTTGTTGAAGAAGTGGAAGAGTCCACTCCGATTTCAATTAAACTACAGATCAGCGGTAAATACACAGGTTTGAGCGACGACAAATCGCTGATGATTTACCGTATTGTTCAGGAATTGTTTAATAATACAATAAAACATGCCAAAGCTTCACTGGTTTCGCTTGAAATAAATTTTCTTACAGAGAAACTTTTCCTGACCTATCATGATAACGGCAAGGGATTTGATGCGGAGGAAATTGTATTTGAATCCAAAAAACCTTTGCTATGGGCAATTGATGCCCGGCTGGCTTTTTTGCACGGAGAAATGAAGTATGTAAGCTCGCCTGGCAATGGTTTTTCATGCCAAATTAGTGTACCAACTAACCCACTCCCAGAAAACAACTAAAAATACTTTTCAGTGATTAATACCTTTCAGTTTCGATCGCTTTGAAGTTGTTTTGCAATCTCATATCAAACAAACAACTTCATTATGAAATCTATTACTTTTAAAACTAAGTCACTGGCATTGTTTGTAACAGGCATACTGGTAATGTCTGGCTGTTCTAAAAAAGCAGAAGAAACGCCAAATCAGGCACCAACAATTTCCGGAGTGCAAGTAAATCCATCAAGCGTCACAGCAGGAGCTACAGCTGTTTTAACAGTTATCGCTACAGATCCGGAAGATCAGCAACTCACCTACACCTATCTGGCTGCAGGAGGCACAATTTCGGGCAGTGGTTCTACAGCAACCTGGACAGCTCCCCAACAAGCCGGAAGCTATACCGTTAATGTTGTCGTTTCGGATGGTGCTCTTCAAGCCGAAGGCGTCGGTCAACTTAGCGTTGAAGCTCCAACAAACCGAAACCCTGTTATTAGTGGTGTTAGCGTAACAATACCAAATCCTGTTGCACCGGGTGCACAACTCAATTATTCGGTTCAAGCATCCGATCCGGATGGAGACGCTTTGTCCTATCAGTTTCAGGTAACAGCAGGCAGCGTAAGCAACAATGGCCCGAATGCCGTATGGATCGCTCCCAATATAGCCGGTGCACATTCAATGACGATAAGTGTGAGCGATGGCCGGGGTGGTCAAGCTACTACAAACCAATCCATAACTGTTGCCGAGGCAGAAACAAAAATTACAGGCATCGCCTCATTCCCTGCCGGGGCTTCTGGCGATCTGGCCAATGCCAAAGTAAGTATTTACACAAGCTATGACAATTGGAACAGCAATAGTCCGTTGCTGTACACGGCTGCTACAGGCACAGGAACCCAGGTAAACTTTAGCCTGAACGATATCCCAGCAGGGGTTTATTATCTTGACGTCTGGAAAGATAATGACAACAACAGTCTTTGGTCTGCAGGCGATTTTGTCGGCTGGTATGGCAGCGGTGGATTAGGCGCTCCTTCACTTACTCAAATATCCATTGCAGAAGGTCAAACGATTGATGTAAGTATCGATATGCTCATTATTCAAGCGAATAAAAAGGCTGGCAACAAAAAAATATTAAAATAAAATGGTTAGTGGTAAAGGGCACATCCGAAATATTATCATTTCGTATGTGTCCTTATTAAAAAATAGAATACAATGAAACAATCTGAAATACTTATCACCTTTTTAGCTCTAATGCTCAGCTTTAGCCTTTTACAAACAGGCTGTAGCAAGAAAGACGACAATACTTTACCTGAACAGGAACAGCCTGTTGATCCATTTGACTTATTGATTTATGAAAACACCAGCAGAAACTATAAAACAGATCAGCTGCAAGCCAGTATCAAAAAGTCTGATTTGCAATTCTCTACTTTTGGAGATATGGAATCTGGCCAGGTATTGGGGGCGTTCAACAAAGCTTATGTGTTTAGTCAGGCCGAAAATACAGAGTCATTCATCCTCTTTGATGATGCGGGAGAGCCTGCCTTTATTTATAAGGTTAATTTGGTAACGGGAGAAAAGAAAGAGACCATTGTCGAGCTGGAAAAATCAGAGGCTGGAGGCTTTTTCATGAGAATCATGTATTACGATTGGATCAATCGCTTAGGGAGTCTGTTATTCGAAACGCAGATTACAAAATCGGGAGACACTTACACAAGCACCCCAATATTTGTAAATGAAACTTTCAATCCTGAAAGCCAAAATATGACTAAGACAAACCGCAGTTTTCCGATACCTGTTGACCGGTTTGAAAAACTTATGACTCAAAATGAACATCAAACTTTAAAGGACGTTCAGTTCGGTTTTGAAGGTTGGAAGGCATCCTGGAACAACTTGCGCAATTCTGAGATTGCTGATTGGCTTGTTAAAACGCGAAAAGCAGGAGCAGTATTGACTCTTGCAGGTTTGGGCTTATCCGAGACTATCGTGGGTGCACCTGCAGGGGTGTGGCTTGTGGCGGGTGGTGTTGGTTTGGTAACCGTTTCTACGGCACTCGAAGTAGTGCTTACTGATAAATGGTCGAATTTTCTCAACGAAACACAAACGAAAATTGATGCCTTAAGTACTTCTGCTACCGAAATAGCTGGTAACTCCGTGCAGAAATTTCAAGGCTATGCTCACAATTTGAAAGAACACTGGCTAAACCCCAACATCAACAAAACCACGCTGGAAGAACTCACAACTTTTATTGAAGAGGAAGAAATTATTGTTCAAAAAGACAATCTCGACGACCTGCCGGATTCAAAAGGAGTACTACAAATTGGCCTTTCATGGAATACCATCGATACTGATATCGATCTTTGGGTGACTGATCCCTTTGGAGAGAAAATTTACTATGGCAATCCCAATTCTGCTTCGGGTGGCTATCTCGACAGAGACGATACTGATGGCTTTGGCCCCGAAAACATATATTGGAGAAGTAATGTGCCGGATGGAGAATACACTGTTCAAGTAAACTACTTTAGCGGTACACCTGCTACCAATTACGAAATTAAAGTTACTAACGGTCTTGGTTTTGTGGCTTCCTTTGATGGAACGTTAGTAGATGAAGATCAAACTATTAATGTCGTCAGTTTTCAAAAAACCGGCACCACAATAACTTTATTGAACTAAAAATTTTTTGCTTAACATAAAACAAATGCCTGCAAATAAAACAAAGCAGGCATTTTTAATTTAGAAAAGATTATAAATAACTATCAAACAAAGACTTATTCGATAAAATACCTAAATGCAGGTATGTTTACACAGTGCCGCTACAGCTATTTTTGTTCAAAAACAAACGCACATGAAAAACAAAATACCTACTTTAAGTGTATTGATACTTATGGCAACTAAACCCATTTTACCAGACACACTTTATAGCCAGACCATCGAACGCATTGATTATCAGCTTGCGGGAAAAATTACAATTTTTGATCCAAAAGCCGAAATGACAGGTTACCGCGATCCTGGAGAAGGCGTTTTTGAGCTAAGCCTGGATGATGTTGCCCAATTTACCGGCCATGTTTGCGCCGACATTTCTTTTGGTTTTGTTTTGACAAAAAAAAGCACTGGAAACACTTTACGGATCAGATGAACTAACTGTTCGAGGCAAGATTAGGATTTTATGCTTCCGTTTATGGCGATCACGCTGAAGTGGCATCCTATATCACTGGTGCACGTCTGACGCAACCAAATCCCCTGCCCGATAATGCCCTTGTTATTGATGAAAACATGCAAGAAACTCCTGGAGAAATTGTCCTTGTTTTTGAACGTACTGACAGCGGAAAAAAAGTAAAGGCAATATTTAGGGTCTGCTGAAAAACTTTTAACTGATTGGTATTGTGACAATAAATAGAATTCTCATGGGAGGTTTCTGCAAGGTATTTGGAAGTCTGCAATTAAAATCCTTGCACCAGATATTACCCCCGCTCAGCGGGGCTGCACCTCAATACCTTGTAGTAGTATCTTCCTTATAAATATTAACGGTGCTACGCACCTTGAAATGAGCCACAGCGTGGCGATAATCTTTATAAAAATAGCGTGTATCAAAATACCGTAGGTGCAGCGCACCGGTAATATTGACAGGGATTGTCGATTTCGAGTTTTTCAGCAAGCCCTA
>CAZQFH010000086.1:8410-9726 GCA_964592595.1 uncultured Lentimicrobiaceae bacterium | reverse complement strand
GGAATGGAATGATTTGACGGACATACATTCGGGTTATACCCTCAAGGAAAGGGGGCATTCCCATTGGATTGAAGGAACAAACGCTACCAATTCAACCGGTCTTACAATTTTGCCCGGTGGATATAAATGGTGGAGCGATGGCTCATTTGAGCAGTTGAGGACTTATGCAGGCTTTTTTACCTCAACAGAACTGCCTTCTCCGCCTTCTTGGGGTGTATGGGTCAAAGGGTTTTCATGGAACGAGAGCGGATCGCATTCTGGTAATGCCTATACTACGCATGGATGTTCAGTAAGGTGCATAAAAGATACTAAATAAGAGCTAGTGCTACAGCGAGGATTGTTTTGTTTCCCATTACCCTCTGCCCAAAACGTTCTAGTCGTTATCCAAGCCGATCGAGTCCTTTCCCATGCGTATTGTGTCTTTTTTTTAAATTTTGGCTTTGGCGTTAGGTTGTTTTAACTTAAGCAGTTTGTTCATTTTTTTAATACACACTGTCCTCAAGACTCTTGCTCAAACTTCTTTTAATAGGCTGTTTGCCTTGTCCTGAAATAGGTTTACATAAAAAGTAAACTTAAAACAGGATTATGAAAAGAAAAGTAAATGGCTGTTGGGTTAGCTTTTTGGCATATTCAATTCCTCTTGCTCAATACTCACACTCAAACTTCTTCAATCGCACTTGTTTTTGGGAGTTTGGAACATGTCTTGATGCAATAGCTATCGGGAACAAGTAAAAGTTCCAGAACAATGAGAACAATCCTTCCCTGCATACACTCCAAAACCCCTGTGAGTGGTCGGCCTGCAAAGTCTTTGATAAGGGTTGGTCTCGCTAAGCAGAAACAGTTGGCGACTGAACCCAGAAAAGGTTCTTAATAATAATTTCTCTATGCAACGTGTACGCAAATTCGCGTTAAGCCCAGTAATATCATGGCTTAGACCCCAAAAAAGGTAGTGATGAACTAACGAAGATATAGCGAAGACATAGCCCAAACCTGTCCTACGGAAAATTAACAACATGCTTTTTGAGTGCTCCCATTTCCAAAAATCAAAACCACCACGCAACACCTCTCCGTGCTGGAGCCCCCAAAAATTGGCCTGCCTGCCTGCCTGTCTGCCGCCAGGTAGATCTGCCGCCAGGTAGATCTGCTGCCAGGTAGAGGGGTGGGCGCTTAAAGGATGCTAACCCCAATTCTAATCATCATTCGAGTCTTTGCATAAGCCGTTCTTGGCTCTTTTTCCTTTTTCATTGGCTCTTTTATACAAGTCCACATCGAAGAGGTTCGTGTCCACATCGAAGATTTTCGTTTGAAAATTTCGA
>CAZQFH010000086.1:0-8310 GCA_964592595.1 uncultured Lentimicrobiaceae bacterium | reverse complement strand
ACCACTTCTCATCATCATTCCTGTCCACATCGAAGAGGTTCGTGTCCACATCGAAAAGGTTCCTGCCCACATCAAAGAGGTTTCTGTCCACATCAAAGAGGTTCGTGTCCACATCGAAAAGGTTCGTGCCCACATCGAAGAGGTTTCTGTCCACATCGAAGAGGTTCGTGTCCACATCGAAGATTTTCGTTTGAAAATTTCGATCGATTTCTTCAAATCACCACCGGGCTGGAGCCCCCAAGAATTGGGGGTTGGGGGCAAGAAAATGACAAAAGACCCACTCTTCACCTAATCTAAAACCACTTCTCATCATCATTCCTGTCCACATCGAAGAGGTTCGTGTCCACATCGAAGAGGTTTCTGTCCACATCAAAGAGGTTCGTGTCCACATCAAAGAGGTTTCTGTCCACATCGAAGACGTTCGAGTCTTTGCATAAGACGTTCGAGTCTTTGCACAAGACGTTAGAGTCTTTACATAAGGCGTTCGAGTCGTTGCATAAGACGTTCGAGTCTTTGCATAAGACGTTCGAGCCTTTGCATAAGACGTTCGAGCCTTTGCACAAGACGTTCGAGTCGTTGCATAAGACGTTCGAGCCTTTGCACAAGACGTTCGAGTCCTTGCATAAGACGTTAGAGCCTTTGCATAAGACGTTCGAGTCGTTGCATAAGACGTTCGAGCCTTTGCATAAGGCGCTCGTGTCTTTGCAAAAGACGTTCTTGGCTCTTTTCACTTGGCTCTTGGCTCTACCCACTTGGCTCTTTTTCGAGACTGTTCGAAAAAGCTTAAACAACTGTTAAAAATTCTTAAAACAGTGGATTTCCGGACTTTAGCGAATCAAAAAGGAAATGACTTAAAGTTCTGGTAAAGAAATGCTTTAAATCTTCATTTTTATCCTGACAGCTTTTTGCCTGATCTATGTCAATTTCCAATCAGAGCCAGAAAATGCTTTTGGTATATCTTTGATTCGAAAATGGATCAATACCTTATTCAAACTGTTCAATCACATGAAAAAAATCTTTAACACTTTGTTTTCAATGGAATTAATGGGGCTGATGGTGCTGGCCTTTGCCGTTGCCATCGGTGTAGCCACCTTTATAGAAAATGACTTCGGAACCGTAGCCTCCAAAGCAGTGGTTTACAATGCCACCTGGTTCGAAGTGCTGCTGGTGCTTTTGGCTATCAACCTCGTTGCCAATATTTTCAGGTATAAGATGTACCGCAGGGAAAAACTGGTTGTTTTTACCTTTCACCTTTCGTTTATTGTAATTCTGATTGGTGCCGGAATTACACGCTTTGTTGGTTTTGAGGGTATTATGAGTATCCGTGAAGGAAATACCGAAAATACAATGCTGTCTGACAACACCTATGTGATGGCCGAAATCAAATCGGGTGGCGAACAGACTTACACAGATGAAGCCGTGCTGATGTCGGCCTTGTCTGAAAAGAGCTACAGCGACAAGGCAAGTGTAAATGGTAAAACGTTTAAATTTAAATCATTACGCTATGTGCCTAATGCACAGGAGATGTTGGTAAAAGGTAAGCCCGGCGAAGGTGCTCCCTATGCCATTATGGTGGTATCGACAGAGAATTCAGGTCGAAACAACCTGATTATCAAACAAGGTGACCAACGTAGGTTTTTGGGTTATAATTTCCTTTTCAACCAGGATGAACAGACTGATGCCATTCAGCTGCGATTTGATCAGGGTCAGTTACAGATCAAAGCACCTGAAACTTTAACAGCGATGGCGATGGCGGGCGGTAATACCGATACACTAATCGCTGCGCAATGGCACAATTTTGAAATGCGTAAGCTTTATAGCATGGCTAATTTGCGCATTGTGCTTACTGATGTTTATGAAAACGGAAAAGTGGATTACACCAGCTATCGGGGCAAAGACATGAACTTTATGGATGCCATGATTGTGGAGGTTTCTTCGGGCGAAGAAACCAAAGAAGTTGCCTTGCGTGGTGGCAAAGGTTATCTAGGCGAAAATGTTAAAATTGAACTCAATGGTGCTGAAATCAATATGATGTATGGCGCAAAAATTCTGAACCTGCCTATCTCTTTGAAACTGCTCGATTTCCAGCTGGAGCGTTATCCCGGTTCTAATAGCCCTGCATCTTATGCCAGCGAAGTGGTGCTGATTGATCCTGAAAAGAATCTTGAACAGCCTTACCGGATTTTTATGAATAATGTGTTGAATTATGGCGGATACCGCTTCTTCCAGTCATCTTATGACAAAGATGAGTTGGGCACAGTGCTTTCTGTCAACCATGATGCTGCCGGTACATGGGTGACTTACCTGGGATATTTTTTGATGGCGATGGGCATGATGTTGGCAATTTTTGTGCCTAATACACGTTTTGCCTTGTTGGGGCGTTTGCTTAAATCAGGAGCTAAAAAAGCCAGATTACTACTTATCCCGTTACTTCTTAGCGGTGCAGCCGCCTTCGCACAAGAGCACAATCATGCTACTGAAATTACTGTGATTCCAAAACAGTATGCGGATGATTATGGGGCATTGCTCGTTCAGGATCACGATGGTCGGCTGAAACCCATGAATACGCTTTCGAGTGAGATGTTGCGCAAAGTAGCCCGAAAAAATACTTTCAACGGCTTAACGGCTGATCAGGTACTTATTGGTATGCAGCTGGAGCCTGAAAAATGGCAGCTTCAGAAAATGATTAAAGTATCGCACCCCGAGCTGCAAAGGTTTTTAAACATTCGGGATGGCTCACATGCAGCTTTTGCTGATTTTCTGGATAATAGTGGTGGAGGTTACAAACTACGCGATATGGTGTCGCAGGCCTACGCCAAAAAGCCAGCCGAGCGTAGTAAATTTGACAATGATGTGATCAAAGTGGACGAAAGGGTTAACATTTCCTATTTGGTTTATACCGGCGACTTATTGAAAATACTGCCTGATCCGCGCGACTCGCATAATCCCTGGTTTAAGCCTGCACAAAAAGTTGAAGGCTTGAATCCTGACGATTCGGCTTTCATTTATGATGTGATACCTTATTACTTTATGTCGCTGGGAGCTGGTAATTATACTCAAGCTTCTGAAATCGTAAAGGGCATTCACAATTTTCAGCAGAAATACGCGGCTGATATTGTTCCTTCGCAAACGCAGGTAAAAGCGGAAATACTCTATAATAAATCCGGGGTCTTTAACCGGCTGGGAAATTATTTTGGTTTGGTTGGTATTATCCTGCTCGTGCTGGTGTTTATTCAGATTTTTAAGGAAAGGAAATGGATCAACAAATCGGTAACTTTTTTCTATGCCATTGTTGTTTTGTTCTTTATTTTTCAAACACTTGGTCTTGCTATCCGCTGGTATATTTCGGAGCGTGCTCCCTGGAGTAATGGCTATGAATCAATGATTTACATTTCGTGGGTTACCGTTTTGGCCGGGCTAATTTTTTCACGTAAATCACCCATGACTATTGCAGCTACTTCAATCCTGGCTTCCATCATCTTGATGGTGGCACACCTCAGCTGGATGGATCCCGAAATTACTAACTTGGTGCCGGTGCTTAAATCCTATTGGCTAACTATTCACGTTTCGATTATCACCTCCAGTTATGGATTTTTAGCTTTGGGTGCTTTGCTTGGATTTATCAACCTCATTTTGATGATTCTTAAAAATAAAAAGAATTTTGGTGACCTTCAGCAACGTATAAAAGACCTTAACTACATCAACGAACGAACGATAATTATTGGATTGTACTTATTGACTATTGGAACATTTTTAGGTGGCGTTTGGGCCAACGAATCCTGGGGTCGCTATTGGGGCTGGGATTCCAAAGAAACCTGGGCCCTGGTTACCGTATTGGTTTACACTTTTATAGCACATATGGGCTATATGCCCGGCATGAAATCTGACTTCCGTTTCAGCCTCTTTACCTTGGTTGGATTTAGCTCGGTAATTATGACATATTTTGGCGTAAACTATTACCTATCAGGGCTTCACTCTTATGCGGCCGGTGATCCAATGCCAATACCTACATTTGTGTATTATACGGTTGCTATCATTTTTTCCGTTTCGCTTACTGCTTATTTAAACGAACGAAAATACAGGCATGCACCTGATCGCAAGTAAATAGTACGAAATCGATAACTTTCCTGTGAAATAAGTGCTTTACAGGAAAGTTTTTTTTTGGACGAAATGCAATGCGTATCGCTGAAAAGATGGAATGTAAGAAATATTCAGATTCTTTTTAAGTATTTCATACCCAGGCAGGGGAGCTTTTGGTAAACAATCTGTTTAAAAACTTGTTTAATTCAAAACTGACTTATGCCTGTATTTCTTGTTAACTTATTGATTTTGATGCATTCCGTTTTTTCGCAGCCTGTTGACGTGTTTGAATCTAAACCAGCCATCATGGATTTCGACACCTTTCAGCAGTATCTTGAACATGAAAACGATACGGTTTATGTAATCAATTTCTGGGCCACCTGGTGCGCTCCCTGCGTGAAAGAATTACCTGACTTCGAAAAGTTGAATCAGAAATTTGGAGACAGGAATTTCAAGATATTGCTTGTGAGCCTTGATTTTCGCAAGATGTACGAAACACGTTTAATCCCTTTTATCGAAGAAAACAAGCTGAGGGCAGAAGTGATATTATTACACGATCCTGATGCCAATGCCTGGATTGATAAAGTGAGCCCCGAATGGTCAGGTGCTATTCCGGCTACCTTGATTTACAAAAATGATTTTCGCCTTTTCCACGAAGGTGGCTATACCTTTGACGAACTCAATTCTATTGTAGAACCCCTAATAAATTAAGTTATGAAACGTTTATTTTCACTGATAATTTTTAGTTTGGTATTTGGTTTAACCCTTTCGGCGCAAGGCTACAAAGTGGGCGACAAAGCCATGGATTTTAAGCTTTTAAATGTTGATGGCAAAATGGTCTCAATGGCCGATTACCCTGATGCCAAAGGCTTTATCGTGATTTTTACATGCAACCATTGTCCTTATTCTGTAGCCTACGAAGAACGTAAAATTGCACTTTCCAAACAATTTGAACCATTGGGATATCCTGTTATTGCTATCAATCCAAATGATTCAACCTTGCAGCCTCAGGACAGTTATAGTCAGATGATCGTAAGAGCCAACGAAAAAGAGTTTCCCTATCCTTACTTGCTTGATGCTGACCAAAGTGTTTTCAAAACCTATGGTGCCACCCGAACACCTCATGTGTTTCTGCTCAATAAAGAAGAGGGTGGTTTAATCGTTAAATATATCGGAGCAATCGACAATAATTATGAAGATGCCGATGAGGTGACAGATAAATATGTGGAAGCAGCGATCGCAGCGCTCCAAAAGGGGGAAAATCCTGATCCTGCATTTACAAAAGCCGTCGGTTGTACGATAAAATACAAGAAGTAGAAAAAGAGCATTAAATTTCCGCTAACTTCACTGTCAAAGCCATTAGCTGTTCGATATTCATGAGATAAATAGGAAAGGTATAGTTTCGTTTGTTATTTTTGCGTAACTTTTCCGCTGCGAATCCTTGAATTGGAAATTTAATAAATCTCGAAACTTATGTTTAAAAAAATTTATCTTGTAATTGTGATTGCTACAATACTTGGGGCTTGTGCAGCCCCCGAAAAGCCGGATCATTCAGATAATCCGTTCTTTTCAGCATATGATGCGCCTTATGGTATTCCCCCTTTCGATTTGATCAAAACGGATCATTTTATGCCAGCCTTTCAAGCGGCGCTGGAAGAGCATAATGCCGAAATTGAAGCCATTGTAAATCAGAAGGCTGAGCCAACTTTTGCCAATATCATTGAAGCTTTTGAGCGGAGCGGTAAAATGCTCGATAAGGTGAGTTCGGTTTTTTATAACCTAAACTCATCATTAACAAGCGATACCATGCAGGCCATTGCACGTGAGCTTTCGCCCATGATGTCGAAACACAGCGACGACATCATGCTTAATCCTGAGCTTTTTGCCCGGATAAAATCAGCATATGATAATCGCGATCAGTTTAACCTGAACGAAGAGCAACATATGCTGCTCGAAAAAATGTATAAGCGCTTTGTTCGTGGTGGTGCTTTACTGGATCAAACGGCACAGGACCAGCTCCGCAAATTGAATGAAGAGCTTTCGCTGCTTTCGCTTCAGTTTGGCGAAAATATTCTCGCCGAAACAAACAAATTTGAAGTTGTTATTGATGATAAAAGCCGATTAGCCGGCATCCCGGATAACTTTCTGGCTGCTGCTGCCGAAGCTGCTACCGAAGCTGGCTACGATGGAAAATGGCTTTTTACGCTTCAAAAGCCCAGCATGTTGCCTGTGCTGCAATATGCCGATGATCGCGACTTGCGTGAAACCCTTTTCAATGGCTACATCATGCGCGGCGACAATAACGATGATTTTGACAATAAAAAGAACTTGAGTCGCATGGCAAGTTTGCGTGCCCAAAGAGCTCAGTTGTTGGGGTACGAAAATCACGCTGCCTTTGTGCTGGAACAAAATATGGCTAAAAATCCCAAAACCGTGAATGAGTTTCTGGATGAACTGATTGCTGCTGCTATGCCTATGGCTAAAAAAGAAGCACAGGAATTGCAAAAGCTTATCAACAAGCGTAACGACGGTATCACGCTTCAGCCCTATGATTGGTGGTATTATGCTGAGATTTTGCGTAAAGAAAAATTTAACCTTGATGAAGCCGAAATGCGGCCTTATTTCAAGCTCGAAAATGTTCGTGATGGTGTTTTTGAAACAGCCAACCGCCTTTGGGGACTTCAGTTTGTGCCAAAACCGGATTACCCCAAATATCACGAAGATGTGATGGTGTACGAAGTTACAGAAGCCGATGGCAGCCATATTGGCGTGTTGTTTATGGACTTCTTTCCGCGTGCTTCCAAACGTGGTGGTGCCTGGATGAGCAGCTTCCGCAAACAATACCGCACAGCTGATGGCGAAATGGTAACGCCAATCATCACTACGAATTTTAATTTCACAGCGCCTTCTGCTGGCAAACCTGCCTTGTTGAGTTGGGACGAAGTGCAAACTACTTTCCACGAAATGGGACACGCTTTTCACGGCTTACTTTCTAACTCGACCTATAACAGCTTGAGCGGTACTTCAGTTCCCCGCGATTTCGTGGAATTACCTTCTCAAATTATGGAACACTGGGCTGCCGAACCCGAGGTGATGGCTTTTTATGCCCGGCATTACGAAACGGGTGAGGTGATTCCACAAAGCCTGTTGGATAAAATGGAAAAGAGTGCAACCTTCAATCAGGGATTTGCCATGGCAGAATTCCTTTCGGCTGCTGCATTGGATATGGATTGGCATACCATCACAGACGCTAAGGAGTATGATGCAACCGAGTTTGAAAATAATTCATTAAAGGAAACGGGTCTTATACCAGAAATGGTTGTTCGTTACCGCAGTCCGTATTTCAGCCACATCTTTTCTGGCGGATATTCGTCTGGTTACTACAGTTATATTTGGTCGGAAGTGCTGGATAGTGATGCTTTTGAAGCCTTTAAAGAACACGGAATTTTTGATCAGGAAACTGCCCGTCTGTTCCGCGAAAATATACTTGCCCGTGGTGGTACAGCTGATCCAATGGAGCTTTATGTAGCATTCAGAGGTCAGGAACCTACAAAGGATGCTTTGTTGAGAAACAGAGGTCTGTTGAAATAGGCTAAACAACTTGACAAGATAAAAAAGTCCGGGGCAATGCTCCGGACTTTTTTATTCCAATATTAAAAATATTACTTGCTATTAATTCCAGAAATCAAAAGCTTGGTTTAATAATCTTCATCTTCTTCATCTTCAATGGAATCTAAATCAAGATCCAGTAAATCATCAAAGTTTTCCAGTGCTTCATCCTCCTCATCGGTAGCATTATAGATGGAAATTCTTCTGTCGCGCTTACTGGCAGTTGAATGCTTTTTTACTGGTTTGCGTACGAAGTCATCATCCATTTTTTCGGGATTGCGAGACTTTTTCTTCGTCGTTTTCATGATTGCGTTTTTTTCAATTTTAAGTTAAAGTATGATTGAATTATAAGGGTAAGCTATCTTGGATTGATTAAAGCCTAAAAAAACAAGCTTAAAATGGGGACTACAAAATGATAATTGGGGATTCATCTGACTAAATTGGTAACTAATGGAAGTATCTGTACAATAGGCATTTGATTCGATCTGCAATGATAAGATTTTTCTTTTTTCAAATGCAAGTGTTTGATAAAATATTTTTCAAATTTTTTTAGGCTGAAAAACTTAATATCAAATTATCAAGTATATAGGTATTTTATGATGTTGTGTTACTCCCTATTTA
>CAZQFH010000085.1:0-9749 GCA_964592595.1 uncultured Lentimicrobiaceae bacterium | reverse complement strand
GTTTTTAATCAATTATTCCTTCACAAGATAAGTAATTAATTGGTCACCTCAATAGTTTTATTTGTCAGTACTGATTTGGATATTGTTTTACTAACAGACTAATTTTTAGCTTTTTATTAACAAATCAGCGATTTTGTTGGTATATATTTGTGCTTAGCAAACGGTTCAAACTGCATAAATTGATATTCAATTCAATATATACACCTGCCAATGAAAACCATTTATACCTTGTTGCTAATATTACTTGGCATATTATGTAAACCATCTCAGGGACAAGAGGTTAAAAACATCAATTATGATATTTATCCAGAACTTCCCATTGATGTATCCGCCACTGTTAGTCCTGATGGTAAGGTATTCAGGGCAGAATTGGTCAATCTGAATAATTCAATTCTCACTGATAGCTTCGTGCTGAATAAATTGGATGAAAATTTTCAGGATGAAGTGGAAATACACATAAATGGCTATCCGTTAAACCTTTCATTATCTGCTGATAACAATTTCATTTATGTCAATTTACAGTTGTTCGATGTAATCAATTACCCTGTAATACTGCCTGAAATTGGCCAAATTGAAACCGGAGGATTTTCGAATGGAACACTAATTGCTGCATTTTCGCACGATCTCGAATTAAGCTGGTATGATTTCATCGGAACTGACAGTTATTCAGGTCGATGGAAATGTGTAACACAACTGTCGCAGCAAGGCCTGCTGTTTACCAATGTTTTGGTTGATCACGAAAGCAATCCTATGCAATCACAAATAAGAGCCTATAACCATAGTGGTGAACTAGTCTTTGTCTGGGAGCAAAATGTTTTAGTTTACAGCATAAAAGACGACAATGATGGCAGTGTATATTTTACAGGAAGCTGTGCCGGAAACACCTTGAATTTTAACGGAACTTCGGTTAACAACACTTATGAAGATAATATTTTCGTTGTCAAATACAGCCCCGAAGGTTCGCTCGATTGGGTAAATCTTGTTGAGACTTATAATTGCACCTTCCCGGATATTGTCCTCAGCAGCAATTCGGAGGTCTATCTTACGGCTCCTCTTTTAGGAGGAAATTACACTTTTGGAGAAATGACGCATCAGGTAAATGAATACCAGCAGTTTGTCGTTTCAAGAATCAATCAAACAGGTAATTTCGATCTGTTAAGATCAGTAACAATGAACAATGAGGAGCTCGCCATCACCAGACTCGAAAACAATGCCTATCTGGCTATTGATGAGCAAAACAACCTATACTTATCCGGCCTGGCTTTTGGCCCGTTAGCATGGAACAACGGCGTACAATACAACGAATTTGGTCCTGCAGGTTTTGTCGCCAAACTTGATTCAGATGCTGTTGTAGCATGGGTTGTTCAAACAACAGAAAACACGCAATCACCAGGCATTCAGCATCTTTCTGCTATTTCTGGTAATACGATCTACCTAACAGGAAAAGGCAGTAATTACCTCTCTTTTGATGACATATTGGTTGTGAATCCCAATGCGTTTTTCAGCTGGATTGCAGCAATATCCCTTGAAGATACCCAAACGATGCTCTTTTCCGAAAATGCCGGACAGCCACTGATTTATCCCAATCCGGCTAACAAAAACCTTCATATCAGTTATCCAAATAAAAGGAGTGAGGCATTGCAGCTAAAGGTGTATAGTGTTACGGGAAAAATACTTTTCACTTCTGATGTGCCGGAAAAGCAAATTACTATTGACGTTTCTTTGTGGCCAAAAGATATTTACATAATTGAATCACAATTTGATACGGGAAATACGTATCAAAAAATTCTTGTGACAGACTAATCAGTAGAAAAAATCAAATCAGAAACTTCTTGTCATCCAGTGCCAATTCTGTAGATGCAAAGACTGTTGTGGCTTCATCGAGTAAGACTTCAGGGTTTTTGTAACGCGATGAAAAATGCCCTATAATGAGTTTGCCAACTTCAGCGCGATGGGCTATATCAGCTGCCTGAATAGTAGTTGAGTGAAAGGTCTGTTTTGCAAAACTTTCCATATCTTTTCCAAAAGTAGCTTCATGATACAGCAGGTTTACCCGATAAATCTGTTCTATTATTGGCTCGTGATAGGCTGTATCAGTACAATAGGCATAGGACCTCGATGGATGCGCCGAATGTGTAATCAATTTGTTCGACAACACATTTCCTTTGGCAGTTAGGTAATCTGCCCCTTTTTGTATCTGTTGCAAATCTTCGTGCGAAGGATTAAACTCGGCAATGAAGTCTTTATTGATTTTTCTTCCCACAATTTCATCAAATCTGAAACCCCAGGCAGGAATACGATGCTTCACCCTGAATGAAGTAATCCGGAGGTTATCATCCAATTCAAGCAACTGGCCATCATCAAATTCCAAAGCTTGAAATTGAATTGGATAGCGTAAATGTGTATTGGATGCTTTGAGCATCAAATTCAAAATATTAATCAATTCAGCCGGGCCGTAAATTTTTAACGGCTGGACTCTCCCATTTAGATGCATAGAATTTATCAAACCTATCAAGCCATAATAATGATCGCCATGCAAATGACTTATTAGAATGGTATCCAGTTTCAAAGGGCTAATTCTCAAAGCCTGAAGCCGCAGTTGAGTTCCTTCGGCACAATCAATTAAAATATGCCTGCTGCCAAATTGCAAATGCTGACTACTGGCATGACGCTCCAAGTTTGGGAGTGCCGAACCCGCTCCGATAATTGTTAATTCAAATGGTATCACAATCAAAAAACACTAAATGAACCAAAATGTTGCACGAGCCAACTCAATTGTTTTTGCGGAAAACCTTAAAGGGCTTTAAAGTACCCAAAGTAATTCATCAATAAAAAAATATGAAAAGGTCAATCGGGTATTGGCAAACCTTCTATCCAGGGGGCACCAGCATCTTGCAACGTTTTGGCCAAATCAGGCAGCTCTTCCAGGCTGATTTTATCCAATCTTTCGCGTAGCGGAGCAAAAAGAATTTTGGCTTTTTCAAGGCTTTCGCGCAATAATGGCGTCGGTCCATAAGTAGAACGTGAGCTGCCAGTAATTGCAACACCCAGGTAATTGTTTACAGTTTGGCGGGTACGTTCGCCGATAGCATTTTTAGCAGGATTTCCGTTGAGCTGATAGGCAATCTCATCAAGTTCAGCTTTTAATAAAGCTAACTTTTTAGCAAAGGCGGCCGGCTCAGCAGCAGTGCGATCCAATGCCTTTTGCAGAAGTGCCACTTTATTTTGACTTCCTCTGAGCACATGTGATGCAGCAGTTGTGGAACGACGCATGGCCTGCACTTCATCCCAAAAAGCAGCTACAACTTGTGGATCTGAACCAGCCATACTTCCTGTTCGCAAAGGCTTCACCTCAAAATTAACCTTTTCGGTAAGCGGAGTTATTTCGCCCTTTTCTTTTTTAACCAAGACAGCAAAATAAGTGCCAGGAGCTACCATAACCGATCGAGGCTCCCAATCAGAAACAACCGACCCAAGTGCCATTGTTGAAGGCTTTTCCAAATTCCAGCTAAAACGGCTTATACCTTTTTTGTTGGGAGCTTCAAGACTTCGCACAAACTTATTATCGCTGTCAGTGATATAAACTAACACTTGAGGGGCTTCTTCATTCAATTCGGCAGACAGGGTGTCCCAATCCGGAAAGTTAATCGGCTGTTCTTCTGTTTTTGCTTTTTGCTCCCTGCGTTGCCGTTTTTCTTTTAATGAAGGAAAATCAGATTTCAAATAAATTGTAAAAGTTACGCCAAAAGGCGGGTTATCTGCGGTAAAATAGCTATCACCCTGTGAAGCCTTTTGAGAACCGCCAAGTACCTGACGTTCCAGATACCACCAGGCATCACGAGGTTCGAACAACAGTGCTTCTTCTTCGAGTTTATTAGCCGATATTTCGCGAAGTGGGCTGTAGTCGTCCAAAACAAAAAATCCTCTACCAAAAGAAGCTCCAATCAAATCATTTTCACGCTTTTGTATAGCTAAATCGCGAAAAGCAATCACAGGTAATCCTCCTTTTAGTTGCACCCAATGCTGTCCTGCATCCGGCGAAAAATAAATCCCAAATTCTGTAGCCAGGAAAAAGAGTTCCGGCTTAATATGATCTTGCACGACGCGCCAGATCAAAGTACGTTTGGGAAGGTCTGTACTGATTGATTTCCAGCTTTTACCCTTATCATTACTCCTATATACATAGGGTTCAAAATCTCCAAATTTATGGTTATCCAACACCACATACACTTTGTTTTCATCAAACAAATCAGCTTTGATGTCATTTACAAAAGCTGTTTTTGGCAGACCCGATATGTTTCCCACTTCTATTTTTCGCCAGTTTTGGCCGCCATCTTCTGTCACCTGAATCAGGCCATCATCTGTGCCAGCATAAATCAAGCCTGCCTTTACCGGCGATTCCGATAGGGAAGTAATGCTGTTGTATTCCGACATGGCATACAAATCCCAGGGGGCATCCCATCCCCAACTTTGATCCATCAGTGGCAGTTTAACACGTTCCTGATTGCGGGTTAATTCGCCTGAAATAGCATCCCAACTGTCGCCTCTGTCTTCCGATTTCCAAACACGCTGAGAAGCAAAATAGAGCCTTTTGGGTTCATGCGGGCTTACCAGAATTGGGGCGTCCCAATTGTAACGTTCAGGCTCTTCATCAATTCCTGCCTGAGGTTTTATATACACATGCTCACCAGTTTTACGGTCGAAGCGCATCAGGTTACCTTGTTGCCACTGAGCATATAGAATATCCGGATTCCCGGGTTCTGTGGCAGGTTGATGGCCGTCACCTCCCAAAATAATCTTCCAGTCGGCATTGCGGATTCCATGCAAATTATCTGTGCGGGAAGGACCTCCCTGAGTATTATTATCCTGTGTGCCTCCATACACATTATAAAAAGGAAAATCATCGTCCACAGCCAACTTATAAAACTGTGTAACAGGTAGATTAGCCACAAACTTCCAATGTTCCATCCCATCAAAACTCTCATACAATCCGCCGTCATTGCCCAATAGCACATAATCCGGATCGCTACTTTTGAAGGCAATTGCATGATTATCAACATGTACATTGCGATGATGCATGGGTTTAAATGTTTTACCCCCATCTTCTGATATTTGAAGACGCACATCCATTAAAAAGATTTTATCAAACTGATGAGGAGAAGCATAAAGCTCCTGATAATAATGAGGCCCCGTGCCACCAGCTACAGCATCAGACATTTTTTGCCAGCTGGAACCCCTGTTTTCGGAACGAAAAACACCACCGCTTCTTCTGTCCGATTCAATAGCAGCATAAACCACATCGGGTTTTTGTGGCGAGATGGCAAGTCCTATTTTTCCCATATTGCCCTTGGGAAGTCCGCTACTAAGCTTTTCCCAGCTCTCACCTCCATCTTCCGAGCGGTAAATCGCTGTGTTTGGCCCTCCACCCATATAAGCCGCAACAGTGCGATGCCTTTGCCATGTGGCGGCATAAAGTCGCTCAGGATTTTGGGGATCAATCAACAAATCCGTTGCTCCGGTCCATTCCTGATCACCCAATACTTGTTTCCATGTATTTCCGCCATCGTTAGTCTTAAATAAGCCGCGCTGCCCGCCTTTCGACCAAAGTGGTCCTTGTGCTGCTACCCACAAAATATTTGGGTCATGTGGATGGATAATAATTTTTGAGATATGTTCGCTGCTTTTCAAACCCATATTTTTCCAACTCTTTCCGCCATCTGCACTGCGATAAATTCCATCGCCATAGCCAACATGCCGGCCACCAATGTTTTCGCCTGTTCCTGCCCAGATCACTTGTGGGTTGGAAGGATCAAGTGCCATACAGCCAATGGAATAGGAGCCCTGATCATCAAAGATGGCTTCCCAGCTTGTTCCCGAATTTTCTGTTTTCCAAATACCCCCCGATCCAACCGCTACATACCAGGTATTTTGATTTTCGGGATGAATAAGGATGTCGGCTATACGACCCGACATTAGCGCTGGTCCAATGTTTCTGAAGCTTAATCCGGATAGTGTTTCAGCAGATAATGACTTTTGATTGTCATCAGATTTTTGTGCCGATGCAAAATTAGGGATGCCAATTATTAGGATGATTATTAAAACTATAACGCTATTTTTTCTCATGGTAAAGCAGTTAAATGGATAGTTTGGAAAGGCAATTTACACTTTTTTTAAATTGATCAGCCTTTTTCCTTTGTCTGGTCTTAGAATGATATTTAGAAGGATGTCTAAATAAAAGCCTTGCGCAACCACCTTCGGCCTGATGTTGTCTGACTATTACTTAAAAAAGTTTAATTCTTAGTTTTCCCTGATGGGCAATTCTTAATTTTGCATACAATTTTATCTCAACCTGCATGAAAGCTACAACATTAATTCGTTTTGTTATTCTTTATTTATTTCTACTTGCTTTTACAGCTCAGGCTCAGATTCTGGAACCTGTAATATGGAATTTCTCAACCGAAAAAATTTCTGAAGGCCAGTTTAACCTTATCTTTACAGCAGCTATTGAACCCAAATGGCATTTGTATTCTCAGGATATCCCGATGTCGCCACCGGCAACAACTTTTAACTTTAGCCCGCACGAAAAAGTTAAGTTTATAGGTAATGTCACGGAATCGCCTTCCATCGAGCAATACGATCCAAATTTTGATATGGTTTTGAAGTTCTTTTCCGGAGGAGCAATCTTTAAACAAAAGGTTGAACTCCTTACGGATGAAACTGTTACCATCGAAGGTGTGCTCGAATTTATGTGCTGCGATGATATGCGTTGTTTACCGCCTTCGGAGGTTGATTTTTCTTTTACATTGGCTGGGGAAACTGCTGTTCCTGATTTTGGAGCGCAAACATCTGCACCTCAAAACCAAATACTTGACCCGGTAAAATGGACTTACGATCTTAAAAAAGTTAATAAAGATGAAGCGGAGTTAGTTTTTACTGCTGCAATTGATGCTGGTTTTCACCTCTATTCTTTAAATATTCCCGAAAACGGTCCGCTGCCAACAGAATTCAATTTAACAGCAACAACAGCTTACGAGCTAAGTAAAGCAATTTTTGAAACCACTGAAGGTGAGATAAAATACGACGAAATCTTTGAGATGGATATTAAGTCCTTCGAAAAGGAAGCAGTTTTTGTGCAGCCTTTAAAGCTGAATCAAGAACCACCTTTTAGCATTACCGGAGAAATTGCCTATATGGTTTGTAATGATGTGGGTTGCGTGGCACTCTATCACGATTTTGAATTGGTTTATGACGGGAAAAACATTCAGTCTGCTGATGCGCAACAAGTTGTAGCTCAAACAGAACCTGCCAAACAAGCTAAAGCTGACATTACCGGAGGCAATGCTTCGCTTTGGGGCTTCTTTTTTCTGGCATTTTTAGGTGGCCTCGCAGCTATTCTAACCCCTTGTGTCTTTCCAATGATTCCGATGACCGTTTCATTTTTCATGAAAGACAAGGATGAGGACAAAATTAAGGGCAGGCTGCAAGCAATATTTTATGGGCTGGCTATCATTGCTATTTACACTTTGATAGGATCTATTTTGGCTGTTGTGGCCGGACCTGATATCGCCAACTGGCTGAGCACACATTGGCTGCCAAATATTTTGTTCTTCTTGATTTTTGTCATTTTTGCTGCTTCCTTTTTTGGGATGTTTGAAATTACCTTACCACACTGGTTGGTAAATAAATCAGATGCAAAAGCTGACAAAGGTGGATTTGTTGGTTCAATTTTTATGGCATTAACGCTTGTTTTAGTTTCTTTTAGCTGCACAGGTCCTATTGTGGGTACAATATTGGTAGAATCAGCTGGCGGACAGGTACTTAAACCTATTATTGGCATGTTCGGCTTTTCGCTTGCATTTGCATTGCCTTTCACACTTTTTGCATTTTTTCCATCCTGGCTTAGCAATTTACCAAAATCAGGTGGATGGCTCAACTCTGTAAAAGTAGTATTAGGTTTCCTTGAATTGGCATTCGGATTGAAATTCCTCAGTATTGCCGATCAAACCTACCACTGGGGCTTGCTCGACAGGGAAATATACCTTGCTCTTTGGATCGTGATTTTCTTTTTGATGGGCTTGTACCTGATGGGGAAAATAAAGTTTGCACACGATTCTGAGGTAAAGTATCTCAGTGTTCCAAGATTGGTTTTCTCTATAATCACTTTTTCTTTTGTTGTTTACCTTATTCCCGGTATGTTTGGCGCACCGCTCAAGGCCTTGTCGGGCTATGTTCCTCCTATGCATACGCATGATTTTGACTTGAATGATATCATCAGAAAAAACAGTGGAGGAGGCAATGCTGCTGTGATGCAGCTAACGGATAATGAGCTCTGCGAAGCGCCTAAGTTTCATGAAAAACTGCATTTGCCGCACGGTTTACAAGGATATTTTGATTATGAGCAGGCGCTTGCTTGCGCAAAATCTCTGGACAAACCGATTTTTATTGATTTTACCGGTCATGGTTGTGTAAACTGTCGCGAGATGGAAGCCAATGTTTGGGCCGATCCCAGGGTGTTGGCGCTGCTAAGGCATGAGTATATTATTGCTGCACTGTATGTAGATGACAAAACCATGCTGCCAGAAGAAGAATGGGTGCTATCTGATTATGATGGCAAATGGAAAAAGACAATCGGACGAAAATATGCTGATTTTCAGGTTTCCAAATTCGGGGTGAATGCCCAGCCTTATTATGTGTTGATGGGACATGAAAACAATGTAGTATCCCAACCGCGAGCATATGATTTGGATGTGGATGAATTTGTTGAGTTTCTGAAACAAGGTGTTGAGAATTACAAAAAAGGTCAAACGGTTTTTACAATACCGGAATAAAGCTTAAAGGATTAAAAACACGAAAAGCCAGCGCTTAATAAGCTGGCTTTTTTGTGTCTTACAGAATATCAACACCAAAGATGTATTGATCTGAAATGCTCTTGATGTGTGCAGTTGTTGTAATACATTATTATAATTAGAACCTGTTTACTTGTTAAACCTATACACCAATGATAACAAAGCCGGAGAGTTTGATAATCCATAACTAAAACCTGAAATATCAGTTTTTACTTCATCATTTTGATAGGTATAATAATTTGTTTCTGTTCGTGACCCAGTGGTATAGGTGAAATGGGGTAATAATTCTGCACCAATCACAAAATTATCGCTTAATTTGTAATTAAATCCAAAAACTAAATTAACGCCTGGCCTGTAAATACTTTGTTCCCTTAATCTATCAGAATTATTGACAGTTTTATCATTATACTCATTTTCTGAATGAGAGTATGAAAATGATAGGTCAGCACCAAATCTTAAATCTAAATTTTCCGCTATATTCTTTCGATATTCTTTACCTATTTTAACACCAAATCCCAATTGATTCTGCGTACTTAAAAGGTTATCCTCATTCTCCTCGATGTTATCGCCTGAAATAACCATAGTATTGAATCTCCATAATGACTTTTCGGTCCCAGTTTTATAAGTTAACCCGAAATTATCTAGATTACTAAAAACCAATCCAATTTCTTTTTGTTTTTCTTTCTCGTTCTCTTGTGCCATTAAATAATATGACATAGAAAGAAATAATACAATTAACAATGATTTTTTCATTTTTGTAAATTTAGATGTATAAACAAAACACTATTTCAATTGGACGTCTGCGAAAATAAACCAACTTTTGTGCCACAAAACAGGTGTTTACCAGTTTAACCCATTTTGCAGCTAACCCGACAAAGATAATTGCATATCAGTAGATTGGCA
>CAZQFH010000084.1:0-9796 GCA_964592595.1 uncultured Lentimicrobiaceae bacterium | reverse complement strand
CCAAGAATTGAGCCTGCATGCCTGCCTGTCTGCCGCCAGGTAGATCTGCCATCAGTTAGATCTGCTGCCAGGTAGCATAATCAACCCTGTAATACCCATCCAACCTCGAAGAGGTTGTGTTATTGTAGAAAGATCAATCTGAGAAATACATCCAACCCAGAATGGGTTGCGCTATCTAACCAAAACCAAACCCCCACCACAAATCACCACCAAGCTTGAGCCCCCAAGAATTGGGCCTGCCTGCCTACCGCCAGGTAGCATAATCAACCCTGTAATACCCATCCAACCTCGAAGAGGTTGCGTTATTGTAGAAAGATCAATCTGAGAAATACATCCAACCCAGAATGGGTTGCGCTATCTAACCAAAACCAAACCCCCACCACAAATCACCACCAAGCTTGAGCCCCCAAGAATTGGGCCTGCATGCCTGCCTGTCTGCCGCCAGGTAGATCTGCCGCCAGGTAAATCTGCCGCCAGGTAGATCTGCCGCCAGGTAGAGGTTGGGGGCAAAAACATCTAACACCCACCCAAAAATAAAATCGAAAATTCAATATTACCCGTGCACTTCTCCCGCCATTTATAGAAAAAACCCATATTTGTATTGAAACAAGGTGCAGCCCCGCATGAATGACGGGACAAACGTACCGTTAATATTTATAGCCCTTAATATTTATTGAACAACGTTTTTTCGAACAAGTTGCCAATCAGTTGCCTGCCCCGAAACAACATATCGCAGCAAACCAACATTTTGCGCAAAATAGCGCGTAGTATTGGCATTTTGCGCCGTACCATCACGAAACACATCAACCTGTCGCACCTGATCAAAGTTGCCCGCTGAAACTTCAAAATCATTTTTAACTGCAGCAATCGTTACCCAGGTAGTGCCTATGCTATAAGGATTAGCCGTCCATCCTTCATCAAGCTCAGCTGTATAGTAATAGACCCGCGAAAACTGGCCACGTTGGTTATTGCGGTATTGCTCTAACATCACAAAATGGCAGGGCTCCCTGGTGCTGAGATTCCCGCAAAGGTCAGAAGATTCGGATACGTAATGAAACTCCTGATTATAAAAACTGCTGAAGCATTTGACCCGGAAGACTTCCTTCTTAGCATATGCCTGCTGACTGCCAGGATTGATAATATCAATAGTGTCGAGATTCGCCTCCAAAACATAAATACTATCCAAATCATTTGTAGTTGCTGCAGTATTTTGCATAATCCACCAGCTACCTGGCTTATAATAAAATACATCCTTGAGCTCTTGCGGAAGAAATACATCGTAACCCTCAGTATAAGTTGCCTTTTCGCAACCAGAATAAGTAAAAAGTATCCCCGTAAAAATAGCTGTCAAGGCAATCAGGCGAGCGATTGGTTTCATATTGGTCAATGTTTTAAGGAGCAAAGATAAGGAAAAAGTTTCTGGACACGAAAGCAATCAAATCTAAAAAACCAACCCAAACCTTCCTCTCAAACGTTCAGGCACGTCAGCCACACTGCGCGCAGGCCAACCCCTCAAAGCGCACTAGGGTGCGCCGGCCACAAAAAATGATACCCCTTAAACCCGTATACCCATAATAGCCATTTGACTCTCCATATGTCATCGAGCGATAGTCGAGATGTCGACTTTCCAACCTTCGACTTTCCCCCGCACAATTGCATCTTGTGGTTTGTACTTGAACACTCGTTTTCCTTATTCCTGACCTGCAAAGATTCAAGATTTCAGAGCTAAGCCTGCCCCGTCAGCCATACGGTGTCCCTTTAAAAATCCCAAAACATTTTTCAATCAATACTATCCTCACTACTCTTGCTCAAACTCACACTTCTGACTTTCCAACCTTCGACTTTCTGACCTTTCAGACTTTCCAACCTTCGACTTTTCCCCGCACAATTGCATCGTGTGGTTTGTACTTGAACACTCGTTTTCCTTATTCCTGACCTGCAAAGATTCAAGATTTCAGAGCTAAGCCTGCCCCGTCAGCCATACGGTGTCCCTTTAAAAATCCCAAAACATTTTTCAATCAATACTATCCTCACTACTCTTGCTCAAACTCACACTTCTGACTTTCCAACCTTCGACTTTCTGACTTTCGACCTTAAATTAAAAATCCCCATACAAATTCCGCAAGGCCGTCTTAAACCCAACCATTACCCAACTCGTTTCCAACCTGTCGCGCAACGACCCCTGCTCCCGGTAGATAAAACGTGCCTCCAAACGCATATTCGTCTTCGGATTCAACAAATATCCCACCCGTAACTCACCATGAAACAGCACCGACTCTAAACCCTGTCCGATATACACATTCGTAGTAGCCACCCCATCCGGCGCATCATTATACGATTTAAAAATATCCCCGCCATAACTCACACTGCTCGTATCAACACCCATAGTGCTATACACCAGCTTACCCTCCAAATACCAGCGATCCTTAAAACGATAATCACCAAGCAATAAAAATTCATAAAAATTGGCCCCCGAAGGATGCGCCAACGGCTGCAGATAATGCCCGTAATTCGATAATCGGCTGATATGGCTGTAGGTGTAGGGTCGAACCACATTAACCTCCGTCTGGAAATACAAATCCTTCACCTTAAAGGCATCATAAAACTTCATACCCAACTGCACCCCGTACTTATTGGTAGCCGCATCAGGCTTGCTAAACAGCTCATTTATCCTCACCTCATCAAAAAGCAGCTGCGAATAAAGCGTCATCCTGCTATTCATCACCCACTGCAAGTTCAAGCCGATATTCAGATTACCATCACTGCCATTACCATAATGGATCGGATGCAAAAACACCACCGGATTCATATACTGCCAGGCAGGCGGCTTCACTCCGCTGAGGCTGTCATCGCCGGGCCAGGTAAGCGCCTGAAAAAGCCCGATCTGCAACTTCTTATTCACCTGCCAATTCAAAAACCCCATACTGGCATACTTCTTCCTGAAAGCCATCAGAAACGAAAGCGGCTGTGCCCCCGGGTCGGTATGCTGCATAAGCCAGTAAGTATATTGCAAGGGTCCCAAATTGGCTTGTAACCTGAAATAGGGATACGGAAACGATACATCCGACAACAGCAAAGAGCGATAACCGCTTCCAATAAAATGCCTGTCGTGCCCAAACTGAAAATTGAGGTAGGGGCTAGGCGAATAGGAAACATAAGCGGTGGCATTGGCATAATCCCATCCAGTTCCATCCTTAAAATCACGCACGATCCCTTGTCCGGGCATAATACCCGTACCCGGCACCACCGGCATAATCAGATGGCTGTTGATAAACCGATCGATATAGGCTGGTGTGGCCTGTTGGTTCTCGTACAAACTGCTGTAAAAGGCAATCTGCTCACCAATATTACCCTGCAATTGCAACCCACGCGTATTCACCCAGGTCGTTTTACCAGCTACCCCTTCATATCCAACGCCAAAATCAAACAAAGGATCAAGCTGAAACGAAAAACCTTCACGGCTATAATTAATCAGATGCTCATACAACAACTTCCGCTTCACCAGCGACAACTCCTTCCCCGCAGTATCCATCAAACCGATATCCGGAACAGCAAAATGATCAAGCAACAACGGCTTCACCACATCATGGCGGCCAAATTCACCAGTCTCAAGCATCGCCTCCTTATAATACCGTTCCAACTGATGCTCAAAAGGCACACTAAAAGGAGCCTCCTGAGCCCTAAGCCCCCGAAAGCAAAACAAACAAAGAAAAATATACAGCCAAAAAAATCTCATTTCAACAAGTATAATAACTTCAAATAGCTACTAGCATCAAGCTATCACCTCCAAACCCACTAAACAAACCAACCCTTGAACTCGCAAACCCATCAACCCTTGAACTCGTGAACCCCTGGACCCTTCACCCCCCCCTTGTGTCCTTCGTGAAACCTTAGTGCCCTTTGTGGTTAATCTTTGAATTTTCATATCATCAAATCTTCAAATTGTCAAATCCCCTTGTGGTCTTCGTGAATCCTTTGTGTCCTTCGTGGTTAAATCTTCGAACCTGCCTGGCAACCAGAGGAAGACAGGTCCTCAAATTTTCAAATCCCCATATCCCTCAACAAATCAACAAATCAACAAAGAACAAATCAACAACTCCTAACCAACCTTCAGACCTTAGGTCATCGAGCGATAGTCGAGATGTCGACCTTCAGACCTTCGACCTTCAGACCTTCGACTTTCAGACTTTCAGACCTTCAGACCTTCAGACCTTCGACTTTCAGACTTTCAGACCTTCAGACCTTCAGACCTTCAGACCTTCGACTTTCAGACTTTCAGACTTTCAGACTTTCAGACTTTCGACTCCTAACCCCTACTTCAAAGTCGATATCATAAACACAAAACTCGTTGCCGAAGCCAAAATACTGGCCAATGCAGCCATAGTAGCCGGATCACTTAGCCTGCTCTTTTGCTCAGGTTTCTTGGGCACTACCACAGTACTTCCAGGACTAACCCGCGGATAACTCTTAATACCCAAAAAGCTCCGCGTCATCTTTGCACGGCCATTGGGTTCAATCACAAATATCTTACTCTTCTGTGCATTGCGCAAGGTGCCACCCGATTCCCTCAGATACGACCTTAACCTGGAACCCATATAATTCACTGACACCTGATTATTCACACTACCTCTCACGGCAACAGTATTATCGCGCATCATCACGATAATCCTGTCCTTAGCCTTCAGGTTCAAGTCATACTTTCCGCCCGGATTCTGCATCAGCGATAGCACATTATTTATAGCAATCAAAGTAGTTTCTTCCTGCTCCTTTTCTTTCTTGCCATCCTTATTGTCTGTTTTATCTGTTGCATCTAATGACCTGCTACCTGATCGCTCCGAATCCTTGTACCGTGAATCCGAAAACAAGTCAAACTCATCATCTAAATAATAAGAATCACGCGAACCAGAACGCGCATACACATTACGCGAAGCATTCTCACGCAAAAGCGAATCGAGCGTGGTAGCCATATCTTTCTCCTCCAGGTCAAAGCTCTTCAAATCCTTTGGCAATACCGAAGTGGAAGCATCGCGGATGATCAACACCCCGTTCTCGTCACCCAGTTGATTAAGGCCGCCAGCACGCATAAGTACCGAGCTGAGCCGTTCATTCTGTTTCAACAGCGGATAACTACCTGGCGAAACCACTTCTCCTTCCACAGTCACAATCTGATTCTCACGATATTCGGGCCTGGGTTTCACAATCACAATATCCCTGGGCTCCAACAGCACTTCATCTGCTTGCACAATCAATTCAGCATCCGAATCGGCTTCTATCAAACGGGCGATAACAAGCTCGTCATTGCCATCAACCTTTCGGGCTACTTCGATGCTGTTGGCGATGGCAGAAATTTTCATCCCTCCAGCTAGCAGAATAGCATCCAGAGCAGTCATCCCTTCACCATAGGTGAATTCGTCAGCATCGTTCACTTCTCCAACCACCTGTATCTTTTCGTGTGGAAACATCTCTCGCCGGTCGCCAATCACTATCGAATCGCCATCCATCAGCTCAAAGTTTTCCTTCCCTGCCAGGAGGTCTTCCGGCACAAAACGCAGGTAATGGCTACTGTTATCTCGTGGCGAACGATACAAGATGGCACGTGTCAACAACGCACTTTCCGTAAAACCACCGGCACGCTCAATCAATGCTGACAGCAAAAGATCCTCGTGCCAACCGTATTTACCCGGACGCTTCACGGCTCCGTTAATTGATACACGTTGCTGATATTCACTGGCAATGGATCCTACCGTAATCACATCACCCGAACCCGGCATATAACTGTCAAATTCGTCAGCATTCAAATCTTTGCTCAAAAATTCATTCTCCCCGATTTGCTGCACATAAACGTTTTCTTTATAGGCGATAGGTGTAAAACCACCGGTATAAGTCATAAGCGTTTGCAAGGTTTCCCCTTCGAGCAACTCAAAAAAACCGGGTCGCTTCACCTCTCCTTTCACCCTCACCATGCGTTCATATACCGGGATATTGATGACATCATTCTCTTGCAGCACCACATCCGTCGATCGATCACCATAAACCAAAAACTTATACAGGTCGATGGTTTGTATGATCTTTCCCCTGCGAATCAACTCAATATTGCGAAACGACCCTCGGGTGTGCGGCCCACCTGCAGCAAACAAGGCATGAAATGCCGATGCTACCGAAGGAAGCGAATAATTTCCTGACTGCCGCGCTCCAATCACCGTTATGGGTATGGTACGGTATTCCAATATGGATAGAGAAAGCCGTGTATCTCCTTCATTGATGCTGCTATATCCACGCTCGGCAAGCACCGATTTTAGCCTGCCTTCTGCCTGCTCAACCGTAAGCCCGGCAATCTGTATTACACCTGCAAAAGGAAAATTGATTTTTCCGTTAGGATTGATCTCAAACTCCTCTATGGTCTCCTGACTTCCAAAAAGCGCAATATTCACCTTGTCGCCAGGCCCCAGCATATAATTTACAGGCGTGGCCAACTGCAAATTTGGAGCAAAATCAAGATTAAGATTCGAAAATAATTCCGAACCAAAGATCAACGAATCGGGCGGGATCTCACTCTTCAGATAAAGCCGGTCAATCATTGGATCAGAATTTTCTAATTCCTCATCCAGCATCCTGCTAAGATTTTTGTCAATGCTACGGCCCGATGTGAGTGATTTTTGATCCATCTTTTGCAACAAACTGGCTATCTCGCTCCGCGATAAGCCTTTCTGCATCAAATAACTCATCACCTCTGCTTCTGACATATTGGCCTGCGACACACGCGAGCTAAAGCGATTGATGTCTTGCTGCGAAAGCTGCTGCACATCAATATTAGCAAGATTTTTGCGATAAAATAACTCTTGGGCTGCTGCACTCGAAACGATAAGAGCACAAAATAAAGTAAAACTTATCGCAAGTTTTTTTATTTCCATAATAAAAAGAAGGTGTTGAAGACAATTTTTAAATCCATGCCCAAACTGGCTTTTTCGATGTATTCCAAATCATAAACCAACTTATCCAGGTTTTCATGGGGTGTGGCATTCGGATTCTCAACCTGCGCAAGCCCCGTAATGCCCGGCAACGCCTGATGACGCTCACTAAATTTTTCGTTAAGCTTCGAATACTTTTCCACATAATACGGAACTTCTGGCCTGGGACCTACCCAACTCATCTCTCCCTTAAAAATATTGATCAACTGCGGAAACTCGTCAAACCGAAAGATGCGTAGCAATTTACCCAGTGGCGTAATGTCGCCATTGCTATGAAAAAGACCATCGTAACTGGTCGACTTCCGTTTGAGTGTCCTTAGTTTATAAATCAAAAATACTTTACCGTTTTTTCCGACGCGTTTCTGTTTAAACATTACAGGCATGCCCATCGTCAGTAGTACGAACAAAGCACTCAATCCGGTGAGTGGAAGCAAAAGAGGAAGGCTAAGCAACGAAAAAACTAAATCGAACATCCTTTTGTGGGAGCTACACAAATAATTGCTTATTACAATATTATCTTTTAGCATAGGTGTATCATCGGCCAGGCCGTTTGTTGCTGTCTTTTGATTCGTACTCTCCTGAGCTGTTAAGTTTAATTCTTTTAGCTCAAACATCATGTGTTTTTATTTTGTTGGTTCTCTTTTTTAAAAACGATACATAAGTGTGAGTTCGGCATTAAGCGACCAAACATTAATTCCATTATAGCGAAACAATCCCTGTCCTCCATAGGGATCATAATTCCATTGAAAATTATAAGTGCGCAGCAAATGCAGCTGATAACCCAAAAACAATTTACCAAATGAGGTGTGATGATTAAAAATTAAACCCCAGTCAACAAAGTGCTTACTGCCATCGACAAAAAACGGATTGCCAAAACCCAGGTTAAGGTAATCAATTCGATAGAACAAATCCTCATTATAAATCACCCTTTCAAACTGTAGTCCAAAGGTATTAAATCCGTGAATATATTGTGCACCAACCGTCATCATATTACTTCCGGGTCCTATGCCTGCACCCATAACCTGACCACGATTCACCCAGCCTATGCCGTTTCCATGCGCATAAAAAGAATTCTGAGTAAAATTAGGATTGTTATAGTTTTCTACAGGCGCCTGTATCTTGGTATATTCAGCAGATATTTCGAGCCAGCTGTCTTTTTTCTTCAGTCCATAAAGCTTCCTCAAACCAAACATATAGGCTGTTGAATACTGCGGACGGGTCATCAAATCTTCAAAATCGTACCAATTGTCCTCACGTCCTATTTCTATATAGGCTTCTGCATGTGCAGGGGCAAAAAGATAGCGGGCAAAAATAGAAATGATTTGATTGCGCTGAATTCCTCCGGGGTCAATTCCACCACCTGTCTTCTCTCCCCGCGATTCCAGGTAAAGAATATTAAAATAATCCCATAAACCATCGGCCTCGCCCTTCACCTGTATGGTGCGGGTCATACCTACAAACAGACCTGGAGTCCATTTGGGTTGATACACCCCAACCATCCCATTAAAATAGCCATAAATAACATCTCCTATGGTGTCGGGAACCACATTACCGGCAATCGGCGGCCATTCACCGGGGGTGTAACGATCAGGCCAGGTGAATCCGCTACTGCGTAGCTTACCTATTGCCATCTGCCCTTCAAAAGTACCGATACGGGTTTTAACAGGCCTATTGGTGTGCAGCGTAAAATGTCCAAAACCAGGTGCGTTGTTACTCATCACGATGGCATTCTTTCGGCCAGGTCCCCACCAGATATTCTCATTGGATAAGCCCACAGCTATCGGCCCCAGATGCAGCTTCACAAACGACTGACCCAAAAATATCTTCTCATAATTAGCCTGCCCCATACGTTCTGGCATATCTATCCTAATAGGTCTGAAAGGTGGATTCTGAAATTCCCGGTTTTGTCCCCATACCATTTCGGGCCTCAGTTGGGCTTCTAATATTCCAATGCGTCCATAAATACCTGCCGAAAAATATTGCTGCAGTCCGCGGTTGGGTACCATAGCACCATCGCTCCAGCCGTAAGGATGATGGCCGTTAAAGCGCGTATGGGCATAAACTGGCAACAACATCAGCCGCAAATTATTTTTACCTTTCGTATCGTATGGCTTAATCAGGGGTTTACCTTTAAAACTAAGCTGCCCGCGCTGATCAAACAATCTTGTATATTGATTCGAATCAAGTGGAAAAAGCAAAGTATCCTCACCAAAAGGATTATCAATCCCCAAAGCGCGAGTAGCATCCACCGGGCGTATCATAAACGAAACATCGGGATTCACCTTTTCTGTTAGCTGAGCCCTGCGAAGGGCATCTTCAAAAAAAGGCGTGCCAACAGCTACAGTCTGTGCTTGCAGGCTCAAAGCCCCAAACCCCAATAAAATGAGAATAAGCAGTAAGCTGTTAGCTGAAAAGAAGCCAATAAAATGCTTAAGTTGGTTGTTGTGCATCGGGCAGTGGTTTCTTGATTTTGAGGGCAAATGTACACGATTTTTTTATCTTGAAAAAATATCATCTATTTTTAATCACTGTTGTCCGGTAAAACTTTTTAAAATCGGGTAGTACATTTTACTGTACCACCCGAAATGTCTACTTTTGAGTTACGACACAAAAAAGAAAGACATGAGTAAAGGTACAAACTTTAGCGGACAGCCGATATTTAATCAGCTATTAAAATTCATTGACAAGAGTGAAACCCGCGCTCGGCGTAGCCCGCGCTCGGCATAGTCTGTGACTACGTCGTCACACACCTGTTGACTGCTGGCTATTGGCTCAGGCTTCCCCAGCTATCCACTGACAAACCTCTGATTTCCAATAAAACCTCCCAA
>CAZQFH010000083.1:0-10068 GCA_964592595.1 uncultured Lentimicrobiaceae bacterium | reverse complement strand
TTACTTATCAGCAAATTAAAATAAGTAATTAACTAAACACCTCAATATTTTGTTTTGCTCCAAAGAAACTGTGGTTGGTGTCAAGGATTCCGGATTTTGTAGCCAGTTGGCAGGCGACCAGCTGAAATTGTAATCAGGATCGCCTGAAACAGTCCCATCTAAAACTGTTGTCCAACCAAAGTCGATCGTTTTATCCTGTCCGGCATCCGCTACCGAAAGTGCACCAACAATAACAGTTACGCTTTGTTGGAGCTGTGTGGTGCCATCATCAACCATCACAATATAGGTGGTAGTTTGTTCAGGACTTACCAATGGGTTGGCTTCGTTACTGCTGAATCCAGAAGGATTGGAAGTCCATTGATAGGTATAAGTGCCACTTCCTCCGCTGGCATTGGCCGAAAGCTGGGACTGCTCTCCCGGACAAATTTCCTCTGGAATTGCCGTTGGATTTATTGTCATCACAGTTCCCGACACAATCACATTCATCTGATTGCTGCTTTCGCAACCAGAACTATTGTCGGTAATCAACAAAGTAAATTGTGTTGTTTCATCCAAAGGTACAGTAGCAGGCTGCAGTACAGCGGGATCATCCAACAGGTCTGCCGGCGCCCAGAGTATTTCAAAACTGCCCGATCCGCCACTGGTGCTGCCTTGGAGAGTGGCTGTGGTGCCGGCAGGTATTGTAATATCAGCTCCTGCATTGGCAGTAGTTACCTGTCCTACATTAATGGTTAGCTGATCCGTAACAGTATTTTGGCCGTCGTCAAGCTCAATCTGATAGGTAGTAGTTTCGTCTGGAGACACATTCACTTGTGCTGTTGTGGCCTGCCAGGAAGTGGGAGGGACGGTTGTCCAAAGGTAGTTGTAGCTTCCTGAACCTCCTGATGCTGTTGCATTAAGTAAGCTTGATTCGCCCTGGCAAATGTTTGATGGTGTGGCAGTTGCGCTAACGGATAAGATGCCTCCGGTTGTAAAAATTGTAACTTCATCCTCCGTCATACATCCACTTTGATTGTCAGTGATGCTCAGCGTGAAAACAGTGGTATTTTCCAGGGGTAGGGTCGTGGGGGTGAGTATATTGTTCGTTTCCAGTAAGTTTTCGGGCTGCCAATCAACCGAATAATTTCCCGAACCACCTTCAACTGATCCTGCGAGCTGTGTAGTCCAGCCAGTCGTAATGGTTTGATCAGGCCCGGCATGAGCTATACTCACCGGGCCAACTTCTACCGTTACTTCTCCTTCGAGCGTGTTTTGTCCGTCAAATACAGCTACAAAATAGGTAGTGGTTGCTGCAGGTGAAACTGTTGGTGAAGCAATATTACTGCTAAAACCAGCCGGAGTACTTGTCCAGGTATAAGTGTAAGTTCCTGATCCGCCATTGGGTAAGGCGTGGATTTGTGTGCTCTCATCGGGGCATAAATTGTAATCGTCAGCTGATACGTTGAGTTCAAAAATATCTCCCTCAACTGTAATCACTACCTGATCTTCGCTTACACAGCCTCCCGAATTATCCGTTACACTTAATGTAAAAGTAGTAGTAGCAGTTAGCGGCAGTGTGCTGGTTTGAAGTTCATCTGGGTTTTGTATAAGTCCTGAAGGTTGCCAGAGAACAGTATAATTGCCAGATCCTGCTGTTGCTGAACCTTCCAATTCCGCTGTCCAGCCATTAAATATCGTTTGATCCTGTCCGGCATCCACGTCGGCGTTCATTTTAACCATTACTTGTTTGGTGATGTCCTGGGCACATTGGTTTTCACCTGTGTAAGTGGTTAGCGTAACCTGATAGGTTCCGGCATTGGCATAAAGATGTGTGGGATTTTGCAGGCTCGATTCATTGCCATCACCAAATGCCCAATGCCAGGAAGTGATTTGTCCGGATGCAGGATTAACTGTGGATAAGTCAGTAAAAACAGTTTCTTCACCCCTGCATGCTTCCGTGAAGCTAAAATCCGGATTGGGCATAGGATTCACTTCTACCTCAAGTTCAATAGGGTCACTTTGCGTACCTCCAACAGTAATTACCAGCGTATAAGTGCCGGCAGCTGCCATGGTAACATTGTTGATGACCGGATTTCGCTGGTTTGAAGTAAAACCGTTAGGCCCAGTCCAGCTGTAAGATGCTCCGGCAACATTGTCTGCATATAATTCAAGTGTTTCACCCACACATACAGGGCTGTTGCTGCCGATTGGTGGGGGTACGATGGAACAGTCTGTTTCACCGTCTCCAGCGGTTTTCTGGAAGGTGATATCACAGGGATGGTTTGACCAATTTGTAATCAAAAGAATGTAATATTCAACTTGTATTGTGTTGGTAAGGTCACAGACTTCACTATCAGATGTAGAGAAACTACAATCTATTATTTTATTTTCTGTCAATCCGTTTGGGCATGCGTTGTAAGGATCAGTGAACGGTCCCCAACAAATGAAATCTATATCCTCTTCTGGTGAACTTGACATTGTAATTTCAATATCTCCTGGGACTAAAATTTTCAAATGATACCAAACCGGATTAGGCTGTGTATATAAACATCCATAATCCGGCCCAGGTTCAGCACTCCCATTATCAACTCCTGCCGGAAAACTGTATATTTCACTTGTGCAAAACGGATCTGATTCTGCACAAAAATCTCCACGAAGGTTTTTTTGATCTGCCAGCACAAAATCAACCCATTCTTTGCCAATAGAAAGTCTCCATTCATTTTCTGCCTCTGCCAGACTGTGTTTGTCCATTGTTTCAACAATTTCCAAAACCTGCCTTTGGATGTGTTCAACTAAAGATCGCAACTCATCACTAGCTAGAGCCTTTCTGGACTTAAGCTGTAGAATACCATTTTCCTCTGGATGAGGCATTACGATAAGATTTTTATCTTCCAGAAAAGTCTTTACCAGGCCGAACCTATATCCAAATGAAGCAAATTCATGCAGATTAATGTCAGTTGATTTTGATAGCTCCTGAGCTGATGACCATTGCCATCCAAAAATAAAAACAAGCGCTGCTGCTAAACGTAATGTTTTAAAAATAAGACTCATAACAAGTTGTGTTAGAGCAAAGGATTGGTTTGGGGATGCTTTGCTGCAATTTTCTGGCATAAAATTATGAAATTTATCAATTCAGCAAGCTGGTTTAGAATTTTATCCAAATTCAGCTAAGTTCCCTTTCTCCCTTAAAATGTATCTTTGCTCGCTGAAACTAGCAACACCTATAAACATGAGTTATAAGAAATCTATTAATAGTTTTTGTTTCTGGCTGTTTATATTCCTACTTTTTCCGCAATTCGGAATGCTTGCTCAACATCAAATTTCGGGAACCATTCCTGATTACGCGAATCAAAAAGTCTTTCTTGAAGCCTATTTTGGGGAAGAATTAATTCCTGTGGATACGGCATTTAGCGATCAGGAAGGTGCTTTCAGTTTTGATGCACTTCGCGAAAATGGTATGTACCGAATTTCCCTTTCCGCAGGACCCTCGCTTCAGCTGTTGTTTGAAGGCAGGCCGGTTCAGCTTGTATGGAATAACTACCAGCAAAACAGAAAATTACAATTCATCAATTCTCCCACTAATCAAATCTGGAATGATTATCAGGCTTTGCGCGACGAAACTTTTTTTCTGCAGGATTTGCTCAAGCCTGTCATAAGGGATTACGACCGCGAGACAAGATTTTATCAACTGGCATTACAGGAGTTCGACAGCTTGCAAAATAACTATCAATCAAAGGTGGACAACTGGATTGCTCAATCTCCCGAAAGCCTTGCTGCGCGTTACATTAAAACAGATATGCGCCCTGCATTAGACCTTACAAGCAGTTTTAAATCGCAGCGTGAAAACTTGAAACAGCATTTTTTTGATCATACCGATTTTGGAGATACGCTGCTGATCAGAAGTAATATCCTGACCCGTAAGATGATCGATTTTCTTTCGCTTTTCCAGGCAGAGGAGGAATCCATGCAAGCTATTCAGTTTGAGTTTATCAAGGGCCTTGATGTGCTCTTCGAAAAAGCATCCGTTGAGCCGAAAATGTATGTTTTTGTACTCGACTATCTAATCGAAGGTTTTGCACAGCTTGGCTTACCTGCCGTTACCGATTATATCAGCAGCCTGCCGCATTTTGATCAGGTGTGTATGGAAACCGAAACCTATATCGAAATTGAACAAATTGTGGGGCCTTACCGGTCAACGGTTTTGGGTGCTCCGGCACCGGATTTGATTCCGGAGGATATTGATGGAAATCCTTTCAGCTGGAGCCAGATAGATAAGCCGAATACCCTGCTGGTTTTTTGGTCTATCACTTGTCCACACTGTATTGAACTGATGCCAAAACTAAAAGCATTTGCCCGCCAGCATCCGGATTTTGAAATTGTTTCTGTTGTTTTAAGTCCTGATAATGAAATATTACGCGATTTCCTGAATCAGGAAGGCCTTAACAATTGGATTCACCTGAGTGATGGGTTAGGGTGGGAGAGTCCGATGGTAAAAGATTACACTATTTTTGGAACGCCAACGCTTTTTGTTTTAGATGCTGATAAGCATATCATTTCAAAACCTTCAGGGATAAAAGAATTGCAGGAATTTATTGCTGCTAAAAATCAATAATACTATGTTGATACACTGGAATAAAATATTGCATTCAAGCTACTTTTTTAAAGTAATCGTTTTCATCTTAAGTTTATTTATTAATATTTATTCCATAAGTGCACAATCAAATATTCCAGCCGAATATTGGATTGATTCGGTGTATAAAAGTTTGACACTTGAACAGAGAATCGGTCAGCTGATCATGGCAAGAGCCAATCAGCCAGGTCAAGGGTATTTTCCAGAGATAGAAACTTATATTCGACAATACAATATAGGGGGTGTTACCTTCTTCAAAGGAGAGCCAGAATCGCAGCTCGTGCAGACCAACCGCTGGCAACAACTGGCGCAAACGCCAATGCTGATTTCCATCGATGGCGAGTGGGGATTGGGAATGCGGCTGTCCAATACCATTTCCTATCCCTTGCAGATGACTTTGGGAGCGGTTCAGGATGAGCAGCTTATCCGTGAGATGGGAATTCAGGTTGCGGAGCAATGTAAGCGGATGGGTATTCATATGAACTTTGCGCCGGTGGTTGACGTAAATAACAACCCCAAAAATCCTGTCATCGGGATGCGTTCCTTTGGTGAAGATGCCAATGCTGTCGGCCGCAAAGCACTGGCATATGGCATGGCCATGCAAAAAGCCGGGATACTCACCACTGCCAAGCATTTTCCGGGGCATGGCAACACACAAACCGATTCGCACTATACCCTGCCCGTGGTGAAAGAATCCCTGAAGGAACTAAAAAAACTGCCTTTAATTCCCTTTCAGCAGCTGATCGATTCGGGCCTCAACGGAATGATGGTGGCTCACCTTTACCTGCCGGAACTTGCTGAAACAGAAAATCTTTCTTCATCACTTTCGTATCGCATTGTTACAGAATTATTAAAAAATGAAATGGGTTTTGAGGGTCTTGTGGTCACCGATGCCCTCGATATGAAAGGTGCTACGCAATATGCCGGAAACGAAAATCCATCTTTGCAGGCCCTCAAAGCCGGTAATGACATTTTGCTTTTGCCGGAGCATGTACCTGCTGCCATTGCTGCCATTCGCGCAGCAGCCGAAACAGACTCACTTGTAATGAGAAGGGTGGAGGAAAGCTGCCGGAAAGTGCTTAGGTATAAATATCTGGCCGGACTTCATGTGTATCGCCCTGAATTTGTGGAAGGCCTTCATCAGGATTTACATCAGGAGGAATACCGCTTGCTGGTGCAAAAACTCTTTGATGAGGCGATTACACTGGTCGAAAACAGAGATAATATCTTGCCACTTACGCCCGAAAAGATGCAAGGTAAAAGATACGCCACTTTGGTTTTGGGCGAATCGGAACAGACACTTTTTCAGCGCGCGCTCAAGGCCAACGGGCTTATAGCCGATCATTACCAATTGGCTAATACAGCTGATCAAGCTTATAAGGATCAACTGCTTACCAAGCTTGAAGCTTACGATCTTGTGATGGTAGCTATACAAAACACCAATATCCTGGCATCCAAAAAGTTTGGTATCTCAGATGAGGCGATTAAGTTTTTTGAACGACTTACTAAAAAAACTCCCGTCACGCTGAGTCTTTTTGCAAGTCCGTATGCACTTGATTTTTTTGAGATTAACAAACAAGTGAAGGCCGTTTTGGTAGGCTATCAGGATAAACCGGAAGCCTTGATGGCTGCTGCCCGCATTATGATGGGAAAAACTGTGGCAAAAGGTAAACTTCCGGTCACAGCTACGGCAGCATATCAGCTTGGCGCAGGCATCGACCTGTCTGCTTTTAAAGCCTCTTTTGAAAGGCCTCCAGGGAAAATAGAAAACCTTTATACGCTTAAGATTGACTCCATCGCTAAGACTGGAATTGCAAAAAAAGCTTATCCGGGATGCCAGATAGTAGCACTATACAGGGGCGAGGTGATCTACGATAAAAACTTTGGCACCCTGGCTGTTGACGGCATACAGGCTGTAGAAACGCATCATATCTACGATTTGGCTTCGCTAACCAAAGTTTTTGCTTCTACGCTGGCCGTGATGAAGTTGGCAGAGGACAGTCTGTTAAGTGTGGATGATACCCTTGGCATGTATTTTCCCTACCTGCGCAAAACCGACAAAGCTGGCATCAGCATCAAAGAAATAATGACGCATCAATCGGGTTTAGATGGCTGGATTCCGTTTTACTTAGAAACGATTTCTCCAAACGGACCATTACCTGAGTTTTACACGGCAATTGGAAATGAAGATTTTCCCAGCCGTGTAGCTAAGGATATGTATATTGAGCGGCTATATAAAAATGTTATTTACCAGCGAATAGCTGATAGCCCTTTAAAATCAAAGGAATACCGATACAGCGATCTGGGTTATTATTTTATTCCGCAACTGGTTGAGCTGCTTACCAATATGCCTTTCGATCTTTATTTGGAAAAAAACTTTTACGAACCCATGGGTTTGACGCATACCCTGTTTCGCCCGTTGAGGAAATTTCCGGCTGACAGTATTGCCCCCACTGAGAACGACCTCGTTTATAGGCAGCAAACCCTGCGCGGCGATGTGCACGATCAGGGGGCAGCTATGCTGGGTGGTATTTCAGGACATGCAGGTTTATTTTCGAATGCCCGCGAATCGGCACTTATCATGCAGATGCTGCTTAATGGAGGTAATTTGAATGGTTTACAACTGCTTAAACCTGAAACGATAGCTTATTTTAACACGGTACATTTCCGTGAAGATAAGAACCGTCGTGGACTGGGTTTCGACAAGCCTCCCATTGAGGTGAAGCCCCGCTTCCGTACGCCGGGCGAAAGTGCTTCTCCAGAGAGCTTTGGACATACAGGATTTACAGGAACCTTTGCCTGGGCCGATCCTGCCAACGAGCTGGTAGTGGTTTTTCTGTCGAATCGCGTGCACCCTGACGCCTCAAATCCCTTGTTGATGAGGATGAACATCCGAACCGATATCCACGAATTGTTTTACAAAGCCATTGCGGTGGCTGATACAGCAAGCTAAGACTTTATGCATCAGATCAGTTCAAAATACTCCTCAAAAAAAGAAAGCAGTAACCTGCTGATAACTGTTTGGTTGAATTTCACCATCGCTTTTGCTCAGTTGGTGGGTGGTTTCTTTTCGAACAGCCTGGCGCTGATTTCGGATGCCTTGCACAACCTGAGCGATGCCACTGCCATGCTGATCACCTATATCACGTTGAAGGTGAGTAAAAAAGCAGCAAACAAAAAGCATACTTTTGGTTACAAGCGCATTCAGATTCTGGCAGCATTATTCAACGCCATCACACTGATAGGCATCTGTGTGTTTTTGATGGTGGAAGCTTATGAACGCTTTATGCAGCCGGAAGATGTTAAAACGACGCCCATGCTTATGGTGGCTGTTATCGGACTGGTGGCAAACCTGATTAGTGTGTTGCTGCTCAAGCGGTTTTCTGCCTCCAATATCAACGTAAAAGCGGCTTACCTGCACCTGATTGGCGACACCCTGTCGAGTGTGGCGGTGATAGCAGGTGGATTGCTGATGATGTGGAAAGGGTGGCACTGGGTTGATCCGCTGATCACTGTTTTGATCAGTTTGTATATCATCAAGGAAACCTGGCATGTGCTGGCCGAGACTTATCAGATTTTAATGCAGTCGGTGCCACCGGGCATAGCCCTCGACAAGCTCCGCGACGCAATCATGGAGCTGGATCAGATAAAAAATGTACATCATATCCATGTGTGGAGTTTAACTGATCAACAAATTCATTTCGAGGCACATCTGGAGCTTTGTGAGGATATGAAGGTGTCCGAAAGCCAGCGGCTGTATCATCAGGTTGCACAGAAACTGAAAGAGGCGTTTGGAATACATCACGTAACTTTGCAGCCCGAGATGGGTTATTGCAACGACTTTTCAACAGTAAAATCAAAAGAAATAAATGAATAGATTATGAAGCTAAGATCTTTTTTACTTTGGCTGCTGGCCTTTATTTTGATGGGAACGCTTGCTGTATATCAGCGGGCAACCGGCCCCACCTATCCTCAGAAGGGGAGTGTTGTTTTGCTGGGTAAGGAATATAAATTCAAGCTCTTGCGCAGTCAGGATTCAGATAAGGATGCGTTGATTGAGCTGGAAGTGCCAGCAGGTACAAAAGCCATTTTCAGGTATAAGCGTTTTAAAAGCCACGACGATTGGACGGCCTTGGAGCTGGAAGAAAAGAATGGCAAAATAAGCACTGCTATTCCCATGCAGCCGCCTGCCGGAAAAGTAGAATACCATTTGGCTGTTTTTGACGGTGAAAAGTATATTCCGCTTACCGACGAACCCGTAATCATCCGTTTTAAGGGAAATGTGCCTGCATTTGTGCTCGTTCCGCATGTGTTTTTTATGTTTTTTGCTATGGTCTTTAGTTTACGCACAGGCCTCGAAGTGTTGGTAAAAGGCCGTGAAACCTACTGGATGACAGGTGCTACAATGCTGCTCTTTCTGGTTGGGGGATTGATTATGGGGCCCATCGTTCAGAAGTATGCCTTTGACGCTTACTGGACAGGATGGCCTTTTGGGCACGACCTCACGGATAACAAAACCCTGGCGGCTTTTATCTTTTGGCTGATAGCCTGGCTCGTGTTGCGCAAAAACCGCGAAAACAGACTTTGGCCTGCTATTGCTACTGTAGTGATGCTGGCCGTGTACCTGATCCCACACAGCGTTTTGGGTTCGGAGCTGGATTATACCGAACTGGAAGCTAAACCTCAAACAGAAATTGCACCATGACCTATGCTATTATTGCTATTACAGTAATCATCTCCTTTTTGGCCTATAACAACCCGGACTTGTTTCAACAGCTGCGCTTCAATGCCTGGCTGATCAAAGAAAGGAAACAAAACTGGCGCTTCTTTACCTATGCCTTATTGCATGCCGGTTGGATGCACCTGCTGGTGAATATGTTTGTGTTTTATTCCTTCGGACGCTTTGTGGAACAGATTTTTCAGTTGGAGTTTGGGATGGGACAAGGTATCTTGTATTTTGTGTTGCTCTATCTGGGGGGCGTATTATTTTCGACGCTCTACGATTTCAGCAAGCAAAAATCCAATCCCCACTATGATGCAGTAGGTGCTTCGGGTGCGGTGGCCGCCGTGCTTTTTTCGAGCATATTGCTGGCACCGACCAACAGCCTGTTTATCTTTCCTATTCCATTTCCGGTTCCGGCATGGCTCTTTGGGGTGCTATACCTGATCTATTCGGCCTATATGGGTAAAAAAGGTTCCGATAATATTGGGCATAATGCACACTTTTTTGGAGCCGTATTTGGGCTGGTATTTACCTTAATTATCAATCCGGATTTTGCATTGGGCTTTTTTGCACAGCTTTTTGGGTGAGATTCTCCCGCTGATTTCGCTGATCTGCGCGGAATCCTTTGATAGATTAGAATCTGCGATGATCTGTGCAATCTGCGGGAGCTTAAAGCAATGGATCTTAAGGAAGTGAGTTATTCTATTTTGGGATTATCCATTACTGACATTATATT
>CAZQFH010000082.1:0-10265 GCA_964592595.1 uncultured Lentimicrobiaceae bacterium | reverse complement strand
TGCCAATCTACTGATATGCAATTATCTTTGTCGGGTTAGCTGCAAAATGGGTTAATGTGCAGGCGGAGGTTTTTTTTGGTGTTGGTGCCAGGCTGAGCAAAATCATTGATCTCAATATTCGGTATACTTTACCTTTTGGATGGATGGATCATAGCAATGTTTACGCTGGACTAAGTTTTAGGTTGAAAAGTCCTAAGAAAGCATCAAACGGAAAATATACAAACCTGGATGATGCAATTGTCGAGTAGAAAGCTGTTACATAGCTTGTGCTTCACAGAGCTGGATTAGAGAATCTTCCAGCAGATATTTGGCAGATGACAATCATGAATTATCTTTTTCTGAATGGCAATAAATTAAAGAGCGTTCCGGCTGGTATAGGTTTGCTGATCAAACTGAAAATGCTTTTTATTGCCAATAACGAACTGAGCTATCTTGCTCCTGAAATTGGTAGACTGAAAGTGCTGGAAGAGCTTGATCTCAGCTACAACCAACTTACTGAGCTTCCAGATGAAATTGGTCAGCTCAGCAGTTTACGTATTCTTAGACTGAACAACAACAAGCTTGCTGAATTACCTGCATCCATCATGGGGATAGAAAGCTTGGTGGAGTTGGATGTTAGCAATAATGGCTGCTTGCTGTATATTCCACAAAGCATAAATTTGTTAGGAAATTTAGAAACCCTGATCGTTGACGAATCAACCGTGTTTCAGATTCCATTTCGTCCTTCCAATCCCAGATTGGAGATTATTGTAAAGTAGAGAGGAGCGGGAAGACCAGGATGAAACGATAAACAGTTACAGTTGGTTTTCTGTTTTTTTGCCTTGATTCATAATCCACACTTTTTGGGGTAAAACTGGTAATTTCAAATCGTAACTCCGCAAATTAAGACCCTGTAATCGTTTATTATCAGGGGTTTCAAAGTACGGATTTTTTAGTGGACACTGGTGGCTTGGAATTAAAATTAATTAGCTGCGCCAATCTGCATAACCAGCGTTATATTAGACAGTTTCTAACGAAATTGTTAAAACATGTCTTTTCGAATAGACTCAAACTTCTCACACAGGCTTCAATTCAAATGCTTCCTGATGGGCAGGTAGTATGATATTTTTAAAACCTTTCTTTTTCAGGATTTTGGTATAATGCTCCCGGGCTTCATCATCTCCATGAACCAGAAAAAGTTGCTTTAGTTTGTCAGCTTGTTGGCATGCCAGATAGTCTGACATTTCTTTGTAGTCGCCATGACCACTAAAAGCATCAATTTTAAAAATATCAGCTTTGATATGGTGGGGATTGCCAAAAATGGAAATGTCTTTTTCTCCGCTCAAGATTCTGGCTCCCAGCGTTCGGGGAGCACAATAACCTACTGCCAATACGCTGTTGGCAGGATTATCAACATTGTTAGCCAGGTGATGTTTCACCCTTCCGGCTTCCATCATGCCCGAAGCAGAAATGATTACACAAGGCTCTTTTGAATGATTTAGTTTTTTGGAGTCATTCACGTTCTTGATGTAATGCAAGGTTCCAAATCCAAAAGGATCGGTGTCATTTTCCATCACCTGCTGCACGTCAGTATTAAACTGATCATAATGCATCCTGAATATTTCGGTTGCATTTACTGCCAGCGGACTATCCACATAAATGGGAATTCGTGGCAGCTTGCCTTCATTGTAAAAATTATTGAGCATATAAACTACTTCCTGCGTGCGGCCAATAGCAAATGAAGGAATGATCAGCTTGCCTTTTTTCTCAACGCAGGTATATTTAACAATTCGAAGTAATTCATCTTCAGCACCTTGCTTGTCCTGATGAAGCCGATCGCCATAGGTCGATTCGGTGATCAGGTAGTCGCATTGCGGAAAGGCATCTGGCGGACGCAACAGGTAGTTGCCTGGTCTGCCAATATCGCCGGTATAGCCAATACGCGTCATAGTGCCCATTTCATCCACTTCGAGGTTTACAACGGCGCTGCCCAACATATGGCCCGAGTTGGTAAACTTCACCTTCAGGTTGTTATCGATTCGAAGCTTGCGGTTTGGTGCTACCCCGATAAACAGCTCCATACAATGTTGTGCGTCTTTTTGGGTGTAAATGGGTTCGACTGGCGGCAAGCCTTTGCGGGCTCTTTTTTTGTTGAACCACTGTGTATCATGTTCCTGAATAAATCCGGAATCGGCCAGCATAATAGCGCACAAATCGCGTGTGGCATGCGTACAAATTACGGAACCCCTGAATCCTTTTTTGTAATAATAAGGAATCAAGCCCGAATGATCGATATGGGCATGGGTGAGGATGATATGATCCAACTCTTCGGGGGCAAAACTTAGCTCGCGATTCATCTGATCGGTTTCGAGACCTTTTCCCTGAAAAGAACCGCAATCCAAAAGGATTTTTTTGCCATGTTCAGTAGTTATCAAATGCTTGCTGCCTGTCACTTCGCCGGCAGCACCAAGAAATTGAATATTCATAAAATTTGCATTTTGAATATGGTTATAATCTCAGGTCAGTAAAACTCTACTAAGTTAGGGAATTTGTGCGAACATATGATCAATAATAAAATAATCACATGCAAATCAAGGGTGGAGTGATAGAAATACAGAAGTTCACATCTCGGGCAAGCTCATTATGATTGATTTGTCAATTTATCAGGTGAAAAAAAAAGGCTGCCCGGTTAAGAGCAGCCTTTTAAAATATCAGCAATACTGATTATTCGATTGTACCAGTATTATCATCGAACATCAGGGTGATTACCTGACCAGTAGTGCCAGGAACACCTTCCTGATCACCACCATCGTTACGATAAAGGATTTTGCCATCGAATACATTGAATTCGGCATTCCACCAGTCTTGTATCCAATTGTGTTGTGCGTAGATGCGAATGTTACCATCAGCTACCAGAGCAGGTGAAGTAAGTGTTTTAGCAGCATTGTCAACAACGAATTTGTTGGCTTCAGCATCTTCGTCCCAGCCACCGAAAGCATCACCAATTCCATAAACCTCAGCAGGTTTCACAGAAACTTTGGTCATTTCGTCGCGCAGGTTCAGCACGATGATATACATACCACTTTCGCCAATTGACATATTTCCACCATTATCAACAACTTCAATGCCTTCTGCATCAAATTCTTCTACTTCGGCAAATCCGAGGTTTGGAGCTGTCCAGTCAGCAGCAGAGATTTTGAAACCAAGACCACCTTCGAGGTGAGCTATTTTCCAGTAGATACCTTCGCTTGGAGTGCCACCGGCAGCTTTGTGGAAGATTGCTTCTTCATTTCCACCTGGAGCATCCCAGCCGTAAGCAGTGCCATCACCTACAAGGTAAACAGCTTCAGGATATTCTGGAAGCGGTTCGCCGTCGCCGGTTTTTGTTGCAGATCCAACCCAGTCTTTACCAAGTTCCCAGGTCAGGGCAACAGTATAAACACCATAAACGGTGTTGGTGAGGTCAGCACCACCAGGGGTTGGAGCTTCAACAGTTCCACCAAGGTTAGTGTTAACTTTTACAGTTCCGTCGGCATCCATAAAGATTTTCCAACCGTCTGAATAACGGAACTTCCAGCTGTTTTCGAGCATGGTCATATCAGTTACCTGAAACTCCATTTTATTCAGGTCGAAAGCGGCAGTCATCGGTGTATTATCTGACCAGCCACCAGGAGTAGCTGCACCAATCACACCCCATTTAGCTTGAGCAACAACAACAACGCCCAGCTCAGTGTCAAAAATAACATGATAGAGGCCATCTTCAGGTACGATGAACTTTGTATCTGTAACAGCAATTGAACCACGCCAGAATTTGCCTGTTCTTGGTTCGTCACCATCAAGTTCAGTAACTTCAGCAAAATCAGCACCTGGGCCATGTGTAGTTCTTTCAGTTCCGGCTACTTTAATAATGTTGAAACCATCACCACCTTTAACTGCAACATACAGTTCGAGGAGAGAAGCACGGGGCTCTTGCCCAACTTCATTCAAAGTTGATTTCATCAGACCATTGATAGCAAAATCAGTGAGGGCTGTGCCTGAACCAACTACATAGATACCATCTTCAACCGGAGTTGGAGGTGGAGTTGGATCTTCTTCATCGTCTTTTTTACAAGAAACCAATACAACACTGGCAAGCATGATAATGCTCATCAGTTGAAGCATCTTTTTAATTGAGATTTTTTTCATACGAATAAAAATTTAAGATTAGTGAATAAAAGGTTATAAAAATAATTGAATTTACTGAATTGGAACTGGCGCTTCAGCCAGGTTTGGATTAGCATCGATGGCCCATTGCGGCACAGGGAAAATGTTTCTGTCGGGCGTAGAAGTAGCTTTTTCCCACCACGACTGATTAAATTTTCCAAAGCGGATCAAATCCTGTCGGCGGTGAGCTTCCCAGAAGAGTTCGCGTCCGCGTTCAGCCAGTAAATCATCCAATGTTGCACCCGAAATGGAAGCCACACCAGCTCTTTGTCTGATCTGATTGATGTACTCATCTCCATTACCACCCTGTCGCATAACAGCTTCGGCTTTCATAAGCAGAATATCAGCATAGCGGAAAATCGGGAAGTCATTGCTGAGGTTATCTCTTGCCCCGTTTTTGATTTCAAACTTTTTGACACGTGCTCCTGACATACGAATCTCAACAGCATTATAAGTAGCATCCATCAACAAGGCAGGAATTTCAGGATCAAATACCAGTGGAGCTCCACCAGCGCCTTGATCAATGATTTCAGTTGTTCCATCGCTTTCATATTGCTGGCCAACAAGGAAATAGCCATCTTTTCGCAAATCGCCATCTTCGTAGGTGTTATAATGGTCTTCCATAGCGGCAAAACCATTCCATGGGCCGGCTTCCATATCAAAAGTGAGGTTACTGTTGTAATGCAATGTACGCATATGAAGGTTGAAACCCTGATAGGTATCTTCATCAAAAGGAATCAGGAAGATGATCTCGGGCGAACTACTGTTTTCAGTTACAAAAGGAGCCAGAGGATTAGATTCCAGGCTGTATTGACCCAGCATCATCACGCTGTCGATGGCTTGTTCGGCTTTGGCCCATTGAGGTGTGCCGGTATAAACTTCTGCATTCAAATAGAGCTTGGCTAAAACAGAATATGCAAAACCTTTTCCTGCACCTGTTTTTGAGCTGCTTGTGGGGATCAATGGTGCATTTTGTTCGATATCACTAACAATTTTGTTGAAGATATCCGCGCGAAGATTACGTTTAGGGTTCGTTTCTGCATCCAGGTACTTTTCAACAAAAGGAACATCGCCATAATTATCAATTAGCAAATAATAATAGTAGGCGCGAAGCACCTTTGCCTTGGCAATACCAGCATCAGCGACCGGATCACCGGCAAAGTTCTGCATTTCTTCCAGAAATTTATTTGATTCAACAATACCCGAATAAAAACGACTCCACATACTGTTTATTGCTTCGGTATTGTTATCCCAGCTGTGCTGATGCAAAACGCGCCATTTTCCGCCATCGTCCCAATCGCTTCCGCGCGTTGGGGCAGTCATTTCGTCAGAAGGCAGTTCCTGCGCAAACCACCATCCGCCCCAATCGACAAACTCGCGCATGGGTGCATAAATGGGGCTCATTTTGAGTACAGGATCCGGTGTGAATTCATCTTCCGGAATTCTATCGTAGAGTTCTTCGTCAAGCTTGGTACAGCCAACTTGTATGGCTGCCAGTGCTATTAATGCTATAATTATCTTTTTCATGGTTATTCGATGCTGTTAAAGTGTGACATTTACTCCAAAAGTGAACGTACGGGTTTTGGGATACACATTGTACTGATCTAATCCGAATGATAGCCCGCTGGTTGTGATTTCAGGGTCAATACCACTGTAGTTAGTTATAGTGAGTAGGTTATTAGACGTAAAATACAACCTGATATTGCGCACCATGCCTACATTTTTGAAGTTGTAGCCAATGCTGATATTGTCCAAACGTATAAAGCTGCCATCTTCGAGGTAATAGCTGCTGAGTTTTGGATTGTCGCTCAAACCACGTGCGGCTTCATCCAGGGCAGATTCCAGAACATTGATTTCGGGTAACCATACCGGATTTCCGAAGATCAGTTTGGTTGTATTGAAAATTTCGTAACCATAAACGGCACGCAAACTGAAACTCATATCCCAGTTTCTATAAAATTTGAAGTAGTTTGACCATCCCAGCTCAAAATCGGGCTGTGCGTTGCCAACAACGCGGCGTTCGGCATCTTCCAGGTTTCTGGTAACACCTCCTGAGGCTGTATAGAACAAGAATTTACCATCGGCAGAAATACCGGCATATTCAGGCATGTACCAGGTTCCAAGCGACTTGCCAGGCTCAACGATTTGTGTCCAGTTCAAATCACCTACCAAACCACGGCCTTCGAGCCAGCCTTCGCGGCGAGCAGACCAATTGAATTCATCATTGGATAAGGAAACGACATCTTGTTTATAGGTTGTAAATACAAGGCTTGTTTTCCAGTCGAAGTTCTTATTACGTACAGGATAAACCTGAATAAATGCTTCAAAACCTGTTACTTTAAACTCACCAACGTTTGCCCAGATGCGATCAACAGGATAAGGAGGAACCGGAACAGTGTAATCACCTAACAGGTCATAGGTTCGTTTTTGGAAGAAATCGAACGAACCAGAGATTTTGTCTTCCATCAAACCAAAATCAATACCAATGTTCAGCTCGGCGTTTTCTTCCCATTTGATGTCGGGGTTTGAGTTGTGTGAGAAGGCAAAAAGAATGGATTCTTCACCAGTTTCGAAGTTGATGGAGGTGCCACTATTTACGTAATAAGCCAGCGAAGTATAGTTTGCAAATTCCTGGTTACCAGTAATACCATAACCAACACGCAACTGCAGGTTATTGATAAAATCAAGGTTATCCATAAAATCTTCGCTGCTGATACGCCAGGCAGCTGATGCCGAAGGAAACCAGCCCCATTTGTTATTGTCACCAAAACGGGATGAACCGTCACGGCGTAGCGTGGCTGTTAAGAAATACTTTGAATTATAGTTATAAATTGCTCTCCCGAAGAAGGAAATCAATCTGTTTGAGTTTTTGTAAGAGCTTATATCACCAGCGTTTACATTCAGAAGTAAACCCAAATCATTGGACTGTGTGTAATCAAGAAAGGGTTTTCTTCCTTGTGCTGAAAAGCCTGTGTTGAAGTCTTCCTGAAAAGAATAACCAGCAACAGCATTGATATTATGCAAGCCAAATTCCTTGTTATACCTTAAGGTAGTTTCCAGAATTCTTGATTCATAATTGCCATAAGCACGGCGTCCGTAACCCGAGGTAGTTCCAAGACGGATGGTTGAGGGTTCAAAGTAGAAACTTTCGTAGTCGTCGCGTGTATAACCCAGGTTTACACCAGCTGAGATGCCTCTGTAAATATCCAGATCCGCTTTGAAGAAACCAAAGAAACGTTTGGCTGAGCGTTCATTTTGAATATCTTCAACCAATGCTACAGGATTCCAGTAATTGAACTGACGTTGTGTTTCGTACAATTTGCCGTCTGCATCATAAACCGGATCAGTGGGGTTGCGCTGAAAAGCCTGATAAAGAATATCATTAGGACCATTACCTGAATAGCTGATGTAGTCGTTTTGCTCAAAAGTACCTGATAAACCAGCCGAAATAGTTAAGCGATCATTAAATGCTTTTTGGTCGATATTGATACGGCCAATGGTTCTTTGTTTTTCAGAACCTATAATCACACCTTGAAAATCCTGATGCGAAAGTGAAGCACGGTAAGAAGCTTTTTGATCGCCACCGGTAATGGAAAGGTTGTAATTCTGCGACATTCCGGTACGGAAAATCTCGTCCTGCCAGTCGGTGCTGGCTCCGCCATCTTCAAAATTGAGGTTGTTTTCAGCTACATAGCTTCTAATCTGATCGGCACTCAGAAGGTCGAGCCGGTTGGCAACCATATCAGTAGCCAGGTAAGTGCTAAAATCAATCTGTGCTTCGCGTGTTCCGGTTTTGCTGGTTCCGCGCTTGGTTGTAATGATAATTACACCATTAGCACCACGAGAACCATAAATAGCAGCAGCAGAAGCATCTTTCAGCACGTTCCAGGATTCGATGTCTTCAGGTGAAATAGTTGTTGGGTCAACGCCCGGAATACCATCAACTACATAGAGTGGGTTTGTTCCAGAAGACAGCGAAGAAGCGCCGCGGATTTTAATATCAAAACCGGCATTGGGGTCACCACCTTTTTTGGTAACACTTACCCCGGCAATTTTACCCTGAATGGCTTGCACAGGATCTGTTAGCACACCGGCATTCATTTCATCGGCCTTGATAGATGCCACAGCACCCGTTCTATCGCTCTTTTTTTGGACACCATAACCAATTACAACGGTTTCTTCCAGGATTACGGCATCCACATCCAGGTCGAAATTCAGTGTTAAGGTTTGACCTGCACTTACAGTCACTTTTTGAGTTTGAGGCAGAAAACCAACAAAGCTGGCTTCAACTTCTACCTCACCTTTAGGTACATTTTCCAGAACATAGTTGCCGTCGAAGTCTGTGGAAGTACCAACTAATGTGCCTTTAATCAGCACATTGGCACCTGGCATGGTTTCGCCGGTCGATTTGTCCATAACGGTTCCCCTGATGGTTGCCGTTTGAGCAAATGCTGTGCTGATGGCAAAAAGCAACAGCAGCAGCGGCATCATCCTTTTCGTAATTTTGTTCATATTTCCGTTTTTGTGTTAATGAGTGAGTTATTTTAAATGCTAAGATGCAATAAGTTAAGGTGTTATTTAATGTTAAAAATACGTTAATTTTTGGCAAATACAAAAATAAGAAACATTAACAGTACAAGCACAAAGTTAACCAATTTTGTCTGAGAATGTTTTCGCAAACGATTGAAATTATTTATAGAATTTGCATTTGCATCCTAAAGTACATTAAATTTGTATCTTTATAGCCGGTTTCAGAATTTATTTGCAAACCAATAATCAAGAAAAGCACCTTAAATGAAACGTCAGATTACCATCAAAGACATTGCCCTAAAGCTTGGATTATCAACCTCAACCATTTCGAGAGCGCTTAAGGATCATCCTGATATCAGTCCGAAAACGCGCACAGCCGTCAAAGAGCTTGCTGCATTGCTGGGTTACAGACCCAACCGCGTAGCACTCAACCTGAGGAATAATTCAACAAGTACGATAGGTTTGATTATACCCGAAATTGAACATTATTTCTTTTCCGCTATCATTAATGGTATCGAGGAGGTGGCCTATAAAAATGATTACAGTGTGATGGTGTTTCAAAGCAACGAAAGCTACAAGCGCGAGGTAATCAATACACAGGCTGTACTTACAAATCGGGTAGATGGCGTTTTGGTATCCTTTTCAAAAGAAACCAATGACTTTTCGCACTTTCAAAAGCTGATAGATAATGAAATTCCGGTGGTGTTTTTTGATCGGGTGATTGATGAGTTGCAGGCCGATCAGGTTGTTGCTGATGATTATCAGGGAGCTTTTCTGGCCGTAAATCATTTGATTGAAAAAGGCTGCAAACGTATTGCTCATTTTGCTGCTCCCCAGCATCTGGCCATCGGCAAAAGTCGTTTGTCGGGTTATCATGATGCACTGCTTAAGCATAGTATTCCGTTTGATCAAAGCTTGGTTGTGTTGGCCGATACTTTTGATACAGCGCGAAAAGCGGCACATGATATTCTGCGCCGTCCCGATTATCCAACAGGATTTTTTGCCGTGAATGATATGGCAGCCATTGCGATTATTAAGGAAGCCAAACACCTTGGATTGCGGATTCCCGAAGATGTGAAAGTAGTGGGTTTTGAAAATAGTAAATCAGCTGCTATCAGCGAGCCCGAGCTAACCACCGTGGATCAGTTTGGTTTTGAACTGGGTCGCGAAGCATGTCAACAGCTGCTCAGGCGTCTCAAAAATGAAGAAAAAAACACCGAATTTAAACCCACAAAAAAGGTAATCAAAACCAGATTGGTGGTGAGGAGTTCTACATAAAGGAATAAAGTCAATAGGTTGCTTCTGGTTTCAAAAAGCATTTTCGAAATTTACCACAGTTAATAAGGAATTGCTTCTATCTTGAAATGCTCAACTCAGATAAATTTGCGGTAGGGTGAATCTGCCGTGCCGCCGATATCGGGGGCTATGGCTGTTTTTTTGTTTAAATGTAATGAGCATTTAAAAGTAAATTTCGCCATACAAACTATAGCCAGCTACTATAAATAGGGTCTGCTGAAAAACTTTTAACTGATTGGTATTGTGACAATAAATAG
>CAZQFH010000081.1:0-10733 GCA_964592595.1 uncultured Lentimicrobiaceae bacterium | reverse complement strand
TTGAAGAAGCCTTGGCTCGTTTTGATCAAAAAATTCGAATTGCATACAAGCCCCTAAAAGCATATAAAATACCCTTTGATAAATTCCAATCAGCAATATATGAACTAATCACTCCTTTAAAACCTTAATAAACTCATTATTCCATAAACCCAAAACATCTTCCGCGCAAATCTTTCGCGTGGTACATAAACTCATCAACCCTTGAACCCGCAAATACAAACACCATGTCACAAAAAAACACACCCATCATGCCACCTGCTTATCACATTGGCTTAAATCTACTTCTCAACATTTTTGTAGGCGCATATTACCTATATATTGCCATTGAAAATTTCAACAAAGGCATTTACGCAAATCCATACTATGACCCAACTAATTTTTCAGGAGCAATTGGAAACATAACGGGCACTCTGCTTACTGGATTTATTCCACCGTTGCTTATTGCTCTTATTGTTATGATATTTAAGCGATCTCTATTCCTGAAAACATTCATTATCAGCTTATATATCACACAAACACTCTTAATAATTGTTCTTGTTAGTTCTATTACTTGAGTCACATATATTCATATATCATAACTTTACCTATCATACATTCAAAACATAATCAACATGATCTAAAAGCCAAGCGCAGTCTGTATCTAGGTCATGTCAACCTCATAAACCCATGATCTAATCTGTGATCTATATTTTATCAGATTTGAATCTTAATCCATTAACTCATAAAACCGTAAATTCATTAAAAATACAACCATGACAACCTCTGAATCCAACACATCAACTGCATACGAAGCCATTTCTAAAAATAAACCCCTTAATCCTGAAGATCAAACAAACAATAACCAAAATTCATCAAAATTAAACCTCTTACTAATCAGGTTATTAGCTTATTTGATAGATGGTTCAATATTGTTTTTCCTAAACTCTTTAATCTACTTATTTACTGATGGTTCACCAATTCACCCAGAAGATGCCGTCTTCACAATTGCCAATCGCCTGGCATACATGAATACATCCTACGGTTTTTTTGTATTTCTTCTTTACAATGCCGCTTTCGAATGCAGTCCTTTTCAGGCAGCACCCGGAAAAGCTTTACTGCAGCTAAAAGTGAGCAGCATTAATGGCCAGCGAATAAGTTTCTGGAAAGCTGTCTTGCGCAATCTCATAAAACCGCTTTCAATTCTAATGCTCTTCATGGGCTACATCATGATGCTTTTCAACAAAAAATCACAGGCATTGCATGACCTGATTACAAATTCTTTAGTATCAAAAGGAAATATACCACATATGCAACGCCAAAAGCTATCTGTTATCATTTGGGTCGGTTCCGGACTGCTCTTTGCATTTCTTGTTGTACTTCCGGTTTTTTACAACATTGCAACACCATTTAAATATGGTTTAAAAACGGTTGAAATTGATGCATTATCCTTTTCACTTCCAAAAACTTGGCAATATACTGTTGAAAATTACGAGGCTGAGATAATTGAAATTGTATGCAAACCCATTGATTACAATTTAAAAGAATCTGTCACCATTAAGATTTACGATCTCATTATTGACGAAGGCCTTTCAAACAAAGAAGCTGCAGAACTACTTATCAATTTTATCCACGACTTTAATGAAACTTTTGAAATCGATAACATCAAACAGGTCAAACTTATCGAATCCACCTCATTTGGGATTTGGCCTGCATCGTCTGTGTTTTTCACCGAGATGAACCCTACGGAAAACATCATTCACCAAACAATCATCTTCACAATTGCCGAAAAACGCATCATATTCGAGTACCAATCACCCATACTTAACAAAGACCATCAAACTTTAAACATAATTGAAAACACCATAGATTACAAAGATCAAAGATTTTAATCATTTTCTCTTGGGCGTGCCCCTTCGGGTCGGGCTTTCCGTTACAAGTACTCGCTCCGCTGCGGGCTTTCCACTTCAATCCCTCACGCACCATCCCGGTTTATCAGCACCAATTGCTCCAATTCTTTCCTTCGCCATTAATAACAAACAATCATTTTAGTAGCATAATCATTTTCCCTATACAATGATAACTTGATACCTAATCACGAAATCAGCAAATCATTGTACAAACCTATCCAAAACAGCCTTTACACATTACCAATCCATATTTTTTCGCAACTTTTCAATTTGGCATGGCACAATTACTCCGGAATCAGTAGAACACTTTGAGCCTGCTTATCAAACTGTCCCATCAATCTAAGGCAATGCATTTTTTTAAACGCTTATTTATAACTGGTCTAAACTATTGATTTAATTTGGATTACTCCATTCTAACAACTATATTTGTCTCGATGGAACAATCACTGCCAGGTGATTTGCCACAAACCCTCTGTTTTGGCTTCTAGTTTACGAAAAAGGATCGAGTCGTTCATTCAAAAGTCACAATTAAGTATAGTTGACTCGATCAACCTCATACAAATAGCTCATATCCAAACAGAAGTTTTTGCACACTAAGAAAATAACCAAACAATGAAAAAATTAATCATCACGCTTACTATGCTTGCCTTTTCAATGATCGCATTGCAAGCCCAATCTGAAAAATTAACCAAATCTGATGGCCAGCCTTGCCCAGGCTTTACAACAGCCACTGCCATTGACAGTAATATTTTCAACACTAGTCTCATCAACAACCAATCGTGGTTTCTGAAAACTTATTATCAATTTTCACACGCACTAACAACCAATGTCATGTTTTTATCAATTATCCTTCTTGTTTCTAGTATTTCCGCGGTAAAAGCAACATAATATGGCTAATAGCAAAGTTTTTGAATTCTGTAGTTAGCTGCATAAATCTTAATTGAAAAAAATAATTCATTTTTTGAATGTCAGATAATATACCTATTTAAACAACACCATAAAAAAAACTTACCCCATGAAAAATCAATTAGCAACAATGTTTAAAAGTAACACACAAAAACTTTTTTTAACAATTATTCTTTTCTTATTTCTCCATTCTGTTGACCTTAACTCTCAAGTAATTGACCAAACATTTCCAGTCATAAGTACACATGGTTACGTTGAAGCTATTACCTCAGATGAAGATTATTATTACATTGGAGGCTTTTTTGACATTGTTGGGCCTCCAAGCATTAATTTTCAAATTCTAAATAAGGCTGACTTGTCACTATCTGATGGATGGCCCGAAATAAATTCAAAAATTCACAACGCAATATCTGATGAGAACGGTGGATTTTACATTTGCACAAGTGTTGATTTAATTCATTTAAAAGCAGATAAAACTTCTGAAATAATTTTGAACGAATATGTAAGTGCAATTCATCGCACAGAAAATCATCTGTATATTGGAAATAGTGAGCTAAAGAGGATCATAAGATCAACAAATGAAATTGACGCAACATTTGATCCAATAGCTGTTACAGGAAATATTGCAGCAATATCAGAAAATGATAATTATCTATTTATTGGCGGTAATTTTACACTTATAAATGAGCCAACAATTAAGAACTTGGTTAGAATATCAAAAGCATCTTTTATAATTGATGAATCTTGGGTTCTAAATCCAGTATCGGCTTATAATTCATATGCTATTAGAAAAATGTTGTTAATTGACGAATACCTTTATCTTGGGGGCTTGTTTTCAATTATCGATGGTGAAAATCAGGCAGGAATTGCACGGATTGATTTATTAAGTTATGAATTGGATGATCTCTGGAGACCCACTCTTGATCTGGGAGATGGTGTCAAAACTATGGTAAATGATGCAGGTTATCTATATCTTGGAGGTAATTTTTCTGTTTCACCAGGTCAAACTAATATTTGTAGAATTAATTTGGAATCAGGAGCTATTGACGCCTCTTTTGATGTTTCTTTTTCAGTTGTACCGGAAGCCTTATTTTTACTTGATAACAGCTTATTTGTTGGGGCATCATCAGATCCAATGATGTTATATTACTTAAATAAAGTCAACTTAGAAACTTTTACCAAAGAATCATTCTATTTGCCTGATAATGGAACTTATACAATTTCGGAGAGCAATGATTTAATTTTTTTTGGCGGTGACTTTAATACTTTTGATGGCATACTTGTCGATGACTTATGTAAAATAAATGCCGAAGATTACTCAATCGTTGAGGATTTTACCACAGTCAGACTGAATAGCATTAATGCGCTTGAAAGTTATGGGCCATATTTATATGTTGCTGATCACGATTACACTAACTTAAAGACATTAGTTAAGGAAACTGGCTTGCTTTCTGATCACCTTGCTTTAGACCTGAATGGTCTTATTCTAGATATGGAGATAGTTAATGATTTTCTATATATTGCTGGTGAGTTCGATATGTGTAACGGATCACCCTGCAATAGTATAATCCGATTTGATATATTAAATGAAACAATTGATCTTGATTGGTCTCCTGTTTTTATAAAAGACCAAGGCACCTACAGTATCAATGGACGTATTAATTCAATTAGTTATATTGATAATTATTTATATGTTACTGGCTTTTACAGCCAAATTAATGACATATACTATAATCGATCTTCAACTTTAGCAAGAATCGATATAGGTAGCGGATTGCCTGACCCTTCATGGATGCCGGAGCAATTTACAAATGGAATGGGTGTTTTTGCTGATAATTCAGGTATTTATGCCACATACCCCCTCCGTAAACATAATTTTTCAGGAAGCACCCAATGGAATGTAAATGAATCTGTTGCTTTTTGTAAAGCAAATAATTTTATATACACAAGTGCCTTTGATAAAATAAGTGCCAATACTGGTGAAGTAATAAACACTTTTTTTGATGCAACAGGAAATACGTATAAGCTTTTTTACGATAATCTAAGAAACAAATTAATTGTGGGAGGTGATATTCCCAAGAGTGTAATCATGTTTAATAATCTTGAATTAAATGAGATAAGTTGGACTGGCGCAGTAAACGAGAATTGGTTTAACACCTCTAATTGGGATGATAGCCGTATTCCTAATGAAACAGAAACGGTTATTATCAACCCATCAGATCATAACCCAACAATTGAAACTGACGCCTTCGATATTATTACTATCCAAAATCTTGTGCTTAACAACAATACATCTTTAACAATTGAAAAAAATGTTGGCTTAAATGTATCTGGAAGCATCACAAACTCATTACCTGATGAGCTAATAATTAATGGGTCATTGCTAAACTCAACTGATAATATTTTTGGAACCATCAACCGGCAGATTACTGGCGCCGAACAATTCCATCTGGTTGGCAGTCCTGTTAGCAACATCAATTGGGGCAATCCCTTCACTGCTGTTCAGCTTGACCATATTTGGATGCGCGAATACAATGAAGCAATGGGTGATTGGCAGCCCATCTACTCCCAAGAAGATGCAATTTTAGGTAAAGGCTATTCTATTTGGCTTGACGAAACACTTTCAACAGTTGCATCCAATTTTGCAGGTACTTTAAATGTATCCGACATAAGCCCATCCCTCTCAAATAGCGGCACAACAGGTAATCCGCAATACGATGGGTGGAACCTCTTAAGCAACCCATTTGCTGCTCCTATCGACTGGGATCTGGATGGATGGAACAAAACTGATCTTGATGCAAGTGTTTACACCTGGGATGCTTCAGCAGGAAATTATGTATCCTGGAATGGCACAACTGGTAGCCTGTCAGATGGTATCATTCCAGTGGCACAGGGTTTCTTCGTAAAAGCTAACGGCCCTGCACCATCGCTTACAATACCTGCTGTTGCTCGTGTGCACAATACGCAGGCATTCTATAAAAAATCAGCTGCTAATTCCTTATCATTAAAGGTAATATCAAACCAATCCAACTTTTCAGATGCCACTCACCTTATGTTTGATGCTTCTGCTACTGCAGCATTCGACAACAACTATGACGCTTATAAACTATTTGGTGAATCTTATGCCCCTCAGCTTTATTCCCAGATTGATGAAATACAATACAGCATTAATGCCTTACCTTCAATATCCGAAACTCCTTACGTTGATCTAGGCTTTGAAACAAACCTTGAGGGTAGTTTTACTTTATCAGCTATAAACATCTCCGATTTTCAGTCCGATCATGCAGTTTATCTTATTGATAATCAGTTGGACACAAGACAGAATCTTAAGGAAAACCCATCCTATACCTTCTACGCATCAGACAATGATCCTGCTAACCGCTTTAAAATTTCTTTTGAATTTACCAGCACTGATGAACAACTTACGTCATTACCCTCTAAGGTCTGGCACAATGCTAATATCCTTTATATATCAAACCCTGCTGGTCTCAATGGTTCTATCATTATTTATGATGTTTCAGGAAAATACCTGGCGCAATTCCAAATTAATGGTTCTTATTTCCTTCAGTTCCCCTTATCCCTTCCTGATGGTATCTATATTTCCAGAATAATTTTCGAAAATACAGCTGTTAACAACAAAATCATCGTAAACAACTAACACCATTATTTTAATCACTATGAAAAAGTTTATCATAACATCAATCTTGGCATTATCATTTGCTGCATTATCATTTGCTCAACCTCATCCAGGCCAAAATTCTGGTGGAGATACGCCATCAGGTGGCCCTTTAAGTGGCGATTCGGGTGGTGGTGGCGCTCCTTTAGGTAGTGGCCTCTCTATTTTGCTGCTCCTTGGAGCTGGCTATGGAATAAAAAAATGGCAGCAATCAAAATCAGAAATCTAAGTTTTCCTATTCTTGATGAAAGCATTTTCAGCACTCCTGTTGCCATCACTCAATTCGCTGAATTTTTTACTGCTTGCTGCTTTATTGGTTCAATTTAGTACGATTGGGGGTCAAGCCTTGTTTATGGAATATTATGATATTCCATTTACATGGCGCCCCTTATATCTTCAAGATGTTTCAACCAATATGGAATGCTGGGGATTCACTAAACTTTATTTTGTCTATGCTGGCATTCCCATCCTTTTCTTTATCGCTGGTCTTTATCTTTCATTTTTCCTCAGCACCAATATTGCTTTAAATTGGAGGGCTCGGCTATTTCTTACATGGGTATCATTCTTCATGGTTAATGCTATGTTAGCTGGCATAATTGTAAGTTTATTTATTTTTGATGGTATAGGTGTTGCACTCATCTGGATTTTTCCAGGCTTCCTTGTCCGCCTTATACTTGGTATTTTTGCTGCTACTATCCTTTTATTCACACGTCCTTACTGGGAAAACTTGTTTTTCAAGTCAATATACTCGAAATCATTTCTCAGAGACAGTAAATCAAAACAGCAATTTTTAAAAAACAATTTTAAACTGCCCTTGTTTTTAATGATTCCTTCACTGATTCTTTTTGCCTATTTATCCTCAAAATGGTATTGGCCACTTTCAGTTATCATCACTATTATAATTGCCTACGGCTTCAACAATCTCCAGCAAATACCTTCACGCATAAGGATTCTAAAAGAAAACAAACGCACTTTCTCCCTAACGCAACAATTATTAACACATTTTATTATTCTAATCCTCTGGTTTTTAAGCGCTTTCTAGAAAAACCTGATACCAGGAATCACCACACCCATAAAGCTATCTTAGCCAGTCAGCAAGCACAAACGTTCTGCACCGGCCATGCCCACAATCCAAGAACCCTGGGTGCAGCCCTCCTCTTGTGCTTGCCTCCTTTATTTAGCAGGGGGCTGAGGGCATTGCGGCTTCAGTCACAATTATTGCCCACCCAATGCCAGGCATCCCTGCACAAGCATTTTATCAATCTTTCTTACCAAACGATATCCCCATATCTTCCTTCCTAAAACGGAAATTCTCATGCCTGTTCGGTCTGCCTAACATCTTTACACAGAACAATAATTCCGCCTTCAGCCGCAAACGGTAGAATTACATAATGTGCAAATTATGGCACTTCCTATCTTTTATCGGAATTTTTGAGTGTTACGGCGTGACCATAATTTGGCATTATATAAACTACCTTGCCCCAGCCCCCTGATTTAGCGATCTTAGTACCAAAACACACCATTTCAACCATTGACTCACCATCAATTCTAAACACACCATATATCCCCACCCGCCCTTTATCGGAGCTGTTGGTGCAGCTATAAACCATTTCATCATATCCCCTTCGTTCGTCAGCAGGCATCAGTCGTTTGTGCGCTATTCCTTCGGCAGTCATTCAATCACCTCGACGGACTCCACTTCGTTCCGACCGTTCTCGGCTCTTTCATTCCTGATCCTCAGTCATACGCACGCTCTTACTGCTGCCAGCTTCCTCTCACCCACACAGGCAGTGGCAGCTCATGCCATGTCCATAGGCCAACCCAATTTCATGGCGGCAGTCACCTCGCAGGACACCACCCAGCCCGCCATTTATTTAAATCAAAACATTCATTCAGCCAAACCCAATTGGCGTCCTGCTCGCCCTCCTGCCAGCTATGAAACCCAACCCAATCGATCATCCTTCGTATTCAATTCTAGCTATTTGTCCTATCAACAAATAAACGAATCAACAAATCAACAACGCTTCAACCCGTGAACCCACAGCCCCTTAAACCATCTAAAGCCACCGCCTGTTACAGCCAACCCTTTTTCCAATCAACAAATAGCTGCACCACCAGCATCATAACTATCCCTTTAAAGTCTTTTAGTAATTTTAGTACAGCCGTTGCCACAGCTGTTAGCAACCCCAACTGGCAGCTTACCAGCCGCCATAACCATTTCCGACCTTCGACTTTCAGACTTTCGACCTTCGACAATTATTCACTTTCCCCGCCCACCCTCAATAGGAGCAGCTGTCTGTCGGCATAACCAATATTCCAAATCCCCATGTCTCCAGCATACTTCGTCTCTCAGGCTGCACTCACTGCGGCGGCTTCACTCATTCCACCTCGACGCCATCCACTTCGTTACTGGCGACTCGGCTCCATTCTTTCAGACCTCCTCCGTTCCTTACGCCTTCGTTCCTCAGCAAGCTGTCAACATCCCACACGGGAGTAGTGCCTGTCTGTGTCGCACCGCCATCCCAAAAGTCAGATCGGGTAGGAGTGTCTTATGCCCATCACCATAGCCCTCCCAATCATAAGCCACAACCTATCCCGAACTGCCTGCCATCACACACAGTATGCCCAAGCCAGTCACCACCCCCGCCTTTCCCAACGCTGATCTAACCTTATTTCTATGCCGCCATCCACCTGCATCATGTCTATCCCGATACCAAAAAAAGCCCATCTCATTATTGAAACGGGCTTTTGACAATTAACCTACCAATTAGAAATGAAATAAAAACATACGTGGGGAGCGTACTGTAAAAACAACACCCAAAGATACACAATCCCCTCCATCAAATCAATTATTTTCTCTTCCCCATCAAAAAAAAAGCCCGCTTCAAAACGAAACGGGCTTAAACTAACCTAGTATAATTTTGTCATCAGCGTTTAACGCTGTATCAAAATCTGAACACACAAATATAAAACCTTTTTCCACCTGAAATCAAGTATTACCCAAACTTTTTTCACTAAAAAACCCGTCTCAAGACTTGAAACGGGCTTTTTATAAAAACAACCAACCAATTAGAAATGATATAAATATTACACGCGGGGAGCGTGCTCATTTAAAAACAACGCTCAAAGATACACAATCCCACACCCCAAAGCAAGCATTTTTCACAAATACCTAACCTTCGACTTTCAGACCTTCGACTTTCAGACCTTCAACTTTTACTCCATGAGCAGAAACTAAAAGTTCCCTATTCCGGATGGCTCCAGGCAAATCCAAGCAGTAGGGAATGTCCTAAAATTGAAGGATGATACTAAAAACTATTGGTCAGATTTCAAGCTTTCCTGCCCAGACACTATCAGAAATACCATAAGGTTTACGGTTGCTGTTGTAATCAGCCGATATAAAGGCTGTAAAAAAGTCAAAGGATATGCTGTCGTATGGTTTTTGAAGAACGAGAATTGCCTGATTGTCCATGCGGTTTGCCGTTGTGATTTCCATGAACGACATACCAGCATGAGAGTTGTCTGCAACACAAAAAACAATCAGCTAGTCATTGCCATGGCCTTTTAATGCTGTGTCGTTTTCCCAGTTGAGCAGCAGCTTGCCGTCATCATCCTTTACAAGCTGCCAGTTATTGGCCTGTGCCAATGTGCCCGTACTCAGCAGCAACCATTCTTGTATGTCTTTGTTTGCTGATTGCCTGTAGCGGTTCAGGTTAGCCGATGCAGCAGCATTCCAGGCAGAGCGGTTTATGGCCTGGGCAGCAAAACCAAAGCGCAGCATATGTTTCAATGGCGAAAGCACTTTTACCACCGTCTTAAAATCATCCTGACTGGCTTTGAGCTTTGGTGTAACCTTCTTGCTGCGGAAACCCGGCCGCACCCTTACCACCGTTTTGCCATACATCTGATATACTACCAAATTGCCAATACGACCCAAAAGGCGGCCCATAAACGCATCACTTGAATCAGCCATATACAAGGGTTTAAGTTCGTATTAAAAAGCTATACAAAAATAATAAAAAAGTTAGTTTACATAAAGGTAAAAGTAAGTATAAACGTAACTAAACGATTAAACAACGATTAAACTATGTGTAAATAACGTATAAACTAAGTATAAATAGCGGCTTTGATACGAACTTAATTGCTGGTTGAAGACTTGCAAGCCTAAAGGAGTATTTCTAAGCCATGAAGGTTTATAAGTCTTCAAGATTTTTGAGGTGTTTAGTTAATTACTTATTTTAATTTGCTGATAAGTAATGGGATTA
>CAZQFH010000080.1:0-10887 GCA_964592595.1 uncultured Lentimicrobiaceae bacterium | reverse complement strand
AAAAGTGAACAACCTGATTTTTCCTTCCAGCAGATCTACTTTGTACTGATCTGCCCCAGGAACGGCATTGATGTTGAATTTTGTTCCCAAAACCTCAACACCAAAATGATCAGCTACAATTTGAAAAGGTTTTTCGGGATTAGAAACTATTTCGAATAAACCAATCCCCTTAAAAGTAGCTTGACGCAGACCAGCTGCATACTGCTCGGGATATCCGATTTCGGCGTTTTCGTTAAGGTAAACTTCTGAACCATCCGGAAGTTGCAGGGGAGTTTCCGATTTTTGTGCTGCAGTAATGTGCTGCATTTGCGGGGTTTGTTCATTTCTCATAAAAAACAAAACAGCCAGCCCGAGCAAAAATACTGCTGCAGCACTGGCAACCCATCTGTAAACGGAAACAGACTTCCTGGCATGTTTTGCCTCATGCTGATGATTTTTCTGCATGAAGGCGATTCGCTGATGAACTTGCTGAAGCGCTGCTTCAACATCTATTGCTGTTGAAAGCACAGCAGCATTTGAAAAATTCCAAACTTTCTTCTGTGTTTCAAACCATTGCTTATGCTTATCAGATACCAACAACCATTGCTCAAACTGCTGTTTTTCAGTTGAGTTGCAGTTACCGCTGAGGTATTTTGCTGCGAGTTTATTGTATCTGTTTAAGTTAATCAATGTAAAACTTGTTGTTAAGAATTCTTTAATACGACAATCTCATTTCATTTTTCCCCTATTTAATAGCAGGAAAAAAATATATTATTTCAAAAAAGCCAGTGAAAACGCCTCGAAAGTTACAAAAAAGAAAAATATAACAGGCAAATATTCTTTTAAAAAACCCCGAAGCTGCTCCAATGCTTTGGTCATTTGATTCTCGACTGTTTTTACGCTGATGTTAAGCCGCTCAGCAATTTGTCTGTTTTTGAGACCTTCTTGTCTGCTAAGCTCAAAAACCTCCCTACGTTTTTCCGGAAGACTTAGCACCGCATGTTTTATTTTCAGTTCCAGATCAGTCTCCTGCAATTTATCTAAGGGGCTTTCGGAGCCATTAATGGCACTAAAACCAACGAATTGCCTGTACTTTTCCTGAATCTTTAGCTGATTCAGATGGTTCAGGGCATGATTTTGAGTAGCACGATAAAGGTAGGCCTTAAGGGAAGTTTGGATCTGGAGATCAGCATGCCGAAGCCACATCTTCACAAACATATCCTGCACGATATCTTCCGCAATATCCTGTTCGTAAACATAACGCAGACAATAACTTATAAGCTCACCATAATAAGCCCTGAAGATCTCATCAAAAACTTCTTTGTTACCGGCCTTCAGGCCTTCTTTCCAACTACTTTGATCGTCTGCCATTTGCTTCATTCGGATGAATCAGCACTTTAAATTTCAATCAAACCTTACTGGTTCCAACTGCAAAGTTATAAATTTCCGTGCAGTGCCCATGTGTAGAAATCACTAAGCCAACTAAAATCAACCATTATGCACCTTTTGAGGCAATAACCAAAAAAACCAAATAATGTTTGAGATTGTATAAGAGATATGCAGAAAAACATACTAATTTCAATGATTTACGAATTGATTAACGTAAAAGTCAAAGTGAAATTTCATTTATCTGAATAAAGCTTTCAGCATAGCGGTGTTAAAAATAATACCTTTGCGGCCTGCAAAATCCAAAGGCAGTAAAAACATTTTTAAATGTCGCAACACATAAACAACAGTCCTGATAATACACGTCAAACTACCACGGCATGGATTATTTTGGCAGGACTTGTAGTTACCTGGGGCAGCTCTTTCATTTTGATAAAAAAAGCCTTAGTATATTTCGATCCTATCGAAGTGGGCGCTTTGCGCGTGGGTATTACCTTTTTGTTTTTGCTGCCCTTAGCCATTCCACGCTTAAAAAAGATTACACGAAAAGATTTTTTCTGGCTGAGCATCTCGGGTTTTGCAGGTAATTTTTTTCCTGCTTTTCTGTTTGCTGCTGCTCAGCGAGGCATCGACAGCTCAACAGCAGGATTGCTTAATTCACTAACTCCGCTGTTTACACTTTTAGTAGGTTTGATACTGTTCAAAATCAAAACACGGCTTGTTCAGATTGCCGGGGTGTTTATTGGCCTTATTGGTGCTGTTGGTTTAATAAGCAGCAGTGGTGGTAACGATTTTTCTTTTAACTTTGGCTATGCCGCTCTTGTTGTGCTGGCAACAATCCTGTATGCACTTAACGTAAATTTGATCAAAGCCAGGCTTCAGCACCTCAACAGCCTCACCATAACTTCTGTTGCATTTTTTATCGTTGGCATTCCCTCCACCATTATATTATTAAGCGTTACAGACTTTATTCCAAAACTGGTAACTGTCCCGGGCGCCTGGACAGGTTTTGGCTACCTGGCCATTCTTGCAGTGGTAGGAACCGGCATTGCCATGATAGCATTCAATACCCTCATCCGAATTACTACTCCTCTGTTTGCCTCCAGTGTAACCTACCTCATTCCGGTGGTTGCCCTGATTTGGGGAATTATTGATGGCGAATATGTTGACCTCAGCTTTTTACTTTGGATAGGCCTTATCATTGGAGGGGTGCTGCTGGTGAATAAAAAACGCACTGTTGCTCAGCTACAAACATCAGCAAATAAGTCAGTTAAAAAAATATAGCGCAAAAGTTTGACGGATTAATATTTTTTATACTTTTGCAGTTCAAATTTTTGAGCATAATCCGCAATTTCAAATCAGTATAATGTACGCAATAGTTGACATCGCAGGACAGCAGTTCAAGGTAACCAAAGGTCAGCAGATCTTTGTGCACAGACTTGAAAATGAAGAAGGTAGCCAAGTGGCCTTCGAAAAGGTATTATTGATCGACAATGACGGACAAACCACTGTTGGTGCTCCTGTAATTGATGGTGCAAGTGTTTCTGTTAAGGTAATCGAGCACCTTAAAGGAGATAAAGTCATCGTTTTCAAAAAGAAAAGAAGAAAAGGATACCAAAAGTCGAACGGTCATCGTCAATACCTGAGCAAGGTAATGATTGAAGATATCAAAGCGTAATAACCCGAAAATCTTAGAACAATGGCACATAAAAAAGGAGCTGGTAGTTCCAATAACGGACGCGAATCGGAAAGTAAACGACTGGGAGTAAAAATTTATGGTGGTCAGTTTGCCAAAGCTGGTAATATCATCGTAAGGCAGCGTGGAACCGCTCATCGCCCCGGCAATAATGTTGGTATGGGAAAAGATCATACCATTTTTGCTATGGTTGACGGCACTGTTGAGTTCCGTCGCAAAAAAGATGATAAATCCTATATCTCTGTTATTCCCGCAGCAACAGAAACTGTAGTAAACTAACAGATTTGCACAAAAATATTAGCAACCCGGTTATGCCTGCATAGCCGGGTTTTTTGGCTTATATATTTTCGATTTACTCCCTTTTTCAGTGCCACAGCAGCACCATAAATTCCTACTTTTGCAAAAATTCTGAATCAACATGCTTTTAACACCATTTATCCGAGCCAACAAAACTGAAGTTATAGCACGCTTGGCTATCAAAAACTTCCACAATACCGAACTGATCGATCAGGTGCTGCAACTTGACGACCTCAGGAAAAGCCTGCAACAGGAATTGGATGAGCTTTTGGCCGAAGCCAACAGCATCGCCAAACAAATTGGTTTGCTTTTTAAAGAAGGCAAAGCAGAAGCCGCTACAGTGCTAAAAGCCCGCAACAGCGAAATCAAAGAAAAAACCAAAGAACTGAATCAAAAACTCGTAGAAACCAAAGATCAACTCAACGAGAAACTGGTTGAGATTCCAAATCTTCCGCACGAAAGTGTCCCTCCCGGAAAACAGGCAAGCGACAATATCACCGTGCACGAAGAAGGCGTCATTCCTAACTTACCCGAAAATGCAGTTCCTCACTGGGATTTGATATCAAAATACGACCTGATTGACTTTGAGCTGGGTAATAAGGTTACCGGAGCAGGATTCCCTTTTTACAAAGGCAAAGGAGCACGACTTCAAAGGGCCCTAATCAATTTCTTTCTGGATGAAGCCATCAATGCAGGCTATCAGGAAGTTCAGCCTCCCCTCATGGTTAATGAAGCCTCTGCTTATGGCACAGGCCAACTTCCTGACAAAGAAGGACAAATGTACACCATAGGTGCTGATAAGCTTTATATGATTCCTACAGCAGAGGTGCCCGTGACTAATATTTTTCGCGATGTCATCCTTCAGGAAAAGGAATTACCGGCAAAAACTACTGCCTACTCAAGCTGTTTTAGGCGTGAAGCCGGTTCGTGGGGTAAACATGTGCGCGGGCTCAACAGACTTCATCAGTTTGACAAAGTTGAAATTGTTGAAGTTGTGCATCCCGAAACCTCCTATAAAACCCTGGAAGCCATGAAAGCTCATGTGACCGGTTTGCTGCAAAAACTGGAACTTCCCTTCCGAATCCTTAAGCTTTGTGGGGGCGATATGAGTTTTACCTCCGCACTCACCTTCGACTTTGAAGTGTATTCAGCTGCTCAGCAAATGTGGCTGGAGGTGAGCTCGGTATCCAATTTTGAAAGCTTCCAGGCCAACAGAATGAAACTGAGATACAAAGACAATAACGGTCAAATTAATCTGGCGCATACTTTAAATGGCAGTGCATTGGCATTGCCACGCATCGTTGCCGCACTGCTCGAAAATAATCAAACAGATGATGGTATTAACATTCCGAAAGCCCTTCAGCCTTATACTGGTTTTGAGCGTATTGACTAGTTTGTTGGCCCTGAGCTTGCTTCAAGGCTGCAAATCATCAATTCCCAAACAAACAGTGTTGCTCCTGCAGCAGATTGATTCGTTGCATACTGTGATTAAGAAGCAACAAACTGAACTGGAAAGTCTGACGCATACCGATATCGATAGTTTGATTACTGTATTGTCAAACTTTCAATTGCAGGAAAAAAGTGATGACGCATTTTTTAACGCCCGAAACGAAAGTATCCAAAATGCCAAAAAAGTGCTTCAGTCTTTCAAAACGGAATTGCCAGTCTTGATCAGTGAATCAAAATTGCAAACAGATCAGCTCGCACAATTGCAGCAAATCGTTGCACAAAAGCCTGCCGACAGCACTGCACAACAGGCAATGCTGCAAGTTCAGATGAAAGCCATTGATGAACAAAAACTTAAAAACAGCTACTACCTGAACCGTGTCAATGCCCAGTTGTTACTTATTGAAAAGCTCACAAACCCTGCTAATCCCTAATCAAGTATGCGCATCCTTTTCCGAACACTTTTCTTCTTTTTAATGCTGTTTTTCATACAAACTTTTGTAGCAGATGCTCAGGAGCTGAGGCCAACAGGCCAAGAACAACAGCATGAAAGGGTGTCAGAAGAACGACTTGCCAATCAGTTTTATCGTAACCAGGAATGGGAGCAAGCCGGCGCACTTTACCTAAAACTCTATCAGAAGTACAAATCGCAACATTATTTCAGTTATTACCTCAATTGCCTGATCCAATTGGAAGAGCTTGATGAAGCTGAAAATCAATTAAAATCAGAGATCAAACGAAACGAAAGGGCAGTAAATTTTCAGGTTGACCTGGGCTATATTTACCTGCTTCAAGGTGATCAGCGAAAGGCACAACGAAGCTTCGACAAAGTAATTAAATCCCTTGTTCCTAATCGCAACCAAATTGCGGTGGTTGCCAATGCATTCCGCTCCAGAGGTCTTTACGAATATGCCCTGATGGCTTATGATTTTGGTGCTGATCATAGTGCGGTTGACTATCCTTTTTATCTTGAAAAAGCCAGTCTGTTTCAATTTCAGGGCAATTACGAGCTGGCCTTCGAAAACTATTTGCTTCAGCTTGATTATCAGCCACAGCACCTCGATCTGATTAAAAGCAGGTTCCAGAATATCCTGATGATGGATATCGACAACAGCATGTCAGATCTTTTACGCGAAAAATTACTGATGCGTGCTCAATCACAACCTGATAATATGTTATTTGGCGAACTGTTGATCTGGTTTTCGCTTCAGCAAAACGACTACGAAATAGCCCTCATACAAGCCAAAGCGCTCGACCGCCGGCAAGGAGAAAGAGAACCACAGATTTTAGAACTGGCTGATATCAGCATGGAAAACCGTGCTTATGCAGTTGCCCTGCAAGGCTTTGAATATGTAGTGGGCAAAGGCAGAAACAGCGCCTTTTACATTCCTGCCTATGTGGGTTATTTGCAAGCTCGCTACCTCATTGCCCGTGAAGAACATCAAATTGACAAGGAGCTATACGACAAACTCTCTTCCGATATCGAACAGGCTTTTGACAAACTTGGATTTAATGCTGAGCTTTATCCGCTGGTGATTACGCTTTCGTCTATTTATGCCTATGAGCAAAACAACACTACAGATGCGGTTGCTTTGCTCGAAAAAGGATTAAAACTCCCGCTCAATACGCAGGAAGAAGCACTTATTAAACTACAACTTGCTGATGTTTATTTATATACTGATGAGGTTTGGGAAGCCACACTCATCTATAGCCAGATTGAAAAGAAGCTGAAAGACGAACCTGTTGGCCATGAAGCCCGCTTCCGGAATGCGCATTTACGCTACTACATCGGAGAGTTTGGATGGGCATCCATGCAGCTTAATGTTTTGAAAGCAGCCACTTCCAAGCTCATCGCCAACGATGCCATGCAATTGTCGTTGAAAATAAGGGATGTGCTGATGGAGGATACAACCGGAAATACGCTAAAAACACTGGCTCGTGCCGAATTACTGAGCTTTCAGCAAAAACCTGAAACGGCAAAATTTCTGCTCGATTCGTTGCTGCTGGCTATCCAAAACCCTGTAATTACTTCTTACACACTTTTTACTTCGGCTGAGCTGGCAATCGTGCAAAAGGATTTTATCACAGCCGACAGCCTTTTCAAGCTGCTTTTCAGCACCTACCCCGACAGCTATCTGGCAGATGAAGCCATTTACGAAAGCGGACTGATACTGGAACATTCTATTGGAAACCTGCCACTTGCAAGCGAACGCTATCAACTACTGATCAATGACTATCCGGCCAGTATTTATGCTGCTGAAGCAAGACGCAGGTATCGCATAATCAGAGGAGATGAGGTACTTTAAGCCATGACAGTAAGACCAAAAAAACACCTGGGACAGCACTTTTTGCAAGATCGCAATATTGCCGAAAAAATATGTCAACAACTCCAAGGAAATGCAGCTCATATCATCGAAATTGGCCCCGGAACTGGCGTGCTCACTCAGTTTTTGCTGCCGCTTTATCCACAAAAACTACAATTAATAGAAGTAGATCAGGAATCGGTTGAATACCTGCAACATCATTTCCCCGAACTTACCGAAAATATCCACTATGCCGACTTTCTGAAAACCGACCTCACCCAATTTGGTGAAGGTGAGCTTGCCGTGATTGGAAATTTCCCCTATAACATCAGCAGCCAGATTTTCTTCAGGATTTTAGAACATCATAATGCTGTAAATGAGGTTGTTTGCATGATTCAGAAAGAGGTTGCCGAACGCATTAGCTCCCCGCCCGGAAACAAAAGCTATGGCATATTGAGTGTGCTCCTGCAAGCCTGGTACGAGATTGAGTACAAATTTACGGTGCACGAACAAGTATTTAACCCGCCTCCAAAAGTAAAATCGGCTGTGATACGGCTCGTCCGTAATAAAACCCAAAAGTTAGATTGTGACGAAAGACGCTTCAAAATTATTGTGAAACAAGCCTTTAATCAGCGCAGGAAAACCTTGCGAAATTCCCTGCGAAGTCTTCTCAATCCCGACATTATAGGGCAAAGCTGTTTTGATAAGCGTCCGGAGCAACTGAGTGTTTCCGATTTTGTGACTATTACGCAAATGATTGATGCATCGCGCCCTGAAACTACTCCATAAGGCGAAGGGTTTTGATTCGTTTAAGCGCCTTGTAAACCGTGAAAACTGCTGACAATCCGCCAACAATCAATACAGTCATAAAAACCATCAGTACATCGGGCCAAACCAATTGCACCGGATACGCGTCAATAACAAAAGCTCCGGCTTCGCCCCCCAGCTTTAACAGGCCAAAACGTTCCTGAATCACTATCAATAAAATGCCGGCGAGCAAACCCATTATACCTCCCAATACCGAAATCATTAAACCTTCTGATAAGAAAAGCCGCTTAAGAAAGCGCTGATCAGCACCCAAATATTTCAGGATATTGATGTCTTTGCGCTTATCAACGATCAGCATGCTCAGTGATCCGATCACATTAAAGGTGGCCATAATCAGGATGAAGCTGAGGATGATGTAGATAGCCCATTTTTCTGAACGCATAATACGGTAAAGGGTTTCCTGCTGTTCAAATTGGTCTTTTACCAGAAAATCTGATCCGATTATTTGTTTCATCTGATTTTTAAGCTTCTCGATCTGGATATCCTTTTCTGAAAAAACAGCAATTGAAGTGGCCATTCCTTCATATTCCATCAAGCTTACAGCCCAGTCATAAGGAACAATCACAAGCGAAGCATCCAGTTCCTGCTGACTGCTAAAAACCCCTGAAACATTTATGGCATCCTGATTGAAGGCCTGTTCAAACTGCATCACCGAAGGATTTCCGCGCGAGGGCACCAGCACTTGCAAAAGTGCAGCCGGATTTCTGGTGTTGATATCAAGATACCAGGCCACTCCGGCTCCCAGCATCGCAAATTCCTGATTTTTATATTGAAGCATCGACAAACCCTGTGTAACGATACTATCCATTGCGCTGAACTTTTCAAAACCTTCGCTAACGCCTTTTAACACGCCCACATGCTGTCGGCCACCATAACGAAAAAGAGCATCTTCTTCAACAAGCTTAACGATGCCTTCGACTCCTTTAAGCGTTTCAATCTGCTCAAACGGAAAAGCATCCAGCAAAATGGTTTTGCCATTAGCAGGCTCAATAACCAAATCAGGCGAAAGCTGATTAACCATACGTGAAATTACCTGCTCAAAACCATTAAAAACCGACAACACAACAATGAGTGCAAAAGCCCCTACTCCCACCCCAACCACTGATATCCAGGTGATAATATTAATCAGGTTGTGGCTTTTACGAGCCAGCAAGTATCGTTTTGCAATGTAAAAGCTAGTGTTCAACTGCTAAATAATATTACTTCCAGGCCAGCGCAATTAAGCCTGTGCCGGTTGGATGCTTACGACATACATCCATTTTATTCAAAACCAAGGCTATCGGAAAAACCACTACATAATAAAAAGGCAGCAAAATAAAGAATGCCTTTGAAACATTCAACATCAAAATGGGATACTTCATCGACAAACGCCAAGAGATTTTTCCGGGCTTCCCATACTGATAACGCAGACTTGTTTTTTGAAATCCAGCACGTTTGAGTTTGGCTTCCAAGTCTCCGATATTATAACCATCGCGCACATGCTCATCGATAAAACCCTGAACACCTTCGGCCTGATGATCGTGTTCATGCACATCCGAACCGCCCTGATCAGAAGGCGTTGAGATCAATAGCATACCACCGGGTTTGAGTGCGTTAAAATAATTTTGCAGCACCAGCTCGTCTTCCTCGATATGCTCCATCACATCCACACAAACCACCAATTCAAACTGCTGATCGTAATTGATTTTGGTGAGGTCGGCTTCTTCGAATTGAACATGCTCGAATCCAATTCGACCAAAAAACTGGTTGCAATCAGCGATCTGTTCAGTTTTTACATCAAGTCCTGTGATCTTCCAATCGGGATGTTTACGAACCATATAATAATCATACTGCCCGAAACCCGATCCGGCATCCAGGACATTGGCGTTTTTAAGGTGCGAAGTATGGTTTTTAAGCTCACGCTTAACGTGCCAGGTGCGCAGCAAAAGCAGGTCGAGCATCCTGTAGAATAGTTTGCGCAAAAAAGGCGTACTGTTAAACACTTTACCGAGCTGACGCTTTATGGGGTCATATTGCATAAGGCTAAACGACTAAGTTAGTTTTAGTCTTCTTTTAATAGGTTTTCAATATTGTCGATGTAATCCAAAGAATCGTCCAAAAAAAAGCGAAGTTCAGGAACGATACGCAGCTGATGACGAACACGATGGCCAAGAAATCCCCTGATTTCGCGTGAGCGTTCATTAAACCGGCCTACAATTTCTAATTTTTCCGGCTTTCCGAAAACGCTCAGGTAAACCCTGGCCAGCGAAAGGTCGGGCACAACTTGCACCTGGGTAACAGTAATCAGCGCTCCGCCTGCAATAGCCTGCATTTCCTGTTGAATAATTTCACCAAGATCGCGCATCAGCAGGCGCGAAACCTTTTGTTGACGTTTTGATTCCATTGCGCAAAAATACTGCAATTTATTGTTCTAATTGTAATACAACAAAACAAGCCTGTTTCGGAACAGGAGAAGCTTAGGGGTATTGTAGTTTAGACATCACGGCAAATCCCACCAACCTTTAGCTACAAGCGCTGTCAGACAAGGTTTCATTTTTTTTCTATGATATTAAAAACACCACCATCAACCTCGAAGAGGTTGCGATATTGTAGCAATTATAACATAACAAAACCGGTCAACCCGGAACGGGTTGTGTAATTGTAGCAAGAACAGTATAGCGAATCCGATCAACCCGGAACGGGTTACGATATTGTAGCAAGAATAATAATGCAATAACCTATCAACCTCGAAGAGGTTGTGTTATTATAGCGACTGCATCATCGCGTATCCGTTCAACCCCTGCATGCCGGCGCAGTCTGGCAGGCGGAATGGGTTGTGCTATAAAACACGCCAATAGCGAAACCTCCCGACATTTTAGTCGGGACAGGCTCTTCAGGGTTTTTTTAACCCTTTTAAAAACGTTTTTGCTACAATAGCCAGAACCCCCTCTGGGTTCATTTTTTGATTTTTAC
>CAZQFH010000079.1:8674-11792 GCA_964592595.1 uncultured Lentimicrobiaceae bacterium | reverse complement strand
GCCGGCCTGTCTAACTGGCGTCAGCCAGGTAGATTCGATCCCGGCTCCGGGTACAGTTAGCAAAAAAGCTGATAATTAAAAAGTTATCAGCTTTTTTTGTTGTAACGTGACAAGCATTGTTGGAAATGCCAACGTTCAGCAAACCATGTTATTTTTTGAGATAATAGCTTCCTAACCAAAGTAATTGGGCGATCAGGAAAATAATTAATCCGTATAACGTTGTTATCATGGATACTTTCAGTCCGCCGGCAAGCATAGCCGGAGGTACATGACCCATCTGCTGAATCGCGCCGAAAGCATCAAACAACCCAATTAATTGACCAAGTATCCCAATAATCAGCGCAAGCAAACCTATTCCCCTCAAAACTGAACGTTTTTTTTGGAGTGTTTGACCATCTGAGGTTTTATTAAATGTGCGAATACATTGTACGATTAACAAAATCAAAATAATAGTTAGGATGCCCATGAATAATGGACCGCCTTCATAAAATAATTTCAACATAGTTTTAGTTTTTAAGTTTATAAAATCGCATGAAGGATTTTAAAACGGCCGATCTAAAATCTGATTCAAAAATAGCATGAAAAACACGCTCAATGCAAGGTAGAAACGGGTGCAAAAATGGTCATTCATCGATTTTTTTTAGTCAGAATGCCTATTTTCCTGACATTTGTATCATGAAGTTAAAATTTCAGTTTGTTTTTTGGTCTGCGACAGTTGTAGTTTTGGTGCTATTATTTCGTAATTATTACAATAGCTTTTCTGAAACCTTTTATTTTGTCGCCATGTTGCTACCAGTTGTGTTAGCAACCAGCTATTTTTTTAACGGGGTGCTTGTCCCGAAATTTTTGCTTCGGGGGAGGTATTGGCATTTTGCCTTGTACAGTTTTTATATGCTTATCGTTTCACTTTATCTGGAAATGATAGTCATTTTTGTGGCCTTAATTGTTCTGGCTTCCTATTCTTATGCCAATATGAGTCCGGTTTCATCGGATATTTTCATGCTTACGATTACCCTCTATTTCTTTGTTTTGTTGTTTAGTTTTATTCGGTTTTTTGCTCAGCAGCGTAATTATCGTGCACAAATTGGCCAACTGGAAGCCAAACAGGAAAAACAAAAAGCAAAGATGATTACGGTTAGAGCTAACCGACAAATGAATCAATTACATTTTGACGATATCCGATATATTGAAAGTCTCGCGGATTATGTAAAGATACATCTGGAGGGTAGGACTGCGATTATTACAAGAGAACCAATCAGTAAGCTGGCTGACCGGCTTTCGGAAGATTTTGTCCGGGTGCACCGATCGTTTATTGTAAATCAAACAAAAGTTAACAGCTTTACCAGCGAAGCATGTGTGTTGGGTGAAGACATGATTCCTGTGAGCCGAACTTACCGCAAAAGTGCGCTGCCAAGCTTGCAGAAAGGACAGCATACATTGGATAGCTAATAGCTTAATGCTTACTTTCTATCAGGACGATTTTTAAATGATTGTCTTGATATTTCTTACAGAACTATTACCTTAGTGGCTTCAACTTAAATCGGACAGTTTGTAAGTTGTTTTTAATGATACGCTTTAGCTGTTCAAAAACACTAATAACACCACCTTATGAATAAAGTAGTAAAAAACGCACAAGAAGCCATTCGCGGGATCGCTGATGAGATGACGCTGATGCTGGGAGGTTTTGGGTTGTGCGGTATTCCCGAGAATTGTATTGCTGCACTCGTCGAAAGCAATGTAAAGAGCCTTACCTGTATTTCAAACAATGCCGGCGTGGATGATTTTGGGCTGGGTTTGTTGCTCAAGAAGCATCAGATCCGTAAGATGATTTCGTCTTATGTGGGCGAAAACGCTGAATTTGAGCGGCAGCTGCTGAGTGGCGAACTGGAAGTGGAGCTTATCCCGCAGGGTACGCTTGCTGAGCGATGCCGGGCCGGAGGCGCTGGTATTCCAGCCTTTTTTGTTCCTGCCGGATATGGCACCGAAGTGGCGGAAGGAAAGGAGGTGAGGGAGTTTAATGGCAAGATGCATCTGCTCGAACATGCCCTCACAGCTGATTTTGCCATCGTTAAAGCCTGGAAGGGCGACACACATGGTAATCTGATCTACCGCCACACAGCCAATAACTTTAACCAGGCCATGGCGATGGCGGGCAACATCACGATTGCCGAAGTAGAAGAGCTGGTACCATCCGGCGAACTGGATCCCAATCAGATTCACACTCCTGGTGTGTTTGTGCAACGGATTTTTAAATCAGAAAATCTGGAAAAACGGATCGAATTTGTTACAACCCGCAAGTAAAACTGAAAAACGAAAATTATGGCTTTAGATAAAAACAGCATTGCCAAGCGCATTGCACAAGAAATTGAAGATGGTTTTTATGTTAATCTCGGAATCGGTATTCCAACACTTGTGGCAAACTATATTCCTGATGGGATGTTGGTTACCTTGCAAAGTGAGAATGGGTTATTGGGTATTGGCCCTTTTCCTCATCCCGATGAGGTGGATGCCGACCTGATAAATGCCGGCAAACAAACGATTACCTATACTAAAGGGGCAGCCTTTTTTGATTCAAGTACCAGCTTTGCCATGATTCGTGGCGGCCATATCGACCTCACAGTATTAGGTGCTTTTCAGGTTTCTGAACAGGGTGATATCGCCAGCTGGAAAATACCCGGTAAAATGGTTAAAGGCATGGGCGGTGCAATGGATTTGGTGGCTTCGGCCAAAAATATCATTGTAGCTATGACGCATACCGATCGTGAGGGTAACTCCAAACTGCTAAAAAGCTGCGACCTTCCGCTGACCGGAGTGTCGTGTGTGAGTAAAATTGTGACCGATCTGGCCGTTGTGGAGGTGACTGAACAAGGGTTTAAACTGCTCGAACGGGCGCCTGGCGTGAGTGTGGAAGAAATTGTCGCAAAAACTGAAGGTAAGCTGATTGTTGAAGGAGAGATTCCGGAGATGGTTTTGTAGGGGAAAAAGAAGGTTTCCCGCAGAGAAGAAAAAGTTTCCCGCAGATTCCGCAGATTATCGCAGAGACGAAAATGTATGAATCGGCTGGATCAGCAGGAGAAATGAGGCAAGAAAATAATCTGCGTAAATCAGCGAGATCAGC
>CAZQFH010000079.1:4302-8574 GCA_964592595.1 uncultured Lentimicrobiaceae bacterium | reverse complement strand
GAAAATTTCCCGCAGATTCCGCAGATTATCGCAGAGACGAAAATGTATGAATCGGCTAGATCAGCGGGAGAAAAAAACATCCCGCAGATTCCGCAGATTATCGCAGAGACGAAAGTAAGTTTCCCGCAGATTATCGCAGAGAAAAATATATGTGAATCGGCTAGGTCAGCAGGAGAAATAAGGCATCACGAAGATTGTGGCAGAGATAGGTTTTAAACTACTCAAAAGGACTCCTGGTGTGAGTTTGGAAGAGGTTGAAAAAACTGCTGCGCCCTTGCTGGCTCAGGATGAGATTCCGGAGATGGTTCTTGTAGAAGAGGGTTTATGGGTTAAAATTATTTGAAGATCTGTCTTCCGCTGGTCGCTAGACAGGTATGGGGATTTGAGGATTTGAAGATTGAGTCCACTCCGAAAAGTCAAATTGCCCCTAAATCCCCCAAGGGGGACTTTCTAAAACTGCTGATTTTTAGCTTTCCTACTTTAAGGATAGGGGTCAAAAAAATAAAAATCAGCAGTGTTTTGACTTTTTGGAGTGGGCTCAAGATTCAGAATTCAAAATTCAAAGGTTGAGGTTGATTTATTTATATGTATATGGATTGATGAGTTTACGGGTTCTGGTCCTATGTCGTAGGGACGATTTTATTCCAGATGAGAGGACTTTTTACATTTATTCAAAGGAAAAAATGATATTAATTACAATTTTATGAAGGAAAACATGTATTAAAACACATTTATTCTAAGGAATAAGGAATATATTTGCAAAAAAAGCATATGTACAGGTTGATTTTTGATCATTTAAAAGAGTGGAAAAATAAAAAACCCCGAAAGCCTTTAATAATTCAAGGTGCACGACAAGTTGGGAAAACATGGGTTATGAAGGCTTTTGGTTCAAGCTATTTCAAAAAACATGTGTATATCAATTTTGAAAGCAATATTAACTTGCAGCATGTTTTTGAGGCCGATTTGAATATAGCCAGGATCATTACCGTGTTTGAAATAGAAACAGGTATTAGCATTGACGAGGAAACCTTAATCATTCTCGACGAGATTCAGGAAGCTAAAGGCGGTTTGACTGCTCTCAAGTATTTTTATGAAAATGCTCCACAATATTACCTGATGGCAGCCGGCTCATTTTTAGGTGTTTCATTACAAAAAGGACATACTTTTCCTGTGGGTAAAGTTGATTTCTTGCGGTTATATCCAATGAATTTTGAGGAATTTCTGCTCAACATCAAAGAAGAATTGTTGCTGAAAAACCTAAAAGAACAAAATTGGAAAGTACTTTCTGCATTCCACGAAAAACTGATTTCGCTGCTTAGGGTATACTACTTTGTTGGTGGCATGCCTGAAGCAGTTAATGAATACATTAATAGTAATAACCTGAAACAAGTAAGGGCTATACAAAACAATATCCTGCTTGGCTACGAGAATGATTTCTCCAAGCATGCACCCATCGAATCTGTGCCCAAAATCAGGTTGGTTTGGCAGTCAATCATAGGGCAATTGGCAAAAGAGAACAAGAAGTTTGTTTATGGCCAGCTGAAAACAGGAGCAAGGGCAAAAGAATTCGAAAGCGCCATCAATTGGCTTGTCAATTCCGGATTGGTTCATAAAAGCAACAGAATCGCCAAACCTGGCATTCCTCTGCTGGCTTATGCTGATATGGATGCTTTTAAACTCTATCTTTTGGACATTGGTTTACTTAATGCAATGGCCGGGTTTGGGGAGAAAAATTTACTGCATAAAAACCAAATTCTTGTTGAACATAAAGGTGCCATGACGGAGCAGTTTGTTAGTCAGGAATTGAAAATTAAGTATGATTTATTTTATTGGTCGGCTGAAAATGGCACTTCAGAACTTGACTTTGTGGTGCAAGTAGAAGACGCCCTTATTCCGGTTGAAGTAAAAGCCGAGGAAAACCTAAAGGCTAAAAGTTTGAGGGTGTTTGTGGATAAATACAAACCTACCCATGCAATCAGGACTTCCATGAGTTTTTACAGGGATGATGATTGGCTGAAAAATATTCCGCTTTATGCTGTGTTTACGATCTGAAAGCTTTTGAAGCGAGTTGAATGCATTGCTAATGTTTAACCAGTAAAAACAAAGCCACACACAATTGCTGTAAATGCAGATGTATGTGGCTTTCTGGGGTTTATTTTTAGTGATGTGTCTTAGGAATAAGTGCTTCGTAATCGGCCAGGGAGCCATGCTCGAGGCAGGTTTCGATGATGTCTCTTCCCAAAACAGAAAGATCGTCAGTAAGGTATTGCGGCAATTCTTTCTGGAAGAATTCATCGATCATCTGAGCACCTTTCATATAGCCTTCCATGCCCATTTCGGGTTGTTTGTAAACCTTGAGGAATCGCGAAGGCACTTTGGAACCTTCGATGGTAAGGTAGTTGAGTTCGTAGCCCAACAAGCTGCTTGGTGCAGCGTTCAGTTGATCGGCTCTGAAACGCGCTGAGCCCCGCCTTGTGAGGTATTCGCGCATAAGCAGCTGCGGGCGGAAACCAACTTTCCACACACCAACATATTGATTTGGGGTGAGCACATAACGTGTTCGCGTGTTTTGAATAATCTGATCGAGCAGTACATTGGCATGATTGACTTTTTTGCCCGTAGCAAAAGGCCAAAAAGATCCTACGCCTTCGCTTCCCATTCCTCCGTCGGTGCTGATGATGCTAGGGTTTGCATGGCCACGAGGCGAAACAAGTCGCCAGAGCCAGGCTAATGCCGGAGGCAGGATGTGGAACAAACCAACAATCCCAAAGCCAGGTTGCTCGGCAGAGCTGGGTGGTGTGCGCACCCCAAAGCTACGTACATCGATAGAAGCCGGTTCGGTGAGTGTGCCTTCGAACATCTCCCGAGGCACAATTACTCTTGGGTTCGGGCAAGGTTTGCCGGGGCTGTCTTCGATATGATTCCATATAAGGGCGGTGCCACCAGGATTAGTTTGGATATTGAGGAAAAGTAAGGGTTGTTTAGCGTTAATGGTGATCTTCTCAAGCGTAGGATCAACCCCGTAGCCGGTGATATTATCTGTGCGGATAAACCATGCGTTTTCGGCATCCAAGAGGCGCAAACGTTTGCTGCCTGTTTGAAATGAAGGATGTACCATACCCATATCGTCGCAAATGGGATGGGTTTCGCAGAATCGGGGGATGATGATGGTTCGGTGCTCGCCGGTTTTGGTATTTTCGCCAATCAATACTTCGCCACTTCTTTCGCGCACAATGTGTTGCAGCATCTCACTCTTACCGCCACCACTGGCACCTTCGTGCATAAAGCGGATGATGTTGTCGTAAGGACTCACAGACTCCACAGCTGAGCAATGGGTGGTGGCCCAGCCTTCGTATTCGCCAATGGTGAGCAATACGCCATAGATGCCTTTTTTGGCACTGGGACCGGGATAAAGATTGTATGAAAACACTTCATAGGTTTCTTCAGTACGGTTGTGCACTACAATCTGTTTACCTTCGAAGTGGGTGTGTCTGAATGGTGGTGCAACATATATTACTGCCCTGATCGCTGTTTCGGCCGGGATGACACTGACTGGCACGATTTTTTGCAACATGGCCAGTCCCATTGCAAAGAAGCCTGCATTGGCAGGGGCTATAGCTAAGCCATAAGGACTGTCGTCGAGCAGGCCTATTTTGAAAAAGAAATAGGCAAGCTCTTGCTGTTGTAACCATTCAAAGCTTTCTTGACGTAGTAGCCCAAAAGGTTTGCCGATCTTGGTTTCGTAGCGTAATTTGTCGGATGGCATGTCATCGGCGATGAGCATTGTATCGGGATCGCGACGGCGCATATAGGGTTCGGTATAATTGGCCGAAATGCCATTGCTTACGCGATGAACAACGGCTTCGACAACGCTGCCTTTGCCAGGCACTTCATAGGCTACCTCGAAGCTCAGATTTTCTTTTCCGCCAGTTGCGGCATCAGCCAGGTCTTCATATTTTTCGAAAAGTTTAGCCGAAGGGCTGTTGTTGAGTAGTTCATCAGCTTGCTTTGGGATTGTAAATGGAAAGGAATGTTTCATATGTTTAGATTTTTGCTTATCATGTTTGTTAACAAATTAACAGATTAAAAATGTAATTGTTTGAAAATATGCCTGTAAAAGATAGGAAAGAGGGGTTATAACGTTTGCGGAGAAGGTCTGAAAGTTGTAGGTCTGAAAGTCAAAGGTCGAAGGTCTGAAGGTCTGAAAGTCAAAGGTTGAAGGTCTGAAGGTCTGAAAGTCAAAGGTCGAAGGTCTGAAGGTCTGAAAGTCAA
>CAZQFH010000079.1:0-4202 GCA_964592595.1 uncultured Lentimicrobiaceae bacterium | reverse complement strand
GTCTGAAAGTCAAAGGTCGAAGGTCTGAAGGTCTGAAAGTCAAAGGTCGAAGGTCTGAAGGTCTGAAAGTCAAAGGTCGAAGGTCAGAATGTCGAAGGTCAAAAAGTTGTCTTGTCCTGAAATAGGTTTACAGAAAAAGTAAACTTAAAATAGGATTATGAAAAGAAAAGTAAATCAATTTCCGGACGAACTAAAAAGTCACAAGTCATTGTCTTTCCTTAAGGGGCGTAGCCCTGATATCTTTTTGGTGTTGAGGCTTGAGTGATCTATGGTCAGAAAGTCTGAACAGCTTGGATGGTGACGGTTTCGCCGGGTTGAAGGTCGAACCAAAAGATAAGCTCGTTGCCTGAGGGTCGGCTTTGGAATGTTTTGTTTGTGATGCTGATGTTTTTGTGTTTTGTGATAAAGCTCAGGCCATGGATGGGCTTGCTGCCGTGATATGTTATTTGAATGCTGCCATCGGTTTGTGGTTTGTAATCGAGCTGCCTGCACTGGCTGTGATACTGGATCAGTTCGCCGACGGTTGCAGGCAAGAGTAAACCTTCGTTGCGCAGGCTATCGATGCGGGCAAGTGCCTGATTGAAACCCTCTTCGGCGATGATATTATTTTCTTCATCAAAACGCCAGAAGCCTTTTCTTTCCTGTACCCAGGCTGGATATACATGCGTGATGTGAATATTGCGGTATTTTACAAGCCGCATCAGTCTTTCGTTGCTGAAATAATAATTCCAAAGGCGTTCTTCAGGAACTTCCAAAGTGCCGTGTGTAGTCCAAAGCCAGCCATCAAAACCATTGTGAATCGGATGAAACAGGGCATCCGGAAAGGCATCTCCAAAACCGGGATAGGGTTGGTGGAGCTGGCCATCAAAAGTCCAGCCCGAAAAAGGTGCCAGCTCTTCCTGATAGGGATTCCAGAAGGCGTTTACCTTGTATTTTTCCCAACTTTTCCACGTCTTAAGCCGATTGCGCGGGAGCTGTCCGTCGCATACCCAGTTTTCGCGATTATTTGTTCCTGAATTGTTATAGCCATGGTCAATCCATACAGCTGAACCGAAATGTTGTTGCATATAAGCCAGGCTCTCACGCAGGTTTTTGCGTGTGCTGGTGAACTGTTCAGGGGTGTGAAGGCAGATTTCGTGGCCTTGTTCAAACAGTTGTTTGAGCAGGAAAGCAAAGTGGCGATCTTCAGCAATAGTGGCATGATGTTCCTTAAACAGGCTGTCGCTGATAGCGGTATTCGTAATCCGATCGGGATTATTATAGAATACACTTTTGGTAACCGGAATATTGTAAAATACAAATCCGCCCGTGGCACTATCAGGATGGATGATGTTTTCGTGTCCGAAATTTACCGCTCTTTGGGTGCGGATATTGGTCCAGTCGGCATGTTCCGACCAGGCGAGTGCTGCTTCAAAGCCATGAGGCACAGGCATCAGGCGGGGAAGGAAATCAGGTTGACTACCCACTAATAGCTTGAATTTGCTGTGTAATACACTACCTTTTTTGAGTTGACGCCGGCTTTTATCAATCCAAACATCTTGTGTGTCGGGCAACAAAGGATAATGAATCATAGGATGGTCGAAGGCAGCATCAATATTCAAAAAAGCTTGATTATTGTAGCTGTCGAGTTGTATGGAGCTGACTTTTGAGGGATGATAAAGGCTTATACTTTGTTCGTCTTTTCCAAAACGAAAGCCCTGATTTTCGAGGTAATACAGTTTTTGAAAGTGGGACGAATCTATTTGCCTGTTTTTGCGGTACACTTCACTTAAGGGGCTGTTAAATCTAACAACCAAAGCTTGTTGATCGAGTTCAGCAGGTTTTTTAAAACGGGTTTTAAGCTCGCATTCAATTAATGGCTCGTCCCAGGCCGTTGTAACATCCATTTTGGTTCGGCTCCATTTGGATTTATTCACCAGCCGGATATGAGTTTTTCCTTGTTTTTGCCTGATACTTCTGAGCTTCCATGCGCTATTTAGCGCGGTGTGTTGTTGATTTTTGTGGTTCAGGCTGATGAGGATACCCCAACTTTCTGTTAGCAACCGCCCACGATTATCTGCCAGTGTAATACTTTGGTTATCATCAAAATAGAGGAATTCATAATAAGGGTTTTGATAGCTAACTTTTGGTCTCCCCAATGGTTTTTCTGCCTCAGAAGCTTTTGGAAGATAATCCGGAGTATCTAATTCTGAATGATTTAGTATAAGATCGTCGATGGCTATCACTGCAGCTTCGGGATTCCAGAAATACGCGCGGAGCTTTGTCTGGCGTAGGATATCAGCCGGAATATCAACGCTATCGCTAACTGCATACCATTTTTCGGCTGCTGCATCTGGTCTGCGGAGGTCGAAAGCATGCCAGTAAAGCTGTTTGTTGGTGCTATCCAAAAAGCTGAGGACAAGAAAAGCTTTTTTATGCGGTTCCTGCATGCTTAATTGAGCCTCAAAGTGAAAGCACAAACCAGGGAAAGCTTGCCGAGGGCTGAAGGTTTGCGTAATTGCCGGGCCAAATTGTTGCGAGGCAGCTATACGGGCATAGCGTTTCCCTGAAAAGGCCGAACTGTCGGAAACGATTTGGGTGTTGAACCAAGGGTTTGAGGCGCTTTCGTTTTCGAAATCCTGAGCTTGTTGTGCATAAGCCGAAAGCTTAAGGCACAGCAAGAGCAAAAAGATTTTACTGCTCAGCAGCTTATTCATAGGTGAACACTTCCACTTCGCCTTTGAGCACGCGAAGGGCGTTAACGGCATGGGCTTCGAGGTCGTTCACAGAAGGATAAAGGGCTATTGGCGCAAGTTTTCCGACACGTTTTTTCACGTTTTGGAGGAAGATCTGGCTGTTAAAAATATTTCCGGTGAGGATGATGGCATCGAGCTCGCCTTCGAGGGTAGCATAGTGTGAAGCGATTTCCTTGCTCACCTGATAAGCACATGCTTCGGAAATAAAGAGTGCTTTCTCGTTGCCATCAGCAATCATTTTGTCGATCTGCGAGATGGAATCGGTGTGCAGGTAGGCCGAATATCCTCCTTCGGAATTGAGCATGCGGAGTACTTGTTCCTGGCTATATTTACCACTGTAACAAAGTCTTACGAGCTGACCCATGGGCAAGGTGCCGGTACGTGTGATGGAGAATGGACCACCGCCATCGAAGGCTTGGTTCACATCGACAACCTGTCCTTTGAGGTGGGCTCCGATGGAAATACCTCCCAAACCAATATGGCAAACAATCAGGTTGAGGTCTTCATATTGCTTATTGATGCTTTTGGCGTATTTGCGGGCAAAGAATTTATGGCTGAGTGCATGGAAAATGGATTTGCGCACAAAGAGCGGGTGTCCGGTAACACGCGCCATGTCAGATAATTCGTCAACCACCACAGGGTCGGCCATATAGGCTTTAACGCCGATTTGTTGTGCAATTTGATAGGCAATCAAACCGCCAAGATTGGTTTCGTGCATGCCCATCACACCGATCGTAAGGTCGTGAATCATGCTTTCATTGATTTCGTAAACGCCAGATTTGAGTGGTTTTATCAATCCGCTGCGAGCCATGATTGTTTCTACCTTTTGCAGATCGAAATCGTTGCGCTCAAGTTCTTTGATTACTGCTTTAGTGCGGTATGTGGTTTGATCGGGAATGGTTTCAAAGGCGGCCAGTTCTTCCTCTACATGTTTGATGGTTTTCAGGAACATGGGTTCAGAATTACGGTAAACGGCTATGCGTGTGGCTCTTACCTCTGGATAGATGATCAGTATTTTTTTATGTAGCATGGTGGCAGAATTTTGTACTGCACAAAGTTAAAATTTATCTGGTATTGGAGTGGGTTTAGGAGTTGTTGATTTGTTGATTTGTTTATGGGTTTACGAGTTCACGGGTTTAAGAGTTAATGGGTTTATGGGTTCACGGGTTTATGGATGTGCGCTGGGAGGGGAGCGTGTTATCGTTGGTGTTATTGTTCACATTGTTGTCGTTGTTTCGTATTAGGAAGAATAAACGAAAACGTTGGTTTATAAGTTAATATGATCCAACAGCTAAAGGCCAATAGCCAAAAGCAGGTTTGAGGGTTCACGAGATTCGAGGACATGTCTCCCGCTGGTCGCCATGTAAATTCAAGATTCAAGATTCAAAGATTAACCACAAAGGGTTGATTGTTATGGGTTTAAGAGTTGTCATTTTGACTTTCATAAAACTAAAAACTTACATATTA
>CAZQFH010000078.1:0-12752 GCA_964592595.1 uncultured Lentimicrobiaceae bacterium | reverse complement strand
TTGCCGATCAATTATCAGTATCCCCTCTCGGCGTGGATCTATAAGACTATAAATTATGGCAATCATGAGTTTGCCAATTTCCTGCACCAGAAAGGATTTGGCACAGCAGGTAAAGCCTATAAGTTTTTTACCTTTTCGCATTTGATGATTCCCCGCAAGGGGATGATGATTGCCGGTGACAGGATTATATTAAAAACCAACCAATTATCACTTGAGGTTGGCTTTTTGGCGCCAGAGGTGATGCAACATTTTATCAAATCAACACGCATAAAACAAACCTTCTAACTAAAATACATTAGGCAAGAGAAGTTGAAAAGGCGGAGGATTTGGAATATTTATTCAATAAAGAAGAAACATATAAATAATTGATCAAATGATAGTTAAATACAATTAGCAAAGATTAATAAATTTTGTTTATAAAATACAGTTAATTTGGATATTTTATTATATTTGCTGCTCATTGCAGAGCTAGCTTAAAAGGATAAAGCCGGGTAATCGAGGCCCGAGATAAAGGTTCGAGTCCTTTGTTCTGTTCTTTTCTCAATCGAACCCTTTGAGGAATTGAAACAATTAGCTGTATTTTATTTGAATTGAACCATTTTGGAATATAAACTAAAGATTTATGAGACTACATTTAAGAACATCCAAAACATTAGAATTAGTTCCATTTAACTACCAAAACTATTTAACCGGAGCTCTACACAAATGGATTGGAAAGAACGATTTACATGATGATCGTTTATCGCTTTATTCTTTTTCATGGCTAAATGGCGGTAAAGCACTAGAACAAGGATTGAAATTTGAAAATGGCGCACATTTTTTTATTAGTGTTCATGATCAAAGACTGCTTAAAAATATTATTCAAGGAGTAAGGGAAAATCCAGAAATTGCTTTTGGGCTTGTTGTAAATGAAATGGTCATACAGGAAGACCCAATATTTGAGTATGAACATAAGTTCTCTGCAGCCAGTCCTGTTTTCATCAAAAGAAAAATTGATGGAAAGGAAAAGCATTATGAATATCAAGACCAAGAAAGCCCGGCATTACTCACCGAAACCTTGAAAAACAAACTGAGAAAAGCCAATTTGAATGATGCAAATGTTTCTGTTCAATTTGATCTGAACTATAGCATCGCTAGAACCAAAGTGATCTACTACAACAAAATTGGTAATAAGGTAAATATTTGTCCTGTTATAATTAAAGGTACACCAGAGCAGATCTTGTTTGCCTGGAATGTGGGCATTGGTAATTCTACAGGCATTGGGTTTGGGGCGATTAAGTAAGGATTCTTAGACAAAAAAAAGCAACAAGTAATGCGACAATTTGAACAACTTGAACACAGCCAGTTTTACCACATCTACAATCATGCAGTAGGTGGGCGTGACCTGTTTAAGGACTCCAACAACTACGAATACTTTCTAAAGCTTTACGATAAATACATATCGCCAGTGGCAGTAACTTACGCATGGGTTCTGATGAAAAACCATTTTCATTTATTGGTGAGGATTAGGAACTCCGATGAATGTTTAAACCTGACAGGTTTTGAAAACCTGTCAGGTTTAAAACCGCTGTATCAATATTTTTCCAATTTATTCAACGCCTACACAAAAGCATACAACAAATACCACAAAACTTCTGGCGCGCTGTTCGAACGCCCCTTTAAACGAAAGCTCATCGACGGCGAGGATTATCTGCGGCAGGCAGTCCTGTATATCCATAACAATCCAGTTCACCACGGATTCTGCACCCACCCTTTGGAATACCCCTGGAGTTCATATCTTACTTACATTTCAAAAAAATCAACAAAATTGGAACTCGAAGCGGTATTAGGATGGTTTGAAGATCAAACAAATTTTATAGCCATTCACGAACAAAAAATTGAAAGGGAGGAAATTGAACAATGGTTGGAGTTGTAATTCTCTTCAAACCTGACAGGTATAAAAACAACGAACATTAAAATAAATTAATTCAACTATGTTATACATCGTTAAATATTCAGGTCCGTTCGGGTTTATCAAACCTTGGACTGCAGTACGTGATGGAAAAACATTTAGTCAGCAGTTTCTTACTCCATCAATAATTGAAGGAATAAGACAAAAGTTGGAAATTAGTTCCATCGTTCGGCACAAATTGAGATATTCGTCAATCAGTGTTCAACAAGAACAAACGCAAACCCGAGGTTGGGCAAAGAAAACGCAATTAAAAATGATGGTGCGCAAACAATCTATTTTGGAGCGAGGTGTAATGATCAACCCTATTCTTTACTTGGCATTTACAACAGAGGAGGAAGCTCAAAAAAGCGCAAAGCAACACATTTGCCTGTGCCGAAATGAAGATGTTCTGTTTCCCAACCCAGATATAATCCATATGGAAGAACCGGAATTTGACCAACTAACCGGATTTGAATTGCGATTTGGCGAAAATGAAAAGTCGTTTTTGGTAGGCTTCAATCGATTCGATGAAGCAAAACCTATGTATGGATGGTTAGAGATTGCAGGCAAACCCGTTAGTGGAATGTAATGAATAATCTCGACCACATATTAGCCAAAGGAGAAGAGAACGGACGTGTTACGTTGGTTCAGCATTTATCCGAAGTTGCATTGCTCGCTGAAAAGGTAGCACAGCATCTTGGTTTAGATACATCGATTGCCAGAAAGGGTGCTATTCACCACGACATTGGCAAGGCAAGTTCACTTTTTCAAAATACATTGAAGAAGAACTTTCAACGGCCTCCAGGATTTTTATTCCGGCATGAATTGGCATCCCTGTTTTTCATTTCATTACTTAATGAAGAAGAAAAGTATCCTATAATTGACATGATTGTGGCTCATCACAAATCTATTTATAAGGATGCAGGCGGTAAAGGTTTACTCGATTTGGCTAAAAATGACCCTGAATGCTATGAAAAACACATCAAAGGGTTTGAGTCTTGGAGCAAAGATGCACTGTTAATACTGGAACATTTCAATTTTGAAACCAAGCCAATCTCGGTTCAACAAGCTAAGGAGAGTTTTTACGAAGTGGTTGATTATTGCCAATCCAAAAAGTATGGTTATTCGCAATGGAAGGGGGTTTTGATTGCCGCTGACCATTTGGCCTCGGCTATGAGCGGCTATATAAAACTACTGGAACGAAAGCTTTTTGTTTTACCTGATTTGAGTTATTACCACTCCCGAAAAAGCGAGTTGTATCCGTTATCATTAATTTCGACAGACGATACCCGCAAACACACCTTGGTTACGGCTCCAACCGGAGCAGGGAAAACCGACTTTCTGATTCGCCGTTGCACTGGGCGCGTGTTTTATACCCTGCCATTTCAAGCGTCGATCAACGCTATGTACGAACGTATAAAAGGTGACTTGAATAACACCGATGCTGATGTTCGCTTGTTGCATGCGGCTTCAAGCATCAAGTTGGAAAATGGGACGGTTGAAGAGAAGATACTTCAGCGCCACATTGGAGCTTCGGTTAAAGTGCTTACCCCGCACCAAATGGCTTCGTTGGTATTTGGGACAAAAGGCTACGAAGCCATGATTGCAGATATCAAAGGTTGTGATATTATTCTCGATGAAATCCATACTTATTCAGAAACAACTCAGGCCATTGTTTTAAAGATCGTTGAAATACTCTGCAACATTGGCTGCCGCGTGCATATTGGAACAGCTACCATGCCATCGGTTTTGTACAACCGACTGATTGAAATACTGGGTGATGCTGACAACATTTACGAGGTGAAACTTCCCGATGAGGTTTTGGACACCTTCAACAGGCACATTATCCACAAAGCCAATTCAATTGAATTGTTGAGCAACGTTATTGACGAAGCCATCCACCAAAATCAAAAAATCCTTTTGGTTTGCAATCAGGTGAAACGGGCTCAGTCTTTATTTGATGATCTATCTGAAAGGTATCCTCATGTTGAAAAAATGTTGGTGCATAGCCGGTTCAAACGAGGAGTGCGAAGCCAATTAGAATCCGATTTGCGAAATATTTACAACAACAGCACCGAAGCTTGTTTGGTGGTTTCAACACAAGTTGTTGAAGTGAGCTTGGACATTAGTTTCGACTTGATGGTTACCGAATGTGCCCCAGTCGATGCGTTGATTCAGCGCTTTGGAAGAATAAACCGCAAGCGTTCAACCGAAACAATTGGCCACTACAAACCCATTTATGTTCTTGCTCCGCCCCCCGAAAAAAACGATGCTTTGCCTTATGGGTTGGAAGTGTTGCAACGAACTTATGATGCTTTACCTAATGGTAATTTGATGAAAGAACGGGAGGCGCAATCGATGATTGATACCGTTTATCCTTCTATTGAATTTGTTAACATAGACTTGAATGCTGTGTTCAAAGATGGGAAATGGATGATCAAAGAACTTTGGCACAACCCTAAATCGGCACTTCTGGAAACGCTGGATATTGATTCTGTTGCCTGTATTGACGAAGCTGACAAAGACCTTTACGACACTTCGTCTTATGAAGAGCAGGCAAAAATGGAAATTCCGGTTTCGTACCGATCGGTGGCATATCGGGGCCTGGACAAATCGGCTAACGGCTCAAAACCCTTTGTTATTCCTTCAAAGGCATACGATAATGAATTGGGCTTTCTGGTTGAATTTGCCAAACCCGAGTTTTACAATGTTTCATTACGATTTCTATAAAACACAACAGATATGATAGCAGCAAATATTGGAAAAATCTTTCTGGATGCTTACAACAAGAAGTATCAAAGCAACTACTCAGCAAAAGAGTTTTTCGCTGAAAAGTATTATAAGATCTTCTTTAACCACAACAAGTACATGATGTCTGCTGGCAATTCTCCCTTAGAAAATCCCAAAATTAGTTGGGATAAGATGAGGACAGGACAGATACATTATGAAACGGTTGAGAAAAGAAATGATCGGTTTACTAAAACGGTTGATAAGATTGATACAGGGCCGGCCGATGCAAGCATTGCCATTGGTTTTCCAACATTGGATTCAACAGCCACTACGTCGGGACAAGTAACCAACCTCGATCTGCCAATTAAGACCGATGATATTTATTTATCATGGATTGGCAGTGGTTTGGGAATTGGTGTACAAAGTGGGTTGTCGCTTTTGTTCAGCAATAAGCAAATTTTACTTGATCTGTTCGAGGGCTGGCAGCTTTATCGCGATTATTTAAACAGCACATCCGGCCTGAGAGGAAACCAAATCAACACATGGAATGGTCAATGGATTGCGCACCGTTATGACCAACTAAGTTATGATGAGTCGAACCCAACAGCATCTTTTAATCCGTTCGGTACAATGAAAGACGGGGGGATGGAGGTATATACCCAATCATGGACAAAAGTTCTAATTGGTATCGCCCGCATTTATCCCGATAAATCGTTAACAGCCTATGTTTATAGCTTGGGGCAAATGAATATTACTGTCGGGTTTGTTCCATTTGTATTGCCTAGCATTCGCCAACCGTTTGAACTCTATGCTAAATATTTTGGAACGACCAAACTTGAACGGACTGAACACTTATTCGGGACTGCTATGGGTTTTACAAAAGCTTGCCAAATGGGGGCAATTGGTGTAAATGCCCTCGAACCCAAAGGGTTTAGGGACTGCATGGATAAAGGTATTGTGCCTAAATATCACTTTACCGATGAAGAAAGAAAAATCAATTTTAATACTTATCAAATATGGTTATTAGCTATGCTGAACAATGAACAATTATGGGAAAAAGCGCAAGATATTGCGATAACCCTCAACACTTACTCTTTGAGCGACAAAAATGCAAAAAAAGTAAAAAGCCAAGAAGTAAAAAACCTATTGGCATCTGTGAATAAAAAACAGTTTATCGAGTCATTAATTGAAATTGTTAAAGGAAGTCCTGAGACTAATCAATTGGTGGAAATTGCAGAAATAATTCACACAATGCCAGTCGATAATGTGCCATACTTTCTAACCTTAATCCGATTTCAATACGCAGTAGTAAATAAATAATTTTAAACCCTTTTCCTATGAATGCTTACATTTATTTAAGAGCGCTAAAACACGCTGAACATACTGTCTTTTGTGTACAAGATGGTCAGAAAACCTATTTCGATCCTCAGTTTAACCGATATGTTGCCTATTCAAGTGGCCAACAAGTAAAACGTTCTATTCTTGACGCGTTAACATCTAATTTAAATGTGCAAATGGCACCTATCACATTCAATTATAGTGTTACCAAGGATAAGCAACTTGAAAATAAAGAACCTTGGTCGCCTTGTGATCCTTCGTATGTCGATCAGTTGCTTGGTGGTTGGATGCGTGCAGGAGATGGCATCACGGTAAAACGCCGAAGTCCATTATCTATTTCAGCCATGCGCCCTATACATCCATTACTTGCTGGAACTGACAAAGAAAATCTCACCTTCGACAGAAGCGATAAACCTGACAGACACCCAGTGAATGTCCGATGGGGCGACAAACTTATGACTGATGAAGAAATTGACGAATTCTTGGAAACCAATAATCGCACACTTCCTCGTCGCAATTGGATTCCAGATAATGTTCGGACTGGTGGTCTTTTCGTTTACGATATTGCCATTGACCTGCGTACTCTTTTTTCTGTTTCAACCAATCAACATGAACCAGAATTGTCTAAAGATAAAATTGAAGACTTAAAAGCGAAAGGTTGGATTGAAAGTGAAAATGTTTTTGGCAAATGCTTAGTGCTTCCAAAAGAAGAACGTGAAAAAGTAATTCTGGCTTTAGCAAGTGCCTTATTGAATTGGCGCATTACATCGAACCAGGCCCGTACATTCAGCTTAATGGAAACTTTGGCTGTTGCAATCAGCGACAATGCCAATAAACTAGCTGGTGCAATTCGTGCAAAACTGATCGAAGATGGTGAAAAACCAAAGGCAAAACCCATTATTGATGAAACTGCCGGAGCCGATGTTTATGTAACCCTATCGTGTTCAAACTATGTGGTTACAGTCAACGAAAGTGCCGACGCCCTCGACAAAGCAGAACAAAAACTGATTGAACTGATGAAAGCGTTTGACTACGAAAATCAGTTATAATTATTTACCAAATACCTTGGGCAAAAAAATCATCCAAGGTATTTGGGCTTTATTCCTTCAAACTATATAAGCAATTCTTCTACCCAACCACCAAATCTAATCAGTCACTTCAATCATCCCAAATACAACCTCAAAATCAACCACCCTCATAAACAACAAAACAACACGGGAAAAGCTAAAGCAAATCGACATAAACAAGCTATTCCTGTGTCGCTCCTACGGAGCTTTGGGGTATTTGGGGAGGACTGTTTTGACCATACTGCCGTTCCTACGAAACTGGCATACAAACTTGTAGCCGAATATTGCCTCGTAGAGGCGATACTATGGTAAGCCTCGTAGAGGCGACACTATTTGACTTATTATGTAATTATACTTTGCTTTTTACTATATTTGAAGCCACATTAAGCTACTATAATATGAATCCTCAAGCTGTAATACTAAACACTTTAAACGAAAACCACTGGGACGTCTTTACCTTGGTCATGTTGCTCGAAGAAACAGCTTTAACAAAAAGTTCGCTTCATAGCGCTTTGTGGTATTTAACTCAAAATGAGGTGATTGTTCAGATCGAAAAAGGCAAATACCGCCGCAAGCATTTTACTGATGAAAATGTGATAGCCTGCTTTATGGCTCCTGACGGAGGTATTGCTTATTGGTCGGCATTAAATGCGCATGGGTTAACCGAACAGTTTCCCAATAAAACCTTTGTGCAAAATAGCAGGCGCAGAGGCAAACGTTCGGTATTTGGTATCGGTTCCCCTTTTCATTTTGTAACCGTAAAACCCGAAAAGCTTGTTGGTTATAAAAAGTTGGGGTATGGCAACCATACTTACTACATGACCGATATTGAAAAGACCATCGTTGATTGTTTCGACCTACCGCAACATGCCGGCGGATACAACGAGATTATTAAAGCTTTCAACAAAGCCGGTTTAAGTGCCCGCAAAATGGTAACCTATTGTAAAGCGATAAATAATATCGCGGTTACAAAACGGATTGCCTATCTCGCGGAGTTGCTACATAAACCTAAAATGGACTATTTTCTAAAATATGCAGCAGAGGTTTGTAATGAAAAACATAACCCGTTCGATGCAAGCCTGCCATCAAAGGGGAAATATCTTAATAAATGGAGGCTAATATTAAATATGGATGAAGAAGAAATCCTTGAAATAGCAAACTCATCATACTGACATGATAAAGCAGAAAGAAATCGTTGAAATAGCTATCAGAAAACAAGTCCCAAAAATGACCATTGACAAAGACTGGGTACTTGGGCATTTTTTGAATGCAATGTTTTCTTTTGCTGAAGTGCGGGACAACTTTGTATTTAAAGGTGGAACTTGCCTGCGCAAATGCTTTATCAAGGATTATCGCTTTTCTGAAGACCTTGACTTCACCCTGCTTGATGCTGCCTTTGTTGTTAATAAACCGTTTATCAATAAGATAATGCATAAAGCATCGGAGGTGTCCGGTATTCATTTTCACCTCGATGATTTGCACCCACAACAATCAGAAAACATTCCACAGGGTTATAAAGCAGTGATCAAATTTTGGGGTGCAGACCACAACCCCAACCAACGTCCCTTGCCACCTTCCCGATGGCAGACAAGTATTATTGTTGACATCAGTTTTTCAGAAAAGCTTATGTTACCTGCTGTCGAAAAAGTGATCACACATCCCTATTCAGATGCTGATTATGTCAGAAACAATGTGGTAAGCTATGACCTTACAGAAATTCTTTCTGAAAAAATCAGAGCCCTGAAACAAAGAAACCGTCCCCGTGATGTGTACGATGTTTGGTATCTGAGCAAATCCCCAGATGCAACTTTTCCCGGATTAAAAAAATTATTGCTGGAAAAGTCGGAGTCAAAAGGTTTATCTATTAATGGTGTACGAGACTTTGTGAATACAGAAAAAGCCTTGAGGAACAAAACGGCATGGAATCAAAGTCTTTCAAATCAGATCGCTGCTAAGGATTTACCTGATTTTGATGAAGTATATCATGAACTCACGAAATTTTTAAAAACATTGCTATGAACCTCGCAAAGGCAAAATTACGGTAGCCTCGTAGAGGCGGCATTATAATAAAATCAGTATTATGGCAAACACCTACACACAAATCAACATCCACGCAGTATTTTGCGTAAAAAGGAGAGAAAACATCATCACCCTTAATTTCAGCGACCAGCTGTATTCTTACATTGCCGGCATCATCAATAAAACCGGAAATTATTCGCTGGCCGTCAACGGATACAGGGATCACGTTCACGCATTTTTCGAATTGAATCCGGCATTGGCATTATCAGATGTAATGCGCGACATCAAAACCAATTCATCCAAATGGATCAATGAAAACCATTTTGTAAAAGGGCATTTTTCCTGGCAGAAAGGATATGGCGCATTCTCCTATGCCCCTTCGCAAAGAAACAATGTCATTAAATACATTATGAATCAGGAAAAACATCATTCCAAAAAAACATTTCGGGAAGAATACCTGGATTTACTGCGTAAATTTGAAATCCCATTCGAAAATAATTATGTCTTCGAATTCTTTGAATAACAGCCTCGTTAGAGGCAAAAATTTGGCAGCCTCGTAGAGGCGGCATTATGGTAGCCTCGTAGAGGCGAAATTATGGCAGCCTCGTTAGAGGCGAAATTATGGCAGCCTCGTTAGAGGCGAAATTATGGTATGGAAAAATACATCAAACAGCTCATCGAAGACCTCGAAAAGGTGGCAAACACCCCACCCGAAAGGCCTTACATCGAAGTGCCACCCCATCTGGCAGATGATGAATTCATTGCAGAAATTGCCTTGATCCCCTATCAAACCATCGAAGAACTAACCGGCATCAAACAAGAAGTCTTCCCACAGCTTATCGATCTGGAAGGTGACCAATGGCAAAGGGTAAACGATGCGATCTTCAAGGTATTTGAAACCTTTCACCTTGATTTGGTAGATCTTCCGCCTTACATCCCTCCGGAGGAATTGTATGACATACTCACTACCCATTGGGATTCTCCCGTACAGTATCTGCCTTCATCTGGTATGGATCTACAGTTTTGCACCGGCAATCCGATGACCTGTCCTTATGGGGATTATTGCGATTGTGGTGACGATATCGACATCTATGAACTTCCCGAAAAGTTTGCCGAATTAGTAAACCCCATAGCTCAAGCAATTGAGGCAGGCTTCATTTGCTACCTCAATCCTGAAACAATGGAAATGGAAGAAATCCCAAAACAACTGATGGACGATCCTCACGAATTTGAAATGACAACCGGCTTTGCATTGGAAGAGGAACAATTAAACCATGAAAAATGGGATACATGCTATGTTTTTGAGCCCCTCGATTCGAGCGAATCATTTGAGATAATGGAGCGTTTTGCCCATAGGATGGAAGATGAAATCTTGCAGGAAGAGCTTTTCTATGTCCTTGCCCACAGAAAACCCTTTACAAATTTCAAGGCTTTGATCGACAATTCAGACTATCGTGAAAACTGGTTTAGCTTTAAAATGAGTTGGTTAAAGGATTACGTAAGATCGAAAATTGATGCAGAAATTCATAAAACCCCGGATAATTCTGATGAAAATAAATTGCCATTTTAACTCAACCACCACAAATAAAAAACCAAACTATGCAGCGCTATATTACCCAACTCATTGAAGACCTAAAAGAAATTGCTCAAATAAAAAAACAGGCAGCTAACACTGAAACGGCTAACAACGATGAGGCATTGCTCAAACATTTCGAAGACATTGAAAACTATCTACATGGTGAAGAAGTGCCCATCTCAGAAATTACCGGCATCTTGCCTGAGCAATTGCCGCCTCCCGAAATGCTCAACGAATCACAACGGGCACAATTATCGGTTGAACTAGAGAACTTTTTGGAGCATTATAATTTTGCCCTTGATTTTCCTTACAACTACCCTAACCAATTGCGATATCCGTTTATCTGGAACTTTTGGACAGAAAAACACATCCCCATGCAGCGTGGCATCAGCCACATTGAATTTTGCGATTACGACGAAACAAACTGCCCTTTTCAAGGCTATTGCAACACTTGCGATGAATTTGAAATTGAAGACAAGGATCTCGACATGGACAAATTCGAAGGCTTAAATGAAAACGAACACCCATTTTAGAATAACATTCAATCTTTTATCAAACTTTCTTCAATCATGCGCATCACCGGAACACATTTTGCTTACTTTCAGATCTGCCATCGTAAACTCTGGCTTTTTGCCAGTGGCATCAATATGGAGCAACATTCCGAGCTGGTTGACGAAGGCAGGCTGATTCACGAAACCAGCTATCAGCAGCGGCCAAATCGGTATGAAGAATTAGAAATTGACGGCATAAAAATCGACTATTACGATCCGGCCAAAAAATGCATACACGAAATCAAGAAATCGGCAAGCCTGGAGCCGGCGCACGAATGGCAAGTCAAGTATTACCTTTATGTGATGAAACAGCACGGCATTGAAGATGCTTTTGGAATACTGGAATACCCGCGAACCCGTCAAACCAAAGAGGTATGGCTGAGCAGTCTGGATGAGGAAGCCATAGCCGAGATGATCTTACAGATTAAAGAAATCATCCAAGGCGAACACTGTCCTGAAAAGCAAAAAATGAAAATCTGTAAAAATTGTGCCTATCACGATTTCTGCTGGACAAACGAAAACACCGACAAACCATGAAGAAAACCTACTACCTAATGAATCCGGGTCGTTTGTCGCGAAAAGACAACACCCTCCGGTTTACGCCTGTTGATGAAGATGGCAATGAAGGGCAGCCCCGTTACCTGCCTGTCGAAAATGTGGAAGAGTTTTATTGTTTTGGGTCGCTGGATGCCAACAGTAGCCTATACAACTTCTTAGGCAAAAACCAGATTGGGGTTCACTTTTTCGACTACTACGAAAACTATACCGGTTCATTTATGCCACGCGAACATTTATTATCCGGCAGGTTATTGGTGAATCAGGTAAAACATAACCTGAGCAAAAGCAAACGTATGGAACTTGCACGCGCATTTATAAACGGTGCAGCCCACAATATTTTGAAAAACCTGATGTATTATCGCAACCGCGGCAAAGACCTCGACGATGCCATAGCTGACATCAAACTCTACAGCCAACAAATTGATGTTGTACCAAATATCGAAAGTCTGATGGGCATCGAAGGAAATATCCGCCAAAGGTATTATAGCGAGTTCGACACTATCATTCACCATTTTACTATGGAAGGGCGCAGCAAACAACCCCCACTCAACGAAGTAAATGCCCTGATTTCGTTTGGTAATATGATGTGCTATACCCAATGCCTGCGAGCCATACAGCAAACGCAGCTTAACCCTACCATAAGCTATCTGCACACACCTGGCGAACGGCGTTTTAGTCTGGCACTCGATCTGGCCGAAATCTTTAAGCCCATGCTCGTTGACAGGCTGATATTTAGCATGCTAAACCGACGCGAGTTAAAACCCGACGACTTTGATGCCAAAGTGAATGCTGTTGTGCTAAAAGAAAAAGGCAAAAAAGCCTTTGTCACCGGATTCGAACAACGCCTCAGCGAAACCATACAGCACCGAAGCCTTGGCAAAAGCGTAAGTTACCGCTACCTCATCCGGCTCGAATGCTACAAACTCGTAAAACACCTCATGCAAATCGAAGACTACAAACCCTTCAAAATGTGGTGGTAAAAA
>CAZQFH010000077.1:0-12823 GCA_964592595.1 uncultured Lentimicrobiaceae bacterium | reverse complement strand
AAATATGCAACTCTCACTGATGCTAAATTTTGGGAGTTTTTAGACCAGACTCAATAATTGTAAAAAAAATCATTTTCACTGAATTACATAAACACAACTTAAGCGCTTTTATAAAACTTAATTTTATATTTGCAACGCAAACTTTAACCAAAAAATATAACAGAATATGGCATTAGAAGTAACTGACAGCACCTTTGAAGAAGAAGTAATAAAATCAGATGTTCCTGTAATCGTTGACTTTTGGGCAATTTGGTGTGGCCCCTGCAGGGTGATTGGTCCTGTGGTAGAAGAAATTGGTGAAGAGTATGGCGAAAAAGCCAAAGTAGTTAAACTGGATGTGGACAACAACAACCAAACAGCTATGAAGTATGGCATTCGCAATATTCCTACGCTGCTGTTTTTCAAAAACGGTGAAGTGGTTGACAAACAAGTAGGTGTGGTTCCCAAACCGGTTTTGGTTAATAAGCTGGAAGCTTTACTCTAACAAAGTTTTAAGGCATTTTATCAGCCCGTTGTAAAACCACAACGGGCTTTGTTTTGTTTGTAAACTATGGCCTATCAAATCAATCAGGAAAGCGTAAGCAGGTATAGCAGCCTCGAGTTTTTGGCACGTCAGGTGGTCGAAGGCTTTATCACGGGCATGCACAAAAGTCCATTTCATGGTTTTTCGGTCGAGTTTGCCGAACACCGGCTCTACAATCCCGGCGAATCACTCAAGGATATCGACTGGAAGCTTTACGGACGCACCGAAAAAATGTTTGTGAAGCGCTATGAGGAAGAAACCAATCTCCGCTGCCAATTAGTGATCGATCAGTCATCGAGTATGTATTTCCCGATGAAAAACAAACCCGACATCAACGATCCTGATAAACTGATTTTTTCAGTATATGCAGCTGCCTCCCTTATCGAAATGATGAAACGCCAGCGTGATGCCATTGGCTTGAGTTTATTTGCTGATGAGCTTCACTTGCACACCAAAGCCAGAGCAACGGTTTCGCATCAAAAACTGCTTTATAAGCATCTTGAGGATTTATTACTACCCGAGCAAGGCAAACTCAATCAAAAAACTACCACTGCCGAAGCCCTGCATCAGATCGCAGAGCTCAGTCACAAGAGAAGTTTGGTGGTGATTTTTAGTGATATGCTGGATAAGCAGGCACAGCAGGAGGAGCTATTTGCGGCATTGAGGCATTTACGCTACAACAAACACGAAGTAGTGCTTTTTCATGTGCACGATGCCCAAACAGAAATTGATCTGAATTTTGAAAACAGACCCCATCGTTTTGTGGACATGGAAACCGGTAAAGCAATTAAAATCAATCCGGTACAGATTAGAGAAGCCTATCATAAAAGCCGCGAAGCAAGTAAAAAGGAACTGATGTTGCGCTGTGGCCAATATCAGATTGATTATGTGGATGCCGATATCAACCAGGGTTATCATCCGGTTTTGCTGGCTTATTTGCTGAAAAGGAGTAAGATGTATTGAGCCAGCCTGCGTGAGCCTGATATAGCCATCGGAAAAATGTGCGCCAACATGGGTAGTGTTGGGTTTTTTTGGATGGGGTCCTAAATCCTCACGATCAAGGAGGCACACATTACAAATGTGCGCCAGCATGGGGAAAAAAGGTGGTTTTTACGAACTTTTTTCAGAAGACCAAAAAGATTTTATTGACCAGATTGAACCGCTGAACATCGAGGCGCGTTATCCTTCGCATAAAGAAAGACTGTTGAAGAGCCTGACTGAAGCCAAATGCAATGAGATTTTTAATGAAACAAAAAAACTACAAGCATGGATAAAAGAGAAGCTATAAGCAAAGTGAAAGCCTATCGCATGCTGCTGAAGGAGCATATTGCACTCGATAAAGTATATCTGTATGGTTCATATGCCAGTAATACCAATCGTATGGATAGCGATATCGACGTTGCAATTGTTGTGAAAAAAATAGAAGGCGATTACTTTACGATCCAACCTTTATTGTGGAAGCTCAGAAGGCAGGTGGACGACAGAATTGAACCAATTCTTATCGAGAGGGAAAATGACCTGAGTGGCTTCTTAACCGAAATACAAAGAAATGGCATTGAAATCGAATAGAACTTGTGGTAAGAATGGCTGACGATGACTGACCATGAGCCTGATTCAGGGATTTTTTAGCTGAGTGTTGGTTAGTGGATAGTAAAAATTAGGGGTGTGGTGTTGTTGGTTTTTGTTTTTTTGGACAGGGTTTTGAGTCCTCACGAGCATGGAGGCACACATTACAAACATGTGCCAGCGGCGAATAGCTTAAAATATTTATCGGCTACACCTTAAATATTTTCAACATGTATAGGTGCTTTGTCGGGAAAAACTCTTGAAGGTTATTAATTGATTTTAGGTTCTTTTAAAGTAAACTATAGTTTTGGTTTTCGGGCACTGATACAGACGTAATCGAGTAATTTTTTGCGAAAACATTTGTGTAATGCCCAACCAGATTCAGGGTGCCGGCGCGTGAAATGGTATTTTGTTGGAAAAAGGATAGTGTACAGAGGGATGGTGATCAATCCCCAAAAAGCCCTGCGGTAAATTCTTTTGATAGAAGGCATTACTTCTTTTGTCAGATTATCAATCTGAACGGCCTCAAAACCTTCTTTTGTAAGTTTTTCAGTAGTTTGCGGGCCATCATCAAGGTCATTAATAGCCCAGCGCTTCAATAGCCAATTGATGGTTTTTTGGTGTTTCGGAAGTTTTCCTTTACTAGTTTTGATGCTGTCAATCATCACGAAAGCACCACCTGGTTTCAACAACCGAAACGCTTCACGGTAAACATCCGCTTTTTCATCAGCATGGCAAAAGCTTTCGATGCCAAAAACCACGTCAAAACTGTTGTCAGGAAAATTCGTAGCAGTAAAATCATCCACCAAAAGCTCTATTCGTTTTGTTAGCCCTGCTTCTTCAACATATTTTGATCCTTCGCGTTGCTGCAAAGGACTCAGGGTTATGCCTTTTGCTGTACAAGTGTAATTTTCGGCCAGATAAATAGCTGTTCCACCAACTCCGCAACCAGCATCCAGAATATGTATGTTATCCTTTTCTGGAAAAAATTCAGCAACTTTTTTGTTGGTGTTTTGAATAGCTTCATGCAGATTTTTTGTGTCGCTGTACCATAATCCATAGTGAAGCCCCATGCTCTTGCGCAATTGCCAGGCAACTTTATAATGCAAGAGGGTGTGGTTGTAGTAGGTTGCAATATCCTTTTTTGAAAACATTAAGATGTACAGCGTTTTGTTTAACAAATTTTCATTTCAAATGTATGAATAAAGTCAAGGCGGCAAATATTAACCTTACTAATAATTACTTCTTCTGAAAAATAATTTTACTGCGATGTCATTCCCTTATAGGCCCAGAGTCTGACGCCTAGCAATCCATGCGCTCGCTGATGCAAAATGTTTTAATCACAACTTCACCCTTAGTTGAATTTTCAAATCTGTTCGTTTATTTCCTTCAATAAGTTCAAGTCCTGTTCCAATTTCGTTGCGTGTGGCATACCAGGTCTGGCCAATTCTGGCCCACAGATCCATACTTTTGCTTATGTTATATTTTAACAGCAAATATACCCGGCTTCCTTTTTCGTAGAAAGCAGGAATGGAGAAGGCATACAACACATCATTTTCGTAAGCATAAATTCTGCTATCATAAGTGTCAGCATCAAAGATGGCATAGCGGAGTGTGAGTTGAATCCGTTCAGTTGGTGGTCGGTAAAGTATATCCTGATAGATCAGAAAGCCAGTACTTTGAGGCTTTTCTTCATGCTTGTAAATAATCCATTCGGCCCTGTTTTTTAAAACGAATGACGGACTAAGTGTATAATTGATATGAAATCGGTAACTGTTTTTATGATAAGGTACTACAAAATCAATACGGTTCCAGGGGTCATCGCTGTTGATGAGCTTTTTTTTGGTTCTGAAACGGAAATAAAAATTGGCCTTTCTGCTGATTTCATGATCCAGTTGGGCGAAATAATCATGGCCATAACTTGGGGCATCTGTTCTGAAACGCAGCCACGGAAACTGAAAATGATCGGCAAAGGCCTTCAGTTGCCAGCGTGGAGCGATAGCGGCGTTTATGCCAAAATAAATCCCGGTTTCATTATTGGTATTGCTGCTTTCGGCAAAGGCATTGCTGAAATAGTTTTGATACGATTTTTGGTAATTGCGATACGCAATTGTTGTTGTCAAAAAACCAACGGGCTGGGCTGTAAAACCGGCAATTCCGGCCATTCCGCCATTATCCGAACCAGCGATTTCACCAAAGAATACGATTTGCGGCAGTGTAAGCCTGAAATCAAAACCAAAATTCATCAAATCGCCTTCAATCAGCTGGAACTGGTTGTAGGGATAAATCCGTGGGATGAGATCGGCTTCGAGGCTGGTTTGATGAACCGTTGCTCCAACATCAAAAAATCGGCCTTTATAGCTTAATCGGCCGCCAATTAATTGTTGCTGGATTGCGTTTTTATCCAATAACTCGTTCACTGTCCGGTGCAGACCAGATTCCTGTAGACTGGTTACCACAGCAATCTCCCCCGAAATAGAATCGAACTGATCAATATTGGCATCTATGTTTTTAAGGGAATAGAAACCAGTAAGTTCAATGCCTTTATAGCCAAATGTAGCAGCAGCACCGCGCAGGAAAAAATTTTCGTTTACCGAAGTATTGGGTTTTAAACCTGCTCCGTAGCGCATCACCGAACTGGCTTCGGTTGATTTACCAAACGAAAGTCCCGACCACATCGTAAGTCCTTGACCAAAAGCAAGGTGATAATCGCCAAGCGCCACTGCCCTTACAATTCCGAGATCAGCGGCATAAGCATGAACCGAATAAAAATCGAAGCCCGATTTGAGTTTGTCGCCTACAAGTTGCTGGATGCTGTCGTTCACATTGTCCTTAAAAAAGACTTCGCCGGCATCTTTTTCCATGGTCACGCCTGCGCGAAACTGATTGCGGTAGTTAAAATTATAACGGGCGTAGTATTTCTCTGGACTTCCCAGATAGCGGCTGTTAGGCTTAGCCCACAAAGCAGAATCTGAGATGGGCTTGTAGCCTTCGCGTTGTTCCAATACCATTTCTGTTCGGGTAAGTAACTGATGTCGCGCATATTTGAAAACATTTTTGAGCTTGAGACGGCTTTGGGTTTTTTCGGGATTTTCAAGTTTAATAACCGGTTCGAGCAGTGCAATGGTTTCATCATCAAAACCATCAATGGCAGCCAGTTCATAGGGGCTGAGCAGAGGGCCAAAGCTTTGCAGGTAGTTTTTCAGTTGTTCGTACTGAAAGGTATTTATCAGGTAGATTTCGAGTAATTGATCCAGGGCTGAAGGATCGTTGATATTCACCGGCTGATCTACCAGAAAAAGGTATGACTCAGTGAGATCGGTGTAATCAATAGTTTCTTCGGTATTTTCGGCAATAATTTCCAGCTGTTGGGTTATCCGCTCTGTCAAAACTATGCGCAGGCTGTCAGAAGCTGCTTGTGCGAATAAGTGATTAGCTGACAGCAATAAAGCGGTTAAAAGATAAAACTGTAACAGAGTTTTTCGCATGCCGGTTATTTTTTCTGTTTACCAAAATGAACTATCAGACTCGATTGGATGCTTGTTCCCAATACCTGATGAAGATTTCCGGCAAGGTCTATTCTGACTGGTCCCAAATCGAAGCCGGTTCCAAAGGTGAAGAGACCAGGTTGGGTGTTAATACCAGCGCGTATAAAGAATTTGTCCAGTACAAAATACTCCAAACCCGCCCTGATGCTGGCATCCCTGTCAAAGTTTTTTTCAATTTCTGCTGTTCCGATGAGATTAGCTGCAAAAGCATAGGCCAGCCCAAATCGCAGGATTACTGGAAGCCGTTCGTCAGTATATGCTGACAGTCGGGCTTTGCCCGGGTTGAAAATATAAGCTCCTGTGGTAAGTTTTTCGTTGATCGCATATTGCACGCCAAGCTCAAAAGTGATCGCGCTGAAGTTTTCGTAGCCTTCGGAAAAGGAGGTGGAAAAATAGTCCAGTTTCAATCCGATGCTCAAATCCTCGCCAAAGGCACGTGCATAAGCCAGACCAAGCATTTGCTCCTTATAAAGTGTGTAACCAAATTGATTGAAGCTTAAGCCTAATACACCTAATTTGGTTGGCGCTACTAATCCTGCACTTTGGAGCGAAAGTTCCTGCATCATGAAGCGGTTTTCGTAGGCAATACCCAGGGCAAAGCGATCCTGAAAAGCAATTCCTGCCGGATTATTATACAGCGACCAAAAATCGCTAAGGGCAACCGTTGAATTGCCCATTGCAGCTGCTCTTCCACCTGTTGGAGTAGTTCCTTCTGATGCTTTCAGGCTGGAAGAAAAAGCAAGAAAAGCAAAGGAAATGATGAGCATTCTTTCTAGAAAATTCATACTTTTGAAGTATTGCTGATTGGTGTTTATAAAGGTCACGAATTTAGGGTATTTTTAAAAAAAATAAACTACTTATGCTTAAAATTATTCCATTTTTAAACGAATTGGCTCATAATAACCATAAGAATTGGTTTGATGAGCATCGCGATATTTACCAGGAAGCACGGCTTGAAGTGCTTGAATTGGTAGAAAGTATCTTGAAACAAATAAGTTTAGCTAATCCCTGGATGCTGACGTTGAAACCAAATACATGTCTTTTTCGCATTAACAGGGATATTCGTTTTTCGAAGAATAAAGATCCTTATAAAACACATGCCGGAATATTTATTGCACCCGGTGGAAGAAGCAGTGGTAATGCCGGGTTTTACCTGCATATAGAGCCTTCAAACAGTTTTATTGGGGGCGGTGTTTATGGGCCTGATCCTAAAGTTTTACAGGCGATTCGTCAGGAAATTTATTTTAATGCAGCTGTGTTTAAGCAAATCGTTTTGAATAATTCTTTTTATCAAACATTTGGCGATTTGATGGACGAACGCCTCAAGCGGCCACCAAAAGGATTTCCGGCTGATTTTCCGGATATGGAATGGCTTAAATACAAACACTATGTTGTTTCACATACACTTCCTAATGAAGCACTTTACTTTGATAAGTTGTTGGATACCAGCGTGAATGTTTTTAAACAAATGAAACCCTTTATTGATTTTTTAAATCATGCCATCCTAAATGCTGAGGAGTCTTTACCATAAACTGAATATTTATAACCATTTGCTTGTTATTTTGTGAAATGATTCACAGATCTGTGTAATCTTACAGTCTCATAATTGGTTGGTTGTTTTATTAGTTCAAACTTAATGTCCTTGAGGTTTGATTGTCGGTTACCCAAAACTGAAATACTCCTCAAGGACATTTTTATTTGATCATGGTGTCCGATTTTGATCAATCTCTGAAGTAATATTTTAAAATATTCAATATCAAATATATAAATGTGAATTATAGCAATAGTTTGATGGGTTAGGCCTTATACTTTTTTGTTTATGCCGAAAACTTGGTTAAGCTGTTAACAGATTAACAGTTTAATGTATTTTTGCCTCAAAATTGGTTGGTTGTTTTATTAGTTCGAACAAATGCCCTTGAGGATTGAATTGTTTTTGTTGTTTTTTACAATTCATTTTTTCCTCAAGGGCTTTCTCTTTTTTATTCAGTAGCAAACCGACCTTTTAAGCCTTATACTTCTTGTTTGCCCCCGTTAGCTTATTGTGTGATTTTTGATAGCGAAATTCAGGCTTTCTTTGACATCAAATTGGTTGGTTGTTTTATTAGTTCGAACTACATGCCCTTGAGATGCAAGCTGATTTCGTTGTTTATCAGTTCCCCGCGTCTCAAGGGCATTCCCTTTTCTTAGGTCTGATTATATTTAAAATATACTAAAACCCGATCTCTTTTTAATTCACTCCGGTAACTTATCGAAATTACATTTACAATAGTTGAAACAATACTTTTGCTATCAAATTGGTTGGTTGTTTTATTAGTTCGAACTAAATGCCCTTGAGGTGCAAGTTGATTTTGTTGTTTATCAGCTTCCCACTCCTCAAGGGCATTCCCTTTTTTGTAAGGTTCAAGCGTTTTTATGCGTCCAGCTGAAGTTTCATCTGGATAGCCTGTACCTGGCGTTGCAATTGTTTCACGGTTTCTGCAAGTGGTTCGCGCTCACGATTGGCGTCTGGCATTTCGGAGCTGATGTAATGCACAAATTTCCATACTTCTCTTATTTCGCCTGCGGTAAGCTCAAAAGGTTCATACAAAGGGTTAAGCGAGCTGAGCAATAGTTTCCCTTCTTCCTTTAATTTATTTTCAACGATTTTAAATACCACGCCTTCTTCTCTGGTGAGGATGATATAGGGTTGGTGACTTCTGATAAAATGCCAGTCAATCACGTATTCGCCTGTAACGTATGATTTATCCGGGATGGGAAGCATAGAATCCCCGCTAATTTGAAAGGTGCGGTATTTTTTACTTTTGGAAAGGAATGGCAGATGAAAGGCCGGTAATACTTTGATAAATTCAGGATCAGCAAAACCTGTTCCATAGCCGGCTTTGGCTTTTTCGTTTACCAGCTCGATGTTTTCGTTGTTATTTTGATCCACTGTAGTACTCAACACCCTGAGGTTGCTGCCTTTGATGTAAATGTCGTAGCCGCGCTCCAATTGCTGCAGCTCGTATTGACTCAGGGTGGTGAGGTCGATTTTAATTAAGGTGTCCACGGCTATTTTAAAATATTCCGAAAAAGCCATCAAGGCTTCCATGCCTGGCTGGGCTACTTTGTTTTCGTAGCCGCTTAAGGTAGATCTTTTCATGTCGAGGGCCAGAGCCACATCGTCCTGAGTGCGGCCGCGCCTTTTGCGTAAAAACTTAATGTTGGAATGAAAATACATGACGTTATATTTTAAGGGTAAACTGTTTTGATTTCTTGGTTTGGATCACGCTGTTGTTCTTCTTCATTTCATAAAATATTTTCTGAAAAATTTGTATTTGCATATAGGTTATGCTTAAATTGTCGTCGTAAAAATGATTAAAAACACGTCAAATATACGATGATATTTTATTTTGTCAAGCATTTAAACATAAAAATCTCAACATGTACCTGAATAACCACAGTTATTACAGTTTGCGATACGGCACTTTATCGATTGAAACCTTGGTAGGGCAGGCAAAAATATTTGGTGTTCAGGCTCTGGCACTTACTGACATCAATAATACGATGGGCATGGTTGATTTTGTACGTGAGTGCCGCCGACAGGGAATCAAGCCTATTGCCGGGGTTGAGTTTCGTAATGGGGATCAACTGCTTTATGTAGGGATAGCCAGGAACAATAAGGGTTTTAGAGTACTTAACGAAATGCTAACAAAGCATAATCTGGATGAGAGTCCTTACCCTGAAGAAGCACCTTTTATGGAGGATGTTTTTGTGATTTATCCGGCCGGAAATCGTAAATATGGCCAGCTGAAGGAAAATGAGTTTTTAGGTGTAAGGCTTTCGCAGGTTTCGAAACTCTTGAGTTCAGATTTGCGTTTTAAACAGGAAAAGCTGGTGTTGATGCAGCCGGTAACTTTTCGTGATGAGGATGATCGTTATGTCCATCAAAACCTGTGTGCCATTGCGCACAACGAATTGCTCAGCCGGATGGATTCCGCTGTTTTTGCTGCTGCGGATGAGTTTATGCTACCGCCCGAACGTTTGCGGGCTGCCTTTGTGCTTTATCCGGGTTTGCTCAAAACAACGGAATGGCTGGTAGCGGAATGTGAGCTGGATTTTGATTTTTCGACCATTAAAAACAAGAAAACTTTCACAGGCAATACTGCTGATGATCGCGATTTGCTGCACAAGTTGGCTTATGATGGTTTATTGTATCGCTATGGCGCGGATGATTTGCGTGCCCGAAACAGGGTGGAGGAGGAGTTGGCTATTATCGATAAGTTGGGTTTTTCGGCTTATTTCCTAATCACCTGGGATGTGATCCGCTATTCGATGTCGCGAGGTTTTTATCATGTGGGGCGTGGCAGCGGAGCCAACAGTGTGGTGGCTTATTGCCTGCGCATCACCGATGTGGATCCGATTGAGCTGGACTTGTATTTTGAACGCTTCCTGAATCCTAAACGTAGCAGTCCGCCTGATTTTGATATTGATTATTCCTGGAAAGAACGTGATGAGGTGATCGATTATATCTTTAAGCGATATGGCAACCGCCATACAGCACTTTTAGGAACAATCTCAACTTTCAGAGGAAAGTCAATTTACCGCGAGCTGGGCAAGGTGCACGGCCTGCCAAAAGCAGAAATTGACGAACTGGTGAGCAATCCCGGAAAGTTTTGCAACCTAAACAAAATCACACGTCATATCCATAAACTGGCGCAGCACATTGTTGATTTTCCCAATCAGCGCAGCATTCACGCAGGTGGCATACTTATTTCGGAAGAGCCAATCACCAATTATGTGGCACTCGATATGCCTCCCAAGGGTTTTTTAACTACCCAGTGGGATATGTATGTATCTGAGGATCTGGGATATGAAAAACTGGATATTTTAAGCCAGCGCGGGATAGGACACATCAAAGAAGCGGCCGACATCATCAAAACTAACCGGAGAATCACTGTTGATATCCACCAGGTGCAGCAGTTTAAGGATGACCCAAAAGTAAAAGATCAATTGCGACGTGCCGAAACGAACGGGTGTTTTTATATTGAAAGCCCGGCCATGCGGGGCCTATTGCGTAAGCTTCGGTGCGACAACTACCTTACGCTGGTCGCTGCCAGCTCTATCATCAGGCCGGGAGTGGCCAAATCGGGGATGATGCGCGAGTACATCAATCGGTTTCATCATCCTAAAAGCTATCAGTATCTTCATCCCGTGATGCAGGAGCAGCTTAGCGAGACTTATGGTGTGATGGTTTATCAGGAAGATGTGCTTAAAGTGTGTCATCATTTTGCGGGGCTCGATCTGGCTGATGCTGATGTGCTACGCCGGATCATGAGTGGAAAAAAGCGTAAGCAAAATGAGTTTGAGGAGATTGTCGGACGGTTTTTTGAGAATTGTAAAAACCGCGGGTATCCCGATTCCGTTGCCAAAGAGGTCTGGCGTCAGATAGAGTCGTTTGCCGGTTATTCTTTTTCGAAGGCGCATTCAGCTTCCTATGCTGTTGAAAGCTTTCAGAGTCTTTACCTCAAGGCGCATTTCCCACTGGAATTTCAGGTGGCAGTGATCAATAATTTTGGTGGTTTTTACCATACCTGGGTTTATTTTAATGAGGCGCGCCGGCAGGGAGGCTATATTCATTTGCCTTGCGTCAACAACAGCCAGTACTTTACTTTGCTAAAGGATACAACGATTTATGTTGGTTTTGTACACATCGCCGGATTGGAAGAGCAGCTGGCACATCGTGTGGTGGAAGAGCGCAAGAAACATGGTAAATATCAGGGACTTCACGATTTTATTGATCGGGTGAAACCCGGTATTGAGCAAATTGTAATTTTAATCCGTTCAGGCGCTTTTGCTTTTACAGGGCAGCCCAAATCGGGTCTGTTGTGGGAGGCGCATCTGTATCGAAAAAAGAGTAAAACCGTCGATAAGCCTTCGCTGCTTTTTAAGGAACAAGCCCGGCGATACCAGTTGCCGCAGCTGGATAGTGAGCCTGTTGAGGATGCCTATGATGAAATTGAGTTACTTGGTTTTCCGGTGAGTATGACGGATTTTGATTTGCTGATCACCACTTTCAGGGGCGAAGTACAGGCCGAAACCATGCTGGATCATGTGGGTCAGCGTAAGCGTATGCTGGGTAAACTGGTGACCATTAAATACGTGAAAACCGTGAGGGGCGAACTGATGCATTTTGGTACCTTTGTAGATCATCGGGGTGAGTTGTTCGATACTGTTCATTTTCCGCCTGCGCTAAAGCAGTATCCTTTTCAGGGAGCAGGCATGTATCTGCTGCTCGGAAAAATTGTTGAAGAATTTGGCTATCCGATGCTCGAAGTGGAAAAGATGGCTCGTATGCCTGTGCAAAAAGATCCCCGGGAGGGCTGAAATGCTGGCATCAAGCAGGCTGTTTGTTGCTTTTATTTGCATCTTTGAATGGTTATTTGGTTGTGAAAAAACTTTGGAATTATGAAGAGAATCGTTAAAAGTTTGTTGCCGATGAACAATCAATTTGTTCAAAAAGAGCCGATTATCATGCGCGACTACCTGGCACTTGAACGTACACGTCTGGCTAACGAACGTACCTTAATGGCTTATGTGCGTACAGCTTTGTATTTGCTTCTCGGTGGAATTGCATTTCTGCAGATGCAGGATTTTGAGCACATCCGATGGTTTGGACTGGTCATAATTATTTTAAGCTTTTTGATGGCACTCTTTGGATTGATTCGCTTTTTTGCGATTAAAAAACGCTTGCACCAATATTATAATAAACCTGATAATAATTGAAAACGCAATTCATGGGGAAATTGTATTTTTGACCAGAATCAATACCTGTTTCATGAAAATAAATGCTTCAACACCAGAAGAATATATCAAAAAATTGCCTGATGATCGCAGAGAAGTCATTTCAAAAATCAGAGCTGTTATTCAACAGTATTTGCCCACAGGTTTTGAAGAAATAATCAGCAATGGTATGATCAGTTATGTAGTGCCTCACCGTATCTATCCGGCTGGTTATCATTGTAATCCAAAGGATCCACTGCCTTTTTTGAGCATTGCCTCACAAAAGAACAATGTAGCGTTGTATCATTTTGGAATGTACGCGGTTCCGGAATTGTATAATTGGTTTAAAGACAATTATACCCATCATACAAAAGGTAAACCTGATATGGCCAAGAGTTGTATTCGTTTCAAAAAAATGGATGACGTT
>CAZQFH010000076.1:0-12878 GCA_964592595.1 uncultured Lentimicrobiaceae bacterium | reverse complement strand
GCGGCCAACATAGCTATATGGCCACCCAATCCATCCGGATGCTGCCGGGTTTTAGTTATAAGCCGGTGGCAAATGACGATTATTTTAAAGCTAAAGTGTTAAACAATCCCGATCCGGTGGAGCCTCCAACAGCCGGAACCATTGGAGGGCCGGGTGGCGAAGTGGGTGATGATGGGGTGGTAGGCGGTGCAAAAGGCAGTTTTGGCGTAAATGAATATGGCCAGGCCACCTACAGCTTTCCGTTGGAATTTCCGGGAGGAAGAGGAGGAATGACCCCCGAGCTTAGCCTGGTGTACAACAGCAACGGCGGCGATGGCATATTGGGACCCGGATGGTCGCTGGGTGGTTTGAGTGTTATTAGTGTTACGCATGGTAACAGGTATTATGATGGCCCTGCTGATGAGGCTATAGGGCTGGACTATAAAAAAGATACTTATACCTTGGATGGTCAACGGTTGATACCCATTGCAGATGAAAATTCTTACATGGAGTTTCGCACTGAGAACGACGGTTTCAAAAGAATAAGACGCTATCCCAGTATTAAGTCCGGATCAAAAAATCCTCGTGATGAGTACAACTATTATTTTAAGGTTCAGACCAAAAGTGGGCTCAATTATTATTATGGAGAGGATCAAACAAACTCAAAGCTACAGGTGAACATTGGCACATCTGGCACATCTGGTACAAAAGTAACCGTTTCGTATTATGTGAATAAGATAGAAGACAATTTTGGCAATGCTATACATTTTGAATATGAAAACCATATAGGTGATGCGAATGAAGCAGCTCAAATCTATATTAAACGCATCACTTATACCTACACTTTCAATGATAATACAGCTGATTATAGCATTGATTTTTTTTACAGGGATCGAAATGCACCCAAGCAGTCGTATTATATCTATCAAAACAGTGGACATAGTTACGAATCTGTTTTGCTTTTTGAAAGCTCAAAACTGATTGAAAGCGTGGTTTGTACGTTTAACGACACAAGATCTATCGTAAAAACCTACGACCTGGAATATCAATACAGAGGATCTGGAAGCACCCAGGAGGATAAGGCAGCATATCTTTTTTCTATACAGGAAAAAGGAAAGGAAAATAAGATAGCGTATAACAAAACCATTTTTGAATTGGAACCGGAAATGGACTATGGATTTCTTGAAAGTGAATACTATTTAATCCCTAAAACACCGCAAATCAATCCGGATGAAAATACCATTAAGTTTTCTTTTATTGATTTTGACAACGATGGGTCGAATGAATTAGTGCGTACCTGTTATGAAGTTGATAATAATATACTTGATATAACAATCGATATATATCGAAAAAGCAAGGATCAATACTTGCGTAGTAAAAATTATGTTTACCGTCAGGATAACTATTATCTTTTAGGTGCACCTTACTACTCATTTAATGATGTTAATGGGGATGGGTTTCCTGATTTTTTTGTTGGTTTTTATGGGAGTAACGGCAACAATAGCTCGTTTTTCCATTTAGTGCTCAACAATAACGGTAATTTAAGCCCTGATGGAGACAATTGGTTAAGCAATAATGCCGAATATATAGTTAGTTTTAACGACACAAGGTTACCGTTTTTGGCAGATTTTAACGGGGATGCCCTTACGGATCTCATGATTAAGCCGACAAATGCTTCACAGGAATTGATCTGGAAGTTAGGGGCCGCTGAGAGTCCCTTAACAACAAATAATGACAACGGAATAACTTTCAATCCACAGAGTAATGATATTGCAATAAATAGTGATATTAAAATTGCCGACTATAATGGAGATGGGAGGGCAGATATATTAAGAAATGAATCTATGATTCATTACATCATTAAGAACCAGGATGATATTATGGAGTTCACTAATTATCCCGAGCATACAGTATTAGAAAACTACGTTTATTGCAGGATCAATTCGGATAATAAATTGGATGCTATAAAAGCCAATGCTACATACGTTTATTATGACCCGAATGATCCTTATACTGATATTGTTGCATGGAGTTCATTAAGTAGTTCTCTTGGTAGTGGCACGCATAAATTTGAAGAGTTTGGCAATTATGAGGTTAAATTTGATGTTCCCTATCCCACGAATGTTCCCCAACATAATTATGTTGATGTACAAGGGTATCCAGGATCGATTATGCCCATTGAGCTCACTGGCGATGGAGCAAATGAGTTTTTAATTGATTATAGATTTGACTTTAGATTTTACGAATTGCCTCATAACATACCAATAAACAATATAAACCTGAAGGATTATTTAGTCGGTATCGACTCAAGTTTTGTATCTATGCTTCTATTTCTTGATAGTGAGGGTGCCAGCTATTTGTTTGAGCAAATTGATTATAGGAAGAACCGTCAGGCTGCGTTTATTAATAGTGACAGTCAAACTGAATTGTTTTCAGTTGACAATGATCACTCATCTACTTATAGTCAGATTAATATCCAATATCCTGAATATAATAGTAATCGCATCAATCGCATCACCAACAGCCTGGGCGTAACAACCGAAATAGAATACGACTTTACTGCCAACCCGGAAGTATATACGCCCGGCTTTGCCGCTGATTATCCTGTTGTACCCTACAATAGCAGCATGCCTGTGGTTAAAACCGTACGACGCCAAAACGGTGTCGGTGGCTGGCACCTGGAAAAGTATCAATACGAAAATGCTATCGCTCATGCTGAAGGATTGGGTTTTATGGGATTCCTCAAAACGGTGCGTACCGATCATACCCTTAATCGTACCTACATCACCGGGTATGAATACGATGATACCTTCTACTATACCTATCCGGCACTTCAACAAACAAACCACAAAGACGGAACAAATATTCTGGCGAAAACCCAAAGCTTTTACCAAAGAGTTTTTGATGGCCTGGATGATAAAAAGTATTACTATGTAGCACCAAATGAATCTGTAACATCATATTTTAACCCCGCAAAAACAACAGCTTATAAAGTGGAAAAACAAAAGTTTGAGTTGTATGATGATTATGGCAATCCGGGCAAGATAACAACTGCCAATGGCTCTTCGCTCAGTAATATGCATTTCGAAACTGTGCTCGAACAGAGCTTTGAAAACTTTACCAACAGTAAAAAATGGATGCTTAGCCGTCTAAGAACCGCCACAACAACCAAAAAAACCTTAAACCAAAACCCTAACGAACCCGCTATTGTGATCAGCTCGGCTTTTCAGTATTATGGCGGCGGTGACAACGCCCCGCGCGAAGGCATGCTATACAAAGAAATCCTGCACGATTACGACCAGAGTAACCCTAACCACATCTACAAAACCACCAAAACCTATACCTACGACGATTTCGGAAATATTACAACTACGCTGCTAACAGCAGACAATGACCAGAGGGTAACGGCCAACAACAGGCTTTCCACTACAACATATACCGAAGACGGCCGCTTTGTTGAAACCTTGGTCAACCCTATGCTGCATAACACAAGCAGGGTTTATGATGAGGTGCTCGGAACCTTGCAGTCAGAAACCGATGAGGATAATGACCTAACTACTTCATTTGAATACGATGCCTTTGGCAGGCTGCAAAAAAGCATTGCCCCCGACCAAACACAGCAAGCCAGTGTGCTGCGTTGGGTAGCAAAAGGAGACCCCGATGCACCCGACAATGGCTATGCTGTGTATTACAGCTGGCAGCGCAGCTCAGGACAAACACCTGTTAAGGTGTATTACAGCAGCACCGGCCTCGAGCTGCGCACCGTAACAATAAACTTTGATGGTGCCACGGTATATGTTGACCAATTGTACGACAGCCAGGGCAGGTTAAGCAAAAAGTCGGAGCCCTATATCAAAGGAAGCACAGCTTTTTACACCACACTGCAATACGACACATTCAACCGCATTCACAAACAGTTTGCCCCCAATGGCGGCATAACAACTATTACTTACGATGGCCTTACTACCACAACCGAACGGAAAGTTTCGTCCATCAACGAAAAAATCCAAAAATCTGTAAAAGTGCTTAACACTGCCGGTTGGGTCAGCTATACCGAAGACCACTACGGCACAAGGGTGAGCAATACCTATACCAGCAATGGCCGGGTGCACACCAAGAAAATTGCAGGCAACAATGCCACCGCACGGTACTTTGAGTACGACATCAATGGCAACCTGATCAGTTATAATGACAGCAACCAGGATAATCCGGTGCTATACACCTACAACGCTTTTAATGAGCTGGTAAGCGAAACCAATGCCAAAAACCAAACCACTACTTATGATTCCTACGATGCACTAAGCCGGTTATTGCAGAAAACTTATCCCGACGGGCAACTCACCACCTACAGCTACGACACCAAAAAAACCGGCCTGCCCGACTGGACAGAAGGCCCCGGCCACAAAGTGGAATACACTTACGACGATATGCTCAGGGTAATAGACCTTACCGAAACCATCAACGATCAAAGCTATACCACTTCGCATACCTACGACGAACTGGGCAGGCTCTCCAATCTGGTTTATCCGGGCGGCTACACCATCACACATCACTACAATAGCAGCGGCTACCAGAACAAAATTACCGAAGCAGCTACAGGCAAATTGCTTTGGGAAGGCACTGCCGCCAATGCACGCAACCAGTTTACACGACAGCGCATTGGCCAGGCACACGAACAGCAAATCGATTACTATGCCGAAACCGGCCTGGTGGAGAATATGATCAGCGGCGGCTTGCAGGATAACCATTACAACTGGGATTTGCTGGGCAACCTCACCTTTCGCAACACCCTGCACGGCAAAGCAGAATCATTTGGATACGATTTCCTGAACCGGCTCGACTATGTGTATCACAATGGCAGCCCGGCTTTGGATATGGCCTATGACGAACTTGGCAATATCACCTACAAATCAGATGTGGGCACCTACGAATACCTCACTAACAAACCCTACCAGCTCGACAACATCAACAACAAACCACTGCAAATTGGCTACGAAACGCAGGATGTGCAATACAACCACTTCAACAAGGTGATACAGATTAGCGAATCCAATGAAAAAGGACAGCTGGTAAAACAACTCAATTTACAATACGGCATTGACCACCAACGCATCAGGCAAAGCATCTGGACGCAGGATGGTTTTGAAACAGAAAAGATTTATGTAGGAGGCATTTACGAGTTGGAAACCATAAACAGCGAAACCACGGCACTGCACTATATTTACGGCCCATCAGGGCTGGTGGCTATCAAAAAACAGGAAATGGAAGGCAATACCAGCAGTCTGCAATTAGTGATCAACGACCATTTGGGATCGATACAACTGCTCACCGACGAGCAGGGCAAGCTAATCGAAGAATACAGCTACGATGCCTGGGGCATGCGGCGCGACCCCTACACTTTTGATCCCATCCTGAGCGGCAGCAGCCAGATCGCTTATGGCTTCACAGGCCACGAGCAGCTCGATCTGTTTAAACTGGTAAATATGAACGGCCGGATGTATGATCCGGTGATCGGGCGCTTTATGAGCCCCGATCCGGTGCTGCAGTTCCCTAACTTCACACAAGGCCTTAATCCTTACAGCTATGTGCTGAACAACCCGCTCAGATATACCGATCCCAGCGGCTATAGTTTGGTTGGTCAATTGGCTGCCATTGGAGCAAGTATTGCTTTCTCAGGAGGCAATCCATTTGCGGCCGCAGCCATTTATGCCTCCATTATGACGGTTGATTACATCATCGAAAGGAAGTTTAAAATAAATATAGGGCAGATTTTTGAATACTACACCCAAACTTTTGTTGTTACAACCATACAGACAGGCGGGTCGCTGGTGATTGGTGGTATTATTGGCAATGTAGACAAGCTGGGGCGCGAGATACTGCGGGCTACGGCCCATGGCGCCTTCAACGGCACCATGCGCATGGCACAAGGTGGAAGGTTTGAGCATGGATTTCTCTCAGGTTTTGTATCTTCGCTGGGTGGTAGCGCAATGCAAAGTTATGGCACATCAATGAGCACAGCAGATAAAATAGTTTTAAGTTCGGTTATCGGCGGCACAGCAGAGGCTTTAGGTGGGGGAAAGTTTGCCAATGGCGCGGTTACCGGGGCTTTTGTGGAGATGTATAATCATTTGCATGGAGAAAAAGCAAGAAAGGAATTGCAGAATAAACTACAGCAAGCAATTCAGGAACAGCATAGTTACTACAATAACATTGACCCATTTGAGGTTTCAGTAAGAAATCCTTTTGCAATTGATTTTAGTTTACAAGACTTTACGCCAACTGGATCTATGTTGCGGAACAACTTTGAAGATGTGGCAATTGAAATTATTGTCGATGGTAAACAATTACTTTTAGAAGTTGATGTGCACATGCGTACTGCCTCAAATCCAAACAATAAAAGATATAATTGGGGCGTAAAAATAATACCTGCTAATAGTGGGATAGCGAGTGATGGTTTTGCTTTACCATCAGGATATAATGCTGCGATTTATAATAATGTTGAGAATAGAAATTTCAGCGGATCTCCGATTGTTATTATTAATTTTAGTGAACAAACCGATTACTTAAATTTTATGCATTATGTTAGCGAATAAGATCCGTTGGGTAAAATACACATTTCTTATTTTTGCATTTTTGACGGCCTTTGTTTTTACAATGTTAATGAGCCCGTTTCGGTCATTTTATTGCTATAACAACCTAACAAACAATGTTGAGTTTGTGTCGTTAATGGATGAGTATGTTTTTCTAACGCTTAACTATAGAAATACTACTTTAGCATATCCCACAAAAGTTGATTTGAAGAAATATTTTCCAAATGTAGATGTGCTGGAGAAAGATATTAATCAATTTGGAGTGACTGTACAGCACGTATTTACTGATAGTACGTTCGAATTAAAAGTGGTTTGTAATGACCTACAAAAATCATGTGTAAGTTTTGAAACAAAAAGAAGATCATATTGGAGTTTTCTATTGAATAAATCTATTGTTTGGCAATCATTTGATAATCAATCTAACATACCTTGCATTTTCAATAATTGGCTTACACTTATAAAATCTGGTCGACCAATAGACGATTTGAATATGAGAAAAAGAATAGCAGAAGTTTTTAAAGAATTATTTAATACTAAGTTAAATTATATGGCATATTGTCATTATTCATTTTTAGATGAAGACATTGAAGTTTTATGCGATGAGGGTCTGCCTCCAGAAAATTTTGCAACCATAAAACATGAATTAAAACATAGACTAGATGTTGAGCTAGCAGGGTTGGGAATAGATGAGTTGTATTTTAGAATTAAGTGAGATTGATTATTTTTGTAGATGCAGATTCGTTAAGTTGGCAATATGACCTTTACAAAAAAAACAGCCATAGCCGCTGTTATCGGTGGCACGGCAGAGGCTTTAGGTGGCGGAAAGTTTGCCAATGGTGCGGTTACGGGGGCTTTTGTGATGGCGTATAATCATTTGATGGAGCAGAGTGATGGTAAAAATGTTCCAACCAAGGAATGGATTGAAAGTAAGGTTAACGCTGCTATTGAAGCTGAAATGCAAAAGATTCAAAACTGGATTGATGGCGGAGGAGGTGCTTTGAATGAAGATTTTAATTTTCCCAATTTTGACAACACTGATGAAGCCTTTGGATTATACAATAATCCTGTAAAGTATGAGATAGAATTAACAATTGGTGATCATACTTTTCAGGCTTCTATAGTTTATATGCCCTCAGGAAATGCAAAATCTAATATTGTAACTGATATCAAACCAGCAGGTATTGCATCTTATTACGGTTTACCCAGAGGTCAGCAAGGGAAATATCAATTGCATTTTAGTTCGCATGTTTGGGGTGGCAATAAGTATCTGCCATTAATTATTTACCTCGAAAAATCAGTATATTATAACTACCTTAACTATACCAAAGATGAAGAATAAGTATATAATGGGCTTTTTGCTTATTTCTTTTGCTATCGTAATGTTTTATGTGGTAAGTCAATACTTAGAATACAGCAATGCGAAATCTGATAAATCATACGAAACATACAACATGTTAACAATTGCGATTCTGAGTGTATCTTATTATGGTGAATCATGGCAGAAAGGCGGAGTTGAAGGATTAATATCCCAACTAAATGACTATTCCAAAGAAAATAAAATTGATTATTTCAGAAATGTGCTTTCATATCTTGAAAAGAATATGGAAAGTTTACACGGAATTGTTGTTCAAGATTCAAATGCATTTATTATCTATACTGATGGGCCTGACGGAAGAAACGATTCGTTAAGAAAAGGATATTTTGACTATTCATCAATAGAGTTTACTGATTATGTATTAAAAAGGGATGGAGATTTAGTTGTGACGTACTTCTTAGATTACAAGGAATAAACTAGTTGTCATTATTTTGGATTGGATTTCTCTCAGGATTCGCCTGTGCTGAGCAGTTTTGAGTTATATTTGTTAAATGAATATACGCCACAACATCGCTGTAAGAACCTACAAAACAGTCAATAGCCGAAGCATATCTTCGCTGGGTGGTAGCGCAATGCAAAGTTACGGAGGCAATATGACCTTTACAGAAAAAACAGCCATAGCCGCGGTTATCGGTGGCACAGCAGAAGCACTGGGTGGGGGCAAGTTTGCCAATGGCGCTGTTACCGGGGCTTTTGTGATGGCGTATAATCATTTGATGCATGAATGGCATCCAAGCCGAAAGGCAGCTGCTGCAAGTGCCCAATCAAAAACAACGGAAACAGGTAATGAAACATCTGTTTTGGTGTTTCAGGATGATCAAGGCGAATATTGTTACTGGGAATGCCCGCATGATGAGCGAAATTCAACAACAGCCTCCTATTGGGTAACTCCTCCTGAAGACGAAATGTATGGTTTGATGCTGAAGGAAGAGTTTCATTATAGTGTGAAAGATGGTCCACCTGACGAATTTGGGAGACCAACCTGGCTTAAAGGTTCATTTCAGGATTGGGTTACAGCCCGGAGTCTTAAGATTCCGGTAACGCATTACACCATTGGTATTGGTTCGTGGCGCTTTGAACCTACACTGTTCTTTGTCCAGCCTCAAACTGTTATTCACAGATCATATATTCACTGGAATAGTACGAGCCCAATAGTGCCTGCTACTTGGTATGTACCTTATAAACTATCGAAGTGATGAAAAAAATACTAATATTCATTTTCTTTGTAGGTATCTTCATTAGCTTAAATGGACAAATAGTACTTACACACTCATTAGTTGATAGCATATCATCAAAACTTTATCCTTTTGTTGGCACGATGAATGCTATTAATGATAGAGCAATCATAAACTTTGCAATGCATGATCATCATAAGAATTCCATTTATGTTTCAGCAACATCAATCGAATACCGGCAAGATGTACATGAAAACATGAAAATTTACATAAGTGGAGAAAGATTGTTTTTTGTTATTTTGAGAAATATTGAAGCTGATTCCACTTTGGGAAGCAAGCTGATTGACTACAATGATGCAAGATTTGAAAAAGCTTTGGACTCCATAAAATTTGGCCTAAAAACACATTCAGGCATAGTAAGCATTCGTTCACCATTGGAGGTTTTTCGGATAAGAAAAAGGTTTCTAACTCGAAACACTTATGTTATCACTTCAAAAAAGTACATTCCTTATCTGTCAGCACCTGATGAGTTTATTCCGCTTAAAAAGTTTGCTTTTTCTACAGAATCAAATGAAATAGAACCTTGGTATTATGATCATAAGCCGCTCAAAGAGCTAAACAAGAAGTATTATGAAGACATGAAGCCGAGCGAAAAGATCATACTAAGGATGCCTAAAAAGTAATAATTGTAAAACCGGGCGAACATGACCTTTACAGAAAAAACAGCCTTAGCCGCGGTTATCGGCGGTACGGCAGAAGCACTGGGTGGGGGCAAATTCGCCAATGGCGCTGTTACCGGGGCTTTTGTGATGGCGTATAATCATTTGATGGAGCCACAAACAAGGCCTGGCAGATCGCCTCTTACGAAAGAGCAGCTTGAAGTGCTTAAGGAGAAAATAAAAATGGCCACTTTTAAACACCGTGCAAGTTGGGCAAAGTATGATGAAACTATGAGTGCAGCACCATATTGGGAAGAAAGTTTTGCTATTGAAGGAGTTGATTATGGTGATGTTTATTCAGCAGAAAATGTTGAAATCTGGCTCGGCAAGGAAACCTTGAATGTGGATATTGATTATTTTCCAAGCGAAAAAATGCCTCCTGTAAATATGATTGCGATGCCGGGTAGTGACTATACTTCTGGTGGCAGAATTCAATTTTCAAACAATAGTCCTAAATGGCATGGTATAATCATTGAAATCAGTTTTAACTCCATGTCTGATCTTGATAAATACAATAGTTTTATTAAAGCACACGACCTTAAATAGTTAAATATGAGAATATTTATAAAAGTTATAGGATTTAGTATAATAATTTTGCTTGTGGCTTTATTCATTTTTTTTGTTAATGTTAATAATGGTTATAGAAACATAAAAACCATAAATAACGAATACACAAGTTTGATTTTCAGTTTATATGTTGATCACTATTTCAACTTTCCATCTTCTGAGGAACAATTTAAGAAGTTTTATATTAATGCAGTGTTTGACATGGGGCAAAAGATTGAATTTGTTTTAAAAAATCCATTACTTGAAAACTCACTTCAATTTACCCAATACAAGGATGCAGACGGCACATCAAGAATACGAGCAACACTATCAAAAAAAGCAAAATCAAAGGATAATTTGATTCATCAGTCAGTTCCATTGGAAGGGTATAAATTTATGCAGTATCTCACTAATTCAAGAGCTGTCTTGTTATTTGATTACCCTGCCCGCAGATGCGGTGGAACCAGACATACAAGAATATTTAACGGAATAGAACCAGACAAATGTTTTGATGAGCAAGAGGTTGTAATAACGAAAAAACTTAAGCAGTTTTACAAGAACAGGTATGAGTTAGTGGAGTTGCTTTCTGGCTCAAGTAGTGCTTGTTATAGTATTGAAGCTAATCGAATTGACAGCACTTTTTATTTTGCAATTGATTGTTATCCTCAGGATAGCACCTGGATTGACCAACAAGGTTTGGATTTGCTTTTAGATACCTTAGGAAAAAGCTTTGCTATTCCCGAACTTGAATATGTTGACCACTTTTTCTTTCCATTAATTGCCAAAAACACTACATTGCAAAAGGAAATAATAACGAATCAAATGAATGATGAATAATTAATAAATTGGGTGGAAGTTATTTACAAAGTTACGGAGGCAATATGACCTTTACAGAAAAAACAGCCATAGCCGCGGTTATCGGCGGCACAGCAGAAGCACTGGGTGGGGGCAAGTTTGCCAACGGCGCTGTTACCGGGGCTTTTGTGGAGGCGTATAATCATTTGATGCATGAGCCTAGAGAAATCCATCAAGAAATCTCAAGAGAGACAGTTACAGAAGAAGTATCAATGTATGTTGGTATACCTGACGGCGAGCCGTTTTCAGCTACTGAAGTCACTTATAGAGTTACAGTAGCAAAAATAAAAATAGGAATATATAGAGATGGTAAATTAATTGATACGTATTATAATCTTCAGGTTACTGCGAATGGAACCAGTAATTTGCATCCAGATCTTGGTAAGTTTATTCCATCTGGGTCATTCACAGCCTCAGCCGGTTCAATTCAATTACCTGCCAGAAGATTACTAAATAACACTGTTAGCGCATCGGTTTTAAATCAGGAAAATTGGACTCATATAGGTTCTGCCAAATACTATGACGTTGGTACAGGTCCTTACAATGTAAATTTTACAGGTAGCGGGAACGTAAGAACTAATCTGGGATCATATCCAATTACGCAATCGGGATTAGGTAGTGCTAAAGCACACATATATATTTCATTTTATTAACTGATATCTTATGAACAAAAGCATGTTAATTTTTGTAAGTATTGCATTGCTGTGTTATAATTGTTCTCGTTCACAAACAGATAATGCACAAAGTTCTGAAAGTATTGTTAAGATATACCAATTTCTTAATATTGTAAATAGTGACACAATAAATGATATACAGAAAAAAAAATATCTTGACAGTATTGTGTACATTGCAAATAGTGAAATAGCCAAGTATACATCGGATGATAGGTATTACTATCTTAAGATGAATGCATTGATTTCCTTGAAAAATTACCAAGAATTGGATTCATTTTTAGGAAGCGATAGTTTTCCTAATGGACAAAATCCAGTTATACTTTTTTATAGAGCCTTGTGCAATAAGTCTTTAGGAAATGAACAAAAAACGAAGCATTTTTATTCTCAAGCAATATCAGAGCTAAATAAATCAATGGAGCAATATCCAGATAGCCTTGAACTATGGATAATCTCCGTCTACTTTACCTCTCAAATAGAAAGCTATGGAAGTGCCAGAATGAGACTAGATTCATTAATTGAAATATACCCACAATCTAGTTTGTTTGAAGCTTACAGATATAATCTAGATAATTTTATTCAACAAGAGGATATTTATTTCGGACCATAATACTCCCATCTCTGTTAACTATGATTAAAACGAAAAATTTTTCTTAACGCGTAAGCCTTCGGCCAAAGGCATCTTGCCGTTACAAGATTATTATTTTATAGCACCGGGCAGCAACTCTTCAAGTCTGTTAGCCGGATGATCGGCAATTTTCGTTAGGGTGTCTTTAAGCCAGTTGAAGGGTTCAATTTTGTTGATTTTGCATGTGGCAAAGAAAGAATAGATCATGGCTGCCCGCTGAGCTGCATCATGTGATCCGGCAAACAGATAGTTCTTGCGCCCTAATTTATGCAAAGCTTTCCATAAATTAGGTTATGTAAAGTAAACTATTATGAAAAGTGACTTGTCGTTATGTGTTACG
>CAZQFH010000075.1:0-13070 GCA_964592595.1 uncultured Lentimicrobiaceae bacterium | reverse complement strand
GCAGCCGAAATTCCTTTCGAAATACCAGAGAATTGGGTGTGGTGTAAAATTGGAGATATTTCAACTTCAATTGTTCCGAATAGAGATAAACCAAAAACTTTTAGCGGAACTATACCTTGGGTAACTCAATCAAATTTCTCGGAGAAGACCTTTAAACTGGATTATTCAGTAAATGATATTGGTCTAAGTTTAGAAGAGGCCAAAAAGTACAATTGTAGAATAATGCCTAGAGGTGCGATTGTAATGAGCTGTGTTGGAAGATTTGACTTAGTTTGTTTAATTGATAAAGATATTGTCGCAAACCAACAATTACATTGCTTTATTCCAATGATTGAAACAATGTCAAAGTATCTTATTTACTGCATTAAAATATTAAATGAAGAAGTTGCTAAAACCGCTATTCATACAACAATTAAATATTTAAACAAAACAAAAATTGAATCTATTCCAATCCCTCTTCCCCCTCTCCCCGTGCAACAACGCATAGTCGCCAAATTAGATCAGTTGATGGTGTATTGTGATGAGTTGGAGGCAAGCATCAAAGCAAGTCAGCAGCAGAATGAGTTGCTTTTGCAGCAAGTGTTGCGGGAGGCCTTGCAGCCAAAGGATATGAATCTTTAAAACGCACTATTATGGCAGAAATTCCAAGAAACAACACCGGCCTCTCAGGAGAATATTTTGTAGCAGCAGAACTATACCGCAGAGGTTGGTCTGTGGGCATGACACTCGGAAATGCAAAAGCAGTTGATCTGTTTGCCGAAAAAGGAGAAAAACGCATTGCCGTGCAGGTAAAAGCCATTTTTAAACGCAAAAACGTAGGCTGGCCGCTCATGACAGATCAGATAAAAGAAGACTGCTTTTACGTGTTTGTAAATTTGAAAGGCGATAAAATCCAAACAGATCAACCAGACCACCCGGATTATTATATTGCTACTGCCCAAGAAGTCCACGGAAAGATAAAGCAATACAAAACCCGCGGCATTGTTGACCTCAGCACACTCAATAACCTCTTGTTTATTAATCGTTGGGATAAACTGGAATGTTAAAAATTACATAAGAAAACTGCTTCAATCCAAAATCCTTTGCTCTCCTGTTTCCCCATTGATTTCGATCTTTTTCCGATCTCCATTTGATGTTTGAATCACTACAGAACCTTCCATTTTGCTAAACTGCTTACGCACAAGCTCAACAAAACTGACTGTATGCTCATTTTCAATAGCTACTCCTCTTTCTTCTGTTAGTTTTGGCAAAACATAGGGTAATAGTTTTGTGAGTGCATCAACACGTTCGCGTGGCTCCAATGATTTTAAAGTATCGGGCAATTGCATTATTTCGTCATGCATCAAATCTTTCAATAATACCCTTACTGATTTAGTAATCTTATTAGGAGTTCCCTGGGGTCTGCCTGCCGGATTTCCGGATTTTCCTTTTATAAAACCTTTTTTTCCTTTCATTTGAATTGTATTTAATTGTTTTTTCAATTGACAAATCATCAAATGGCCATCTGCCAAACTCTTTCTTTAATCTGTTAAAAAAATCTAACATACTATCATCGCTCATCATATCAATCGCATCCTCATAACCAAGCGCCCAGGCCACGCTATCCATATCAAAAGACAGTGTATGCTGTTGTGCGTTAAACTTAAAAAGCAGATGCATGCCCATAATATTCAGTGTGTAATAGCTAAATCTATCATCCTCGCCCATATAAACTAACTTTTCCATCTTCTATCATTTTTTTTAATGTGACTAACCTTAAAAGGTAGGGTTCGAATGTTCGAATCCCATTGTTTGCCTTAACTGTTGCCAGGTGTGAGGCAACAAACTTTGCAGGCTGTTTTATAATTTGCCCTTTGGCAAATTGAATCGGTTCGGAAGGAAGCTGATTAAGGTTACTAAAAAACGTCTCGATTTCAGTCAAATCCCATGGTTTTACCGGTACTTCAATTAAATGGTTTAGATCAACTTCATCAAAAATTGCCGGGTTTGTTTCTGCCTGGTCAGGCTCCGGAAAACCTATCTGTAGTTTTTCCTTGCGTTCAACTAAATTTGTTTGCTGAGGTGGATATTGTTTAACCATTGCCGGAATTGTTTCTGGCCTCATCTGCTCAGTTTGGTCAGTCTTATTCATGGGAGTTCTATAATCTCTCCAATTTTGAAGGATAAGGTAGTCCGCCAAATCAAATCCCTTTTTCCTTTCTTCTGTTGTTGCATTTTGCTCCAAAAGGTCAGATACTACGAAGCGGGTTCCAGAGATCTCTTCTTCAAATTGTTTAGCCTTTTCACTTCATAATTTAAAAGCCTTTCCATTGAATGAAAGATCAGGAAACAAAACAACAGTTCGTCCTTCCAGAATGGCTATTTTTTCTTTCATCAGACTGCTCAAATTATAGGTTGACAACCAAAGCAAATTCGTTTGTTTTTCTTCTGGAAAGCCAAAATACAATGTGCCATAAACACAGGTTTTAGGAGCCTCAACAAGCGCAACGGGATTTTCAGGAAATAACGCCAAGAGGTGTTCGCCGAACAAACAACTCACTTTCTTTTCCTGCAGCTGATAAGCTATCAACCAATCTGGCAAAGCTTTGTTTTGGTTGCGATAGTGGCGTTCTATAATCGCATGAATAAAACTTGTTCTTGTTGTGTGGTTCTGCTGATTAAATTGCTTGATCTGAATTGCCCTTATACGATTAGCATGATCGATAAAAGGAAAACTTATTGCACCTTCAAAAAAACCTTTTGCAAGGGTTCCCAATTGGTAAAGATCAGTTACTTTTTTAAGATCAGCCATTTCAAAAGGGAAAGGAATATTTGTTGCAAGGTTTTGAATGAAAATATTTTTGCTTAGTGGGCGGTTGCGGGTGGCTTGTAAGATTTCAAAAGGAATATAAACAGGCTTTGCAGTTGGCTGATGTTTTGGGGTTGGTATCGGATGGCTTTGCCATTGAGCAGGCTGATTTTCCTTTTCTCTCCTTAAAACCTCCGCTGCAAAGTTATCTGCATAAGGTATTAAATAGTAATTGCAGTTTGCTTCCCGGTCGCATCTGCCATAAGTCGGGGGTAAATAGTACCCTGTTTGGGTATCAATAAAACGCACAAAACGACGTTTTCCGCAGCTGGGGCAAGTGTGTTTTTTGCTGCTTTTTTCAAGTTGAAAGCGGTAGATTTCCATTTTTTTAAACCTATTTTGGGTTGTAACAGGTGTAACGATGTAACAAGGCGTTACAGCTGTTACATCTGTTACAGGTATCAATTCTTATCAATCATTCTTTTAACTTTCATATGTGAAACTCCTAATTCTCTTCCGATTTCCCTATAGCTTTTGCCTTGCTGGTTAAGATAAATAACTTTCTCCCTAAGGCTTTCCCGGTCATTTTCTGATTGCTGTTTGAGGTGGTTTCTCTCGGTACCAAAATTTACAAACTCAAATAGCAAAAAATTATCAGGCTTCGAAAGCTGACAGAGCACTACATTTTCGGTATCATAAAGGATTTCTGTGTTACGCGCCTTAATCTGCTTTAGATATCGCAGGTTCTTGTCCGCTTGGCTTTCTCCAATTGCAAATGCTGAATCACAAAAATTTATCAGCATCTTGGAGCCTTGCAGATCATTGCGGGTTATTGGCTTTGAAGAATCTCTTTTTGGAGTATGTGCAAGTGCAAGAATTGAAAGGTTAAATTTAGCCTTCAATGCCTTCAAACTTTTCATCAAGGGCAGAGCATCTTTAGCAGTTTCTGTTGCATTTCGTAAATAAGTGATATTGTCAACAATCAGAATCTTTGCTCCTGTTTCGCTTATGGTTTTGCTGCAAACTTTTAAACAAATATTCCTCAAAGCTGGAATGCTGTAATAATTCGGCATTAGGGTTAATTTCAATCCGTTTGAGGTTGTCTGAAAACCAGTAGTGATTCGTATAATTGTTTGAATATCGGGTTTCAAACTGTTTGTCAGATAACTCAAAGTCACACAACAAAACGGGCTGGCTGCTTGCTTCCAGTTTAAAGCCTGTAATCCTTTGTCCCTTGCTTAAACTGTCTGCAATTTGGACGGCCAAAATAGATTTTCCAACATTAGTATCCGCGAACAAAATACACAATTCAAATTCGAACCAAAACTCCCCAAAAAGCATCCTGGGTTTTGGGCGTAAACTACTTTCCTTAATCCATTTATTTGCAGTCTTTACTGTTAAAAGTCCGATATGCTCGCTTTTATCCAAACTTTGAGGCCTCAAAAGTTCATCCAGATGCTTTATAAAAGTTTCGGGCTTGCTGAGGTTATGGCGGTTTACAGTTTTTTCCATTGTGCTCTCTTCGTTTTTCTGGTTAAAACAAGATGCTTTTCATAAAACATGGCATCATACTTTGGCTGAAGTATTGCTACTGGAATTCCTGGGTATAATTTTTGATATTTATCAAATCCCTGATAATATACCTCTGCCAGCTCATCTACCTTATTTTGTCTTAAAATGGGTAGTTTCGTTTCCATACAATTATCTCCTTTTACCTTTAGTACGCAGTTGATAGCTCATCAAATCATCAACCTTCTGTGCTTTGGTTTTTATGGCATTATCTTCAATCCATGACATAATAGTTTTGGTATCAAATAGAAGACGACCGCCTATTTTCCGCGCACCAGGAATTTTACCATTGTGATGGTTTTGATAAACGGTTTGGAGTTTCCATCCAATAAGGTCAGCAAGCTGCACCGGATTGAGGTAAATGGGCAATTCAGTAGTTGGTGGCTTTGGTTTCTCTCGTTCGTTCTTTTGATACTCCAGAAACTGTCCTAGGGTTAAAAGTGCGAGTGGTGTATTTGCATCGATCATTTTATAAATGTTTATAATGATTAATGCACAAAGATATATGCAAATAAACACTTATAGCAATGATTATCAGGCATTTAAATCGACAAGACTACAGATTTTTTGTCGATTTTTGTCGATTTTCAAAAACAAAAAAGCCTGAAACGCTCGTCTCAGGCTGTATGTAAAATCGACAAGTTGTCGATTTATTTTTTTGGGAGAAGCAATTTGTCAGTAAGTCTTGTGTATTCCATAGATTTCCAGTTTGTAAGTATTGGGTCTTTGGAATCCATTGAAACAAAGAAATTCTTCACCAAGCTCACCTTTATTTCATCCCACTCTAGATTAGTCATGTTATAAATCAAGGCAAATAGTGAAGATTTATTTCCATGCGCTGGGCTCCATCTAACTTTTCGGTCAACCGTGAACCCTTGAAAAATTATTAAAAAAAGCTCTTTGTCCTCTATTGGTATGACTTTATGTTTTACCAAATAATCAGCGATTTCTTTTAACTGCTGCTCTTTGATATCATTTCGTAAATTTAGTGTTGTGATGCCTCTTTTCTTTGAAATCTTTTTATCAACCCAGTTAAGATAGTCTTCGCAATATGCTTTAATCATTGCTTGTTTTACTTTTCCGTATTTGGAATCATTCTCATTAAAAAGCTCAAGTGAATCATTCAGATATTCTTGTTCTTTCTCCAAGTGGCTCATTATAACCTTCCGAAATAATTCCTTTGAATCAATTTCTTCTGGAAGACTTTGGTAGTACTCTATTTTCATTTGGGTTTGCTCTTTGAAATATTTTTCATAGGCGCCTACTTTTGTGAGCAACTTTATTACCATGCTTATAGGCTCTCCTACTTCATTATTGGTAAAGCCTTTATGTATCAAATAAGCCGCAAATCCACGAGCGACAATGGGAAATTCATCTAATTCATTTTTTGGAAATACCGATTTCCTGCCGTGTTTTTTAACATCGCTAGCTCGGATTATATAATCTTTTGAATCATAATAGGTAAAATGATCGAAAATATAAACTGCTTCGTTTTCCATCGTGATAAGTTTAGTTTGTTTAACGCAAAAATAAACTGATATAAGTTGTTATAAACAGTTATAAACAAACAAACACAAATAGTTTTAAACAATTAAGACTGATGAAATTTTGAAGTATGTTATGCAGAAAAAGTCAACTAAGAGTCAACCAAAAATGGGATGAATTAGAATATCAACTTATAACTTCTTGTATATCAACGTGGGACGTACTGGAATCGAACCAGTGACCTCATGCCTGTCAAGCATGCGCTCTAAACCAACTGAGCTAACGTCCCGATTTTTTTGCAAAAATAGCGGTTTTATACATTGCTGCAAGGATTTTTAGCCGTTAACTGTTTCATTGTTTCAAATCGTCGCTGATACATTGAGAATTAACGAAATCTTTTTAAATTCGCTTCCGCTAAAGATTTGTGTGTTTCAAAATCCAAATTCTAATTTATGAAGACTTTTAAATCACTGTTTATTGCAGCTTTGCTAATTGGTTTTTCCACCTTGCTTCAAGCACAGGAAAAAGGTAAAACCATTACCATGAGCGACATTTGGTCGTCCGGAAAGTTTTATCCCAAAATGGTTCGCGGCCTCAATCCTATGAACGATGGTGCCACCTATGCCGTGCTCGAAGATAGCCTCTTAAATGTTTATACTTATAAAGATGGTGAAAAAGTAAAAACCTTGTTAAACACCAAAAAGCTGATTCCGGAAGGCTCGGATACCCCTATTCGAATGGGAAGCTACGAAATGAGTCCGGACGAAACCAAGCTACTCATTCCCACCGAAACAGAAGCTATTTACAGGCATTCGTCCAAATCGAATTATTATATCTACGAATTGGAAAGCGGGAAGTTGTATCTCCTATCGAACAATGGCAAACAGCAACTTGCCGAATTTTCACCTGATGGCAAAAATGTAGCTTTTGTGCGCGACAACAACCTTTTTGTTACTGCTTTGGATGGCTTAACAGAAAAACAACTCACTAAAGATGGCGCATTCAATACCATTATTAATGGAACGACAGATTGGGTTTATGAAGAAGAATTTGGCTTTACGAAAGGCTTTTTCTGGTCGCCCGACAGCAAAACCATCGCCTATTATCGCTTTGATGAAAGTAAAGTTAAACTGTATCAAATGGAACTCTTCACCGGACTTTATCCGGAATGGTACACCTATAAATACCCAAAAGCCGGGGAGGATAACAGCCTGGTAACGATTCATGTTGTTGATGTTGAAAGTGGTAAACAAATGCAAATAGACACCGGTGTAGAGACAGATATTTATTTTCCCGGTATCAAATGGACTACTCAGGCTGATCAGCTTGCCGTTTATCGCCTCAACAGGTTACAAAATAGATTGGAAATTTTATTAGCAAATACGCAATCCGGAATTGTAAGTGCACTATACGAAGAAGTAAATCCCTGGTACATTGAAATTGAAAATAACCTAAATTTCCTTCCAGATGGCAAACATTTTGTGATCAGCAGCGAAAAAGACGGTCATAATCACCTTTATTTATATGGTATGGACGGACAACTCGTCAGGCAACTTACTTCTGGCCCACATGATATCACTGCAGTGTATGGATTCGAGCCTAAAAGCCAGACAATATATTACCAGCAAGCACTGAGTTCACCTATGGACAGACAAATGCTATCCGTAAACCTGAAAGGAAAAATAAACATGATAATTGAGGACGAAGGTACCAGCAGCGCTAATTTCAGTAAAGACTTCAGTTATTTTATCCATACTTACAGCACTGCAAACGAACCTCCTGTTTACAACTTGCGCAATAGCAAAGGAAAGCTGATTAGGGTACTCGAAGATAATAATAAACTAAAAATCCAACTTGCAGCATATAAGCTAAGTCCGAAAACCTTTTTTAGTTTCGAGCACCCTGACGTTGTGTTGCCTGATGGAACTTCAACTCATCTGAATGCCTGGCAAATCCTGCCCCCCGATTTCGATCCTAACAAACAATATCCGGCTTTACTTTATGTGTATGGAGGCCCTGGTGCTCAAACAGTGATGAACTCATGGGGCTGGAACGACTATTTCTGGCATCAGCTATTGGCACAAAAAGGCTTTGTAGTGATTTCAGTAGATAATCGGGGAACAGGCGCAAGAGGAGAAACATTCAAAAAAATGACCTATAAAGAATTAGGCAAATACGAAACAGAAGATATGATTTCGACCGCAAAACACCTCAGCAGCCTTCCTTATATTGATGGCAATCGCATTGGCATCTATGGCTGGAGCTATGGCGGTTTTATGGCAACATCAGCAATTACAAAAGGAGCAGATCAATTTAATACCGCCGTTGCAGTTGCTCCTGTAACAAGCTGGCGCTATTACGATAATATCTACACCGAACGCTTTATGCAAAAACCACAGGACAATCCCGAAGGTTACGACAACAATTCTCCAATCAATCATGTTGATAAACTCAAGGGTAATTACCTGTTGATTCATGGAAGTGCCGACGACAATGTGCATTACCAGAATACAATGGAACTAATTGAAGCCCTTGTTAAAGCCGACAAACAATTTGATCTGATGATTTATCCCAACAAAAATCATGGGATTTATGGTGGTAATACACGCAAACATGTTTTTGATAAAATCACAAATTTCCTGATCGAAAATCTTCATCCCGAAGAATAAATCAAAAATAAGTTCATAATAAATTTTTGATTTAAACTGAAAACCATTATTTTTGCGCCCCGAATTATAATTAATAACCTTAAAGAAAGAGAGTGTATTAAACATGATCATTATTCCTGTAAAAGAAGGCGAAAGCATCGACCGTGCGCTGAAAAAGTATAAGCGCAAATTTGAGAAGACCGGAGTTGTTAAAGAACTTCGTAACCGTCAAAAATTCACAAAACCATCTGTGGTGAATCGTGAGCAGAAACTCAAAGCGATTTACATTCAGCAACTGCGTCAGCAAGAAGAAAATTAGTTCGTTTTTTTTTTCAAGAATCAAAAAAACTTTGATATTTATATAGATCTTTACTATATTTACATCAAAGTTTTTTTTTGACCATGATTCAAGACTTTCTAAGCTTTTTGGAAACCGAAAAAAGAGCAGCTGATCTCACGATAAAAAGCTATGCCTCTGACTTGAATAGTTTTGAAGCTTACGTTCGGGATAATTTTGATCAGCGATCTTTGCAAGCAATCAACAAATCGGTCATACGCTCCTACGCCATCCATCTTAGCAAAAGCAAGCTCGAAGCACGTACGATTAACCGAAAACTATCGGCTATCAGGGCTTTCTATCGTTTTCTCGAACAACGACATCAACTAATTGATAATCCAGCTGCCACACTCAAATCGCTCAAAACTTCGAAAAAAGTTCCCGACTTTATCCCCGAAAACCTTCTCGAAACAATTCAAAATGAGTTACCTAACGATTTCGCCGGGTTAAGAGACTACATTATTTTTGAATTGCTTTATCAAACCGGTATGCGCCGGGCTGAATTATGCCAGCTCAAAGACAACTCCATTGATTTTAGTTCAGCTTTGATTAAAGTGCATGGCAAAAGAAATAAAGAACGGCTTATTCCGTTTGGTTTTAAATTAGCTGCGCTAATGAAAACTTACCTGGAAAAACGCAATGCTCAATTCAGTTGTGAGCATTTCGGGAGTTTTATTGTAACCAATAAAGCTGGTGCATGCTATCCCGAACTCGTCAGACGTGCAGTGGCTTCAAGTGTATTGGGCATTTCCGGAAAACTCAAGGTAAGTCCTCATACCTTGCGACACACATTCGCTACTCATCTATTAAATAACGGAGCTGACCTGCTGGCGATAAAGGAACTGCTTGGTCACAGCTCCCTGGAAGCAACACAAATTTATACACACAACACCATAGATCACTTAAAGAAAATTCACCATCAAGCCCATCCATTGGGTTAACTAACTAATAAAAGGAGGTTTATCATGAAAGTAAACATTAATGCCGTACATTTCAAAGCAGATCAAAAGTTGGAAAACTTTATCACAAGCAAAATTGAAAAGCTCTCGAACAAACACAACGAAGTGATTGGCTCCGAAGTAACGCTAAAGCTTGAAAACACTGACGTTCCCGACAACAAAATCACCGAAATCAGGATTTTATTAAAGGGTAATGATCTGTTTGCCAGCAAACAAAGTAAATCATTTGAAGAAGCCGCCGATGCAGCAATAGATGCATTAAAGAAACAACTTGAAAAGCACAAAGGAAAATTTACCAAATAATACCATATTTACCTCATAGGAAATCGCTTGTCTGTAAATCAATGGCCTACCTTGGGATTTTTAGCTTAAAAAACCCATATCTTCCTATAACAGACAAGTGATTCTTGTTTTTTAATATCACATTAAAAATCTGATTTACAGAGCGTTTATTTAAGTAAATATAAAATTATATTACTTTTTCACTAAATTACTTGGTGGATAAAATTAAACTGTCTATTTTTGCAGACCTTTTTGAAACCCACAAAGGCAATTAAATACGTTCTTTTTACACTTGCCGGTGTAGCTCAGTTGGCCAGAGCAGCTGATTTGTAATCAGCTGGTCGGGGGTTCGAATCCCTCCACCGGCTCATGTAAGTTTACTGAAAAATCCAGGGGGAGTACCAGAGCGGTCAAATGGGGCAGACTGTAAATCTGTTGGCGCAGCCTTCGGAGGTTCGAATCCTTCCTCCCCCACTAACTTAAGCGGGAATAGCTCATTTGGTAGAGCGACAGCCTTCCAAGCTGTAGGTGGCCGGTTCGAGCCCGGTTTCCCGCTCAATTGCCGATGTAGCTCAGGGGTAGAGCACTTCCTTGGTAAGGAAGGGGTCATGAGTTCAAATCTCATCATTGGCTCGATTAAAATTTATTACAAAACACCTTAAATAAAACAAAGTAGATATGGCTAAAGAAAAATTTGAAAGGTCCAAGCCACACGTTAACATTGGAACTATTGGTCACGTTGACCACGGCAAAACTACGCTCACAGCTGCTATTACGCTCTGTTTGGCTGATAAAGGTTTATCTGAATATAAATCTTTCGACTCCATTGATGCTGCTCCTGAAGAAAAAGAAAGGGGTATCACAATCAATACAGCTCACGTAGAGTACACAACTGAAAAACGTCACTACGCTCATGTTGACTGTCCTGGTCACGCTGACTACGTAAAAAACATGGTAACTGGTGCTGCTCAGATGGACGGTGCAATTATTGTTGTTGCCGCTACTGATGGTCCTATGCCTCAAACTCGTGAGCACATCCTTCTTGCTCGTCAGGTGGGTGTGCCTCGTTTGGTAGTTTTCATGAACAAGGTTGACCTTGTTGACGACGAAGAATTGCTCGAACTCGTAGAAATGGAAATCAGGGATCTGTTGACTTTCTACAAATTTGATGGTGACAACACTCCTGTTATTCAAGGTTCTGCCCTTGGTGGTCTTAACAAAGAGCCAAAATGGGTAGAAAAGATTTACGAACTCATGGATGCTTGCGACGAGTGGATTCCACTTCCAGAGCGTGATCAGGATAAGCCTTTCCTGATGCCAATCGAGGACGTATTCTCAATCACAGGTCGTGGTACTGTTGCTACTGGTAGAATCGAATCGGGTGTTATCAACACTGGAGATCCTGTAGATATTATTGGTATGGGTGCCGAAAAACTCAAATCAGTTGTTACAGGTGTTGAGATGTTCCGTAAAATCCTCGACCGAGGTGAAGCTGGTGACAATGCTGGTTTGTTGCTCCGTGGTATCGATAAAGACGAAATCCGTCGTGGTATGGTTATCGCTGCTGTTGGATCAGTGAAACCACATGCACATTTCAAAGCCGAGGTGTATATCCTTAAAAAAGAAGAAGGTGGACGTCACACACCATTCCATAACAAATACCGTCCTCAGTTCTATTTCAGAACAACTGACGTAACTGGTGAAATTATGCTTCCAGACGGTGTTGAGATGGTAATGCCTGGCGACAACCTCACTATCGAAGTTAAATTGATCGCTGACATTGCTATGACTAAAGGTTTACGTTTCGCTATTCGCGAAGGTGGCCGTACAGTTGGTGCCGGTCAGGTAACTGAAATTTTGGAATAAATAGTGCTATTCACAATATTTAGCGAACAAAAGGTATCCTTCTAAAATTAGGGAGATACCTTTTGAACGCTTCACACGGGTGTAGCTCAATTGGTAGAGTAGCGGTCTCCAAAACCGTTGGTTGTGGGTTCGATTCCTACCACCCGTGCAACTAAAAGTTTAGATTCAATGTCAAAGATTAGTATTGTAAACTACGCAAAAGAAAGTTACACCGAATTGATGCAAAAGGTGTCGTGGCCCACATGGAGTGAGCTTCAAAGTAGTGCTATAGTTGTATCCATTGCTTCCCTGATAATTGCCCTCGTGGTATTTCTGATGGATAAATCTTTTCAGACAATTCTCGACAGTTTTTATAAACTGTTTTAAGATGTCAGAAATTGAATCTAAGTGTGCATTAGCTAACTCTCAAGTTTTTAATCAGCATGAGTGAACCGGTAGAAAAAAGATGGTATGTAGTCCGTGCGATCAGTGGCAAGGAAAAGAAGGTAAAAGAATACCTTGAATCCGAAATTAATCGTATGGGTTTGCAATCACAGATTTCTCAGGTACTCATACCAACTGAGAAGGTGTATCAGATTCGTAAGGGAAAAAAGATCAGCAAAGAGCGAAACTATTTTCCTGGTTATGTTTTGATTGAAGCCATTCTCACAGGTGAAATCCCACATATCATTAAGAATATTCCTAATGTTATTGGGTTTCTTGGAACAAAAGGAGAAGCTGATCCGCTGCGTCCGTCAGAGGTGAACCGTATACTTGGAAAAGTTGATGAATTGGCCGAGATGGGCGAAGAAGTTAACATTCCATTTATTATCGGTGAAACCGTGACTGTTACCGACGGACCGTTCAACAGTTTTAGTGGTGTGATCGAAGAGATCAATGAGGAAAAGAAAAAGCTGAAGGTTATGGTAAAAATCTTTGGTCGCAAAACGCCACTTGAACTCAGTTTTATGCAAGTGGAAAAAGAATAATTAGCAGGATGCACCAAACTTCCTGATTAACGATTTAATTAAGGATTAAACAATGGCAAAAGAAGTAAGCGGATTAATTAAACTGCAAATCAAAGGAGGAGCCGCTAACCCCTCTCCACCAGTAGGTCCCGCATTGGGTTCTAAAGGTGTTAACATCATGGAGTTTTG
>CAZQFH010000074.1:0-13274 GCA_964592595.1 uncultured Lentimicrobiaceae bacterium | reverse complement strand
TTGCTATTGAATATTATGCCAAAAAATACACTAATTTTAAAGATAAGGTACTAATCTATTGCTAACCCTTGAGGTTATTGACATACAGCTTGCCGTTAACTTTATATTAAGAGCCGTTTGCCCAAAAAAATCTGTTGATCCGATGAACAATCTAACTTTGAATGCAAAGAATTATTCTCATAATATTAATTAAATCTTTAAACATGAAAAAAGTACTACTTTCCCTGGCGGTTTTCGGATTGTTTGGTTTGGGTCTGCAGGCACAATCAAAACAAGACCTGAAAATAAAACCCGCAAAAGCTGCAATGCTTGTTGGTATAGAGGAAACCACGAAGACAAGCAATGTTCCTGTCGCTACTGAACTGCCACAGGTAACTATTCCTAACGATGTTAATATCGTAACCCAAATTCCTATTGGAACTTCGGCAAACGCATATGGCTTTTATGTTGATAGCCGCACAGCCAGTATTTGGGTTGACAATAACCTGAACACAGTTATTTTTACACACAGACAGGAATTGCCAACTTCAGGACATCTTGCTTATGATATTTCCACAGATGGAGGTTTAACCTGGGAAAACAATATTACTACTTATGATCCTGAAATAGGTGGCAGCAATGCCAGGTATCCTCAGGGTGGTATTATTAACCCAGAAGGAAATACTGATCCAGCCAATGCAGTGCATACTTATGTGGCTCCATTATTGGATGGTAGTCAGGGAATTTCAGGTTCATGGGGTGGTTTAACAGTTGGAACAGCTCCTTTTGCACCTGGCGCCACGCAGTGGCAGGATGAATGGGCTACAGATAATGATAGTAGATGGTTTTTGCCAAGTGCTTTCCACGTAACCCAGCAAGGTGTTGTTTATTTTGTTGATGAGTTAGTATCTGACTGGGATGGAATTACATCAACTTATGGAGGAAGCATCACAATAGGTAAAGGAATTTATGATCCAAGTTCAGGTGAAATTAATTACACTTTTCAATCTATTGATGTGCCTGTGAATACAGAAGATGGTATCAACGACATAGAAATTGCTTTTGCACCTGACGGTCAAAATGGTTATATCGCTTTGCTTACCAATCTTGAAGAAACACTGCCTTATACTTCTTATCATCCGGTGCTTTACAAAACTACCGACGGTGGCGAAACCTGGTCAGATGCTATCGAAGTGCAACTTGGTGGTGCCGCTGGATTAGCAGCTATTCAAGAAGCTTTGTCTGACGAAGCACTTACTGCCCTTTTTGACCCGGAACCAGTTCCTCCACGTGACGAAATCGCATATTATATGGGATACACTATGGACTTTTTAGTTGACGCCTGGGGAAATCCTCATCTTTCAGGTACTATTTTAAATGCTGACCTGGAAGCTGGTACTATATCTACTGGTACTGGATTTATGACTAATTTCCATATCTGGTCAACTGACGGTGGCGAAACCTGGAACGCATTTAAACTGGCCGACCTAATTCAGTTCGAAGCCCCATTTGGAGACGCCTCTGCTCCAACTTCACATCACAATCGTCCTCAGATTTCAACTACCTGGGATGGTTCTATTGTTTTCTTCTCGTGGCTGGATAGCGATATCGAAGATGCAGAAGACAACAAACGCCCTGATATCTATTTCCGTGAGTTTTTCCCTTATATGGGAGAAAACGGAACACATGGCGAAGAAATTGTAAATGTTACTTTATTCTCAGCAGCCATGTGGACCGCCAACTGGGCCACCATGCCTTATTATGTATTTACCGAAGACATGGGCGACAACATTGTGCAGGTTACTATTCCATGGGTGTATCAAAAACTTACTGAGGAAAATGTAGATCTTCCTGTGCAGTTCTATTATATCCCCGATTTCGTAAAAACTTACGCCATTACGGCTAATACTGAATTAAGTATGGAAGCTGTTGCTGCTGTAAGTCAAAACTTCCCTAATCCTTTTAGCAGGGAAACACAAATATCAGTTTCACTTGTAAAAGCCAGCGAAGTAAAACTTTCGGTTTACAATATCACAGGTCAACAGGTATTGTCCGAAAATTTTGGGTATAAAAATGCCGGTAGCTTCACCACTACAATCAGTGCCGACGAGCTGCCAACAGGCGTTTATTTCTATACCGTGGAAGCCGCTAACAGCAAGGTAACCCGCAAGATGATCGTGCAATAAGCTGCTCATAAGTTATTTTTAGTTAACACCTTGGTCAGCCCGAAATATTTTTTCGGGCAGGCCATTTTTTTGCGCTACTTTAAAAAGTCTATTATATTTGTATCGCGAAAACAGTAATTTTTTCAGTGTTAACTAAAATTTTAATCTTATGAAAAAACTTGTACTTTTGAGTCTGGTACTGGGTTTAGGCCTGATGGCAACAGCTCAGTCAACCCTCAACCTTAAACAGGATTTATCCGAACACAAAGCCATCGACAAAATGATGGTGGGTGTGGAACCTGCAAAAGCTTCAACAGTTGTAGCCAGTCAGGAAATTGACACACCTGTTGTTCCTCCAACAAAAAACACCAATATTGTGAGCATTATCAATATTGGTACTTCAGCCAATGCCTACAGCTATGGATATGGTGGCGGACAGAAATCTATCGTTTGGGCTGTGCCCGAATTGAATATGGTAACCAATTTCCACCGTATGGGTGGCGAGCTGGATCCGGGTGGATACAGTGGCGACCTGGGTTATGATGTTTCCATGGATGGTGGTCTCACCTGGGAAAACATGATCGAAATGTACATTGCCGAAAATAATGCTGGTGGCACTTACTACACTGATGCAGCGCGTTATCCTAATCATGGTGTTTGGAATCCGGAAGGTAATACCGATCCTAACAACACCTGGTTGCAGTATTTCACTCCCAACCTCGATGGTTCCAACTCTCCTGACAGCTGGGGTGGTTACAGTTTTGGTTCAGTTAATATTGGTGATCCTACCATCAAAACAAAGAATCTGCAGTCAACTGAAGATCCTTTCTATCAATACATTCCTGATGCCTATGATCTTACCAAAGACGGTATAGTTTGGGTTGTAGATGTAAACCAGGATTGGTCGAGCAGTTCGGTAGTTTATCAGGGATCATTAATCCTTAACAGAGGCGAATGGGACGAAGCTGAAGGCGATTTTATTTTTGAGCAGGAATTGCTTGATGCGCCTGTAGCAGAAGCCACTACACGTCCATCACACGTACAAGTTGCTTTTGCTGAAGATGGCCAAACTGGTTATATTTCTTTCCTGGGCGATAACGAAACTGTTGACGTAATTAGCGGCTCCCCAGGCTATTATCCTATCATCTTGAAGACGACTGACGGCGGAAATACCTGGACAGAACCACAGGGTATTCAGTTGGGCGGCCCTAATGGCCTTGCTGGAATTGTAAACGACTTGCTTACTGATGATCAGATTGCTGAATTGTATGAAGAACCGCTACCTGCACGCGATGAGATTCCTTATACTACTGCTTTCGATCACAACATCTCAGTAGATGCAAACGGCAACCTGCATATTGGTATTGTAATTGGTGTTGTAGGTTCTGATGATTATTCAATTGTTTCAGCTTCTAATCTCTTTGCAGCTTACGACATCTATACTACAGATGGTGGTACAAGCTGGTACGGTATCAAACTTGGAAGCATCAATCAGTTCCGTGGCACATGGCCAGGTGATTATACAGAAGATAACCGTATTCAAACTACCATTTCTCCCGACCGCAGCACTGTATTTGTAAGCTGGCTCGATACCGATCTGGAAGATCAGGAAGACAATACCCGTCCGAACATCTTCATCCGTGGGGTACGTCCCAATCCATGGGGAACTGCTGACCTTACCTGCGCTGACGGTGCCGATGCGCCTACTAACGTAACACTTTTCTCTGAAGGTATGTGGAATGCAACTTTCTTTGCTGCAGCACAAATGTCGTTCTACGATGGAGATGCTTACACCATCCCGATGACTTACCAGCCCGTTGCTCCCGATGTTGATCCAGGCGAAGCCGTTCAATACAAATACATCACCGACTTTAAGTTTACCGAAGCTGATTTCTGTATTGTGGGCACCGAAGAAATTGCTGCTGCCACTCAGATGGAAGTAAGCCAGAATTTCCCCAATCCTTTCAGCAACGAAACCAACGTTACTGTTAGCCTGAAACAAGGCAACAACGTAAACCTGGAAGTTTATAACATTACCGGACAAAAAGTTATGGTTAAAGACTATGGCTACAAACCAGCCGGTACATTTACTATGACTATCAGTGCCGATGAACTGCCAACAGGCGTTTATTTCTATACTGTAGATGCAGGTGCGCAGAAAGTAACCCGCAAAATGATTGTACAATAAGGATTTCTAAAAAATCTTGACCTAAAAAACCGCTTCATTTGGAGCGGTTTTTTTATGCCTCTTAAAAAATATATTATATTTGTCCTTCAATTGATCCAATTTTTCATGTATTAATCACTAAAACTCAACAAAATGAAGAAAGTTTTACTTACTATGGGAGCCTTGCTCATTGCGGGTAGCAGCCTGCTTGCGCAAACCCTAAAACAAAGTGATCAAATTCGTTTCGAAAAACGAATTAATCACGCCTTAACAATTGATCCGCTGAAACCTTCGAGCGTACCTGCTGCTCAACAGGACGAATTGCCTGTGATGCTTCCAACAAACAAAAACACAAACATCGTCTCTATCATTGATATTGGTACTTCTGCCAATGCCTATGGATACTACAGTGGTCAGCGATCTATGGTTTGGTATGATAAAGACTTGAATGCAGTAACAAATTTTCACCGTATGGGTGGTGCTGGTGATCCAGGCGGTTACAGTGGCGACCTTGGTTTTGATTATTCCTTGGATGGTGGAGAAACTTGGGTAAACGATTTTGAAGTATATGAAGCTACTGAAAATGCCGGTGGTACCTACTATACTGATGCTGCTCGTTACCCACACCACGGAATATTCAACCCAAATGCAAGTGCTGTAGCAGATGAATCCTGGATGGTTTATTTTGCTCCTAATCTCGAAGGTACTAACGATGGATGGGGTGGATACAGTTATGGTGTTGCCAATATGGGTGATCCATCAGTAAATACTAAAAATTTACAATCCTCTCCTGCTGGCGTTTATCAACTGTTACCTTCTGGTTTTGAAATTACTTCAGAAGGTGTTGTTTTTGCCACAGATTTAAATCATGATTTGGCTGCTGATATTTTCCAAAATAGCATTATTGTTCAAAAAGGGCAATGGTCTGATGATTTAAATGATTTTGTATATGAGCAGGAATTAGTTGATCACTTTACTGATCCCGAAATGGGTGCTCCGGCAGATGTGAAAATTGCTTTTGCTGCTGATGGTCAAACTGGATATATGAGTTTGGTGTCAGACGACGAAAGTGCCGTTGCTATTGGTGGCTTCAAGGGCTATTATCCTGTAATTTACAAAACAACAGATGGTGGCGTAAGCTGGGAAGACCTTGGAGGCATTCAGCTTGGAGGCCCTGATGGATTAGAAGGTATTGTAAATGGATTGCTTACTGATGAGCAAATTGGGGAATTATACGAGGAGCCACTTCCAGCCCGTGATGAAATACCTTACACTACAGCGTTTGATCATGACATAATTGTTGATGCAAATGGAAATCTGCATATTGCTGTTGTAATTGGTGTTACTTCTGAAACTGCTTACTCAATCGTTACAGGTCTTCCAAATGTATTGGGTGCTTATGATATTTACACTACAGATGGCGGCGAAACCTGGCATGCCATAAAAATGGGTAGTATGCTTCAGTTCCGCGGAACCTGGGGTGACATTAGTGATGATAATCGCATTCAGATTACTGCTTCCGATGATCGCGAAACAATCTTTGTAAGTTGGAACGATACTGATTTGGAAGAACAGGAAGACAATAGCCGGCCAAATGTTTATGCCCGTGGTATGAAACCAAATCCTTGGGGAACAGCTGATTTAACCTGTGTTGAAGGCAGTGCGGAGCCAACTAACGTAACCCTCTTCTCAGAAGGAATGTGGAATGCTACATTCGTTTGTGTTTCGCCTAATACACGTGAAGTGGATGGTAATTATTACATTCCTATGGTTTATCAAGCATTACAAGACGGAAGTGATATCGACCCAACTCAGTTCAAATATATCAAAGACTTCTATTTTACAGATGCAGACTTCTGCGTTGTTGGCAATGAAGAAATTGCTGCTGTAAAAGGTATGGAAGTAGGTCAAAACTTCCCTAATCCTTTCAGTAATGAAACCAATATTCAGGTAAGTTTGGCCAATGCAGCTAATGTTAACCTGGAAGTGTACAACATCACCGGTCAGAAAGTTATGCATATGGATTACGGCTACAAAACAGCAGGTAGCTTCACCATGACAATTGATGCCAACGAACTGCCGACAGGTGTTTATTTCTATACTGTTGAAGCAGGTGCTGAAAAAGTTACACGCAAGATGATTGTGCAGTAAACCCATAATTTATTTAAACTTAAAAAAGGCTGTCCTGATAAGGCAGCCTTTTTTTTTGCTTTGCAAGCGCTTGGCACCATTGTCATGCTTTTCACAAAAGTGCACACTACTCAATTTGTTGAAAAAGGGAGTTGAAGTTTCAAAGGGCTGTCAAAATCTTACCCAAAATCAGCCTTATGATTTAGAGCCCTTTATCGCAAAACAACACTTGTATTATTGCTGTATGTTTTAATGAAAAGGTAGTGACATTAAAATCTTTAATTTTGCTATTGTCAAAATAATGTTTAGATGAATAAATTAAGAAAAGTTGATTCAGATGGATTTTACAATAGAATTGCCAAATTGTTAATAGAGGCTAGAAGTTCAGTAGTTCAGACTATTAACAAAACTATGGTACAGACTTATTTTGAGATTGGTAGGATGATTGTTGACGAAGAACAAGGTGGCAAAATAAGAGCAGAATATGGCAAGCAGGTTTTAACGGAACTTTCTCAAAAGCTTACTAATGAATTTGGTAAGGGCTTCTCCAGAAGGAACTTAGAACAAATGAGGCAGTTTTATCTAATCTACTCAAAAACGCAGACAGTGTCTGCGCAATTTAATTTAAGTTGGTCGCATTACATTAAACTGATGCGAATTGACAATGAAAATGAGAGAAGATTTTATGAAATTGAAGCAGTTGAAAATAATTGGAGTTTAAGAGAATTACAACGGCAATTTGACGCTGCACTTTATGAAAGATTAGCTTTAAGTCGCGACAAAAAAGGAATTCTGGAACTTTCTGAGAAAGGACAAATCATTGAACAGCCAAAAGACGCTTTAAAAGATCCTTACATCCTTGAGTTTATAGGACTTCCTGAAAGCACAAAATATTCGGAAAGCAAATTGGAGCAAAAAATAATCAATAAGCTTGAGCATTTTTTACTCGAATTGGGAAAGGGCTATACTTTCGTAGGTAGACAAGTTCGATTTACTTTCGACGAAAAGCATTTTAGAGTTGATTTAGTTTTTTACAATCGGATTCTACAAAGTTTTGTGCTAATTGATTTGAAAATTGGAGAAATTTCCCATCAAGATTTAGGGCAAATGCAAATGTATGTAAATTATTACGATAGGTTTGTGAAGCTTGATAACGAAAACAAAACAATTGGTATTATACTTTGTAAAAGCAAAAACGACACACTTGTTGAAATTACTTTGCCGGAGAATAACGAGCAAATATTTGCGAGTAAATATGAAACTGTTTTACCAAGCAAAGAGAAATTAAAACGTTTAATCGAAAACAGAGACGACTAAAAATCATCAATAACCCTAATCAAATCTTCACCTGAATAGTAGTTTCTGTATGCTGTTAACTGTTTTCTGTTCAAACTCAATCCTTACAAAATATAACAAGTGGCCAATTGAAAGGATGGAAATATCAAATACATTGTTGTCCGGTAAAACACAAATAAAATCACTCAATCGCTGTAATAATGCCGTCCCTACGGGACTTGGGATAATCAGGGGTAATTTTTTATTCTACCCATATTTTGTCCCTAGCTGGACTGTCCCGTTAGGGACAAAATATGGGTAGTCAGCGCGTTAGAATTCAAGAAAAAGTCCCGTAGGGACGACTAAAATTAATGTGTAGGCCTAATCTAAATGCCATTGCAACGTGATTTAAACAGAAAATCATCATTTAGGAAAGCAAAAAGAAATAAAACCATCAATCCAACAAAATTTAAACCCACTTCTCATCAAACCATAAGATACAACTCTTATTTCTTTGCTTAACATCGCCATATTGCCCCCAAACCCCCAAAATTGGAGGCTTTTTGAGTCTGCTTAACCAAACGATTAATGTTTTTTTCAAAAACCAAACCTTCTCTTCAAATCACCATCGGGTCGGGTGCGTAGGTCGGTGTGAGCGGCGGGCGTGCGGCGGGAAGGGCAGCTAAAACAGCTGGAAAACTTGCGGGGCAGCCCAAAAGGCTGTTTGTGTAGGGCAATACTATCCTTATCGCCAGATGAAAATGTAATTCCATAAATGTTTTAATAAAGAAAATTTGGCCTGTATTGCCCTATACCCAACCCCGCATAGTTTTCCGCTGTTTTGGCTGCTGTGGGCGGATAGCATCGCTCACACTTGATTTTTGGGAACTTTTCATCAAGGAAAAGTTCCAGAATAATTGAAGTTATAGCGCAACCCTGTCTGGGTTGAAATCCCTACTTACATTATACTTGCTACAATAGCAGCAACCCCTGCCTGCCAGAGGCATTCAGGCAGGCTATCTGGGTTGCGCTATCCGGCCAAACCAAACCTTCTCTTCAAATATCACCGGGCTGGAGCCCCCAAGAATTGGCCCGTCTACTGTCAGGTGGAGGGTGGGGGCAAAGGACAAAAATTTTCTCCCCAAAAAACAGTCTAATATTTTCAGAAACGTTTATCGAAACGAAGCAGCCTGAGATAGATGTGAAGGAAACTTTTGGTATAGAAATTTTTTAATTGTTCAATTTATGTACATATATTTGTACAATATTTCGTTTAAAACTAATTATCATGCTCACAACAACAATTTCTGATTTTCGAAAGGACATAAAAAGATATCTTGACGATGTAACCCAAAACTTTGAGACTTTAATCATAAATCGCGGAAAAGATAATGGTGTGGTTATAATCTCTTTAGCAGAATATAATTCCTTGAAAGCCACGCAGCATGAATTATCGTCCAAGCTTAATGAGCAGCGCCTTGATAATGCAATTGAAAAATTGAAGAAAGGCCTTTTGCTTGAAAAAGATCTTATTGAGGAATCAAATAAGTAGAAATTAAATGACTTTCAATCTTGTAAGACAAGGGTTATTGGTTCAATCTGGCCAATAAAATCAAAAGAACAAGCAGATGAAGTATATCTTTGTTGATGAATCCTGGGAAGATTATTTGTATTGGCAAAAGACCAACAAAAAAATTTTGAAAAAGATCAATGAGATATTAAAAGATATTTCCCGGAATCCCTATTCAGGTATTGGGAAGCCAGAGCCATTAAAATACAAATACAGCGGCTTTTGGTCACGCAGAATAGATGGTGAGCATCGCTTAATTTATATGGTTAGGGACGATGAAATATTAATTGCTAAATGTAGATTTCACTATGATTAAAAGGTAGTATTCAAAAATCCATTCAACCATACAATCATTCCTTCATTCAACTATTCAGCCATTGAGTCCGCACTAGTAAGTATCTCCCGCAGATTACGCTGATATTCGCAGATTAATAAACAACTGGTAATGAGAAATACAGATCTGCGCTAATCCGCGAAATCTGCGGGAAATCTTTAGATAGCTTTCTCGGAGGGGATTCAACCATTCTCTCATTCCCCCATTCTCTCATTCAATCATTCAACCATTCTCTCATTCAACCATCCATTCATTATTTAAATTTGCAACCGGTTGCACACCTAATCTGATTCTTATTCTATAATGCTGACTAGCACAAATTGTGTTTTGACTTATCTTTGTAAACACTCAAAATGCCTTAACACAATAAACCATGCGCAAACTACTCACCTTTATCCTTTTATTTGTCTCGGTTTGGCTGCAAGCCCAGGTCATCACTGCCGATCCCACTTTTGTAACAGACAGCTATGCCGTTACCATCACTTTTTATGCCACCGAAGGTAGTGGCGGATTGGCAGGCTACACCGGCGATGTGTATGCACATACGGGCGTGATTACCGAAAACAGCAGCAGCAGCTCCGACTGGAAATATGTTGTTTCTGACTGGGGCGAAAACCTGCCCGAAACCAAACTTAGCCGAATTGACACAGATGTCTATACCCTGAGTATATCACCCGATATTCGCAACTATTATGATGTTCCCTCCGGCGAAGAAATTTTGCAGCTGGCTTTTGTGTTTCGAAGTGCTGCTGCCGTTGGTGGGGCTTACCTCGAAGGAAAAACTGCTGAGAACGGAGATATTTTTTATGAGCTCTATCAGGGAGGACTATTTACTACGATCATCAGCCCTGCAGCCCCTCAGCTATTGCTCGAGCCCGACGAATCACTTGAGGTAGTAGTGGCCTCTGCCGATGCCGAAAATACCAGCCTGTTTGTGAATGATCAGTTGGTAGCACAATCTACATCCAATACATTAAACTACACCATCCCTGCCGGTACCACAGGATCTAACCTGGTAAAAGCCATTGCCACAGCCGGAAACGAAATGGTAGCGGATAGTTTCATGTATTTCGTCCGTCCTGCCGTTCCAGTTGCTGCCTTACCCACAGGGCTTAAGGATGGCATCAACTACCTCAACGACACCACCGTAGCCCTGGTGTTGCAAGCGCCTTTCAAGGAATATGTTTTTGTTATTGGCGATTTTAACAATTGGCAACTCGATGAAACCAACTATATGTTTCGCACCCCTGATCAGGGACGCTACTGGATAGAACTCACCGGCCTGGAACCGGGAATGGAATATGCCTACCAGTATTTTGTGGATGGCGAGCTGCGCATTGCCGACCCTTATACGCATAAAATTCTTGATCCGTGGAATGATCCCTATATCCCTTCCTCAACTTATCCCAGCCTGATGCCCTATCCCGAAGGAAAAACGAGTGGCATTGTTTCAGTCTTTAAAACCGCCCAAGCCGAGTATGAATGGACTGTTACTGATTTCGAAAGGCCTGCTCCCGAAGAACTGGTGATCTATGAATTGCATATCCGTGATTTTGTTGGAACCCGTGCCATCAAAACGGTAATGGATACCCTCGATTACCTGGAGCGCCTCGGCGTGAATGCCATTGAGCTGATGCCCATCAACGAGTTCGAAGGCAACGACTCGTGGGGATATAACCCCTCCTTCTATTTTGCTACCGATAAGGCCTATGGCACAACAGAAGATTACAAACGATTCATCGATGCCTGTCACCAGCGTGGTATAGCAGTGCTCATCGATATGGTGCTCAATCACAGCTATGGGCAATCACCTTTAGTACAGCTATATTTTGATGCTGCAGCTGGTGATTATGGTCAGCCAACTGCCGAAAACCCTTGGTATAACCAGGTTTGTCCGCATCAACCCTATTGCTGGGGCTACGATTTTGATCACGAAAGTTCCTATACAAAGGCATTTATTGATCGCGTTAACCGTTTCTGGATAGAGGAGTTTAAGGTGGATGGCTTCCGCTTCGATTTCACCAAAGGCTTTAGCAATGTGGTGGGTGATGGCGAACCCTACAACAGCCAGCGCATCAGTATCCTGAAGCGAATGGCCGATGAAATTTGGGAAGCAGATCCGGAGACTTATGTTATCCTGGAGCATTTTGCAGAGAATACAGAGGAACGAGAGCTATCTACATATGGTATGATGCTTTGGGGTAATATGAATTACAGCTATAACGAAGCTACGATGGGTTGGTTGCCCAGTTCTAATTTTTCCGGGGTCAGCTACAAGCAACGTGGATGGAGCCAGCCCCACCTGGTAGGCTATATGGAAAGCCATGACGAAGAGCGGCAGATGTACAAAAATATTACTTACGGCAACCAGAGCAATCCTTATCACGATGTACGCGAACTCAATATTGCCGCGAAGCGCAATGCAGCTGCAGCAGCCATGTTTTTGCTTGTACCCGGCCCAAAAATGATCTGGCAGTTTGGCGAGCTGGGCTACGATGTGAGTATCGATTACGATTGCAGGGTATGTCCGAAGCCAATTCGCTGGAATTACCTGCAAAACTGGGACAGACGTTTGCTGTATAATTATTACAGCGCTTTGATCGAGCTGCGCAAATCGCATCCTGTATTCCAGACCGATGATTTTAACCTGGAAGCCACAGGAGCAGGTAAAAAGCTGCGACTCAAAGCTGATGATATGTCTGTGGTAGTAGTTGCTAATTTTGATGTAAACGGCATTGATGTAGTGCCCGGATTTTATGAAACAGGCACCTGGTATGATTATTTCAGTGGTGAAAGCCTGGAAGTAACTGACGCCCAGCAAAGCATATGGTTGCCGGCGGGCGAGTTCAGGGTTTTTACCGACCAGCAGCTCGAAACCCCTGATTTTGTTGGGTTTGAAGATAATTTTGATGCCATTGAGCGGGGATTATTTGTCTATCCTAATCCGGCTACTGAAGCCCTTACGATACGATTCAATCTGCCGCAACCTACAGCCGTGAGTTTGAAACTTTACGACATCACCGGACAGGAGGTTTTTCGCCACGAAGCCGGCACAATGACAGCCGGCAGTCAGGAGTATACCCTACTTTTGGATGGATTATCCGCCGGCATCTACCTGGCTCGGCTACAGCACGGCCAGCAAATCCAAACCACAAAAGTGATGGTGAGGTAGAAGAGATTGTGTTTTTGTAGCAAGCAGCACAGTGAATCCCATCAACCTCGAAGAGGTTGCGCTATTGTAGAAAAGTATAAAAGCGAATCCGATCAACCCCTGCTTTTAGCAGATAAACATGGCGCAGTTAGACAGGCAGAATGGGTTGCGTTATTGCAACAAATAAACAACAGTACAATAACCCACCAACCTCGAAGAGGTTGTGCTATTGTAGCAAGAACAGTATAGCGAATCCTGTCAACCCGGAACGGGTTGTGTTATTGTAGTATAGACGCCCCAGCAGCAACCCATCAACCCAGAATGGGTTGTGCTATAAAACACGCCAATAGCGAAACTTCGCGACATTTTAGTCGGGACAGGCTCTTCAGGGTTTTTTTAACCCTTTTAAAAACGTTTTTGCTATAATAGCAGAACCCATTCTGGGTTCCTTTTTTCTATGATATTAAAAACACCACCATCAACCTCGAAGAGGATGTGCTATT
>CAZQFH010000073.1:0-15208 GCA_964592595.1 uncultured Lentimicrobiaceae bacterium | reverse complement strand
AAACGCACAATAGATGCTCTGCAGGTGTGTCGTCCTACTATGGGCTATAACGTTTGATGGTATGGTGTCGTGCGGGATTACGAAGCGAAAACTTATCAGTTTAAACCGACTTTTTTACGAGACACAAACGCTCGAATACCTCTGAAACCCGCATGCACTATACCATGTGTTGTGCTTATGTGGCTTATGCAGCAACCTCAAATCCTGTCTTTTTTATTTCTACAACAAATGGATTTCCCGAATCAAAATCATTTAAAGAAATTGGATGTGGTTCAATTCTTGAATCAATCTGTGCTGCCAACATCATAAGTTGTACTTGTATATCAAATCGTTTTGAATCATCCAAATTTGAAAAAATCAATGCCAGGTCTATATCACTATCCTCAGTTGATTTCCCTTTAGCATATGAGCCAAATACATATACTTTCTCAATATTAGTGAATTTTTCTTTAATCAAATCCAAATATTTTGTTATTGTTGTATCAATATTTTTATCCATTGTCTTAGCTCTTTTAAGTTTTTAATCCACTCTTTAGTAAATTCAGTGGTACATTGTTTCTTGAAGCTCATTTTATAGTCATCGTATCTGGCATTAATGTTAAATGCTGTAATAGTCACGAGTTGCATTTTTATATCATCCGTTAAACTCAATTCCGCTTTCTCTGCTAGTCTCAAAAGATTGTGAATAAAAGGTGGATAATCAGATTTTACTTTGACATAATAAGCTTTTAAAAGTTTCTCAATCATCAAATGTCCTATAAATAAAGACCAACTAAATCTTTTTGAATCAAACATTGCAATCATTGTCTCATAATCATCATCTGAGCCAGCAATCCAATACTCAATCAGTTTATCCTTATTGAAGTCTTTATTTTCCATAATCTCAAAAATACAAAAATATCAGCAATCTACGCTATCTATGTAGACGAAATGCTCTTTTGCCATTAAGCACAACGGTTACAAATATAAAACGTTTTTTGGTAAAAAGTTTCAAATTAATTTTTTTGTTTAATAAAAATGTTGTATATTAGTTGTTATAAGTATGTAAAGTAGGTTTGGTTTTAGGGAAGTGAAAACGCCAAAAAGAGTCCCACACGTATGGAAACAGCCAAAAAGAGAAATGGTACTGAACCTACTTTATTACTTATAACGGCAGTCCGTCTAAAAACCTCCGTTTTCTTTTGTTTCAATACATTTTTACACAGCTAAGATAGCAAATACTCACGTTGTAAGGATGGCAAATTTTCAATCAATTTTTGTGATTGTTTTTTTGCCTTCGCCAGAAAAGCTCAAATGAAGCCAAAAAGGCTGCAAAAAAACAAATAAATGCAAATGCAAAGCGCTTAAGTGCATCTATACCAATAATATTCAAATTTCTGCGTAAATTGTAGGCCGTGAATACCAATCCAACATCGGCCGAAGCGCGTTGGATGGTTTTCTTTGTCATGATGTAGTTGAACCCCCATTGCCTTTTTATCGTGCCATAAGGATGTTCCACAATGGCTTGTCGTCGGCGGTAGTAGTTCTGGTTTTGTTGGATGCGAATCTTGTTTGCTTTGATGTTTTTAGCTGCCCAAAATGCAACAAAGGCAGGATGATAGAGCTAAAGCTGCTGCCGCGGATACGTTCGCCGGGTTGGATAACAAGCATGCTGCAAGCCAAGTACACCCAAAGATAAATGTTCCAACTTAAACTGTCACTTCATGACGGATAGTCAGGCTATTGGCCGCTACTGAAAACAAATGCATTAGGCTGTTTAAAAGAACAAAAAAACTGTCATTGAAAACACAAAAATACCAAAGAACCTTCCAATTGCTTTATCACTCGTTTGCCGTCTCACATTCCTTTCTCCTATTTTGACCCCATGCAATTTCCATAATAAATGGCCTCTGTTGGGGGATTCGCTGCATTGCGATGTCCAGCGATGCCCTGAGCCTGCCGAAGGGAGCTCTCTGGGCATCGCACTTCGACAAGCTCAGCGCATCGCAATGCAGCGAATCCCCCAACAGAGGCCATTTATTATGGAAATTGCATAGGATTTATTTAAAGATCGGGATGTAGGACGGAAAGCGAGGGATAAAGACATTAGGGCGTTCATTGATTTTTTAAGTTTTTTTTGTTGGTTCATTTACAGTTTCGCAAAAATTGTTTGAAACTTTACCTTCCTTATAACCCAAGTATTTGTTAATTTAGCAGGGTAATAATGTATAAAATAGAAGATTACAGAGGTTTTTAGATTTATTAACTGCAGGTGAACGGATCGTCGTTTTAGCTAATGTTAAGGAGGACAAAATAACTCATCGTGATAAAAAGCTTTACTATGAATGGCCAGGAAAAAACTAAAGAAGAACTGATAAACGAGCTACAGGAATTAAGGCAGGAGCATGATGCCTTAAAGGTATCATATCAAGAGGACATCAAGAAATGAAAGCAGGCGGAAGAAGCATTGAGCGAAAGCGAAAGCAAATATCGGCTACTGGCACAGAATAGCTCAGATGTGATCTGGACGCTGGACAACGACTTTCGCTTCACCTATATAAGCCCGTCAATCTATCTACTACGCGGATTGTCTCCCGAAGAGGCTATGCGAGAGACAATTCAGGATACGATGACTCCTCATGCTCAGGAAGTGGTTCAAAAAGCCATAGCCATGGGTAAAGAAAATGAAAGGGCAAAGAATTATGTACCCGTACAAGTAGAAATTGAACAGTATCATAAAGATGGACATCTGATCTGGGTAGAAATTTCTATTCGCGCTATGCTCAACGACAAGCATGAAAAAATTGGCTACATGGGCATCTCCCGCGATATTACGCAACGCAAAATAATTGAAAAGGAAATTAAAGAGGCAGTGGAGCGCTTCGATGCAGTGTTAGCAAACGTGCCGATAGGCCTATATATATTTTGGATACGGGCTAACGGACATATGGAATTTGAATATGTCAGTGACCGGTGGTGTGATATTCTCCAAATCAGCCGCGAAAAAGCCCTGGCTGATGCTTCTTTTGTGAATAGGCATATTCACGAAGATGAAATAGAAGATTTTTTATTGCTTAATAAGGAAGCTGCACGCGAAAGAAAAAAGTTTGTTTGGGAAGGTCGCTTCACTAACACAGGAGAAAACCGATGGTTTCGCATCGAATCAAGTCCAATTGCATTTAATAATGGAGATACCCAATGGTACGGTATTCTTCAGGAAATTACCGATCGCAAGCTGGCAGAAAAAGCACTGCACGAAAGCGAAGAAAAATTCCGTAGCCTGGCAGATACGGCCAAAGTGTTGATTTCTATTACCGCTGACACCTATGGAACAAAATATCTCTATGTGAATGATGAATGGCATCGTGTGCTTGGCTACAGCAAAGAAGAAGCTCAAAACCTGAAACCCATCGATGTGGTAGCACCAGAATACAGACAACAGGTTATGGATAATGCAGCAAAGCGCATTGAAGGAAAGCAAGCTCCGGCTCAATATGAATTGAAAGTTATCACCAGGGGTGGCGAAACCAAATACCTCGATTTTTCATCTACTGTTATAAACTTTGGGAACAAAACAGGTTTCTTAACCACCGCCATTGATATTTCCAAGCGCAAACAAATTGAAGAAGCGCTTCGCGAAAGTGAAGCAAAATTACGCGAACTCAACGCCCAAAAAGACAAATTTTTCTCCATTATCGCCCACGACCTCAAAAGTCCCTTCAACGCTATTATGGGATTTAGTGAATTGCTGATTGATCAAATCAAAGAAAAGGATTACCAGGGGATCGATAAGTATGCAAAGATAATAGAGCAATCCTCACAGCGAGCCGTGGATTTATTGATGAACCTGTTGGAATGGTCGCGCGCTCAAACAGGCAGAATGGAGTATAATCCCGAAAACTTTGATTTAGTGGATTTGATCGAAGAAAACAAGATGCTCTTCGATGTCATTGCCGGTCAAAAAGCCATCAAGATTAAAAAAGTAATACCGCATGAAATACCTGTTTTTGCAGATAAACCAATGATCAGTACAGTGATCAGAAACTTGATCTCAAATGCCATCAAATTTACCAGGCAAGGTGGCGAAATCAAGGTTTCAGCTCAGAAAAGATCCAAAGAAATTCTTGTTTCTGTGAGTGATAACGGAATAGGCATAGCACCGGAAAGACTTGAAAAACTATTCCGCATTGACGAAAGCGATTCAACCTCCGTTACAAACAACGAAAAAGGAACCGGTCTTGGCTTGATCCTTTGTAAAGAATTCGTGAAAAACCATGGTGGAAAAATATGGGCAGAAAGTGAACAAGGAAAGGGTTCTGTTTTTTATTTTACACTTTTTTGCAATGCCAATTAAAAAACGAGAATTGCATTGATTAATTCAAATAATTTTGATTAAAGAGAGAATTAAACAATAGATAACAAAGCACATGGCTATAATAATTAAGGGTTCATGTGTCATGAATTGCCCTTCCGATAGCTATCGGAAGAACTCCCGGTTGAACTATATCTCGGCAAGCTCGATACACCGCATTTCGACAGGCTCCCTTCGACGAGCTTGTGGTGAGCCTGCCTGCCAACTGCTGGAAGGCAGGCCTGTCGACCTATGCCGAAGTAAGTCGAGATGTCGACTTTCAGACGCCTTTTAAATGCTCCCTCAATACGTTTGCTTTAGCTTCTTTTAATTCTCCGGAACCTGATAAATCAAACTTTCGTTCCTGAAACCTGCCAGGTTTTGATACCAGTTGGGGAACAAAACGCCACCGCTGGTGGCCCAGTCGGCAAACTTGAGATGTGCCCACAGGATTTCCTGCTTCTCAATAGGATAATCAAATTGCTCGTAGATATGGATGGCCCAGGGCAGGTTTTGAACGGTTTTGTAATAAGTTCCTGTTGCCGGATCGGATGCATCCTCCCATTGTCCAAACCTGTTTATATCGGCCAAATCAGTAGGCAGGTAATCGGGTAAATGCACTTCTGTTCCGCGGTCTTTGTTCACGATGATAAAAGGGTTGAAATTCCCAATATCAAGTTGATTATAGGTATAGGTATCAGGAGCAAAAGTCATGCTGATACGCATGGTATCAGGCTGCACATAAGGCGCATCGGGTGTAGTGTTGACTCCAATTCCTGTTCCTGGATACGGCATCTGATTATACGCATTGTCAAACACGATGATCGTAGCTTTGCTCTGGCCGGCTTCGGTGCCATTATCCGAGAGGGTGATAAAATCTTCCGTCAATTCGTATCCGCTAACGGTAATAGCTGCCGGGTCGATGGCCGGAGCAAGCTGAAAACCAAAGCCATTCTCGTAGGAAGCACCAAAGGCTTTCAGGATAAACACAGCATCAACAGTTGAAACTTTGTTTTGTCCGTTGGTGATGATCGTAAAGCGATAATCAATCACCACATCATTAAAGTCATAGTCGCCCTTACCAGGCCACAAATCTTCAAAAGCCAGTGTGCCATAGCCTGTGGCGGGATAATGATTTTCTATCACTACAGGCGCACTTGTAAACGGTTGTACAACATTTCCGGGCAATGCGCTCAACGATCCGGCATTATCTAAAGTATAATATTCAACAACCACCGAAACATCGCCATCCACAGGATCGATCTCAAACGACTGTTGCAGGTTGCCATTAGCATCTGTTGGGATAGTAATTCCCTCTGCCGGAAAACTTAAAAAGTCGTATGTTGTTCCATTCACTTTGATGGCATCGGCACCTACAGGCCAACTGTTAATTTTTATTGCCGTAACGCTACCTCCATCAAAATCGCTGCCACCAAAAGCCGTTGCTGGTAAATCAACGAAAATGTTACCTCCCGGATTTTGTTGCACAGCGAGGCTCTCCTCATCGGCTACAGGACGTTTTTGCACGCCGAAATCCAGTCCTGAAATATTGGATGCTCCTACCGAAATACTGATCACACCCTGATTATTTGCTGGCGTGGCAGCTGTTCCGGCAACATCACTTACATAGGCCCATTCCGGAATCAAATCAACTGCTGGAGGTGCTTGTCCGATGGTACCTGCTGTTAACCCTAACTGAAGCTGAAGGTTACCAAGCGGTGCGCCATCAAAACCAAAACTTCCGTCAGCAGCCACAGGGGTGGTGCGAACTACCTTATTTTGGTCATTAACCAAATTTATTACCAATGGCGTTCCATCAATTTCATTCAGCGCATCACCATCCACCAAATTGTTGGTGAGCCCCGTAATATCATTATAAACATTTCCTTCGAGTTTAATTTCTCTCACAATACCTGTGAGGGCAATCATGTCGATGCCACCCTGTCCGGCAGTCGTTCCATTGGTGTTCAATGGAAAATAAGTAGCATTGGTATAATCCACCATATCGGCACCTGTGCCACCAGCCGGAAAATCGCCTCCTGTAACGGAGTAGCCATAAACGGTTTGGCCGTTGTTTAGTCCAAAATCGCTGAACTTAAACATCACACCGCCAATACCCTGATTACCAAGTGTGGTACTCACTTTGAGTGGCTCCACAGCACCATCGCGACGCAAAACCACAGAGGTTTGTCCAGCGATGGGATTGCTTGATCCATAATCAGACGAGCCAAGCCTGATGACATCAGAATAGGCTGACGGATTTCCGACACCGTCCACTGACAAAATCACTGCCACCACAAAAGCATCATGCTGATTCACATTGCCGCGCTCCATGATAGCAAAGCCCTGTGCTTCGGCCGAAACAAGATTGATTCCGGCACTCACAACCACATCAAGACGTTCGATATTGTTGTTGTTGCCATTGTTATCTCCACCATTGGAGAATAGATTGTCGGAGCCCCGAAAGAGATTTGAATTACCCGTAAAGGCTACTTCCATATCCTCTTGATAGGATGCCTTAAGGTTGATTGCAGCGTTATTGCGATTCCCAAAATAAAACAAAAGATCACGCACCCCTGATACCGTGCTATTGTCAACGCGTCTGAAAAATACTTCAACGGGCACTCCTTCGTAGCGATAGCCATAGCCTCCTGCTTCAAAAGCATCTAAACTGAGCTGGTTGTCGTTGTAACCCGATGCATCGCCATAGCGATACGTAAAGGTATTGGATGCCAGCGATGAACCTGTGGCTCCGTTTTCAGAATAGGTAGTGCTTTCTATAGTTTCGGAAATGCTGGCAGCAATTTCGGTGATCGCAGACTGGGCGCTCACCTGGCCAGATAGTAAAAGCGAAAATAAAAGCGTTGTTGCTGACTTAGAATATATAGTAATTCGGTTTTTCATGGTCGTGATTTTAATTTACTGTTGGTTAATACTAGAAATCAACGTTTAAGAGACCGCTGGCAAGACTCACTTCTTTGATCCGCCCCATCTGCTTTAGCTGTATGCTTTGCAAATAGGCTGGCAAGGTAAGTTTCACCTCATACGTTTCTCCTGCATTCAGGTTTGCCGTGTGATAGGTAGTGCCATTACCGTTTGTAAAAATAAGCAATCCATCCAAAGCTGAACGAACTTCAAACTGGTAATCTGTAGTAGTTTTCCAGTTGAAATCGGCGGGAACTTCCATATTTTCCATTGATTGCGGTAAAATTTCCTCTACTGGCTGTCTGTCCTTTTTACATGACGCAAAAAACAAACCTAGGGCTACAATAAATATCAGATGCTTTTTCATAGAATTCAAAATTTCATTTTTGTAAACAATACACATGCCGTATTCTATATATAACTTATTTTATGTAAGTTATATTATATTATAAACAACAATTTATAGAAAATGTTTCCAATTTAGTACGTATTTTTCCGTATTTTGGAAATTTCAGCAATTTTGAATTAACTTTGTTCCTGTTAGATGAATAAACAAAACCAAACGCATTATGAAGAAGACTTACCTTATTTTACTCCTTGTGATGGTCTTTGGCTGGCAAGTAAAAGCCGACTGGACGATTGTAGCCAGTTATGACATTCCCGGAAAAGCATCGGGTTTAGCTACCGATGGCAACATGCTGTATTTTGGAATTTACGGCAGTAATGGCAGTAATATTTATCAGTTTGATCCTGCTTCGGGGATTGCAAGTCTGCTTTTTTCAAATGCAGCAATTGGCGACAGCTATGGCATGACGTTTAAAGATGGCAGTATCTGGATACTGGATCGCGAAAACAGCAGCACAGCTTATGCACTGGAGCTAAGCCTCTCGGGCGAAATACTCTCACAGATTGACCTGTCCGATCAATATATGTCGGGAATAGCAGCAAAAACAGACGGCTTCTGGGTTTCGACTTATTACCCTGATCCCGGAACGGTTTACGAAATTGACGAAACCGGAAATATCCTTTCGCAATTCACACCTCCCAACAATCAAGTTTGGGATGTTTGTCTGCAAGACAACGATCTGTGGCTTGCAGATTACAATGCCAATACACTATACAAAACCACTGCCGATGGCACTCTGATCGAGTCGCAAGCCTGCGAAAACGAAAAACCTTCGGGCATTGTGTTCGACGGCACCTACCTGTGGTATGTTGACGGACCCCTCGGAGGGAACAGCACCCTCTACAAAGTTGATCTTTCAGGTGCCGGCACACCGGCCATCACCCTGCCACAAACCGCTTTTCAATTTCCAAATACTACCATTGGCGAGAGCAACAGCTGGCAGATGAGTGTTTTCAATAATGGCACTGCACCCCTCGAAATCAGCGAGATAACTTTCGCCAACGACCTGCCGGTAACAGCTAATGTGAGTTTTCCTGTGACTATCGGCGCAGGGGAGAACACCGAAATCGAAATGGTTTTTACTCCCACTGAACATGGCTTTTTTGAGGGCGAAGCGCTGATTTCGTCTAACGATCCCATCAATCCTTCAGTTGCAGTGGAGCTAAGCGGACACGGACTTTTTGATGGCTCTACCCTTGTTGCCGAATTCGATCTCGTTGACTTCGAAACCATTCGGACAAAAGCCAGTAAAAAACAGCACATCATATTGCAGAACTATGGAGATGAATCCCTAAGCATTGATGATCTTGATCTTTATGTGGAACACTTCTATCTGGAACCCACTTTTCAAATCCCCATCAATATTTCTCCTTTAGGTATGGTGGAATTAATCGTATGGTATTTTCCTCAATCCGAAGGCGATCAAAGCGCTACAGTACTCATTACCAACAATGGATCTGACAGCCCCTATCCTATTCAACTCGAAGGCAGCGCACTTACACAGTCGTTCGAAATTGGTGCACAACTGTGGTCGTTTCAGGTACCAGAGAATTATGATAGGAGTCCGAAAGCCATGCGCGCCATTGCCGACATCAGTGGCGACGGCCAAAGCGACCTGATCGCTTGCACCGAAGACAATATCATCCGTGCCCTTAATGGTAATGCTTCAGGCGCTTCACAAATTTTATGGGAACGTGAGATTTATTCGGGAGCAGTTTATCAGCAGGATGCTTTGGATATCATATCCGACATCAATAATGACGGCTACCAAGACGTGATTGCCGGCACTGCCTGGGGCGATCGCTCTATTGTTGCCTTGAGCGGCAAAACCGGACAACAAATCTGGAAACACAGCACAGCCAACTATGGCGGTGGCGGCTGGGTGTATCAGGTGGACGCCAGTGCCGACTACAACGGCGATGAGATTCCGGATGTGTTGGCAGCATCAGGTAATAATCAGGACAACAATGGTCCACGCAGGGTTTATTGCCTCGATGGTTTGGACGGATCGGTCATTTGGGAAGCCTTTTTGGGCGGTGCAGGCTTCGCCGTGAAAGCCATTGCCGACATCAACGGCGACGACATCCCTGACGCCCTTGCAGGCTGCAGCGATGCCGGCGAAACACAAGGCTTTGCCAAAGCCATCAACGGAAGCAATGGCAGTATTTTGTGGACTTATCCCACTTCGGGCACCTCGGTGTGGGCACTCGCACAACTCGACGATATCAATGCGGATGGCGTGAAAGATGTGGTGGCAGGCAGCTTCAACGGACAGCTCTATTTGCTCGATGCTACCAATGGCAATATGCTGGCTCAGGGCTTTGCAGGCAATAACATCATCCTGCGTCTGATACCAGTAGGTGATATGAATGATGATGGCTTCACAGATTTTGCCATGGCCTACAGCGGAACCTCATTGATTGTTTATGACGGCCAAACCGGAGATCAGCTCTTTGCCAAATCCATGCCCGATAAAGCCTGGAACGTGGAGCGTATTCCCGACATAACCGGCGACCTGCGCGATGATCTGGCTGCCGGAACGCTCTACCAAAGTAATTATGCCGGCTTTTATGATGGCACAGACGGAGCAGAACTATTCTCAGCTCCTTTTGGCCAGGCTGTGGATGCACTTACCGTGCTGCCGGATATTACAGCAGATAACTCCTGGGAAATGGTTGTTGGCGGTCGTAATGGCAAAATCGTTTGCTACTCAGGCGGACTGAATGCCCCGGTTGGAGGACAGGAAACCTATCAAAAGCATACCTTATCACTTTACCCCAATCCGGCAAAGGAATTTACTGTGATTGAAATTCCCGAAAGTATTCAGGAAGATAAACTAAATCTTAAGCTTAATGATTTGAGTGGACGTCTTATCCTTTCCAGAACTATAAACTCCGTAGTGAGCACTTTTTACCAGCTTGATTTAGAAGAAATTCCCTCAGGAATCTACCTGATTGAGTTGGGTACTAACAATCAGAACTGGATTCAGAAACTGATTGTGGAATAAGACATTAGGGTTTTTCTTTTGTCTTTAACTTGGTATAATGGGCTAAATGGGTTTTAGGATTGCATAAATATGATCTTTTTTCCCGCAGATCTCGCAGATTATCGCAGAAATAAAAGCTTTGCATTTTCTAAATCAATAATAAAATAAGTAGAGGCAGCTTATTCATAACAGACTCACTAATCGTAACATATCGTAAAAGGTGTGCTATTAGTTAACATAGCTCGTTAGGTTTTGGGAATAGATAAATTTTAGGGTATTTCCCGCAGATCTCGCAGATTATCGCAGAAATAAAAGCAAGCTTGGTCAATAGCCGACCCTTCTCGCATTTGGAATCTCACTCACTCGTTCCTGCTTTCAGCCTTTGGGCAGCAAGGTGATCTGCAAGGTTCCAGGATAAGATGGATTTGTTTTCGTGCCTGCGATAGAACTTCGCTTTTCGCTTTTGAAGCTCGTTATAAAATTCGTTTCCTTGCATATATTCCCCTTCGAGGAAAAATAATTGCTTTTGGGCTGTATCAATTTTTTCGAGTTCGGCCAGGCTCAGATTCATGTCATCAAGCGTGCGGTCGGGCAGGTCGATCAAAAAATCAAAATGTACAAAAGACCGCTCATAATTTTTCAGGTTATAACGTGCAATCAACGAATCCCAATCAGGAAGAGCGGCAAGTGCTAATACAACAAAAAATACCAGACTGCTCTGCCGTATCAGCCAGAAAACAGAACGCGCCTTGTGAATCTTTTGATAAAGCAACACCAGACCAACCAAAATCAAAATCAACACAAAAACAACGGCTATGCGTCTGTAAGCCAGCGCAAAATAGCTCATATACCAATAGTTGCGCATCCCGACTGACAAAACCAAAAACGCATTTTGAATAATCCATGCTGATGCCAGGTATTTTACAACGCGATCGTATTGAAGACTTCTTGAGCGCTCGCTGTAAATCACCAATAAAACCAGTGAAGCCAGTGCCACTGATAACAATAACAAAAAAGTTCCTTCGTGCACAAACTGTTTCAGGAATCCACCATTCCATTCAAAAAACAACCATACATTTTTCAGGTCGAGCCAGTTGACAATAGCCAGCAAAACATTCAGCAACATCAGCACAAGCTTCACACCATTCAGGATGGCACCACTTAGCTGCCGATCAGAAAAAGTAACATTTTCCGGTTGTTCATTAATCTGTGTGATAAATGATTCCTTACCCGAAAACAAAACATAGGAAGCCAGCAGAAAACCAAGCACCGTTAGCGGTATCCATTCCGGATCATAAACTTCGAGCCAATCGGATATCAGCTGAATAAAACTACCCGAAAGCTTTTCGAACCATGGACTTGCAGTGGCATAAATCAGTGCGAAAAGCAGTAAAACGATAACGCCAACAATAAGCACAATCAAAAAGTAAATCAGCTGCAAACCTTTTCCGGCTTTTTTACTATACATCTCATTGCCAATTGCTTTAATCCCAGAAAACGGCGCCATGATACCATTTCTGGCTACCGAAAGCGCAGCTCCGAACAGGTTGGCTTCCTGCCCCTGCGACAAATAAGCGACCAATAAAAGCAAAAAGACCAGGTTTACTACAATTGCCAGCATGGAATTTACCAAAACAACAGCAATCAGGGTAGTCAAATAGGAAAACACCAGCACTTTGGCATAAACCGGCTGGATAAAGCATCCAAACTTCTGACGCAGGCTAAACAAAACAAGCAGCTCATAAATCAGTAAGTTAAGCCCAATAGACTGCCTGTAAAACAACAATGTGAAAACTACTGTGAGGAAAAACCACAGCAACAGGGATTTGGTTTTAGTCATAATGGAATGGTTTTACGAAACCAGAACGCCAAATTCATCAAACTATTGCAGATGAAACAATTCTTAATTGCTACTTTTTATGGCTTCTCACTGTTTCTCGAATACCTACAACGTAGGGTGTAGGTTTAAAATTAAACTGTTTTTCAAACTTACTGCTATCGAACACATAAGGCCTGTCGTACTGGTAAAACATCTCCGGCATTTCGCGCAGTATCGGGATAAACCAACCCAGTATAGTTATCAATGATTTACCAGATGCGTTGAATTTCGGCTTAACTCCCATCTCAGAGGCAATATTTTCCATCCACTCCTGTCCGTTAAGCGCAGGCATTGCTGTTGGCAAATGCCAAACCTGTCCCCATCCTTCCTTTGAATTGCCAAGCATAGCAGTGGCCTTTGCAGCATCAGGCACATACGTAAAAGAATGAGGCACAGCAGGATCGCCCATCCAATTAGCCTTTTTACTTTTGGCGAAATTCTTTAACACGGTTTCCGAGAGCATGCTGTTCACCTCACCCGGGCCATAAAAATCAGCAGCACGCGCAATCAGTGCCGTAATATTTCCCTGCTTCACTTGATCCATCAGCTTCTGCGCAATAGCAGCGCGAACTTTTCCTTTCCGGCTGGCGGGATTCACAGGACAATCCTCCGTCATATGACCAATTTTTGTTGGATCATACATATAGACATTATCAAAAAAAACCAGCTTGCATTTGTGCTGCTTACAGGCCTCGATAACATTATCCATAATCACGGGCCATTGCTTTTCCCAGGTATCGGCATTGTAAGTAAGCCCTGCCACCAGATAAGCTACATCACAACCTTTTACAGCCTCCGAAACGGCAGCTTCTCCCAATAAATTGGCTTCATAAAGCTCATCATCCTCATTTATCTTCATTGGATTACGGCTTACGAGCCTGATCGTTGTTTTATATTTTTTCAACTCCTTTGCCAGCAATACGCCGATGCTTCCACCGGCACCCAGAATAACCTGTTTCATAACGCAATGAATTTTTTTTTGACACAAATTTAGAAGCTTTTTTGAATTATTACATGCCAATCAAAAGGATTTGAATCAGAATCAAACAAGGCTAATTTCAGAAAGAGATTGTACTTTTGCAAAATCATCAGCTGAGGTAGCAATTTCATCTTTTTCGTAGCAAATGAATCTTGAGGTAAACATCGGTAATCCAAGGCAAAAACCACATGCCGGAAGGCTTCACAGTATTAAGGAATTTCCTTCAAAACACCTTATGTCGCGGGGCGTATCCATCTGGCTTCCGGATGCTTACAAGGTGAACCAGCCTCATGCAGTAATCTATATGCACGACGGCCAAAATTTGTTTGATTCACAACACGCCTTTAACGGGATAATATGGGCTGCCGACCGCACGCTGCAAAATATGATTGATGAGAACAAAGTGAGACCAACCATAATCGTTGGTATCTGGAACACTGAGCTCCGGTATCAGGAGTATTTTCCGGTTGCAGCCTTTGAAAAATTGCCAGCTAAACTAAGGCAAAAAATCCGCTTCAACGAAGGAAATCATCCCTTGAGTGATGCCTACCTTAAGTTTATCGTTACTGAGCTAAAACCTTTTATCGACGCCAATTATGCTGTTGATTCCAAAGCCGAGTCCACTTTTATTGCCGGTTCGAGTATGGGAGGTTTGATTTCGGCTTATGCACTGGCCAGCTACCCCGAAATTTTTGGTGGAGCAGCCTGCATGAGCACGCATTGGCCTTTGGGCGAAGAACTGGACAATACCGCATGGTCAAGACCTTATATCGATTGGCTTGGTGCTACTTTTCCGCCTCCCGGAAAACATCGTATTTATTTCGATTACGGTACTGATGGCTTCGACGCTACCTATCAGACTCATCAGGAAGAAATGGATCGTCAAATGGAAGCTCTCGGTTATACCGAAAATATGGATTGGATGACTTTTAAGGCAGAAAAACATAAGCATAACGAGATTTTTTGGCGGGAGCGGCTACACCTCCCACTTCATTTTTTACTCAGATAAACACAATGAAAGAAATTGAAAGAAAGTTTTTAGTCAAAGGCGACTTTAGGCCTTTCATCACAAAAAGCACCGGCATAAAGCAAGCCTATCTTATTAAGGATGTGCAGCATGCAATACGAATCAGAATAACGACCGATAAAGCCTGGATCACCATCAAAGGAAAGCCGGAGCAGGATGGCATCAGCCGTTTTGAATGGGAAAAACAACTTGATTTGGAAGAGGCTAATGTACTTTTTGAGCGCTGCACACTCGGAAAAATTGAGAAGATCAGGCACCTCATTCCAATTGGAAAACACACTTTTGAAGTAGATGAGTTTTTGGGCAACTTAAAAGGACTAATCATCGCCGAAATTGAGTTGAAACATCCCCAAGAAACATTTGAAATGCCTGATTGGTTGGGAACTGAAGTAAGCAAGGATATGCGTTTTACAAACGCATCGCTTGCTGAAAGCCAAGAAATTCCAATCAACTCCAGTCAAATTAATTAACACTGTCTTAAAGTTGATAACAAGTGAACGACTTAGCTTTGCAGCCCTATTTGCTGTTGCAAAACATTTTGTAATTTATTTTCCTTTTTGCAAAGAAATGAAACATGGAATTTAACACAAACGAAAACAATTCATTATCAAATAAATTCAAACTAAATCTTATGAAACAAAGACTACGATTGATGGCCGTGATGGTCATGATGCTC
>CAZQFH010000072.1:0-16404 GCA_964592595.1 uncultured Lentimicrobiaceae bacterium | reverse complement strand
TAAAAAGCTTTTCCAAGCTTGAAAATTTCTCGCCCTGATTTTTTGAACCATATAAGAAGGCAGGTCTATCGTAAAAAATCTTTCCAAAATCTTCGAACCAACCTTTATCAACTACTGGCCTATGTGTTAAAATTAGTGTTCGATCAAAATCAAATTCCTTTACAACCTGCAATGCTGATAGGGTTTTCCCAAAGCGCATCTTAGCAAACCAAAGCATTACATTGCCTTTTCTGAATTGCTTAATGGTTTTCTCAATTGCTTCTTTTTGTTCGGGTCTAAATATAATTGGATCTTGAGTTTTTGAAACTTCGCTGGCATGAAGAGAGTCCTTGCCTTCTTTAACAGCGCTAATGGCTTTTTTTACAGTCTCAAGATCTGTAATAAACCATTCATTTGCTTTGTTATGGGTGTCGAAAATTTTGCGTTTAATTCCGGAACGCAGCAGAACTCTATGTACTTCTGAGTCAGAAAAGGCGTTAATAATCCCTTTTTTGGCATAAACAGCTACTTCTGTATAAAGCAGATCATAAGCAATTCCTGCTGTCTGTGTGTATTCATCGATGCGTTTTTTGGCTGCTTGGTTCAGTGCCCTACTATTTGGATCGAGACCCCAGATATTTTCAGTATCCGATGTTGTCTCTCCAATTTTCAAACATCCTCTATGTGCCGCATCATTTATGCGAAACACATAAATCAATTTAAGTTTAAGCGCAGAAGTAAATTTCATAATCGTTGGTTGTTTATGAGATCAATAAATCTGATTATACGTCCTGACCTTCCGGTTTTAGGGTCTTTGTTAGACCAATCTTTGATTAAGCAATAAGTTCCATTATGCCTTAGGATGTTGTTTTTTTCGCAACCTTCACAGCCTTTGTATGTCTTTTCTGTTTCACCAAAAAGATTCATACTGGTTTTTATGCTATCACCACACGAGAAAGGGATTACACCTTTTAATCCATCCATCTGCCAAACATTCCAAGAAACAATATAAGCGATGAACTGAATGGATTTTAAAAGCGGTTCTTTACCGAATTTCTGTTTGTAGTTTTCAATAAATGTGATCAACATCGCTTCCCTTGCTAACAATAAACTGTCGCCCTGCCATTCATAGGCATAAGTGTTTTTGTATGCTGATTGAGCTGCTTTTAGCCAAACACCAGTTTCATTTACATTTTCATTTATCACCCTTAATTTCCGATCAAGGATTCCAATGCGGTTTTCAACGGGTATAAACGCGCCAGTAGTAGTGTCGTATCGGCTTGTAACATATGGCGCCTCACCACAAGCGATTTCCAGTCTGGTATCGCGTACATAATCTTTCCAGGTTTTACCTTTTGGGAAAATGATTTTTTCTTTGTTTGCAGTCCAAAAATTTTCTTCGCCAGAAGTACTTGTTTCAGTGTTGAAAACTCCCTCTCTACCAAACCAGGCATTATCAATCAGGTTGTTTTGTGCGTTACAAATCCATGAAGGCGTGAAGACTTCTGCCATTTCTTTTGATCTGGATTGCTGTAAGATTTTGTCTTTGTGCACTCTCGGCATAATGATGCTTCCGTAATCACCTGTAATTGAATCGGGTAAAATTGGTGAGCTGAAATGAAATGCATCTCCCAGATGTTCGTAATTATGCGTAGCCCAAAAGATATTACTTTTTGTAGTGTGATCCCGAAGCAAAATATCAAGTACGTCAGGATACTGTTCAACTATCTCATTTTCAAGTATATCAATTCCAGTACGCACCTTAAGAGTATTTTGATTAGTGTTATTTAAAAGATTTCAAATTTATTGATTTCTTGTCTATGATTAAGATTGCAGGTTTATTTGACGGAAAAACAATCATTAACCACAAACCTTAGTAGATTTTATATTTGTTCTGCCCTACTATGGACATTTTTAAGCTCATTCCTTCTTTTAGATTTACGAGGCTTGCTAATTTAGAGCCCAGAAGTAATAAATGACTTTTGTTGATTCGGTGTGAGAATTTCACTTCAAAAACATTGTCTTTGTATTCAATGAGAATTGATGTGGATTTTGAAGGGAAGAATTTCTTTACATCAGTAGTAATCCTGATTTGATTTTTTTTCACATCAGTTGGTGTAATCGAATTACCAGGTGTTGGTATAGTGAATGCATTTCCTGCATTTGTCTTTTTTATACTTTGATTTTTTTGGGTACTCTTTTTTATTTCCGGGAGAATTGAAGTCTTGCTTTCTTCAAAAATTTCAGGAATACTAACCAAATCCCTATCTTTTACTTTCAAAAATAAAAGAGCCAGTTGGATTTTATAAAGTCTTCTATCCATGAATCTATCTATTCCGGAAGGATGCAGCAGAGTAATAATTTTCGTTTGATCATTGAATTGAAATATTTTCCCGTGTTCTTGTGTGATTTTCACTTCCCTTTTAAGTAAAAATGAAGAGGATGTTCCTCCAAAAGACAAAATTAACTTTGGCTTGAGCGTTTCAATTTCCTTTACCAGAAAGGGTGAACAGTTTTCTATTTCAGTATTTTCTGGCTTCCGGTTTTCATGATTTCTATTCGGCCAGCATTTAACTATATCCGTCAAATAAAACAGATCTTCCAGTTCAGTGCCGCTTGGCAAACATTCCCGCAGAATTTTTCCGCCAGCACCTACCCAATATTTTTGCTGAGCCAGACTATCTTTTCCTGGTGCTTCTGATACTAATACTGCAAAAGGGTTTAAATTTCCGTGTGTATTAACAGGAAACTTCTTGTATCCATTAATTGTTTTACACTTCTGGCAATTTTCAATTTGTAAGAAAAGAGTTTTCATGTTAATTGTTATTTTTTTTGATCAGTTTTTTGTGTTCTCTTTTTAGAATCGAAGGTTTAAGTAAGTAAACCCTATCAAACAGCTCAAGTTTATGTTTAAAACTGATGAAGACCTTATCTGGATTCTCTAGCCACCATTGATAAAACTTTATAGGTACATCTTTAAATGGCACAACTGCTTTAACTTGCCTTTCATAGCCGTCGAAGTCTATTCTCATATTTAACTCTAAACTTTTTTTGAAATATTCGAAATGATTTGCTTTGAGTCTGGAGACTAAAATGTCAAAAATCTTACTATCAATTTTTAAATCAAATTTTTTTCTGGTCTTATCAAAAAGTATTGGGTCACTTGAAAGCCATTGTGAGATTTTCATTGTTCTGGTTCCCAATTCATTTTTGAGCGTAAGCAAGTCACCTTCTTTGTAAAAATAATCCTGTTTAGGGAAAAAAATATGAATATTGTTTTTGTCGTCTAATCGATTTGGTTTTGACTTTAATGGAGTTGCATTACTTTTGAGAAAAGATATAATATCGAGATCATTTGCTTCGCCACCTTTGTGTTTGTTGAGCAATGCATCTACGTCTGAGCCTAAGAAAAAATCTTCTATGAAATCCCATCGCTGTTCATTCGAAAAACTTCTCAAAAAGAAATGATCAAAAATTTGATTGCTTAATTGATGTCTTTCCAGTGTTTTAGAAAGCAGTGTGTTTCTATAATTGTTTATTAATGAGTCTTTTTCAATGCGAGAAGGATCATTTATGCGGATAAAAACCATTGGATTTTCTCCACCTTTTATTTCAAAAGTTCCTAATTCAAGTATTTCTAAAAAATAACCAAGCCTGACGTAATTTACTGAATTTGACTCTTTATTAGTTACATATCTGTTAACAGTTGTTGATTCGGTAGCGCCGAATAAAGTAGTTAACCTTTTACTTAGAGCGTTGAAACTGGCAAGATATTGAGTGTTGTAGACTCTATACTTGTAACCGTCAATATCTCTTTTCTGTTGAAGAAATGCATTAGATTCAATCACTCCAGGCTGAATTAATCGACCTGAGTATGAAGACAAGATAAATTTGCCAATTTTTTCAGACTTACTTTTATCATCCATGAATTTAAATAATTCATCTACAAACTGCTTTTGATTAAAATAAGAGCCTCCAAATTGGCTAAATATTTCCTTTATGTTCTCAAAAAACAATGTCAGTGTGTCATAAATTTTCTGAAAAGGGTCTAGTCTTTCAAAAGAGATTTTTATCTGTGGGATTAATTCGATCTCATCTTTTTTAAATAAATACCCAGTATAAAACTCTCTTTTCAAGATAGGAAAACTCTTGTCATTAAAATACTGATACCATAGTTGGTCTAAGTTAATTTCTAATATGCTATTTCCATTGGCAAGGGAAACGACTTCCTTATATGTGTTCGGATAATTATGCTGCATAACAGATAGATGATCGTCTTTTATTCTTGCATAAACCTTAACAAACAATTTTTTAGGTCTGGCAATTAGCACATTAAAACGATTTCTTGCCAAGTAATCCTTTTCAATCATCATTAAGGCCGTTAATACCTTTTGATCTAAATCAATAGCATTTTCAAAAATGTGCCCAAAATCATCAACAGACAGTAATAAGTTTCTGCTTTTATTATTCTTGATATAAGCCTTATGTATCTTTTTAAGCACTTCCTTAATTTGATATTGTCTTAATGCAGACATCCCATGTAATGCCTTAGTGTATCGCTGGTCTTGTGCGGAATAATTTAGAGCAGCAAATCCATTTATTTCTTTTTTTCGAGCTACTCTACCAATTTCTTGAACATAATCCGGTAATAAGCCTGAAGGTGCGTGATGATAAACTAATTCTATGTCAGAGATATCTACCCCCATGCCAAAAGCTTTTGTTGATATCATTACCTTTTTTAAACCGCTTTTAAACTCTCGGAATGAAAGTTCTTTTTGTTCTGCTGGCATACTGCCAAAGTAACCAGAAGCAATGTCAAGTTTTTCACTTGACAATTTTTCGAGAATTTGTCTAATATGTTTTGTGTAAGGAGCGTAAACAAGAGTTTTAAACCCTGTTTCGTGTATTAGCTTTATAAAATCTACAGTTTGTTTCAGTTTGTTCGAATCATAGTTTTTTTCAAATCGATCATAGTTGTTAACTGCAAAAGTGATGTCATCGCGCTTGACCTGACCAATAAATACATGTGGGTTATGCATTACTAAGCTGTCGATGCTGTCAAAAACCATATCATTTGCTCCGCCATAAATTGCTGTTGCGGTAACAGCTACAAGCGGAAAAGTCATCTTGTGAAATTTTCTAATTTTTCTAATATGATTGCCTAAAAACCAGTAATCAACTCTAAAGTCTCTTCCCCATGTTGTTATTAAATGTGCTTCATCTATCACTAAAAGCCCAAGCTTTCTAATCCCAATGAAGTGTCCAATATCATACGACATAAGTAACTCAGGCGACATATAAAGAATATCAACTTCACCATTATGACAACTTTCAATAATCCTATCTCTATCAATTAGACTAAGCTCGCTGTTTAAATAGGCAATTTTTTCGAATCTTCTATCTGTAATAATAGCATTTACTTGATCCTTCATTAAAGCAATAAGTGGTGATACAACGATTGTTACATCACCTTTTTCTGATACATGAAAGGCTGGAAGCTGGAATAGTAATGATTTACCTGATCCTGTTGGTGCTGTAAGGAATAAATCCCTAGATTTTTCATTTTGTCTTGATTTTTCATATTCTGAGATGATTGTTTCCACTATCAAACCCTGAGATATTTCAGTGATTTGATTACCTAAATCTGGATTTTTGTAGACTTTTAATGTTCTGAAATCAGCCTCTTGACCCCAGAATTTGTGTAAAAGATTAATAGTTGTTTCACTTGGTAAGTAATCCTCCTTTAAAATTTCTTCCGTCTTTTCCAGTAGCCCACCACCAAAATAATTCAAGACCTGGTTAGCAATCGAAACAGATGCTACAATACTCGTTGAAATTGGTTGTTTTGGATATATTTTTACAAGGACTTTTTTGCTTAAGTCATTCTCACTGATACATTCGTTCATGAAATAATCTAAAGCATATGGATCTGAACTTATGTCTATAGTATCCAAATCATCATCGGTAGATTTTTCTAATGGTAAATGGTCATCAAATAGATTTCTTACCTCAAAATCTTCAACAGGGTATTTAACCGAATAAAAATATCGGTCATTTATCTGAACTTGTTCCGCTTGATAGATTGGGATGTTTTCCGGTCTTTCCTCAATGTTTTCATTTTTTGATTCCTCCAAAAACTCTGATTTATCAATAGGAAAAAGATGCCTTAAGTTATCATTTATAATGATTATTCTATCTTTAAAAAAGTTGCTATCGATATAATTTATCAAATAACTGAACTGGGGGAATGATAAAACATGAAATGATTTTTCTCTGGTAATGTTAGTGAAAACATCTGTAAACCACGTCTTGTTAAAAATCGCTTCTGTGCCGTTAATCTTAAAAGTTTTTCCATCAACAATATTTCCTTCAAAACCTGATTCATCTATTCGGCCTACATCACCAATTATAATAAAAATTTTATTTGCTTTCTTATTGGATTCTGTTTGTATAAGTTCTGTTATTCTGCTGGTGTAAAATTCTTGGAAGGTCATAATTAATCTTGTTTTAATTTAAGGTATCCTCTGATTAATCAGTTAACAAGGGAATATGGTATTTTTTGTTGGTCTTTTACACTACAAGTTCCTTTTATAAAAAAACCAAGGTAAATCTTTCGTGTAAGAGTTGTTTATGGTTATACTCCTCAAAATTAGAAAAATTTTTCAAACTCTTTGATTGAATAGTCTTCTAATCATTTTATTTAATCAGTGCTATTTTTTATGGATTAGGCATCTCATAAAAGGCTATTTAACTTGATTGAATTATAGATCTGAAGAGAAAGTTTTTCATAAAATTTTACTGGTAAAGTCACAAACAAGATTCACTTATCACAATAATGATTTTAAATTACACAAAATCAGATTATTATAATATTTATAACTGATAACTAACCTCCCTTATTTTGTTACAAAAGTTTTGTCTTTGACGTGGGAATTTGTTTTTTCTGCTAGGAAAGAATACAGCTTCCTTGTTCTTCTCTGATTTTGGAAGAGTCTGTAACATTGTTTACTTATAACTTATAAGCATTTTAATAAACAGAATATCAGTAAATTAATAAAAATTATCTGATAAGTAAAATAGCTTAAAAAATTTCCAGAAAATTTTTTACACCTCATTAGTGCGTATTCGTGCACCACATACCAATGAACTCCCCCTAAGCTTTACCGGAACCGAATCACCCCGGTCAAATAAACACAAAACCTTAAAATACATTGCTTTATGGAGTTACAACTAATTAAAAGTGTAAATCCGGTAGTTCCGACCAAAGGAACCAATGCCGGAAGAACGATGTACGTCATTAATGGAAAGTTTTGGGCAAGAGCTGAACCTTCTGCTCAAGACACGCATGTCGTTCTGGAAGATGTGGAAGTGGATGGAAAGACTTACACCAATGTGATTGGTTACAGTCGTGACACCAGGATGGACATCCAATCCAAAATCAAGACCATCGTTGAGTATGATGCAGCCTACTCAGCTGCTATTGCCTCATTGCTCAGATAGCATAGCTGGAGCTGGAGCTGATTAAGGGGAGAAATCCCCTTTTTATATACATAAGCGATAAAGAATTACAGCAGATCTACAATCCTTAATCAGGGTGTTCCACTACCCTGCAATGACACAGAAGCTGTTAAAAAACAGATACAGCCTGTGAAGTTACCGGTTTTTAAGTCATGGTTTTGAGCCGGTTAATAAAAGTGTAAAACATCAAAGCCATGGTTTTGATCAATTAATTAATACCTACAACAATGATTAAAACATCAAGCAAGGTAAAAGTTGCCTTGGTAAAACCTCACGCCTTTAAATCAAATCTGAATCAGGCAGAACTACGACAAAGCATCATAAAAGAATACCCTTCCAGGCAACTTGGGAATGATATGCAAAGTGCTTTTGCGCCAAGAGAAGCCTACAAACTACCAGAAAACACCTATGAAAAAGAAAGAGTCTGTTGGGTTGATATTCCGGAAGATTGGAATCAGGAAGAAGCACAGTCCTACTTGAATGAGCTTTATGATAAGGGCATGGAGCCATGCATTTATCAGGTCTTAAGTCATGAACCCATTCTGACCAGTGCAGACCGATCCTTCCTCCAAACTATGAACGAAACAGAGAAAGAAAACTTTATGGAGGTTAAAAGGCAAAATCAGCAAGTAGTAAATCCTGAAACAGGAGAAATTGTGACCAGAAACGGGCAAGTTCTGTATCGTAAACTCTTTTATTCTGATACCTTGAAAGAGGATATTGACAATACTACCGTAAAGCGCATCTCTGCTGTTGAAGCCAGTAAAGAAACCGAAAGTTACGAAACCTCAAAAGCTACACCAACTGCTATTGCAATAGAAGCAGATGAAACCATTACGTTTTAAATGGCGCAGACTATCAGGATTTCTTAAATACATATGATTCAAGTAGATAACGAGAAGCGTTTAAGAAAAATTTAAAATTAAAAAAACTAACAGAAATAAAATTGTCCAATGAAAAATGTGCTAATCATAGTCCTTATGCTGATGACTCAAACAAGCTGGACTCAAAACCTTGAAGCCTCTGAAAACTTCGTGAAAGAAGTCATCACAGAATTTGATGCCACCATAATTGACAAGCATGACAATAACCAAATACGGATCGTAAAGTGCATGTTAGATCCCAACTTCGACTACTTTCAGGTAAAGAAGGTGATTAGAGCACTTGATGTTAAGTATGATGACATCTTTATCTGGGAACCCTGGGAGTTTGATGAATCCCAGAATTCCTACACCATGAATATGATGATCGTGGACTTACCAATGGCTATCACTTACAAAGCTGACAACAATGAGATCGTCTTTGCCTACATCACAACCTTAGAAGGCTTGCCAGAAGAAATCATTAATGCATTTGAAGAAGAAGAATAAAAAAACATAGACCATGAATGAAACAATAGAAAAGACCGCAATATGGAAATCCAAAGAGGGAGAGCTGCTTATTTCAGAAATGACCAATGAGCATCTTCAAAAAGCTTACAATTCTGCTGAATATCGCTTTATGAAGTACGAAAATCAAGCCATAGCCTGTGCAGAGATAGCAGCCCTTTTTGAGCAGAAAATGGTGGAATTAGAAACAGAAGCCAGAAACAGAAAAATTGAAATAGCTTCTGTCAGTCAGAAAAGCCAAGAGAAGTTTGGCATCTTGAGAAACAGAAGAAAAGTAAAAGCCATGGAATAAGCAATGGCTGGTTTTGTGCTAAGACAAGAGCTGTCTGATAAAAGGGCAGCTCTTTTTTCATTTAAAACTTATTTGAAACAAAAAAATGCAAAATGATACACCAAGTTACGGAAGCCGAATTCTATAGCCATTTGCTTCCACAGAAAACAGTATCCTATCGCCCCGTAAGCAACAGCATGATCAATGAACTTGTGTTTGAAGAAGCCAAAAGTCAAGGATACAAGATAACCGGCAAAGGATACCGATCGAACCCTTCGAGAACAGAATTTATCGCCATGTTTACCTTAAACAAACCAGAACAAGGTTTAAGCAGGATGATAGGCTACCGAAACTCATTTAACAAAAAATGGGCAGTAGGTTTTGTTGCCGGAGCTTTGGTAATGATATGCAGTAATGGAATGATGGCAGGAGACATCATAACTTTCCGCCGACACACAAAAAGCATAGAGCATGATTTACAAGAAATCATCCAACAGGCTTTTAATGAAATAAGTCCTCGATTTGATGACTTGCTTAATGACACCCTCTTTTTGAAAGAAAAACTCATCCTACAAAATCAGGCAATGCAACTGCTGAGTGATTTGTATTTCAATCGAAAACTTCTCTCGGTCACACAAATGTCCTTGTTAAAAGAGAAGCTCTATGTTGACCCAAACTTTTCACTGCCGGAAGATCCGTCAACCTATTTCCCAGCCTGGAATCTCTACAATCAGATAACCGAGGCAATGAAACACGGCAACCCTGGATTCTACTTTCAGCAACATATTGCGTTGCATGACTACTTTCAATCATCACTTAGGCCGTAGTAAAATAATTTTATAACCTCTAAGTTATGATGAGTTTAGCAAATACAGTCAGCCTTGATAGTAAAAGAACCGCAGATCAAAGAGCATTTATTGAGCTTTGGAAAAAGCACTCCTGGAAAGGAAGCCTTGTATCCATAACAGGATATGGAAAAACAAGAGTAGGATTGATGGCAGCCAAAGAAGTAAACCTACTTTTCCCTGGCAAAACCATCTATGTTGTAGTACCAACCCGCGTTTTAAAAGAACAATGGGAAACAGAGGTAAAGCTTGCTGGTATTGACAATATTGAAATCTATGTTGTTAACACCTATATAAAGAAAAGACACACCCCTTTCTTATTGATTCTGGATGAAATACATCGCTATGCCAGTGATCAATTCCGGAAAGTGTTTAGCAGAACTACCTATGTAGCAATTCTGGGATTGACCGCTTCTATGGAAAGACAAGACGGCAAACATATACTCATACAAGAGCACGCGCCAATTCTCAAAACCATAAAACTGACAGATGCATTACAAAAAGGTTTTGTAAGTCCATATATGATCTTTAACCTGGCAATAAGGCTTAATAAAGCTGAATACAGCGCCTATCAGGAAATTGATAAAAGATTTGAAACCTATTTCGAGTGCTTTAACCATGATTTTGAAAGCGTGAAGGCAGCTATGATTAGTGCTGCTTACCGTAATAAATTAAGCATGATAACAGGTAAGTCGGTTGAACAGATCCTGATTGAAGCTGCAAATTACTTTTACTTCCTGCGCAAAAGAAAGCAATTCCTCTACGAACACCCGGCAAAGTTAAGGGCAGTACAGGAAATCTTTCAAACCTTCGACCAAAAAATGATTGTCTTCTCTGAATCCACTGACTTTGCTGATAAAGTGGTGGAAGCAATTGGAGAACAGTCATTCGCCTTCCACACCTCACTGAACAAACGAGCCATGACACTCAATTTAGAGAAGTTTAGCAAATCCGAAAAATACAAAGTCCTGGCAGCAGTAAAAGCATTGGATGAAGGTCTCAACATACCAGATCTATCCATGGCAGTGCTGGTAAGTGGTAATGCCACCAAGCGACAGTATATCCAAAGAATAGGCAGAAGCCTTCGCAAACAACCTGGTAAAACAGCCTTGATCATAAACCTTTACATTCATGAAACACAAGATGAAAAGTGGCTCCGCAGAAGACAATTCAGCAACGACTTTAATGTCATCTGGGTTGAAGATGTCGAATCGATTAAGAGAATTTTCAGCCAAGAAAATGATAGAAGTCCTTTCCAATTCGAATATGATCAGTTTACAAACGCCTCCTTTAATCATACAGCAGCTCATCCTTAAGCACTTTGGCATAAAAGTAACAGAAAGGCAAATCCTCAAAGTAAAGGAAGAGCAATATGCCATAGACCTGATAGAGGAGCAGAAAAGAAGAGTCTATGAATGAATATTTGCAAGAATTGGTAGCTCTCTTTCTCAAATATAAGCTATCAGCTAACCAATTCATCTTCATGTACCTTAAGCTAATAAAAAAGGATGAGCATTTATACAGGTACCTTGAAACTGCCAGACCTTTATCCCGCAACGAGATAAACGATCTGGAAGAGCGCGGGTTTATAACAAACATAAACACAGGCGCAAACGATTATTGGGCTGATGGCTATATTGTAACAGACAGATTCAAAAAAATCATGGAACCAGACAGGTCATTAGCAGAGGAATTCTGGAATACCTATCCGGGATTTGGACTCATCAACAACCAAAGAGCACCCTTAAAAGGAGTTTCAAAAAGTGAGTTCCTCCAACGTTATGCCATGTATGTAAGAAACAATGAGGTTTTGCACGAGAGGATAATGAGAGCCCTTCGGTTTCAGAAAGGCAAAGAGGAAATCACCATAAGAATAGACCGTTGGTTTGAAGCCCATACCTGGGAAAGTGTAGAGCAGGAATTAGAACAAATAAGAAAGAAGGTCTATGGACAAGACGAAATCTGATCTCTTAGGACTACATATCCAGCATATATCAGCTGTAACAAAAGAAGCACTCGAAAGAATAAGCCTTCGCAGGGATTCTAAACAAGACTATGTCAAAACAAGATGGGATAAGCTAAACAGAGTGCTTTTGGGTGGCATACAGTTTTCAAGTATATATGTGATTGCTGGTCTTATGGGCACAGGAAAATCTTATGTAAGAATGCTCCTTCAGCAAGATGCATTTAACAAGGAACTCAACAAAGACTGTATCATAGATTATGTTTGGTTGCATTTCAATTTTGAAATGAATGCCTCATCCGAGGTTATCAGGATGCTGGCAACAGAATTAGGCTTAAACTTTAATACCCTCTTATCAGTAGAAGAGATTCTTCCCGAGAAAACCTTTGAATACCTGAAGCAAGTTTTATCAGACTTGGAAAATCTCCCCATCTATACTTGTGATGTGCCTGGTAGTGTAAATCAGCTATTCCAAACAATATACAAGTTTAAGGATAAAGAAGAAATAAAGGGGAAAAGGCTCATTATCTCCATAGACCATACGCTGTTGGTTCAAAAGCTAAACGAGCCAGATGAGAACAGGGTTATGGCAGCATTAGCACAATTAGCAATCCGATTGAAAAAGGAATTGGGAGCTGCTGTTATCCTTTTAAGCCAGTTAAAGACCTTACTGCAATCAACAGAAAGACGACGGAAAGAAAATCACTATCCTCAGGCTGACGATATTTTTGGCTCAAAAACAATTCCTCAAGCAGCAGACTTTATCCTGATATTGAATAGACCAGAACTATTAAACCTGGATTCATATGGACCGGAAGCGTATCCAACAGCAGGATTACTTGCTTTTCACATTGTAAAAAACAGGGATGGATTTCCTGGTCTTATACGCATGAAACATGATCTTTCCAAAGGATTAATACGACAATGGTCAGCACAAGACGACAATCAAAATACATTAAACCATGATAGAATTACCGAAAAGCAAAATCAAACCCCGAACGAAAGACCCCAGGCTGCTGACAATATTTGGTCAGTCGAAGGTCGGGAAAACAACTATGCTTACTGAACTGGATAACTGCCTGATATTAGACACAGAAAAAGGTACTGATTATGTTGAAGGCTTAATCGTCCAAATTAACTCGCTCAATGAACTAAGACAAGTACCTCTTGCAGTCAGCAAAGCCGGATTCCCATATAGTTTTGGAGCAATCGATGTGATTGACCGAGTGGTGGAATGGATTGAAAAAGAAGTAGTTGAAGAATTCAACCTTCAACAAAAAGAAAAAGGTCTTACCCATCGGATTCAGGACATTTCAGAAATACCATATGGTGCTGGTTATAGCATGGTGCGACTGAAAGTGATGAAAATGATCAATGCCTTTAAAAAGGTGTTCCCACGTCTGATAATTGTAGGTCATAGAAAAAAATCAATAATTGGTGAAACCACCACAGAAGTGAGTACCTCAAGCCTGGATCTTACAGGTAAACTTAGAAATCTGGTCTGTGGAGACAGTGATGCCATTGGTTATGTCTTCAGAGATGAGAACAACAAGCTTAAAATTAGTTTTCAAGGCTCTGATGAATTGGAAGTAGGAAGCAGATCCCCTCACCTAAGAGGGAAAATCCTCGATTTCGAATGGAATCAGATCTACTTAGATACATACAAACCAGTAGCTGCAACAGTATAAAACCCAAACAAAGAAAACGATGACAACAATGAATTTAAAATATGGCTTTAACGAACAAACCGGTCAACAAACTCAATTACCTGGTGGCATCAACCATGAAGTTGAATTGTCGAGTATTTCATTTGAGGAGCTTAGCAGTGGAAACCCGCTTAAGGTTCTGAAATTCAACTTTAAAAAAGGTGACGCATCATTCAGGCACATCGAATTTCCTGTTGATGCCGAAACAATAGCCAAATGGAACTTCAGAAATTCCACTTTTGAAGAAACACTCAAAAGGAAATTCAGAGAACAAGGAGAACGACTCAAACACATCTACACAGCAATAACAGGCAATTTTAATGTGAAACTGGAAGCAGAGGACTGGGAAGATTTCAGCACTAAATACATTTCGCTGATTGGCAATGAATTTCAAGCCAAGAAATTCAGCATCAAGATAGTATATACAGATAAGGGCTATCCAAGCTTTCCAGACCGCGCAATAAGCCCTTTCATTGTACCGGCTGAAAGAAGTCAATTGCTAAGAATAGATCCTCAAAGAGACAGGGTAGCATTAATCGACAAGCAAGATAAACCTGAAAACGAAATAGTTACCTCCGATCATGACGAGTCAAATGAATGGATTCCAAGTGCCATAACCGAAGATGTGGATTTTTGATATATACCCTTGAAGCTATATGAAGGAATTATATAGAGTGGAAATCCCTCAGTATCTCACACAGATAAAAGTTAGCGATGCCAGACCATACAGGATTTATACCCATCACATGGAAGTCCCTAAAAAATATCAGAAGGAAGAGTATGACTTCAACACCTATGGAGTATTGGTCAATAGGCATACAGACGAAGTTGTGCTGGCAAATCCAAATACAGCAGGCAAACCCAAGTACCGTAAAATAAACGGAAGGGATATCTATACAGGCAGAGTAAGCCCTACTATGAGGGCAAAAATTCTAAGAGAGATGAAAGCCTTTTATTTCAATCAGTTACCTAAAACAAGAAGACCCATCCTTCATGCCTGTAAACTAAAATTGGACATCTATAATATCGTGGAAGAGCGTGTTCCGGAATTAGATAATATGAGCCTGATTATCATTAAGGTACTTCAGGATGTACTTGTGCAGAAAGGAATTCTTCCAAAGAAAAACAGGGAGGTATTGAAAGGATTTGAGGTGAACTACTTTCCTGTTAGGAATACAGCTTCAAGAAAGCTGATTATCACCTTAGAAGAGTTTCAGCAGCAATTAGCGGTAGAAGTCTAAAACTCAATAATTCATGTGGTTTTTTATCTAATCAAAAGGGCTGTCGTTTTAGCAGCCCTTTAATTATGAATACAATGACAGACTATTTCAAAATTAACAGAATCAGCAATTCAGCACTTAACTGCATAGATCCGGAATTAGGTGGTCATCCAGAAAAATACAAAGACTTCATTGAGGGAAAACTGATACAAGAGTCTCCTGCAATGACGCTTGGAGACATAATACACCGAAGATTTCTCTTGGATGAACAGTTCGTAAGTATGGACAAATTTCCTGGAGAACAGGTTAAACAAATCATTGAAGCACTTTTTGAAAAGACAAAAGAATCCTTAACTCCAACAGACATCACAAACAATAAGGCTGAATTGCTAAAAGTAATTCGTGCCCATAATTACTACAACAACAGAAAGGACGAAACAGTTATAGAACAGGTAATAAGGGATGGTAAGCCATATTTTGACTTTTTAAACCAGCATAGGGGAAAAACTGTTATCAGCACAGAAACATATGCCTTACTCAGGCGTATCGAGCTTTCTATGGAAAGAAGCCCTATCAAGAGTATCCTTAGCAGGCAGTTTAGTGAAATTGAAGAATCGGAAAAGGAGATCTATTTTGACCTGGAAGCACTGTCCTATTTGGAAGAGTTAACAAGCTTTCCTTGCAAAGCAAAAATTGACCGATTGATTGTAGACCACAAAAAGAAGTCCTACAGAATCATAGACCTGAAAACTACAAGCACAGCATTGGAGTTTTTCCAACAATCTGTAATGCGTTACAAATATTACCGGCAAATGGCATTTTATCGCGAAGCTGTAAAAAAGGTTATACCTAATAATTATGAAGAAGAAGGAATTTACCTGATTGCGATAGAAACAACAGCCTATAATCGTGCAAGAATTTTCAGGATGAGTGAGGATTTCCTTGACCAGGGAAAGCATAACTTTTTGAGTTTGCTTAAAAGGCTTAGTTATCATCAACAGACCTTTAATTGGATCTATCCACTGGAAGAAGTTGAAAATGAAGGGGTTTATTTGATATAAGATAATCAGATTTTTATACCTTATATCCTTTTAATCTCTGTGTAGAAATGTGCATGTAAGGTGATTCACACGTGTTTTACCCACATATCTTATGGAAGGCAAAATGATTCATCTATATTTGTTATAGACCTTTATTTTAAACCGTTTAAGAATTTTCAAAGGGAAAAGTAATTTGTAAAATTCAAGAAGGTTTCGTTATTGAGTTTTTATGGTTTTTTTTGATCTACTTTTTTAAAAATTTAAAGCTAATATTAATTGTCAATTTTTATGATGAATTTAATAAGAAATAGATTTTTTTGACCCAATTTTCTCCATTATTTTGCTGTAGATTTGGTCGTATTTTTGTTCGTAGTAAACAAAAAAGCGCTACAATCAAATTGTAACGCTTTCATTTTCAAGTTGCCCGATCAGGTCTCGAACCTGAACTCTTCTGATCCAGAGTCAGACGTGTTG
>CAZQFH010000071.1:0-16687 GCA_964592595.1 uncultured Lentimicrobiaceae bacterium | reverse complement strand
GTTGTCTGCATCCAAAACAAGCAAATGTCCAAGCGGAGTAGCTCCTGAATAAGCATCAGCCTTTTCGGCAATCCAAACTCTGTCTCCCGACATTTCGGAAGGATAAGCAAAGAAAAGAAAAGCACGTGCTGTAAGCGCAGGATTAAGAATGTTCATGCCTGTTCCGCCAAAAACTTCTTTACCAATTACCACTGCGAATGCAGTAGCAACAGCAACCATCCAAAGTGGCACATCAGGCGGCATTACAAGCGGGATGAGCATACCTGAAACCAAAAAGCCTTCATTAACTTCGTGACCTCTGGATTGAGCAAAGGCAAATTCGATAGCCAAACCTGTAACATAGGAAACGACAATTACAGGTAAAACCTTCAATAATCCGAATCCGACCATTGGCCAAAAATCGGGAGCCATACTGTTGGATAGAAAATGTTGATAACCAACATTCCAAATACCAAAAAGAAGTGGCGGAATAAGTGCCAGCACCACAATAATCATGGTGCGTTTCATATCGATGGCGTCGCGGATGTGCGCGCCACTGTGTGTTACTGTGTTCGGTACAAACAAAAACGTCTCGAAAGCCTCAAAGGTAGCATGCAGCTTTTCGAAGCGGCCACCTTTCTCAAAATGAGGTTTTTGTTTGTCAACAAATTCACGTAAAGCCTTCATATTTATACTCTTGATTTTTATTTAACTCATTTCTTTACGCATCAGGTCTAAACCTTTGCGCACTATTTCCTGGATGTTTGTTTTTGAAGTGTCTATCACTTCGCAGAGGGCAAAGTCTTCTTCATCAACTTCGTAAATCCCAAGATTTTCCATTAGGTCGATGTCTTCTACTATGATGGCTTTGATCAGCTGCATAGGATAGATGTCGAAAGGAAATACCTTTTCAAATTCCCCAGTCATCACATAAGCGCGCTCACCGCCATGATAATTAGTATCGAGGCGATACTTTTTATTTTTAAATAAAAATGATGGGAATGAACGCGAAACGCTTAATTTGTTGAGGCCGGGTAAAGCCCATCCGAATAGCTCATAGTAATTTCCTTCGGGAATTACGGTTACCTGTGAATGATAAAATCCAAGATAGCTGTCCAAATCAATTTTGGTTCCCGTAAGCACGTTTCCGCTGATAAAACGTTTTTCTGCTGCCGAAACATTTCCTTTGATAAGGGGGGTGATGGCTGCGCCAATTTTGGTTTTGTAATAAGCCGGACGCAACACTTCCGAACCTGTGAGGGCAATAACCCTTGTAGCATCAAATTTGCCAGTAAGGAAAAGTCTTCCTATTGCTAAAACATCTTGCGGATAGAGATACCAAATCACTTCCCCTTTGTTAATCGGGTCAATTTTATTGATTTGCACGCCTACATTACCAGTAGGGTGAGGTCCGGAAAACTGATTGATCTCGACTCCTTTACTATTTGTAAACACCTTTGAATGCGTGGCGTTGGCATCAATGTTAAGGTGAATTTTTCCTTCGGTTAGTTTGCTTAAAGCATTTATTCCGGTTTGGAATTCTTCGCCATGGCCATGCACGATTAGATCATAATCTGGTGCCAGCGGAGCAGTGTCAAAAGTGGAAATAAAAATTGCTTTGGGTTTGTCTGCTGGATTGGCAATTACGGAATATGGCCTTTGACGAATGAAAGGCCAAATACCACTGTCGAGCAATTTCTTAATCACTTTTTCACGATCCAATGATTTAGGATCTTCGGCTTTAAAATCAATGGCTTCATCTTTACCATCGGCTTCGATCTTAATTTCCAGCAAAACCCTCTTGGCACCGCGTTTTATTTCCTTAACCTTGCCGCTTACCTGAGCCGCGAATACAATATTGTCGCGGTATTTGTCCTTAAAGAGTGGTGTTCCTGCTTTCACAAGATCGCCCTCTTTAACGAGCATTTTAGGAAATACGCCGATAAAATCTGTGGGTTTGATGGCAAATTGATCCGTGACAAGATCTTTGATGGTCTTCTCGGCTTCACCTATCAGCTTGATATCGAAGCCTTTTTTAATTTTTGTGACGGTTGTCATATCTACCTTCATTCATATTTAAATAGTTTACAAAGAAACGACTTTAATTTTTTTTGTGAAAGCAGTTTTATCGAAAAATTGTGTCAGAAATACCCTTCTTTATCAATACTTTTTTTGATCTGCATCAATAATGCAGCAATTAAGGTACTTTTAGAGGGTTTTTACTGTTACAAGTTGCACAAGAAATAATCGTAATATTGGTAAACATGCTCAAAGATTGTTTTATTTTTTTAAACGGAATGCTTTACTTTTGTAAGGCTGATATGTTGTATCAATCAAAATGTAATCTATGCGTATAGGTTTTATAAAAGCTGCCGTTTTTTTATTTTTAGCTTCTATTTTTTGGCTTGCACCAATTCATAAGCTTTTTTCACAACTACCTGAAAATCTTGTTTTTCGTAATGCTGTCTATAAAGATATTATTCAAACGGTTCTTTTACACCCAGTTGATGATCAGTTGGAAGATCCACTTGTTTTAATCAAAGATCAGCAGCAGAAATTAAAACTTTCTTTTGATTTGCTTGGCGATTATGCTTTTACCTATCAATATACCTTGATTCATTGCACACACGATTGGAAACCTTCGCAATTGCAAAAAATTGAATACATTCAGGGTTTTGAAGAAGAAAGAATTGACCAGTACCGGTTTTCATTAAATACTATCACACCTTATGTTCACTATGATGTGTTGATACCATCTTCACAGATGCAATTATCCAAGTCGGGAAATTATTTGCTGGTAGTGTATGAAGATGAACTTAAAGCAGATCAGTTATTGCTTTCGCGGCGATTGATGGTTGTGGATCCGCAGGTTGGTATCTCGGCTAAAGTTCCTCAATATGCGCGCAAGCTTTCCGAAGCCACTAAAAAGCAACAGGTGGATGTCGCGATTAGTGCACCTAATTTTTATTTTGATAATCCCAAACAAACGGTCAATTTAGTGGTCAGGCAAAATTATCGGTGGGATAATGCAGTGCAAGCATTAAAGCCAAATTATGTTTATCCAGATGCTTTGACGTTTGAATATGAGGACGAAACTTTGTTTGAAGGAGGAAATCAGTTTCGGTATTTTGATATGAAAAGTTTTAGGTATCAATCCGAAAATATTGAAAAGATTTTTGAAGAGCCTGAATATTATACCGTGCGCCTGTGGCCCGACGAAAGACGTGTTTTTGAAGACTACCTGAGCCAACAAGACTTGAACGGTCGCAAGTTTATTAAGGCCAGAGAAGATCAGGACACAGATATTGAAGGTGATTATGCCTGGGTAGAGTTTTTTCTGAAAGCTGATGCGCCTTTCACACATGAGGACGTATATATAATCGGTGCGCTAAACGATTGGAATCTTGATGCGAAGAATAAACTTACCTATAACTATAAACGAAAGGGTTATCAAGCTGCAATGTATCTCAAACAGGGTTTTTATAATTATTTGTATGGTGTGGTTGAACGCGGGCAGCAAAAGGCTTTTGTTGAGCCAATAGAAGGCAGTCATTGGGATACGAATAACATTTACACGCTTTATTTTTATTATATAAAGCCTGGAACCGGATACGATCAGCTTATTGGTACTGCTGCTATTCCTTCTCATCCATAATTGCTGGTGCGATGTTTGGACGTTGAGTAGGTTGTGGTTTTTGAACTGCAATTTTTGCTGATCAAACATTATATTTAGTTTTAGAAAAATGAGTAAAATTCCTGTTTCGGGAAAGTTTTGTGTGGCCATAAAATTGTAAAATAATATATATTAAGTAGTTGATATTTTGGTCTATTATTTGTTTTGATTTTTTAAGTTTAAACCAATAGCTATGAAAAAATTATTATTCACAATCACAATCGGAATCAGTTTGATTTTTATTACTGCGTGTAATAAAGAAAGCAAAGAAGTTGACGATACACCAAAAACCAATATGGAGAATCTTGTTGTTGATGCAGGGTTTAATTGGTCCACAACAAGAAACGCCACATTTCGTATTATCGCGCTTGATAACCAGGACAATCCGCTTGAAGGTGTTAAATTTGAAGTCCTCTCCGGAGACCCGGAGGAAGGTGGAAAATTGATTGTTAGTGGAACAACCAAAAGCAATGGCATTTACGAGCTTGACTATCAGGTTCCGAGCTACTACACACATTTATATGTTGCTACGGATTATTTAGGTTTGGTAAACCTGACCCAGGTAGCGCTTAATGAGGGTGGATTTGAGTTACAGCTTGGAGGAAGAACCCAGGTTCCAATGTTTAAATCGGTTCAGGCGCCTCAGGCCACTAATGCTGTTTACAAATTCCTTGGTGGCTATAATAGCCGGGGTGTTCCTGATTACCTGGAGCCTGAAAATGATCCGATAACAGCAGATTTTTTGGATGATATCAATAACACACTCCCAGAACGCATTCGTTTGGATGTTTCTCATCCGGAGTATTTCTCTGAAGCATATGACCATAATCTCAGGCTTGTTGAAACTTGTGATGTTTGGGTAACTTTTATCACGGAAGGCGCTGGTTATAAAAATGTGCTTGGTTTTCATACTTACGAAACGGGTAACGAGCCACTAACACCTGACGAAATTGATACAATTAATATCATTTTCCCCAATGGATCACTACAGGGAAGCGGTGGCGGATTACAAAGCGGTAATAAAGTTTATCTGGGACGCTTCAATGCGAACACCACAATAAGCTGGGCGCTGATTGCTGATGGCTGGGTTAATGGACAGGTAACTGATGGCCGTTGGACTGTTTATTCCAACAGAAATCTTAATCCTGCTGGCGATCCTGCCCTAAAACAACAAACAGTGTTGCTTTATGATCCTGGACGCGAGCGTCTGCTATTGGGTGTTGAAGATATCAGACGAAACAGCAGCAGTTGTGATCATGATTTTAATGATGCAATATTTTTCGTGACGGCCAATCCGGTGCAAGCTATTGATGTAACCGACTTACCTGTTATTGATTACACAGGAGATGATGACGATGCTGATGGCGTTCCGGATAACTTTGATGATTATCCAAATGACCCTGAACGTGCATTTGATAACTTCTTTTTCACGGAAGGCGACTTTGGTACATTAGCTTTTGAAGATTTATGGCCTTTTCGCGGCGATTATGATTTTAACGATGCCGTGATTGATTATAATTTTAATCAGGTTACAAACGGAAACAATGAATTGGTTGAGTTGACAGCTACTTTTATTTTGCGTGCACACGGTGCTTTTTATCACAATGGTTTTGGAATAGAATTCCCCTTTGCGGTCAATGCAGTTGAAACGGTAACTGGTACGTCTCTAAGTTCAAATTATATTACAAACAATGCGAATGGTACTGAGGCCGGACATGATAAAGCCGTCGTTATTATTTGGGATGATTCCTATGAGGTGCTGCCTCCGCAATACAGCGGAATAGGGGTTAATACTACTGTTGGCGTGCCTTTTATTATTCCTGACACACTTCAGATAATGCTCAAACTCACAGATCCAATTCCGTTGAACCAAACCGGGGTGCCACCTTACAATCCTTTCATGATCGTGGATGGTCAGCGCAGCGTTGAGGTGCATTTGCCCGACAAAGCTCCAACAGCACTCGCTGATTTGAGCTTGATAGGAACAGGACATGATGATAGTGATGCAGCTACTGGCCGTTATTATAAAACTCCCGAAAACCTTCCATGGGCAATTAATATTGTCGAAAGGTTTGCTTATCCTGTCGAAAAGGCCGAAGTATTGCAGGCACATCTCAAATTTGCAGATTGGGCCGAAAGTAGCGGCGAGCTATTCCCCGATTGGTATAAAGCGCTGAGTGGTTATCGAAATAATAGCCTGATCTATCAGGAAGAAACAGAATAGTGAATTGGTTTATACTTTTTAAAGGTCGGAGATTTCCGGCCTTTTTTTTTAATGAGCCGGCAGGATTAATTAACTTCGCAGGTCAGAAAAAAAGAACGAATTAATTTATGACCGCTGATTCCCGCATCACTTTATTTGCAGATGTTATCATTCCATTAGCCGTTCCAGGAACCTTTACCTATCGTATTCCTTTTGTGCTAAACGATCAGGTAGAAGTAGGTATGCGTGTCATTGTTCAGTTTGGACGTAAAAAAGTAATTGCAGGTATAATAAGTCGGATTCATGAAGAGATTCCTAAGGGATTTAGCCCAAAATATATTCTTGATTTGTTGGATGAGAAACCGGTCGTGGTTGAAAAGCAGTTACAGTTTTGGAAATGGATGAAGGAGTATTACCTCTGCAACCTGGGTGAGGTAATGCAAGCCGCAATGCCTGCTGCACTCAAACTCAGCAGCGAAACCATGATTCAGCTTTCAGATCATTATACTACGGATAAGCATCAGCTGAATGAAAATGAATTTCTGATTATCGAAGCTTTGGAATTGCAGCATAAAATAACACTTTCGGAGGTTAGCAAGATTCTGGGCATCCAAAAAGTAATGCCCATCATTCGCAATCTGATTGATCGTGGGTTGGTTGTTACAGAAGAGGAAGTGAAAGAAAAGTACCAGCAAAAGAAAGAAGCGGTAGTTAGTTTGAGTAATGAATTTTACCATGACAGCGCTCTTCAGGAACTGATGAACCAACTCGAAAAAAGAGCTTACAAACAATTGGAACTGCTACTTTCTTATCTGAGTATGGCGCCTTTGGGAGGAAGTGTTACTGAGGTTTCTGCATCAGTTTTGCTCAAAAAAGCGAATGCTTCTCGCGCTCAGCTAAAAGCGCTGGCGGATAAAGGTGTTTTTACGCAAACTAAAAAAGTCATTAGCCGGCTTGATCAATATAAGGCTGATCTTCATCCCGATAATATTGAATTAACTCCTGCCCAGCTTTTTGCGTTGGAAGAGATCAATGCAAAAATGAGTCAAAAGGGTGTTGTTTTGTTGCATGGCATCACCTCGAGTGGCAAAACAGAGATATACATCAAGCTGATTAATGAAAAGCTGAAGCAAGGCAAGCAGGTTTTGTATTTGTTGCCCGAAATTGCACTTACTACGCAGATTATTCAGCGTTTGAAGCGTTATTTCGGCGAAAGTTTGGGTGTTTACCATTCGCGCTATAATATGCACGAACGTGCAGAAATCTGGCAAAAGATTTTACAATATGATGCCCATGACCAGGAGTCAGAGCATCAATTGATTATCGGTCCTCGATCGGCTTTGTTTTTGCCTTTTCAAAATCTGGGATTAATTATTGTGGATGAAGAGCATGATCAATCTTATAAACAATATGATCCTGCTCCGCGCTATCATGCCCGCGATGCTGCCCTTGTATTGGCCAGGATGCATGGCGCCAGTGTTTTACTTGGTTCAGCCACACCATCTTTTGAATCGTATTTCAATGCTAAAAATGAGAAGTTTGGCCTTGTAAAACTGATGGAGCGATTTGGCGGAATCGAACTGCCAGAGATTGAGATCGTTAATCTTAGGGAAGAAAAAAAGCGTAACACCATGCAATCGCATTTCAGTCGTCCGCTGATGGAAGAAATGATAACTGCCATTGAGCATAAAGAACAGGTTATACTTTTCCAGAACAGAAGGGGTTTTTCACTGCGGCTCGAATGCGAGGCTTGCAATTGGGTGCCAGAATGCCGCCATTGTGATGTGAGTTTGATTTATCACAAGCATCAGCGGCTTTTGCGCTGTCATTATTGTGGATTTGCAATGGAAGTTCCGGCGGAGTGTCCAAACTGCCAGAGTACAGCGCTAAAAATGCACGGATTTGGGACTGAGAAAGTTCAGGAGGAATTGCAGCTTTTGCTTCCGGATGCCAGGATTAGCCGCCTTGATTTAGATACGACACGGAGCAAATTTGGTTTTCAGCAGATCATTGAAGCATTCGAAAAGCATGAAACAGACATTTTGACCGGAACACAAATGGTGACTAAAGGTTTGGATTTCGACAGCGTGCGTATTGTCGGGATTTTGAATGCGGATAATATGCTGTCGTATCCTGATTTTAGAGCGCACGAAAGAAGTTTTCAATTGATGGCGCAAGTTGCTGGTCGCGCAGGACGAAAAAGTAAAAGGGGTAAGGTATTGATACAGACGCATCAACCACGCCACCCACTTTTGCAGGATGTGATCCGTAACGACTATGATGGCATTTACGATCGGCTTATGGCAATACGGCAGGAATATCATTATCCGCCTTATTTCCGCTTGATTTTAATCAAACTTAAACATCGCGATCAGTATAAGCTCAACATGGCAGCAAACGATCTGGCTTTTGCGCTTCGCAAAGATTTTGGAAAGCAAGTGCTTGGTCCCGAATTTCCTATGGTTTCACGCATCAGAAATCTTTACATCAAACAAATCCTGATTAAATTTGACAGGCGACAGCATTCGGGAGAGATAAAAGCGCTGCTGACAAACCGCTTATCAGTTTTTAACTCAAATCCTGATCATAAGTCATTGATTATTCAGCTCGATGTTGATCCTCAATAATTTATTTGATACCTAATGGCTTAATGCTTTATACGACCTTTTTACTCAGCCAACCTTTACATGCTTTATCGAAAACTGATTTTTTAAAGATTTTTAATTTTTCTCAAATACTTTTGGCTTCTTTATTGTTGAAGGTATGTGTTTTGTTAAAAAGCATCTATTAATTATTTTTAGGAGAGTCGATTCAGTTTTTTTATCAATGATTACTTTAAGGATTAAAGCTTCCAAACACAATTAAAATTTCAAATAGATCTTATGAATATTTCTTCAATAAAGCATTTCGTTATTATTAAATTATTGGTTCTTATTATGAGTGTTTTCGCATCAGTGGGTTATGCTGAGGTGCCAGCCGACAAAGATAGTGGTGTGAAAGGAAAAGTTGTCGATAGCCAAACAAAATCTGTTGTTGAATATGCTACTGTGATGATATACCGCGCTGCTGATTCCAGTTTTGTCGAAGGTGGTATAACAGATGCCAAAGGTAGTTTTGAGCTGAAACTCAAGCCGGATCAATATTACCTTACCATACAGTTTCTGGGCTATAAAACTATTACGGTCGATGCATTTGAAGTAGCGCGTGGCCGGGATTTGCGCGACCTCGGGCGTTTGATGATTGCACCTGATAATGCTATGCTCGAAGAAGTGGAAGTTGTTGCAGAGAAAAGTACAGTTGAAATGACTTTGGACAAACGTGTTTTCAACATAGGAAAAGACCTGAGTTCAACTGCGGGAAACGCTATCGAAGTGCTTGAGAATATTCCTTCCGTTACCGTTGATATTGAGGGTAATGTCAGTTTGAGAGGCGATGAAGGTGTAAGAATTTTGGTTGATGGAAAAGTATCCGGGCTCGCCGGCATTAACAGCCGCGACGCACTGCGCAGTTTGCAGGCTGATATGATTGAGCGCATTGAAGTTGTTACTAACCCATCGGTTCGTTATGATGCGGAAGGAACAGCGGGAATTATCAATATTGTGTTGAAAAAAGATCGGCGAAATGGATTTCATGGCTCGGTTGATCTCAATACGGGATATCCTCTGCAATATGGTGTGGGAATAAATACGAATTACAGGCTAAATAAAGTCAACTTTTTTGTGAATTATGCATTGAATTACCGCGAAAGATTGGGTTCAGGGAGTTATCGGCGTGATTTTTTCAGGCCTGAAGGCACTTTTACAACTCTACAGGAATCAGATCGAAACCGAAAAGGGCTTAGCAATATGATTCGTACAGGTGCAGAATATTTCCTTACGCAAACAGATGTATTAACTTTTAGTTTGATGTATCGCTATTCTGATCAGAATAATGAATCAACGATATTTTATAACGACTTTGGTCCTGGAAATGAATTTCTTGGCTCCAGCGAGCGTGTTGATAATGAAACAGAAACAGATCCCAACCTTGAGTATTCACTCAATTATAAAAAAGAGTTTGGCAAAAAAGACCATGCACTCACAGCAAATTTGCGGTATTTCGATAACTCCGAAACAGAGCGCTCAAATATTGTTGAAACCATCAGGCCAATTGATGTGCTGATGAGTCAGGAGTTTCAGAAAATCGAAAACAAAGAGCAGGAATCAAATTTTCAGGTGCAGCTCGATTATGTTTATCCGTTTAATGAGCGTTCTAAATTTGAAGCAGGCACCAAGTACGAACAGCGTGAAATAGATAATAACTACGTCGTTGAAGAGCTGAACGAAAACGGAGAATATGAGAATCTGCAGGATTATACCAATCGTTTTATTTATGATGAAAAGATTATAGCTGCTTATGCACTTTTTGGTAATGAGCTTGGTCGATTTTCGTATCAGTTGGGGCTGAGAACTGAGTATTCAGAAATTAGCACCCTTTTGCAGGAAACTGATGAGTCGAATAGCCAAAACTACCTCAATTTGTTTCCAAGTGCTCACCTTAATTACAAGCTCACCGAAGACGATCAAATTCAGGTGAGCTACAGTCGCCGAATCAGGCGGCCTGGTTTTTGGCAATTGAATCCTTTCAGGTCATTTGCTGATAATAGAAATATCCACACCGGTAATCCAAATCTAAGACCTATTTATACAGATAGTTATGAGTTGGGCTACTTAAGATATTGGGAAAATGCCAGCTTGAATTTTAATACGTATTACCGTTACAGTACAGATGTTTTTCAACGGATTGAAATCGTTGATTCATCAGGTATTGCTTATACTGGACCGGTTAATTTTGCTCAAAACAATAGCTATGGACTAGAATTAATTGGCAATGTAAGTCCTAAAAAATGGTGGAATGTGAACGGTAGTTTAAATTTCTACCGTTCGATGACAGATGGAGAAGCCAATGAAATCCAATACAATACGGATTATATTACACTCACGGGACGTGTAATGAATAAGTTTACCGTTCAGCGTGGTTTTGATGTGCAGTTATCTTTGAATTACCGTGGACCAATGGACATGCCTCAGGGAACTCGCCAAGCTATCTGGTCGGCCGATTTTGGTGCCAGCAAGGATATTTTTAACGGTAAAGGCACGCTATCACTAAGCATAAGGGATATGTTTGGAACTCGCCGCTGGGCGTTCGAGACCTTTGCAGAAGATTTTTATACCAATAGTGAATTCAGGTGGAGTACTACAACGATTACTTTGAATTTCAATTACAGAATAAAACAACAGAAGAAAAGAGGAAGTTCAGAGAGTAGATCAGGACAGCAAATGGATGAAGGAATGGAATTTTAGTTCATTAATTTTCAAGTATGATGAGTGAGTCTGATGCAGCCTCTTCTTCAAATAGTGTGTCTGGTATTTCTCCGTTAATTTTGAAATTGCTGTAATTCAAAATTACATTTCCGCTGGTTTTATCACTTTTATCTTTCTTTTTCTTGTCCATAGCCATATTTCCCATAAACTGCATAGGGATGTCGATCTGAGCTATATCAAAGCTAACTTTGGTAGAAACGGGCAGGTCATATGGTAGGTTGCCATATTCGAACGACATTAACGAATTTCCCTGTCTTGGGCTGGTGACTTCCATTTTATTGATTCTATCAAGATTTTTGTCAATCCAAAGGCTGGCAATTACATAATCAGCATCAGCTGTCATGGGAACAATTTTAATCAGGTGATTTGTGTCGTCGCTGCTTACATAAATCGCTGTATGAGGCTGAAGCAGCATTTTTTGCATTGAAAAATTGAGCCCTTTCTTTGGAACAAGAGCAAATCCGGTTGCTCTGAATTTGAATTTGTCAGGAGACTTGAAAAATATTTTTCCTTTTTTCACGGGAATGCGAATAAAGTCAACGTCAACATCTATTTCCACATCTGCACTAAAACTCTGCACTTTACTGCTACTTGCGATAATATGTTGAATCAAACTGTCGGCAAGATTTTGAGCTTTAGTTGTTTGTGTAAAGATAAACAGGATAATAAAAAAGGATATCGATTTCATGATTGAATGTCTTTTCGGGTAAAAATAAACCATGCGGCAAGATAGAATATTGTTATATGAGCTATCATAATACTAACTGCCTTTACGATAGCGTCCATTTGGAGGGGCTCGTCAAAAAACAGTTGCCAGCCATTGAGGTATGTTGTAAATAAAAAGGGTTTGATAGGGTCGAAAATTCCAATGCTGAAATTTGAAATGATCATGAAAAGAATGAGCACTGACATACTGGCAACAACAGGTCCCAGAGAATTTGAAGCTCGTGTCGAAAAAAGAAAAGCCAATCCCGACACCACCCACATACTTATCATCCCGTAGCCATAGGCAGCACCAAAGCGCCACAAAACATCTGCCGAATCAAAGATGTTAATGGTTTCTAATAGGACGATCATATCACCGGCCGGGAAGAAAAACCTGCCAATTACAAGACTCATTATGGCTAAGAAAACAACCAACATAGCTGTATAAACTTGTGCTGTTATGTATTTAGCTGTGAGTAATTTGCCCCTGCTAACAGGTCGCGTGAGCAATAACCTGAAGGTTCCTCTGCCAGCCTCTCCCGACACCATATCTCCAGCTACGATGGCAACTAATACTGGAATGTGAATCCACAAACTGGTTAAAACGATATACGAAACAGTATAAATATTGATAAGATTACCTTCGAGCAGGAATACATCAGACAGGCTTTTGATCAGAAAATCGAGAAGTTTTTTTCCTTCAACGTACATGCCCACCTGAATGACCAATACTATTAGTAAAATGGCAGCAAAGCCAATATAGGTTAGGCCTCGCCTGAAAAGTTTTAGAAATTCGATACGTATTAAATTGATCATGCTGTAATGGATAAAAAGTAATCTTCCAGACTATTCAATGCATTAAGTTGATAAACAGCGATATCAGCTTCAACCAGGAGTTTGTTGAGCTGTGGCACACGATCGGAATGAAGATCAAAGATGATTTCCTGTAACTTATTGATTTCAGGCTTTTCAGCAAAACCATTGTTTTTCAGGATTGCAATGGTTTTCGCAGGATTATTTGTGCTTAAGATTACACGCACTTTCTCACCTTTTAGAAGCGCTTTCACTTCGCCTTCAACCCTCACTTTGCCACGGTTTATCACCAACATACGATTGGCAATCAATTCCATTTCGCGAAGGATATGAGACGAAACAATCAAGGTTTTACCCATTTCTTCATTGAGGCGAACAATCAAATTTCGGATGTCTTTGATTCCCTGCGGATCAAGGCCGTTGACGGGTTCGTCCAGGATAATCAGATCAGGATCGTGCAGTAGGGTTTGAGCAATGCCAAGACGCTGTTTCATACCCTGACTAAATGTTTTTACTTTGCTATGGGCTCGTTCTGAAAGTTGTACCAAATCCAATGTTTCACCAATGCGACGTTTTTGTTCTCTGGGCTTGAGATTAATTCCTGAATAGCTGGCCAAAAGTTCAAGGTTTTTGGCTGCTGTAAGGTAGGTGTAAAAGTCAGGTCGTTCAATTAAAGCGCCTATCCTGCCAAGAAGCTTAAATTTTTTTTGATTCATCTGCTCACCAAACAACATAATACTGCCGCTGTCCGGACGAATCAGGCCGAGCATCATGCGGATTGTGGTACTTTTTCCGGAACCGTTTGGCCCTAAAAAACCATAAATATCACCTTTTCTAACCTCAAAGTTTACGTTGTTTACAGCCTTTACTTTGCCAAAGGTCTTGTGAAGGCCACTGGCTTTTACCAAAATCTCTGCAGACATCAGCGAAGGCTTTTACTAGTGTTTGATTGCATGAAACCTGATCTGTTCCAGTAGGGTTTAAAAATATTCAGAGGGCCTTGAAACCTGTTTTTGAAGGGAAGCAAATGGAAATTATTCGCGCCAGGAAGGTGAAACTGATATTTTACGATCCTCCTGATCGGGTTGTGTGAGATGTCACCGTTTTTAGTGTAGGATAACTGGTTTAATTTTCCAGACACTTCAGAACATAATATTTGAAAATAATCGCGCATGGAGTTTTGTTTATAATTTGTTTAACATTAAACAAAAATCATGCTACAATGTTCGGTAGTTTTTATTCTTTTACAATCACATAAATTACTTCCTTGTCACGCTTCATCAGGTATTTTTCACGTGCAAACTTTTCCATTAAAACCGTATCACGCTCTAGTGCTTTTGAAATAAGGGTTTGTTGTTCTATTTCAGTAAGATAGTATTTTTTTTGAGCTTCAAGATTGGATAGATTTTTTTGAAGCTTGTATTGGTTGGCAAATCGGTTTTGGTCAAAAAACAACATCCACACCAGGAAAAATATCAAGGTATAAAAGTACTTATTGCGCAGTAGATGTTGCATGCCGGTTTTTAATTTGCAAATGAAATTTGTACAAAGATAAAACTTGTTTATCTGATTTAGCTGTCATTCAAATTAAATATCCCCAATAGTATGTTAATAAGCTTATTAATGAATATCTATGCCTTTTGTCATGAAGAGCATATGGCGCAAGCCTGCTAAAATTTCGTGCATATATTCCGTAATTGCTTTAACACTTCCCGGAAGCACAAAAACAAGGCTTTCGTTTATTCGTCCTGCAATGCTTCGGCTGATAAGGGCCTGAGGTTTTTCGCTTCCATATTTCAGGCGGATATGATCCATTAGGCCTGGAATCTCCATATCCAGCAGCTTTTTTATAACATCTGGCGTAAAATCACGTGGACCAATGCCTGTTCCCCCGGTTGTAAAGATCAAATCAAAATTTTGATGCACAGCTTCTTTTAAGATGGATTCCAGTTGCTGGGGATCGTCGGGAATAAGCTTATGGTCGATTTCATATTGCCAGTTGTTCATCCCAAAGAAAGGCTGAAGTTTTTCGGCAATCGCCGGACCGCTTCTGTCTTCATATTCGCCTTGGCTTGCACGGTCGGATAAAGTGATTATCATTACCTTAAATATTTTCGGGATGTAAATTCCTTTGTCGCCGGCTTGCAGCTTCCCTTGCTGAAGCACACGGGCAAAAATACCTTCTTTTGGCATAACGCAGTTTCCCACTTCTTTGAAGATGGCACAACTACTTCCGTGGCATTTTTTTCCTATCTGTGTCACTTCCAACTCTACTTCGCCAATACGCAATCGGTCGAAAGGAGCGGTTTTATAAAGGATAATGCCTTCTGTAGTGATATTTTCCGCAAACTCGCCATAAGCCAGGGGTCTGCCGGCTTCTTCTTCGAATTTTTTGAAACTTTCGATTCCAAGCAAACTAACCATGCGATGCCAGGTTCCTGCATGGGCATCGCCTGTGATACCTTTAAAAGTAAGATCGATTTGGTCAACAGGTTTTTTAACGATTCCTTTTTGCTTAGAAATGTTAACAGAAACAACACTGAAGGGTTTAATATTTTCTTTCATTCAGGTTTAGTGAATTTTCGTACAAAAGTACTAAATTTAGCCTTTATTTCTTGAACCTATACAACAGTAGGTTCCAATTATTAATTAAAAACAATAGCATGGAAAACAATTCACAGGATGAAATGATTATCCGCGAAACGGTTCAACCATTGCAAAATGCAGCCGGTTGGATGAAATTTTTAGGAGTTGTGCTCATCGTTTATGGTGTGCTAATTGCCTTAAGCATTGTAGGAATACTGATTGCCTGGTTACCGATTTGGTTGGGTGTATTATTGGTTAAATCTTCCAATAACGCACGAACAGCCTATTTACAAGGAGATAAATATGCCTTTATTGCATCATTGCGCAACATCGGTAGTTATTTTACAATCTATGGCGTGATAACTTTGATTGGCTTCATATTTAGTGTTGTAGCAATAATTATTTTAATTGCAACAGGTGCTTTTATTGAACAATTCGACACAATTTTGGATCAGATTGAGTATATGTAACCCTTATCTATTGAATTGGGTTATGTAAAAAGCTTAGAACCATAATCAGGACTTATCGTTGAATGAATCGTTGTTGTTTTCAGGTATCGATTCTTCTTCGAGATCTTCCTGATTATGTATAAACTGTTGTATTTCTTCCAATTGATTGAGGATGATAGCAGTGCGTTGCTCATTGGCTTTAACGCGTTGATTGAGTTCTGCGATAAGTTGCTGCAATCCCTGCTTAAATATTTCGAAATTTTTCTCTGAATGCAAGTGTGAAAGCTGGACTGCATCTTCAATTTTTGCATGAATCTCAAAAAAATGTCTTTTATTATTTCTGCGATGGATGTAGAACAGGATAATAACGCCAACAGTGGTGAGCAGCAGCAAAACTGGCAGCCAAATCCAGTTGATGGTTTCGATTAAACTTTCCATATTTATTGACATAGCAACTTCAGCGGTTGATTCATGATGTCAAATATAGGAGAAAAAATAGAATGCTGCGCAACAAAATGAAAATGAACGGAAAAACAGCCATGAATTTGTTGTTTGTCTTTTAAGGAATTAAAGAAAAACAGCATTACTTATTGAAAAGGCATCTAAAGGGACGATTAAAATAGGAAGTGGAGCCGATTATTCTGAAGCATTGGTGGTATCAAAAACCAAACGAAAAAAGAAAATTTGGTAGCATTTTTCAACTTTTTCGTAGATGTTTTTTCGGTGGAACTGATCTTATTTTTATCAATAAAACAAATTAAGAATGGTGTATAATTGTATGATTCAATAAAAAAAAGGTTGCACCAAAATATGATGCAACCTTTTGAATTTCAGTGTGGTGACTACTGTCCCGCTGAGCGAGAGAACCAGTGACCCTCCCGATTGCAAATCGGGATGCACTGAACCAGCGGAGCTA
>CAZQFH010000070.1:0-16975 GCA_964592595.1 uncultured Lentimicrobiaceae bacterium | reverse complement strand
ATGAAGCAAAAAAATATCCTGCTTGGCCATGGTAGTGGCGGGCATCTTACTCACGACTTAATCGAATCTGTTTTTCTCAAACATTTCGGGAATCCTTCGTTGAATCTCCTCGGCGATGCGGCTTTAATCCCGACTGAAAATGGAAAAATAGCTTTTACAACCGATTCCTTCGTCGTTGATCCATTGTTTTTTCCGGGTGGTGATATTGGCAAGCTGGCCATCGCAGGAACTGTCAACGACCTTGCTGTTGAAGGTGCAAGACCAGCTTTTCTGAGCGCAGGCTTTATCCTGGAAGAAGGATTGTCTGTTGAAATACTCGAAAAAGTAGTGCAATCTATGGCAAAGGAAGCCTCTGCTGCAGGAATTCAAATCGTTACAGGTGACACCAAAGTTGTTGAGCGAGGAAAATGCGACAAAATTTTTATCAACACAGCTGGTATTGGATTTTTTGAATCTACTTTCTCAGCTTTGGGCGCTGAAAATATTAAAGCCGGCGACAAAGTTATTATAAATGGCAGCATTGGCGATCATGGCATGGCGGTGATGTCGGCCAGAAATAAGCTGAATATCAGCACAAATGTTATTTCGGATTGTGCAAGCCTGAATGGTCTGATCAATACGATCAGCGCTTTTGGTGATCAGATCAAATTTATGCGTGATGCCACACGAGGCGGACTGGCAACCGTTAGTGCTGAATTATGCAAAGGCCAAAGCTTTGGTATTAAGCTTTTTGAAGATCAAATCCCTGTAAACCAAGGCGTGAGAGGTATTTGTGAGTTGCTGGGATTCGACCCGCTTTACGTTGCTAACGAAGGAAAAGTGGTGATGGTGGTCGCAAAAGAGGCCAGCCTGCAAATTCTTGAAACCTTAAGCAATCATCCTCTTGGCAAAGATGCTGCTATAATTGGAGAAATCACTTCTGTAAACCACGGAAGATGCTATTTGGAAACACAAATTGGTGGAAACCGCATTGTTGATATGCTGGCAGGTGAGCAGCTGCCAAGGATTTGTTAATTATAAATACCGTTCTATCGTGCTGATTAGTTGAGCTTTTGAAAGCAGCCCCGATTCGCGCCAGACCATTTCTCCCCTCTTGAAAAGAACCAGTGTGGGCACTGCACTGATGTGATAACGTGTTGATACCAATCGGTTTGCATCCACATCAATTTTTATTACACGGATTCTGTCTTTAAGGGCGATTGCAACTTCTTTAATTATCGGTGCCTGTACTTTACAAGGCTGACACCATTCCGCATGAAAATCGACAAGTACGGGAAGTGCGCCGTTAATCACACTATTGAAATTTCCTTTCATAACCAGTTTTATTGTGCTGGTTAAATATCAAACAGAGTACCAAAGTAAAAAAGCTGAAATGCTGTCATACTGTTTCTAAAAACCATACTCATAATAGAGTTTTGAAGTCTCTTCCGAAACTTCTTTAAACACAATATGATGATTGGTGCAACCATTTCTGGAACAAATTCTTACTGTTCCTCCGGCTTTAATAAAAAATGCAACGAGTGGCGCACCGCATTCTTTGCAGTTTTCCTTGATAGATAATTCGTGATTGCAATGCGGACAAAACATATCCACGATATCTCCATCATTCATTTCGACATCAGTCCATTTTGAACCATCGCCATACAAACAGCACAACCGCAATACCCCTCTATCGTGCTCTGTTTCTATGTTTATTTTAATAGCAGGGTTACCGCCAATGAGATGTTTCTCATCCATGAGCGATTCACAGCAGTTAGGACATTTGAGCGAGAGTGAAACTTCTTTTTTCATGGCAGGGCAATTTGGGTTATCAACTTAATAAAATAAGCATAAATATACGAAAATTCGGCTTAGAAATCAAGAGTTTATTCTTATTTAGATCAATTCCAGATAAGCGATTAGAAAAAGCGTGGACGCTATAACATCCTGAAAAATTGCCTATTTTTGCAGGGAAACAGAAAGAATTATGCACGAGCTATCCATTGCAATGCAAATTATTGAGATTGTGGAAGAAGAATCAAAAAATCATGCTGCAACAGGTGTGTCTGCAATAAAACTTGATATTGGCACCTTGTCGGGCATTGAACCAGATGCGTTGGAGTTTGCCATGGAAGAAGCCATCAAAGGCAGTCTGGCCGAAAAAGCCAAAGTGCATTACAATTATATTCAGGCTGTTGCAGTTTGTGAAGCATGCTGCCACGAATTTGAATCTCATGATTATTTCAAAACTTGTCCGTTTTGTAATAGTTTACACACCAGCTTGATAAAAGGGAAAGAATTGAAAATTGCAGCTATTGATCTGATTATAAACTAAAAAAATAAAAATATGTGCGGAACATGCGGATGTGGCGAAGACGACCACATTACTTACAGAAAACCAGGCGATCACAGCATTTTACATACTCACAGTCACAACCATGGCGACCTAACTCATGCACACCCGCATGTTCATGAACATTCGCATGATCACGACCATACACATGCACATGATCATGAGCATACCCATACCGTAAATCTGGAACGCAATATCCTCTCGAAAAATGAGCTGCTGGCCGAGCGCAACAGAGGCTTTTTTGAAGGCATGAATATCGTTGCCCTAAATCTTGTTAGCTCACCAGGATCGGGCAAAACCAGTCTGTTGGAAAAAACCATCACAAAAATTAAAGACAAGTTCGAAACCGCTGTTATCGAAGGCGACCAACAAACACTCAATGATGCAAACCGCATCGAAAAAACCGGAGCACCTGTGATACAGATTAATACAGGAAATGGCTGTCACCTCGATGCTTTAATGGTCAACAAAGCAATGAAACAGCTGGAACTGAAACAAGGAAGTATATTGTTTATCGAAAATGTTGGTAATCTTGTTTGTCCAAGCTTGTTCGACCTTGGCGAAACCAAACGTGTAGTAATCATCAGCGTAACAGAAGGCGACGACAAACCAGCCAAATATCCTACCATGTTCGAAACAGCTGATCTGTGTGTAATTAATAAAACAGACCTGGCTCCATACGTTGATTTTGATGAAGAAAAATTAAAATCAACAGCCTTGCAGGTAAATCCAAATCTTGAATTTATCAGCCTGAGTGCTAAAACAGAAATTGGTCTGGAAAACTGGATCAACTGGCTTGCTGACTTAAAGAAGTAATAATGGCTTCGTGTCGGCTTAAATAAAATAATCTGCCCACGCAGATCATTATTTCTTTTGATAAAGATTAACAATGTTAATTTTTTAACAATTTTTCTTGCATAACGTTTCCTGAGGGTTTAATTTTGCCGTTTGTTAAATCACGACAAAGCAAATTGTTATCCATTAAAATGAAACACCTGCCGCACAAAACCATCGAGCGCCTCAGTCAGTACCGCAGGGCATTGTTACTCTGCCTCGACAAAGGAAAGACACATATTTATTCGCATGAAATTGCTAAAATTCAGCATATTACCGCCGTACAGGTAAGGCGCGACCTGATGTTGATTGGCTATACCGGCACCCTCCGTAAAGGATATAACGTTAAAGAATTGATTGATCTGATTGGAAATATTATTGATTCTGATGAAGGCATCAATGTAGCTATCATCGGAATGGGAAATTTGGGCCGGGCACTTATCAATTATTTTGCTGGTAAACGATCCAAACTAAAGATTGTAGCAGGTTTCGACACCAATCCGGATAAAATTGGCAACACCATGTCGGGCGTGCCTTGCTATGGCATTGATCAGCTGAAAGAAATTGTTGCAGCTGAAAATATTAAGGTTGGCATCATGACCGTACCTGCTGATTATGCTGTTGACACTGCCGATTTGCTTGTGAAAGCAGGTATTAAAGGCATTCTAAACTATACACCAAAACCAGTAAATGTTCCTGATGAAGTGTACCTGGAAGAATACGATATGATTACTACCCTTGAGAAGGTAGCATTTTATGTAAAACTACAGGATATGAATGCTTAACACACAATAAACTCTCATAAAAAAAGCAGGCATACGGCCTGCTTTTTTTATGGATGCTCGCAAATCTTTAAACAATTGTAACCCTTGTCCCACCATCATCAACCCCCAAAAGCGTTGATTCAGTAATGATTGTGTCTTTGCCACTTCGTTCGACAAAGTTGATAGCTGCACGAATTTTTGGTGCCATACTTCCTTCCCCAAACTGCCCTTCTGCCAAAAAACGTTTGGCTTCGGCTATTGTCATTTTATCCAATGCCTTTTCCTGAGGTGTATTAAAATTAATGCAAACCTTTGGCACATCTGTCAGGATAAATAATTTATCAGCTCTGATCTGTGACGCCAGCAACGAACTTGCCAAATCCTTATCGATAACGGCATCAATACCCTGCAATTTATTTGATTCAACATAAAAACAAGGTATTCCGCCACCACCAACTGCTATCACAATATGTCCCTCGCGGGCGATCTTTTCAATAGTTTGACGGTTAAAAATAACCAAAGGAGTTGGTGAAGCTACAACTTTGCGCCATCCCCTGCCACGCGCATCTTCCTTAAAAACAGATTTTGTTTCTACAGTAATTTGTTCTGCTTCTTCTTTGGTATAAAATGGCCCAATTGGCTTGGTCGGTCTTTCAAATGCCGGATCATCCTTGTTAACCAAAACCTGTGTAATGATGGAAATAATATCGCGATCCATATCTTTTGCCATCAGCACATTACGCAATTGCTGCTCGATCACATACCCAATAAAACCCTGTGAATAGGCAACGCTGATATCCAAAGGCATATCTGGCAAGCCATAGAGCTTATGTCCTGCTGTATTGGCAAGTAAAATATTTCCAACTTGTGGACCATTTCCATGCGTAACAACAAGGTTATAATTTTTTTCCATCAATTTGGTAAGGTTTTCACATGCTGCATAAGCGTTTGCTTCCTGCTCGTCAATAGTACCTTTTTGGTTTCCGCGAAGCAATGCATTACCTCCGAAAGCTACAACAGCTAATTTCTTCATAGTATTTTGATTCTGTTAGTGAAAAAGGACAAAAATACTAAATAAATCAAGTGAACAAGCACCAATGTGATATTTTTAACAATATCTGCTCTCGATTGAAGTTATCTAAATTAAGTGACTTATATATTTGTTATTATGCTATTTAGCATTAATTTGATTAAAAAATAATACCGCTAAAGATGATAAATGACTTTTAGAAAATGCCTCATACGTTCAAAAATGAACACCTCTTAGTACATGATAAAAAGTTAAATTTCAATATTTGGCTGCTTGAGTTGGAAAAGGTAACTTTGCTGCAAACCAAATTATTTCGAACATGCGTCATTTCTTACTTGTATTTGTAATTGTTATAGTTTCTTTTTGCGCCAAGGATCTCAGCTCTCAAACAGCTGATTACAAATCTTTTGAAGTCGTTTTTCTAACCGATGTCCATATCCCAGACAAAAGCCATGCAATCAGAGGATATGAGCAGGCAGTAAAAGAAATTAACCAACTCAATCCTGATTTTGTTATCAATGGAGGCGATATGATTATGGATGCCTTAAAAGTTCCTTTAGATACAGCTTTGAGGCTGGTCCATATTTTTGATTCCATCAGCGATAAGATCAAGATGCCGGTTTATAAAACTATTGGAAATCACGATATCTATGGCATTTATTTTGGCGACTCACTGCGTGATCACCCTGCATATGGAAAGCAATTCTATGAAAGGTATTTCGGAGAAAAATGCTATACATTCGACTATGAAAATTGGAGATTTTTCTTTCTCGATGGAATCACGATTACCCCCGAAAACAGCTATATCGGCGCCGTTGACAGTATTCAGCTAAACTGGATCAAAAGTGTACTAGATACCACAAGCCGAGAAAAGCAATTGGCTATCATTTCGCATATTCCTTTTTATTCCATAGGTTATCAGGTGTGGAAAGGCAGTCAGGAAGCAGCGCCAGCTCACGGTTTGGTAGCAAACTCAAATGAAGTGGTTCAGCTTTTTGATAGTTATAACCTCAAGCTTATTCTTCAGGGTCATCTGCATATTTTCGAAAAGTTATTCATCAACGATAGGTGGATAATTACAGGTGGAGCTGTTTCTTCGCGCTGGTGGACAGGCAAAAACAATGGCCTGGAAGAAGGCTTCACACGAATCTCTTTCCATCCGGATGGCCATATTGATGCCAACTACCATGTCATCGACTGGGAAGTCGTTCCTTCGCAAGATTGAACAATCAACTAGTTTTCCTTGTTAAGCAGCTATACAATAAACTTAAATCCATTATGAAAAAAGTAATTATCGCCTTTATGGCTTTAGCGTTGGTTTCAGCCGGAAGCATCAATGCACAAACCCTTAAAAAGCTATCAGATACTAAAAAACTATCTGATTCAAAAATGGTTGAGCACCCTTTCAATCCGCTCCCATACAGTTATGATGCGCTCGAAAAAGCAATCGACAGCGAAACGATGAACATCCATTACAACAAGCACTTTAGAGGATATTACAATAATTTCCTCAAGGCTATCGAAAATACAGAACTTCAAACTAAAACGCTTGAAGAAATATTTGCCAATATGAGCCAATACAGCACCGCTTTAAGAAATAATGCGGGAGGCTATTACAATCACGATTTGTTCTGGCAGATTATGTCGCCAGATGGTGGCGGCGAACCTACAGGCTCATTAGGGAAAGCCATAACAGAAACTTTTGGCTCCTTTGAAGCATTCAAAGCCAGTTTCGAAAAAGCAGCTACTACACGTTTTGGAAGTGGCTGGGCATGGTTGGCAGTTGATAAACAAGGTAAACTGTTCATTTCAAGTACACCTAATCAGGACAATCCGCTGATGGATGTAGCAGAACAACAAGGCACTCCAATTTTTGGCTTAGATGTTTGGGAACATGCCTACTACCTGCGTTATCAAAATATGCGCGGATCGTATATTGGTAACTTTTGGCAAGTAGTAAACTGGCTCGAAGTAGAAAAGCGTTTCAATAGTGCACGCTAAGAAAGCTAATAAAATCCTGTCGCTTCCCGGCAGGATTTTTTATTTTGCCAACTAATAACTTCCAAAGCATCATCGCTTTCTGCCCAAAACAAATATTCTGAATTTGTTTGACCATCGTTCTGTTCATTGCACAGCAATAATTACATTTGTTGCATGAAAAACCAGCGTAAAGCAACTATTTTTGCATTGATCACAGTGCTTTTTTGGTCCACGATGAGTTCTGCTTTCAAGCTAAGCCTCAACTGGTTTTCGTACGATTGGCTGCTTTTTTGGGCCGTTGGTTTTGGATGGGCATGTTTGATGCTGCTGTCTCTTTTCAATGGTAATCTAAAACAAGTTTTCCCAAATGATAAGCAATACTGGCTCAAATCTGCCATCCTCGGGCTGCTCAACCCATTTGGCTATTACCTGGTATTGTTCAAAGCCTATGAGCTTTTACAGGCACAAGAAGCTGGTGTTTTAAATTACAGCTGGCCCGTAATTCTGACTTTACTTTCGGTTCCCTTACTCGGTCAAAAAATTAGTCTCAAAGCATTTGCAGCAATACTGATAAGTTTTTCAGGCTTGTGGGTCATCAGCACAAAAGGAGCTGTTTTTTCACTTGAGTTTAGCTCACCACTTGGTGTATTCCTTGCAATCGGAAGTGCTTTTTTATGGGCATTGTATTGGATCATCAATTTACACGACAAACGCGAAGCCGTTCCAAAAATCACCTTAAATATGGGCTTTGGACTACTTTATATGCTCATCTACATAGCACTTTTTAATCGGTGGCAAGTCGTTAATATTCAAGGAGTAATCGGCTCAGCCTATATCGGGTTATTTGAAATGGGTATCACTTTTGTCATCTGGATGAAGGCACTGCAATATGCAGAAAATACAGCAAAAGTGAGTAATTTGATTTTTCTCTCCCCTTTTATCGCCTTGTTTTTTATTCATTTTCTGGTAGGAGAAACCATTGCAATTAGCACAGTATTTGGGTTGGCGCTTATCATCGCAGGTATCATCCTTCAGCAAAAGAAAACAAAGAAGCTTACCATACAAAAATAGTTTTGTCGGATTGATATTTCACTTTTTAACAAGGCTTTTGATTAGGGCATTTTAAACCAAAAATGTCTTAAAGATATAAAGTGACAGATGCTTAATCGAAAAATATTATTTTTGGTGCACCATAAACATCATTTCCATATGAAATCCTATCATTTGTTTTTTCTTCTCCCGATGATTTTGCTGTCATGCACTAATCACAAGTCAACCCAATCAGAAAAAGGTAAAAGCTTTGATGGCTATGGTCCCGCAGAATATTTGTGGGAACGCTGGACTTATCCCAATCAAAGCTTTAATACCGCCAGGTTTGATGAAGTGCTGCATGAAATGAATGTTCAATTCAGCAGTAGCAGAATAGCTGAAGCAAACTGGCGTGTGGAAGGGCCTTTAAATATTGGTGGCCGTATTAATAGTATTGCGATAAACCCGGAAGATCAAAATGAGCTCATGATTGGAGCAAGTTCAGGTGGTGTTTTTAAAACAACAGATGGGGCTGAAACCTGGGAAAGTGTGGGCGATGAATTTGCAAGTATGGCTATTGGAAGTATTGCCTATGACCCTCAAAATCCTGAAATTATTTACGTTGGAACAGGTGATCCCAATATCAGCAGCACCCCCAAAACCGGAAGCGGTGTTTATCGTTCAAACGATGGAGGTGAAAGCTGGGAAATGATAGGACTTGAAGAAACAGGAATCATCAGTAAAGTGCTCGTACACCCAACAGATTCTGATATACTTTACGTTGCCAGCATGGGAACGCCCTATTATGAAGATGAAAACCGCGGTGTTTATCGTTCTGTGGATGGCGGCCAAAGTTGGGAAAAAATACTTTTTCTGTCTCCTCAGGCAGGTGTTAGCTCGCTGGTTTTCCATCCGGATTATCCCGAAATAATTTTTGCAGGTGGCTGGAACAGAATCCGTAACAATCAGGCTTCCATCACTGCCGGAGAGCAAGGCCGCGTTTACAGAACACAAGATAGGGGCGATAATTGGGAAGAACTCTCCAATGGATTGCCTGACGGCGATTTGGTAAGGGCTGCATTAGATGTTTCCATCTCTGAGCCGGGGGTTGTATATGCTTCTTTCAACCGACCCTCCGATTACGAAATACATGGCGTTTACCGTTCTGATGATTTTGGCGACTCCTGGACTTCATTAAATGTTTCAGGATTAGCCGGCACACAAGGTGGTTTTGGCTGGTATTTTGGGCGCATCATAGTGAATCCTCAGGATGCAGATGAGATTTCTGTATGCGGTGTTGAACTTCACTCTTCCACCAATGGCGGAAACAGCTGGTTTCAAAGCACTCCTGATTGGTGGACTTATGAAGTACATGCCGATATGCACGACTTGGCTTATGCCCCCGATGGCAGCATTTGGCTGGCAACTGATGGAGGGCTGTACAAAGGAAGCAGCACTTTCAACAATTGGCAATACAAATCATACCTTCCCATATCACAGTTTTACAGAATTACAGTAAATCCACATCAATCCGGTGTTTATGCAGGAGGCATGCAGGACAACGGCACCTCAGCCGGCAATTTTGAAAATGCTTACAACTGGCCCAGAATATTTGGCGGAGATGGTTTTCAGTGCCTGTATGACTGGAATAATCCTTCCATCTTCTATGCCATGACGCAAAATGGAAATATTGTACAAAATACAGGTTTTGGATTTGATGATTTTACTAATGGCATTGGCAGCGAACGTGTGGCTTGGGATGCGCCATTGATGATGAGCAGTTTCAATTCCAACGTATTATATACCGGGACGACAATGGTTTACAAGATCAATCAAAGCTTCTCCTCCAGCTGGCAGGCCATTTCGGATGAACTTACCGGACCTCCCACCTACTACCCTGCCAACAGACATGTGATCACTGTAATTGCCGAATCACCATTAAATCAGGCAGTACTATATGCCGGAACTTCCGATGGATTTGTTTGGGTGAGCCAAAACGGCGGCAACTCCTGGACAAATATAACAGCCGAGCTCCCTGATCGCTATGTGACTGACATTGTAGCCTCTGATTCGGAGGAAGGACGCGTATTCGTAACGCATTCAGGCTATAAGGATGGCGACAATACGCCATTGGTCCATGTTTCTGATAGTTTTGGTTCTGATTGGTATAGCATCTCCGAAAACATGCCAGCGATCGGTGTAAACCACATTGAAGTGATGCCACAGCGTAATGATGAAGTAGTCTTTATCGGCACAGATGCAGGAATCTATTTTACGGAAGATTTCGGCGAAAACTGGCTAAAAGCCGGAGACATGCCCAATTTATTAATTTTTGACCTGGCCATTGATTACGATAACAACCGACTTATAGCCGGCACTTTTGCCCGTTCTATCCAATCCGTTTCGCTTGACAGTTTGCTCACAGGTCCTACCAATTTGTCAGAAAAGTTTACAGATGCCGCCCACTTTAGCATTTACCCTAACCCTGCTTCCACAGTTATCCATTTAAAATCTGAGGCAAAGCTTACAGGAAGCAACTGGGCAATACTTGATGCAAATGGTAAAACGGTTAAAACTGGTATTTTAACTTCTTCATCAATTACAATTAACGATCTGAGCAATGGGATGTACTGGCTTCGTATTGAGAATACTAAACCAGTAGCTTTTGTGAAAGCGGATTGATGATTTTATTTTAATTTTCAATGACTATTGAAACCTGTTTATAAAAAACAAGTGAAAAGGCTGTTTTTGAACATGCAAACTACCTTCGTCAAATAATTCCCATATCCTTCATCAGCCAGGTAGCATTGCGATTGACGGCAACTCCCTTTCTTATTGTATAATCAAAGCTAAGTTTGCCGTCGATGATGCTGCTCTCGAAACAATAGTTCACCAATCTGCCGTCGAGTTCCTGTTCCAGCTCGCTCAGCTTTAAATCGTGAGAGGCAATCACTGTTAGCGCGTCTACTTCAGAAAGCCCTTTGAGCAACTCATAGGATCCGGTGTATTTATCATCAGAATTAGTGCCCCGCAAGATCTCATCCAGCAAGATAAGGCTAAACTCCTTTCTTGCCGTATCAAGGATGCTTTTCAATTGTTTCAGCTCATTCATAAACAATGAAGTATGTTCAGCCAAACTATCCGACTGGCGCAATGAGCTTAACAAGGAAACAGGTTTCCACACGAAGGAATCCGCCATCACCGGAGCACCAAACTGTGCCAGCAACACATTAACACCCAGCGTTCTGAGCCAGGTACTCTTTCCCGACATATTACTACCGGTAATGAGCACCACCCGTGGATCAACTTGTAAATGAACATCATTCACAATGCATTCATTTTCTTCCAAAAGCGGATGTCCCAATGCTTTTGCCTTCAGCTCTTTTTCTTCTGTAAGCACTGGCCAGTGATAATCAGGATGATTAAAAGCGAAAGCTGAAAGACTAAGCAGCATCTCAAAACGCCCGAGTGTGCTTATCCAATGCGGAATCTGTGTGTAATTATATTCTCGCCACTTTTCATAGCGCAAAGCCAGGTGAAGATCGTAAGCCAAAAACATATTGGAAAGCACAAACAACAAGAGGTTTGATCTACGGTCGAATTGCTCACTGATTTTGGCAAGCTCTTCAAATCGCCCGGCAGCCTCCTGAGCTTCGTGCTGCATCTCGAGTAGTAATTCAGATTTTAGATCCAATTGCGTAAGTTGATGCAAAACACTTGCCCAGGCGCTAAACTTCTTGCGCAGGCCATCCAACTCGCTGCCAAGCATCATCAGCTTACGTGCCTGCGAAAAAACAACCATCAAAGTTAAAACAGAAAAAATTGAAAAAGCAGTATAGCCCAGACCCGTTAATCCGACAATCAGGCTAAGCCCCACCAAAACAGGAAGCGAATAGGCTATCCATTTGAATTTCTTCTCTTGGAACAACCGCACCAAAGTAGCATTTCGCATGCCTTTAACATCAGGAAATTTTTCAGAAGCAGTCTGCTGAAGCTTTGTTTGTATATCAATCCTGAACTCCGGGAAAGCCGACAATTCTTTCACAGCATCCTGCATCATTTTGATGCGAAAAGGCTCCCGCAAAGTATTGATCAACCCATTTGCCAACAGCTCCTCTCCCACCGGTGTGCTGCATCGGTTGAGCTGTTGAAAAAGTGAATAGGCCCCAAAAAGATCCAGGTCATCAGCAAAACGCAAATTAGCCCGAAAGCCTTCTCCATCGCCATAGATTGTATCCCGTTGCCGGTCTAATCCAAGCTCATGCTGGATTACCCTTGCTTTCGCACGCATTATCGACAAAAGTTTGTTTTGAAGTATATGTTTGATAGTGAAGTAAATAAACACCAAAAACAAAAGTATTGAAGTGATTAAAAGTACCAGGCTTTGATTTCCGGCAAAGAAACCAAAACTGACAAGCGACAAAAGAAAACTCACAACCCTAAGCCATGAAAGCCTTGTTATAAAATGACTTTTACTTTGAATAGCAGCATTTATTTGCTGTATTTGAGAGGAATACCACTCTCTGGGATTTTGCTTCATTATTTGTTGCGCTGTATTTTAGGATCAAAAAAAAGTGTTTGTACATAAAGTCTGGCGCAAAGGTACATGGCTTTCCTTACTTTTGCAGCAATCATTAATAATCAAAAGGGAAAAACTGAACCTCATGGAATATGACAGACTAAAATGGAACGCCAAACATGCTGCTAAAAAAGGATTACATCAGGCAGATAGTTTATGGTCGGTGTGGAGGTAGTGGATCGTGCTGCTTCCGTCCGGCAGGATGCGCGGTGCAGGCCATACAGCCCGGCGGGGCTGCTTAGGTAGTTGAGGATGGTGGTTTGGCCGTTTTGAGTGATGCACTCACAGGCACCGGCCCACAGCTTGAGGGTGGCAGTTTGTGTTGCTTCGTCCATGTACTTTTACCGGATGCGCTGGTGGTGGTGGCCATACATAATTGAAAGACCAAGCGCTCCTTGCGTAAGGCTTTTAGCTGCTCATAACTGGTGTAGGCTGCCATTAGGGAATCGGGCTCGGACGGGAAAATGCCTGCTTTGGTTGTGGGCTGATTGCTAATCATGGTTTGATGAAGCTTGTTGATTTTAAAGTAGGCTTTTATTGTTAGTTATTGTGGACACCGATTGCAAATCGGCGCCAGCAGGGGGCCAGCAGGGGGTTTTTATATTATGGATTTCCATCGGGTCAAAAAAGTTTAAAATTTCTTTTTTAGAACTATCGGAAACAAAACTACCTGATTAAATTTAAACAACCAAAAATTATCAGCTTTATTTATATCCTATAATTATGTATTTTTGTAAAAATTAATAACTATTGTTTATACTAATACCTTGTAGTTATGAAAACAAGTAAGATTATTACAGACTTAAGAAAGTCAAAAGGTTGGTCACAAGCTGATTTGGCAGGTAAAACAGATATTTCGCAAGTAATGGTCGGCAAATATGAACGGGGCGATGCAATACCTTCTATTGAAGTAGCTAAAAGGATTGCCGATGCTTTGGAGGTTTCTTTGGATTACCTTGTAGGCGAAGGGACTAACAGTAAATTTGACAAAAAAACTTTAATGCGCATTGAGGAAATTGAGCAATTAGAAGCCGACAAGAAAAAAACTCTTTTTGATGTGATTGATACTTTTATCCGGGAAGCAAAAGGCCGTAAAGCTTTTGCAGTTTAACTTTAATCTATTGTATTATGAAAATTACAGAAACAAAAATATTACATCTTCCTATTCTTGTTGAACAGGACGAAGATAATTTTTACATTGTAAGCTGCCCGGTTTTCAAAGGCTGTCATTCTTATGGTTCTACCATTGACGAAGCTTTAGTTAACATTAAAGAGGTAATTGATATGTGCATTGAGGAAGAAAAGGAAAAAGCCTCTGAGATTAACCGATTTGTAGGTTTCAGGGAAATGCAAGTACCAATCAAAACCGCAGCAGTTTAATTATTAGCCTATGCCACAGTTCCCAGTTATTTCAGGAAAAGCATTTTTAAAGTTTCTAGAAGCTCTAGGGTTTACTGTTGTTCGTGTTAATGGTTCGCACCTCCGTTTAAAACACCCTGACGGCAGGGTTACAACTGTTCCGGTTCACAAAAATCAGGACTTACCAAAAGGCTTGCTAAGAAAGATTATCCGTGAAGATTTGGAACTGGAACTTGATAACTTTATTGAACTTTGGAATAAGCATAAGTAAAAAAGCCCCGGATTGCTCCGAGGCTCTTGTATTTCTATGGATATGTTACTGTCCAGTTCATACTCTTCTATTCTTGTAAACTCAAATAATACCGCTTCAATAGCATATAGTTTGCTTTTACAGTATCCCATGGGGTTGTTTCCAAAACTTCGGCATCGTAAACAAAAATCATTAGTGTGTCAGATGGAATATGAATATTGAAATATCCTTCCCAATTCCCTTGTAATCTTAATACGCTCGCAAATGCCCCTGTACTTAAAGCTTTAGCTTCATCTCCATAAGCAAAAGCATTTGTGCCACTGGCAGTTGAGCCATCCCCCCGGTAAAGGTATTAGTACCCTCCGCTGCCGCACGAGTCCCCAAGTGTGGCTTTTTGCAACAGCAAAAGCACTACCTATTGTAGTGATTATTTAATTCATTAACTAATTCTTTAAGCCCCCTCGCTGGCGCAAAACCTAAATGTCATAATAAACGATCAACCCAAGATTTTTCACCTTTTTCAGGTCCTTATCTGCACTGATTAGAGGCAGGTCGTAAAAAATCGCGCTTGCTGCGATAATTGCATCAGGCTACTTAATCCTCAAAAAAGACCTGATTTCAATTACTTGTTGTTTTATGCCCTCATTGATATCTATTATGGTACAATCATCGAGAAACTGCTTGATTTTATTCCTTTCATTTACATTTAATCCGGGATATCCCAACAATTCCAGCTGCGTAATAAACTAAACTAATAATTGTTTCCCATTGAGCAGTTCAGCAATGGTTTTGTCGCCATTAAGCAGATACAGGACGATATTGGTATCTAAAAAAAAATTATTGCCATTCATCTCTCATTTTCTTTTGCATGGCTATGGGGTGCTCATGAAGCTTGAGTATTCCGCAATATTTTTTAGCGTCAAGACCTTTCTTTGGTTTTCTTGAAGCAATTCTTTTTAATAATTTGTTAATCTCAGCGAGATTTGAGCCATGTTTTATTTCAGCAATCATATTTCATTGATATTTATCTGCAAATATACATACACTTTTTCCAATCCAGACTTTACTCTACCCAGCTGCCGCACGAGTTCCCTCGTGTGGCTTTATGCAACAGCAAAAGCGCTACCTAGCCACTATACTGGAGCGGATTACACTTCGGCAGGCTATCTTCGGCTTGCTCCCTACGACAGGCTCCCTTCGGCAGGCTCAGGGCATCGCAGGGCAGCTCAGAGCATCGCAGCCCAGGCAAATCCGCGTCAGCCAGCTGAGAGGCATTTATTTGGTTTTCCGGTCAGGTTTAAGGTTGTAATGCTGCAAAACTATTAGTATCGAAAGCCTTTGTTTTATGTTGCTTATTCCCAAGTTGAAAACTTTTATTTAAAACATCATTGTTTTGCAATGAAACTACTTTGTTTTATCTTTGCAATCAAACATGTATTATTATTTATCAACAATACTTTAAACAGACTGTATAATTTAGTAGTTTATGCAACTATAATGTTTTAATTAGCAATTAAATAGTTTTAAAACATGTCAATTGGCAATAGAATAAAAGATCTGCGTACCAAGCTGAAAATGACACAGACCGATTTAGCAAAAAAAGTAGGTTTGTCTTATATTCAGGTTGGAAGGTATGAAACACAGAAGTCCAAACCGTCTTCTGAGATTTTGCAAAAACTCGCTGCTGCTCTTGAGACCACTGCAGATTATTTAATGAACGGTGGTTCCGGCGAAGTGGTTTCCGCTCAACTGACCGATAAAGAACTGTTGAGCCAGTTTAAAGAAGTTGAAAAACTTAATAAAGAGGATAAGTATCTGATTAAAACGTTTATCGATGCTTTTATCACAAAACGAAAAGTTCAAAATTTGGCTTTGTAATATGGAACAATTAATTCTTAACATAAAAGATAGCAGCAAACTATCTTTCCTGATGCAGCTTATCAAACAGCTCGATTTTGTGGAAGTGGAGAAAATAAAAAAGAAAAAAACTTCCGCTAAATACGATTTTTTCGGTTCTGCCGGGCTGTGGGCCAACAGGGAAGTAAATGCTAAAGAACTCAGGAAACAGGCATGGGACAGGACAAAATAGTACTTTGCGATACCGATGTTATAATCGAGTTTTACCGGAACAACCCCGATATTATTTCGGAACTGAAAACAATCGGGTAACAAAATATTGCAGTCAGCACCATTACTGCCGGAGAACTCATTTATGGTGCATTAAACAAAAAGGAACTCAACCAGATAAAGAAAGACCTTAAAAATCTTTCTGTACTTGATATTGACAAAAACACCTGTGATACTTTCCTGGACATTATGGGCAAATACGTTTTAAGCCACAGACTAGCTTTACCTGATGGATTTATTGCAGCTTCCGCAATGGCTCTCGATATTGAACTTTACACCTTGAATATCAAGGATTACAATTTTATTGATGGGGTAAGGCTTTACAAAAGGCCTTAAAGCAAAAAAGCCTCAGATTCCCCCCCCTGGAACCCCCCGCTGCCGCACGAGTCCCCTCGTGTAGCTTTTTGCAACAGCAAAAGCGCTACCTAGTTTACGGATTTTGCCGTCTTTCTTGGGTATCTCTTCCTCTTTGACTGGTGGGGGGAAATAACTGCCTGATGCCATTCGGTTTCAGAGTTTGTACAAGTATTGTGACCTATTGACATCGAATTCATCCATACTTATTTGGTCTATGCCTGCACTCTTCCCGTTGGTACGCACTTTCTTATAAGCCTCCCAGACCATCTGGTGGCTTATCGGTACTGATTTTGTCTCATTCCATAAATTCATCCTCTTGCGAGTTGTTAAATGT
>CAZQFH010000069.1:0-17001 GCA_964592595.1 uncultured Lentimicrobiaceae bacterium | reverse complement strand
CATTCAGTAAAATTACAAGTATTCCTGTTTGGTTCTGGCTTGTCCAGGTTAGGGTATAAATAAATACGACAGTTTTAAACCCAAAAAATCAATAATTATGAAAAAATTAATTTTCTATTTAGCAATTATGACAGCATTTATCACAAGTTGTGGTGTTCCACAATCTGATTATGATAGATTAAAGGCTGAAAACGAGAAGTTAAAATCGGAACTCGAAGAATGTCAAAATGGAGCTGAGAAGTTAATAGCTATTGTAGAGAAGGCATTTTCAGATAAAGACTATTCTTTAGCAAAAGAAAACATTGCTAAACTCTATCAGAAACATCCTGAATCACCTAAAAATGAGGAATTCAAAAGTCTTTTGGTAAAAATAGAGAAAGAAGAACAAATTGAAATTGAGAAAAAAGCTGCAGAGGAAAAAGAAAGGATTAGACTTGAGAATTTAAATAATACAGGTATATGGAGAGTTAGTCACTATGTTGACGAGTTTGGAGAACCAACAAAAACTGGTTATATAACAAATAAGGAGTATATAAAAGGTCAGTTTAGTAATACTGCAACACAAGACTCAAAATTAAATGTAAATTTTCTAATAACAAATTCAACCGATGTTTCCATCCAACTTTATGAATATGCCGGAAATAATCCAGTTAAAGCTTATTCGACAACAAACTACAGAGTGCTGATGCAAGACAATGATGGGAAAAGATTAGAATTTAGAGCTACAAATTATTCAGAGCGTTTAAGTTTTGACAAAAAAGCATCGAGACAAGTTCATAATGCGCTTATGAAAGGTGGTACGTTAAAATTTAAAATTATCGAATTTGATACTCCTACAACTGAATATGAGTTTACTATTCCCAAAGCAGATTGGTATGAAAATGCTTATCTAAAATTAAAAGAATCATAGATAAATTAAGGATTTTTAACCATTGGACATATTATTAAAACCACTGAAATAAAGCTAATTATCAATATTATAAAGCCATAAAATGAAAAAAGTAATAGTCATTTCATCCCTATTGATTTTAATTTTTGGGTGTTCTGAAACCATGACCTATTATGAAACTCCGATAAATAATTGGTTAAGTAAAAACCTGAATGATTATTCAAGTTATGAACCAATAGACTTTGCAGTTTTATCAAATAATAATGATTTGTATAAGTATATCGACTTATTTGGATTTCAAAATGTTGTTCAAAGAAAAGTTAGTATTGTCACCGATTTAATTCTTGAAATCAAGAAAATGGATGGAATTGATTCGACCAAATTAACTAGTTTCACGGGTTTTTCTCAAAGCCTTTCTATGTTAAACTCACAATCGGATTATTCAATCAATTCAGTTGACTCATTACATAAATTGCTTGATGAAGCATACGAAATTCAAATAAACAAGATTTCAAGCAATACTAAATCTGACTTACTAGAGTTGTGTGCTCAATATGAAGGAATCTCATATAGATATCAAGTGGAATTAAAAAATTTAGATGCGCAATTATTGGCTCTTGGAACAGACTTGAAAAATTATGGATCGGATATTAAAAATGGGCTTTTTATACATCATAAGTTTAGGGCTAAAAATTCTTTTGGGGCTTTGGTAATTAACTCTAAACTATTTAAACTTGACGACAAAAAGGAAAAGGTACTAAAAGTAGGGAAAATTAAATAACTAACGCCAAAATCAAGAGTTCATATGGCACGAAGTGCCCAGTAAGAACTCATAATTATAAGCTAATTAAAGATACAAAGAATGACACCAACTTACTTTACAGAAAATGAGAAAGAGTTAATCAGGAAAACTTTGCTTCAAAGAAACGAATCATATCGAGAAAATAAAGTTCCTGAAAAATACGTTAGGCGATTAAAAGAAACATTAGAGAAAATTGATTCCGATATTGATGAGTGTTACTCAAAAAATCATATGACACTTATTACCAGTTGTGTAAATGAGTTTTTGACGCCATATGAAAACAGAATTAGTTTTTACTTCATTTTGCCTTCAATAACGTTTATTGCACTCTCAACGCAGGAAAAAGAAGAAATTGAATTGTTTGATGTGTGTTTTTTAATTTTGGAAAAAACAGGTTTTAGAAAATCAAAAACACGCTTCCTAAAAATTCTTGATAAAATTGAAAAATTAAAAAACTCTGAAAGGATTTGCCTTTCCCGAACTGACAAGAAAGATATTTACAAAATTGCATTTATCAATAAAAATGAATTAATGCAGTGGGGATTAGATTCTAGAGTTGATTTGATTCACGAAGATTTTATTAAAAAGACGAAAGAACAATTGGATGATTATGCTGGCAGTTTTACAGATTCCGTTTCAAGACTTGAAGCAAGAGAAATAATTAACGATTGTAATGCTAATTCTAGAAACCAAGAAACGTTTGAACTCATTAAATATCTGGTAAACTAAAATTCAATGTTTTATATACTTCCAACAAAAAAGGGAATTGGCGTAGAAATATGGGGAACTCGAAATGACCTTGAAACTTTATATGATGTTTTCGGTCGATTTTGGGGTGAAGAGAACAACCATATAGACAAGGGTTATGAGTCACGAGATAGAATAATCAGTGGATTCGCTTACGAATTGCGGAAAGGATATGAAGGCAGACGATTGGTAAGCAAAACCAATCATTTTTTAACTGAGGATATCGAATATTTTGGAACTCAATTATCTTGGGTTCATGTGTTTTTTTCAATAAATGCTTTACGATATAATTCACGCTTTTTTGAAACTACCAAATTTGAAGTTTCAATTTTCTTGCAATTTGAGTATTGGCTCGAAAAAGCAATGAATGATTACGATGAAATTGGCGCAAAATTGCTGTTGCCTTTTATATCTGATGGCATTTATTCAGGAAATGAACATCTTTATCTTTATATGAGAAGGATTGATATCGATTATTTACTAATGAATGGAGGCAAAATTGCTTTTAGACAATTGCCGAAATTATTAAACCGTGCTGTATTTAATACCAAGGAATATAAATCATATTTGCGTCAATTAGAGAAAGATGTGGCGAAATTTGGGTGCAAAATATCTGAACTGGAATTAAATGATGACGCAGTGGATTATGAAAAGCAAAGATGGTGAAAAAACTGGTTCTGTTAAATTGTAATTGCATTGCGGAGTTTGTGGCGTGTCATCCGCTGTGTTCTCGCAAAATCTTTCCAACCTAACGCACCTAAACCTTCCCTAAAATCAATACCGTAAATATGCGCCAAGCTTACCCCCTAAATAACACTTTTAGTTTTACCACCACACAGCCAAGCTACTAAAAATCCTAAAAAAACAATTTTTCCCACTGCCAAGCCCCTTACAAAGCGAGGAAAAATGTATCTTGCACACTTAAATGATCAACTGACTTTTTTTGAATGAATGTTAAATAACGAAGCACACGCAAGGATTAAGATCAACAAACTGCTTGAGGAAGCGGGCTGGCGTTTCTTTGATACGGAAGAAGGCAAGGCTAACATCTTGCTCGAGAACCATATAAGGATTACCCAACAAGCGATCGATGCCTGGGGTAACGACTTTGAGAAGACAAGTTCAGGCGTGCTCGACTTTTTATTGCTCGATACCAATAACAAACCAATCTGTGTGCTTGAGGCCAAAAAGGAAAGCCTGCACCCACTTGTTGCCAAAGAACAAGCCAGAAAATATGCCCATACCGTTGGTGCTCAGTTTATCATTCTGTCAAACGGCATCGTTCACTACCTGTGGAATATCCAAAAAGGAAATCCCAAACCGATTTATAAGTTTCCTTCGCCAGCCGAGATAGGAGCTATCAAAGCCTGGCATCCCGACCGAAACGCCCTGGCCAGCGAAACAGTTGGCATGGATTATATCGCTTCCATCCAAATGCCCGACTATGCTGAACGCCCCGAATGGAAAGGAACACCGGAAGCAAGCAAGAATTTTGTCTGGACGAATGGGCTGAGGTTTTTGCGGCATTACCAATTAAGTGCTATTGAGCATTTACAACAAGCAGTTGCCCAAGGCAAAGACCGTTTCTTGTTTGAAATGGCAACAGGAACAGGAAAAACCCTCACTGCCGCCGCTGTGATTCGCTTGTTCCTGCGAACGCAAAACGCAAGACGGGTTTTGTTTTTGGTCGATCGTTTGGAGCTGGAAGACCAGGCCTGGAAAGCCTTTACCCAATACCTGAAACCCGATTACAGCACTTTTATTTACAAGGAGCACAAAAGCGATTGGCATAAGGCCGATATTGTGGTTACCACCATCCAATCGCTGATGTTTAATGACAAATACCGCTACGATTTTTCTCCAACGGATTTCGATTTGTTGATTTCGGACGAGTCGCACCGATCCATTTCCGGAAATGCCCCAGGGCCGTTTTCGAGTATTTCCATGGCTACAAGCTGGGACTGACGGCCACGCCAAGGGATTACCTGAAGGGCGTTGACCCTGATAAGGTAAGAGCAAACGACCCCAGAGAAATTGAACGCAGGATGCTGCGTGACACCTATGCTACCTTTGGTTGTGAAGGTGGCGACCCCACCTTCCGCTATTCCTTGCTGGATGGCGTAAAAGATGGTTACCTCATCAATCCCAGGGTATTGGATGCCCGCACGGAAATCACCACCCAATTACTTTCTGATGAAGGCTATGCTGTTGTGGTGCCCGCCGGGGAGGGAGAGGAAACGGAAACCTTTATTTCCCGCGATTTCGAAAAGAAGTTTTTCTCCGAGAAGACCAATAGTGTATTCTGCCAGACCTTTCTGGATAATGCCTTGCGCGACCCCATTACCAAAGAAATTGGCAAAACGATCATCTTTGCCGTAAGTCAGAATCATGCCCGTAAACTTGCTGAGATGCTCAATGCCTTTGCAGAAGAGCTGTTTCCGAATAAATACCATTCTGATTTTGCGGTTCAGGTAACTTCGCAGGTGGGGGAGGCGCAGCAAATGACCATCAATTTTACCAATAATAACCTGAGCGGGAAAACCACCTGGCTGGAAGGTTATAAGTCATGCAAAACAAGGGTTTGCGTAACGGTTGGCATGATGACCACAGGTTACGACTGCCCCGATCTGCTGAACATCTGCATGATGCGTCCGATTTTTAGTCCTGCCGATTTTGTGCAGATCAAAGGCAGGGGAACGCGTAGGAATACCTTTGAATACACCTATAAAAACGAACTGAACGAAGAAGAGACCCAACGTCACGAAAAGCATGTTTTCAAGCTTTTCGATTTCTTTGCCAACTGCGAATATTTTGAAGAGAAGTTCGACTACGACGAGAAATTAAAACTTCCGAAACCCAAAAAAGGAGGTGGTGAGGGCGGTGGCGAAGGTGTTGATCTCTACAAATACACCACCTTTCAGCCGGATCCCTTATTGACCTTGCATGAACAGCAAATCGGTTATGAAGGCATGAAGATTGACCGCATGTTGTTCAAGAAATTTGAAGACCGTATCAGGATGGACGATATCATCCGGAAAAATGTGGAGCTCGGCAATTGGGAACATGTGATCAGCCATATCCAGCAAGAGATTTTCGACAAGCCAGAGGAATATTTCAACCTCGAAAAACTGCGGAAGGCTGCCAGGATCGACCGCAAGGTATCCATCCGCGAAGTGGTGGAAAAGATTTTCGGGATCATCCCAAAATTCAAATCAAAGGATGAGTTGCTCGAAGAAGAATTCGATAAATTCATTTCCATTTACCCACCCGAAGAAGACGTGAATGTAAGGGCGCTCAAATATTTTTTCAAGGCATATATTGTCGATCAGGACATTCGGAAAATCATTGAATCAAGAGATTTTCATGCCCTGCAAACCAACGCAACCCTCACCATTGTGCAATTCAAAGAAGTGGCAGTCAAATACCGTATGGTGATCCCCGAATACATCAGGGATTATGTGAACCTTGAGAAATTTGCTGCCTAGGCAATAAAACAACTAAACACTTTACATTATGAGTAGCTATCGTCAGATTTATTACCACATTGTATTTAACACTTACTACCACAGAAACACTATGCCTCCTGAGCACCACGAAGAATTATACAAATACATTTGGGGCATTATAAAGAATAGAAAAAGCGTGCTTTATCGGATTAATGGAACAGAAAACCACATTCATATTTTTTCCGATTTGCATCCTACGGTTTGTTTGGCTGATTTCATCAAAGAAATTAAAACGGCGTCAAACAGATGGATGAAGGAATCAGGAAAGTTTCCGAAATTTGAGCATTGGGCCGAAGGGTATTGTGCTTTGACCTATGGTGATCGGGATAAAGACATGATTATAAACTATATTAAAAAACAGAAAGAGCATCATGCAAAGGTGAGTTTTGAGGATGAATACAGGAAATTGCTTGAAGAGAACGGGATTGAATGGGATGAGAAGTACCTTTTTTAGTGAATGGGAAACTCCTGCGGAGTTTTTGGTGTTGGCTGCGCCCAGGAGCTCCCTGGAGCCCCTGGATGAATCCAGGGGATATGAGCAGGGGCACTCCTTCGGAGTGTTGGGCTGGTGGCGAGTAGCCCGGAGGGCTGAGCTGTGACTGGCTCCAGGGGATATAGGGGCACTCCTTTGGAGTGTTGGGCTGGTGAGGAGAAGCCCGGATGGCTAATCTGCGCATGGCACCCAGATTTATCCGGGTGATCAGGCGACAAAAGCCCGGAGGGCTGATCTGTGCATAACACCCGGATTTATCCGGGTGGTTATACGCAGGATCGACAAACCAAAGCCCGAAGGGCTTACCTTTGCATTTATTTCAACTACAAATAATGCTAGACACCCCCACAAAAAAAAGAATAGACGATTGCCGGGATATTTTGGTAGGCAAACTGCCCGACCCCAAGGCTCAGATCGAACAGATTACCATTGGCTTGATTTACAAGTTTATGGACGATATGGACAAAGAAGCCATTGAATTGGGCGGTGCTGCCAAATTCTTTTCGGGTGATTATGCCAAATTTGCCTGGGACAAACTGTTCGACGCCAGGGTAACGGCTGCCGAAATGCTTCGCCTGTATTCGGAAGCTATTGAAAGCATGGAGAATAACCCCAACATTCCGCCGCTGTTTAGGGATATTTTCAATAATGCCTATTTGCCTTACCGTGACCCTGAAACCTTGAAATTGTTTCTGAAAACCATTGGCGAATTTGAATACACCCACAGCGAAAAACTGGGGGATGCCTTCGAATATTTGCTTTCGGTGATGGGCTCGCAGGGTGATGCCGGGCAGTTCAGAACACCCCGGCATATCATTGATTTTTTGGTGGCAGTTATCGACCCTGATAAAGGCCAAACCATTCTGGACCCGGCCTGCGGAACTGCGGGTTTTCTGATTTCGGCCTACAAGCATGTACTGCTGAAATATTCATCCAATAATAAGCAAGGGCTGAATATCTATGCGTACAACAAGCTATCCGATGAAGAGAAGTTTCCCTTAAATATAGATGGTATCACGCCCGACGACCGCAAAAAGCTGATTCAGAATTTTGCCGGCTACGACATTTCACCCGATATGGTGCGCCTGAGTCTGGTGAATTTGTACCTGCACGGCTTTTCTGCCCCCCATATCAACGAATACGACACCCTGAGCAGCGAGGAGCGCTGGAACGAGAACGCTGATGTGATTTTGGCCAATCCGCCTTTTATGAGTCCGAAGGGCGGCATACGGCCGCACAAGAAATTTACTATCAGCAGCAACCGCTCCGAAGTGCTTTTTGTGGACTACATAGCCGAGCACCTGAACCCCAATGGCAAGGCAGGCATCATTGTGCCCGAAGGGGTGATTTTCCAAAGCGGAACGGCCTACAAAGCCCTACGCAAAATGTTGGTGGAGCATTATCTTTATGCTGTGGTGAGTTTGCCGGCCGGGGTGTTTAATCCTTACAGCGGTGTAAAGACATCCATTTTGCTGATGGACAAGGCCATTGCCAGGCAGCGCAACGAAATCCTGTTTATCAAAATTGACAACGACGGCTACAACCTTGGTGCACAACGCACAGCCGTAAAAGGCAGCCAGTTGGAAGAGGCCATTGCCCTGGCTCATGAATTTGTGGCAACAGGCGAAATTCCGGATTCCTTGATTGCGCATACCGTTTTAAAAACCGAAATAGCAGCGAATGGGGATTATAATTTGAGTGGAGAGAGGTATAAAGTTGGTATTGAATTATCCTCTTCTTTTGAATCAAAATCTCTTGGAGACATTGTAATAATGATGCACCAAGGAATTAATACCGCAGGTGATAAAGTTGAATTTGAGGATGAAGGTTATCCTATAATTCAAGCCCGAAACATGACAAGTGAAACGATTGATTATTCAAACGCAAAATATTTATCGAAAACAGATTGGGAAAAATATAAGGATAAGCATAAGCCAAATATCGGAGATATTCTTTTCAGCAATATTGGAACTATAGGCAAAAGTGTCGTAGTTGATAAGGAATTAGATTATTTAATTCATTGGAACATTTTTAAAATAGTGGTTAAACAAGAAATAGTCTTACCAAACTATTTAAAGCAGTGTTTGGGATATTTGACCAGCATAAACTATTGGGATCAATTCCAGAAAGGCGGAACTGTAAAGTTCGTCAACAAGAAAATTCTAAATGACATCCAAATACCCCTTCCCCCCATTTCCATCCAAGAAGAAATAGTAGCTGAAATAGAATCCTACCAAAAAATAATAGATGGCGCCAAAGCCGTAGTAGCCAACTACAAACCCAAAATTGATATTGACCCGGATTGGGAGATGGTGGAGTTGGGGGAGATTTGTGATAGTATCCAAATTGGTCCTTTTGGAACCCAATTACATAAATCAGATTATGAAAAAAATGGTATTCCAATTATAAATCCGAAACATATTCAAGACAGGCATATTCTTGCGACTGAAACCATTTCAGTTGAAAAGGCAAATAGTCTTCCGCAGTATTTTTTAAGAGCAGGTGATATAATTATGGGAAGAAGAGGTGAAATGGGTCGTTTAGCTTTTATTGAGGAAGAGCAAGATGGTTGGTTTTGTGGCACAGGTTGTTTGATTGTCCGATTTCCTAAAAGCCAAGATGGAAAGTTTTTTTCATTCATTCTGTCAAGTAATTCCATTGTTGAATTCTTAATAACTAACAGTAGAGGAGTGACAATGGCAAATTTGAATAAAGAAATTATAAATAGAATTCCTGTGCCAAATATTCCACCCAAAACCCAACGTCAAATTGTAGCACAAATCGAAAAAGAGCAGGCCTTGGTCGATGCCAACAAGCAGCTGATCGAAATTTTTGAGCAGAAGATAAAGGACAGGATTGCCAGGGTATGGGGAGCAGATCAATCAAAAGCAGCAACCTTAAAAAGTCCTGCTGAGATAAGTCTGAGTTCAGCAGCTGAGCCGGAAGGAGCATATTTACGAGAGTAAAAGCTGAGTAGGCATTAGCAGCAAATGTTTTCAGCTTAAGTTGCACAAACCGATCCGGCTGGCAGGCTGGTGGTAGTTTTGCGCTCAGGCTTGTCGGATTTTGAGCAGGTTATAATCCATTGGCCACCGCTTTAATGTAAAAGCAGGCTTGCTGTTTTACGGCAGCAGGCAAGAAGTCTTTTAGGTTGTTTGCAGAAAAATAGATTATCCTTGGTCTCATTGCTTTATTGAGCCTCAAAAATGCCTTCCCCCGGCATCTCATTTTCATCAAATTCCTACTCAAACCCTCCGTTTAACTTTTGATAGTTTGGGTGCCTTCGTGAATTTTTTTGAATTTTTTAGTGGTTGACAGTGAATATTTTACAAAGGATTTTTATGCCCGAAAACAAAAATCTGGTCAGACGAGGTGTATAGGGTATGAAATCTTTTGAGATGAATACGATAAATGACTATGATTTAAGTGATGCAGCGGAAGTAAGGATCTGCTATGTTTTGGCATTACCTGTACAGTATGAGGTGCTGTTGGCACATCAGCCGACCGTTGTTAGGTCGGAGCCGGTGCGTTTAATTTTTATCCCCGACATCCGGCTACACAGCCAACGGGTGTTTGGCTGTAAGCAAAAGGTGAATGCTCCACCTTGGTGGTTGACCGCCTTTCGTTTAACGATTTGTAAAACTATTAGCAGTAAACTTTTAAAAACTTTTAAAATATAATAAGATGAAAACAGAACAAAAGCGTTCTAGAAAAATCCTGGCGATCAGTCAGGTCCTCGAAAGCCATCCCGAGGTATTTGATGGCAAGCTGGAAGCGCAGCAGTTACGCGAAACCTTTATCAGCAACGCTGCCTTGTTGCGCGAGAAGCTCAACCTGCTGGCCTTGTCGGCTCAAACGGTGATCGCCAACAGGGTAGAGAAGCGGGCACGTTACCGCGAGTTGCTCGATCAGGTGGCACAGCTGGGCGTGATGCTTGGCAGCAGAAATCAGGATGCTGAGCTGCTGGCAAGCTTCACCGAAATCCTGAACCAGTTCAGGTCAGTGTCAATATCGCGTATGCTGGGTTATGGCGAGGTGGTAGTAAACCAGTTCAGCAGTAATATGGAACAGCTGCTGCAGCTGGGCCTGATACAGGCCGACTGGGATGAGTTTTTAAGCCTGCACAACAGTATGCTGGCCATGCTGCATGCTACGGAAGACAAGGTGAGCGGGCGCCGGGCCATACGTATGGAGATCGACCTGCTGGTCAAGGCACAGAATCAGTTGTTGCGTATGAACCTGGATCGTTTTGTGCGACACAATGCCCATCTGCATCGTGCCTTCGCCTTGCGCTACAACCGCATCCGTAAGGCGCGCCGCAAACCCGCCACTCCTGATTTACCTGTTGAATCGGATATCAGCGGACAGGTTACCGACAGTATCAGTGGTGCAGCTATTTCCGGAGCAGTGATCACCCTGATAGAGCACGCCTACAGCATCGAAACAGATGCCGATGGCCGGTATATGCTCGACGAGCTGCCCGAAGGCAGTTATACTGTTAGCTGTCACAAACCCGGCTATCTGGTGCCTGAGCAGGCGCAGATAACGCTGAGCCGCAACGACAGTGTGATTTATAACTTTGCTTTGGAGGATGCCGCGGAATCCGCTGCCTGATAAAAGCAGAAGCCAATAGCCCCGGGCTGCATGATCAATTGATTATGCAGCCTTTTTTTTAGGTTTTTATTGGTCTATATCGGCCTGCAAAGGCAATTGAATCTCCATCCTCGCTCCGCTATCAGGTTTTATTTTGTTAGAAATTTTAAAGGCAAATGCTTTTTCGCCAAACTCTTCGTTGAGCAGTTGGATGCGGGTATAGATCATATCGAGGCCGCGCGAGATGTGTTGGCTGTTTGATTTGGTTATGAGGCCGGGGCCGTTGTCTTCGACGATGCAGCGGTAAGTATTTTTGTCGGATTGTTCAAAGGTGATGCTTACCATGCCTTGTCCTTTGGCTTTTGAAGCGCCGTGTTTGATGGCATTCTCAACCAGGGGCTGTATGAGCATGGGCGGAATAGGGGTGTTTTGCTGGTCGAGCGCAGGATCTACAGTGAATTTTATTTGCAGCCTACCATTCATTCTAAGTTTTTCGAGGCGCAGGTAGTTTTCGAGGTAGGCTATCTCATCTTCAAGTGCGATATATTTTTCTGAAGCATAGTCGAGTGTGCGTCTGATTAGTCTGGACACATCGCCCAGGTAGGTGATGGCATTATCAATTTCGCTTTTGAGGATAGCATTCTGAATGGCAGTAAGCACATTGAAAATAAAATGTGGATTCATTTGTGCCTGAAGTGCTTGCAGTTTAAGCTCGGCCAGCTGCTGCTGTATCTCGTATTTGCGTTTTTGCTGCTGCCGCAGGTAACGGAAGCGCCAGTTCATAATGGCAAAAAGAAGGGCAGCAGCTGCCATCACAAAAAGGATGATAAACCACCATTGCTGCCACCAGGGTTTCAGTATGCTGAAAGGGTAGGAAATGCTTCCCTGCATTTTGTGGATAGGTTTAAAAAGCTGCACTTCCAGGGTATATTCACCCGGGTCGAGGTTTGTAAAGACAGCCATTTGTTCATTGCCGGGTTGCGACCAGGTGGTGTCGAGACCAAGCAGGCGATAGCTGTAGAAATCGTTTTTGGGGTCGATACGGTTATTGCTCCCGTAATGGAAGCTCAGGTAGTTTTGGTCGTATTCGAAGCTTGGATTCAACGGCACTTTGGAAAAAGGAGAAATATTTTTCTGATCCTTCCAGTTGAAGGGCTTCAGGAAAAGATCCACTTGTCGCAGTTCGGGTTTGAGGGGGATATTGCTGAAGGCATTTGCTTTTCGGGTGTCGATCAAGAGCAATTCATCCTCATTTTCTACCCATATCCTTCCCTGATGATCCAGCAAGGCAGCATTTACATCGAAAGCACCATAACCATCAGCGATGCCATACACCTTGATATCGATGGAGTTGTTGGAAAGCCAGGCACTTAAATCGATATGGTTCAGGGCGCTGTTTGTTCCCACCCACAGAAAACCCTGGTCGTCGCACTTGATCCATTGAATGGTGCGCCCTGAGAGACCGTTATCTGAAGAGAGGCTTTTGATTAATTTGGGCGTAGCGCTATCATTGCTGAAAACGTGTACAAAACCATCCGTGCTGCCCGTCAGCAACAGGCTGTCGCCGGCAAATGCCAGGGAGGTGAAATTATTGCTGAGGCCGGGATAAAGCTTGTTGAGGTGTGTAAACTTACCTCCAAAATAGCTAAATAAACCTTGAAAACGTGAAGCAAACCATATTCGGCCTGCACGGGCTTCGGAGGCAACAGTGAATTGCGGCAAATCAGGATATTTTTCTTTTTTCATCCGGGGGATTCCAAATGTTTTTTCTCCTTGAAAAACTAACCGATTAACTTCCAAATTAAAGTTAAAGGTTTGATAGAGCGTATCTTGGTTTAGGGTATTATTGTCAAACCATAAGGTATTCAGGTAGTTCAGTTTTTGTTTGCTCAAGTCATAGCTGAACATGCCCAGGCTGGTACTAACCATTATTTTATTCTTGCTAAGTGGAAGGACTTGATTGAATATGATCTGTTCTCGCTTATCAGCAATAGCAGAAAGTTTTTGAATCAATATTGTTTTTAATTCGGAGAAATCGGATTCATTGATCGTTTTAATCTGCTTATCTTTTAGGTCAAGCAGATTGCGAAATAAAATTAAATTATAAACGGTCAAATCTCCCGTACTGTCGTGAAGCGAATAATATGGGGAATCGATTTGGATTGGGTTGTCAAAATCCAAATTTTTTAGTTGATCGAACCATTCATCAAAATGGGTTAAATAGATAGTAAGTAGTATTTTGTAAACTGCTTCCGCCGGAAAAGCTTCAAATTTTTGTCCGTCAAATTGCCACAAATTTTTAGTAGTGCTGATCCATATATTGTTGGCAGAATCCTGCTGGATGGCATTTATTTTTTCTGATTTTTGATGGAAAGGTAGGGGCAGGCTGCTAAAAATTTGAGAAGGTAGCTGGATAAGTCCTTGATCGAGCGACAAAAACCAAAGGCAGTCGTTTACTTCATCATATTCCAATCCCCAGCCATTAATTTTTTCTATTCCCAGCATTTTGTTATAGTTGACCATATCACCCTTGTTGAAGCGAAAAAGTCCTCCCGGTCCTTCTGCCTCCCAGGCTGCAGCCCATACGTTTCCATAAGGATCTTCGAGCCACTCAAACACTTGTCCGATACCTGGTTTAACAAATTCTTGCTCAGCAGATTTATAATAATAGCTATCGCGGTTAAACCCGTAATAAGTCTCATTGGCAGCGGTGTGAATACCCGACCAGAGTGTGGTATCCGGATAGAAGTTTCTATCGGTACGTTCCAGTTTCATAGACGTCGGATCATAGGTCAGGGTAAATTCTCTTATGTTATTAAGCGCCAGAAATTTACCCTTATCTTCCAGGAAATCTGTGAAATGCCGGGGCCCTGCAAAACGCTGAAGCTCGAAATTAGTCAAATGTTGTTCGTTAACATCATAAACAGCAAATGCATCTTTTCCTCCAATCAGCAGTTGCTGGTGATCGGGCAAATATTTCAGGATACGAATTTCATCGGCAGCCAATGCGCTGTTGTTGCTATTGTACCATATCAGACTATCGCCTGTGAAACAAGCAAGGCCGTTGCCATATGTTCCAATCCAAAGGTTATTGCTGCTGTCTTCAGTAATGGCCCAAACCCTCATTCCGTTTATGGTGTCGAGCCTGTTATCCCGCATAAAAAGGCCATCCTGATAATACACCATACCAGCATCTGTACCTACCCATAACCAGTCGCGCGAATCAATCAAGGACGAACGTACAGAATTGGTGGGAAGGCCTTCAGCTGTCGTAAATTGATTATAAGGAAACCGCTGTGCCCTCAAAGCAAAACTGACTAAGGTAAGCATCAAGATGAGGCAAACACGGCTTTTCATTCGGTTGTTTCTTTATGCTCGTTATGATGCGAAATGGTTTTTATAAATTCATCGATCCGGCGTTTGGCCACATCCAGCTCAGTACCATCTTCCAGGGTAATGTAATGACGCTGATAGCGGCAATAGGTCTTAACATAATTCAAATTAACCAGGTGTGATTTATGAATCCTGAAGAAGAGTTTTCCGGGCAAAATCTCTTGCAGCAGACCGAGGTTTTTGGCTACTACCACTTGCCGGCCATCAATCAGAAAAACCCTGCTGTAGTTTTCTTCGGCCTCGCAGTAAGCAATGCTGTGATAGTTTTCGAGCTGATAGCCATTGAGTGTTGGCAGCGCAACTTTTGAAAAGTCGTTGCTGCGTCCGGCCAAACTTGTAAGGAGCTGTTGCATGCGTTCCTCTTTTTGCTTCTTGACGCGTTTGAGCATATAGCGCCTGAGTACTTCCTGTAACTCAACGATATTTACAGGCTTAAGCAGGTAATCGAAAGCTGCATGTTTGATGGCATCGATGGCATATTTTTTATGGGCGGTAGTAAATATTACTTCAAAGCTGATGGGATTGAAATAGTTGAAAAGTTCAAAGCCACTGCCATTAGGCATTTCAATATCCAGAAATACTATATCCGGCTGATGTTTGTTAATGGCCTTTACACCCTCGCTTACCGACTCGCAGCTTGCTATTACTGTTGTTTTGTCATTAAAGTATCGTTTGAGTAATTCAGCCAGTGCTTCGTGGGCATTGCGTTCATCGTCGATGATAAGACAGGTGGCAGTGTTCATCCCTTGATTTTGTTTTAAGCCTCTAAATTAGATAAAAAGTTTATTGGTAATTATCTTGGTTGATTAAACGGGGCAAAAAATAAATAAGCGACTGATTATTTCTTATAATCGTTGGTGTGATGTTTTCTTTTGCAGAGGCTTGGTATGCTGTTAGATAGCGATCTGAAATTTTATTTCTTTCGGTTGTCTGCAGAAAAAAACTTCTTGCTGCTAATTTAAGGATGCAGCTACTTGTTATCTTTGCCGCATGAATTATCCCGAAACTCTGCAATGGATGTTTGCTCAGCTGCCCATGTATCAACGTGTGGGAGCCGCTGCTTACAAAGCCGATTTGAATAATACCATCCGTTTGCTGGACTTACTTGGCCATCCGGAGCAACATTTTCCGGCTATTCATATTGCCGGAACTAATGGCAAAGGTTCGGTATCGCATATGATTGCTGCCGTGCTGCAGACGGCAGGCTTTAAAACGGGTTTGCACACTTCGCCGCATCTGCGCGATTTCAGGGAGAGAATACGCGTCAATGGCGAGCTGATCCCGGAAGAAAAAGTGATTTCCTTTATCGAAAAGTATCAGCATGATTTTGAAGCCATGCAGCTTTCATTTTTTGAAATGACAGTGGGATTGGCTTTTGATTATTTTAACAGTGAAAAGGTTGATATAGCTGTTGTGGAGACTGGTATGGGCGGCAGACTTGATTCTACCAATTTGGTTCAACCGGTGTTGAGTGTGATCACCAATATTGGCTATGATCATATGCAGTTTTTGGGTGACACCTTACCCAAAATCGCAGCCGAAAAGGCTGGCATCATAAAACCTGGTGTGCCTGTTGTGATAGGGGAGAGTCAGCCCGAAGTGCGGGAGGTGTTCACCGAAAAAGCAGCCGAACAGGACACGGAAATGTATTTTGCAGATCAGCTTTTTGAGGCTCGCCGCATACAGCAGGACAGTCAGATGAGCCAGCGTTTCGATCTGTGGAAGGGCGATCAGATTTACTACGAAGACCTTGCATTACCGCTGCTGGGTCATTATCAGCAGATGAATCTTGTTACGGCTGTTTGCGCCCTGGATCAGGTGCGTGCGCGTTTTAGCTGGACAGATAATGATTTGTGGCATGGGATGGAAAACGTGATACAGCTCACCGGACTTAAAGGACGCTGGCAGGTGCTGGGTCGTATGCCGCTTTGTGTGGCCGATACAGGACATAATGCCGCTGGGATACGTCAGAATATGATGCAGCTGAGTCAGTTACGCTACGAAAAGCTGCATATGGTATTGGGTGTGGTCAACGACAAAAAGTTGGATGATATATTGCAGCTTTTGCCTGCCAATGCACAGTATTATTTTTGTCGCCCTGACATTCCGCGCGGACTTGATGCTGAGGAGTTGTCAAGAATTGCTTTTGGTTTTGGGCTCAGGGGCGAAGTTTACCATACGGTAACAGAGGCCTATCGCCATGCCCGTGAGCTGGCTGGCGCTAAAGATGTGGTGTTTGTGGGGGGGAGTACTTTTGTGGTGGCGGAGGTTGTTTAGGGTTTACGGGTTGATGGTTTTTATTTGATTAATCAGGCTTAATCATTATTTTTAAGGTAAAACGAGCCAACGCCAATGCCAACGCCAACAGCTAACAATGCCTTCGCGGGCTGACCCCTTTTAGGGTATCAGGGGTGCGCGCTGGGTAAAACTGTTCTCATATAATTAATCTGGAACCAATCCTTAATCATTATTTTTAAGGTAAAACGAGCCAACGCCAACGCCAATGCCAACGCCAATAGCTACCAATGCCTTCGCGGGCTGACCCCTTTTAGGGGATCAGGGGTGCGCGCTGGGTAAA
>CAZQFH010000068.1:0-17274 GCA_964592595.1 uncultured Lentimicrobiaceae bacterium | reverse complement strand
TACAGTCTAATAAGATGTAGCACTTTTCATAATAATTTACTTTACATAACCTAATTTATGCAAAGCTTTCCATAAATTAGGGCGCAAGAACTATCTGTTTGCCGGATCACATGATGCAGCTCAGCGGGCAGCCATGATCTATTCTTTCTTTGCCACATGCAAAATCAACAATATTGAACCCTTCAACTGGCTTAAAGACACCCTCACAAAAATTGCTGATCATCCCGCTAACAGACTTGAAGAGTTGCTGCCTGGCGCTATTAAACAATAATCTTGAAACGGCAAGATGCCTTTGGCCGAAGGCTTACAGCTCAACCACATTTTAAAAATAGATTTATCAGAAGGGTTCACATTTCTTCTTTCCAATAATTCACACATTACGACCTACATTCGGAAAAAGATAGCATTGCTGCAAATTCTTCTTAAAGATCAACGGTTTCAAAACGAATAGTATTGTATTCAAGTTATCCAAAATATCCCATTACTTAAAGCATAAATTTGTACGGTAGTTCTTATTTGTATAAAATAAACTTTAAATTTTTGTAAAATGAATAAAAAAACATTAATATTCATCACCTTTTTGCTGATGGTGTTATTTTCCAATGCACAATCATGGGAATGGGTTAGAACGGGTGATAGCGAGCATACAGAATATTCTGATAATATCTGTGTTGATAATTCCGGAAATGTTTTTGTAGTGGGACAAAGTGAAACCGAAGTTAGCTTTGGTGCTATAACATTGACTTCTACAAAAGCAAGATTCGGCTATTTAACGAAATACAGCCCAAATGGAGATGCTCTGTGGGCAATAAAAATTATTGATAGTGATGATGCTTATTATGAATTGATGTCACTAACAACAGATCAAAATGGTAATGTTGCTGTTGTAGGTTATTTCGCTGGCACGCAAACAATTTTAGGTGAAGAGATAACCTCTAATAGTGGTTGGCGAAATTCATTTATTGTTAAGTTAAATGCGGCAGGTGAAAAACAATGGATAAGTATCGGTACCGGAGATTTAGATGTAAATGCTTTTGACGTAGTGAGCGACAATGACGGTAATTTTTATATTGTTGCAGATTTTATCAGGGAAGCAACTTTTGGTACAATCACCGTATCAGCAAATGACTTAAACTTAAACAACCAAATTTTAATCGTAAAATATTTAGCAGATGGTTCAGTAGCTTGGGTAACTCAGGCAGGTGGGTTAAGTTTTGATAATCCAACCGGGATAGCCTATGACGGAACCAAAATTTTTATTACCGGATATTTCTCAAGTGTAAATGCTGTTTTTGGAAGTTTTATTGTAGATAGTGAAGAAGTTACAAGCATATTTCTTGCTCAATTAGAACCTACATCCGGCGATTTTGATTGGGTAAAAGTAATTGAATCGGGTCTTACTGTAACCAGCTTAAATAAAGAAGAAAATTGTCATATTGATGTAAACAATAACGCGGTTTACCTTACCGGTTATTATCGTGACCACGCTGCTTTTGATGCTTACACAAGTCTGGATAATGAGGGAGAGCATGGATTTTTGGCAAGTTTTACAAAAACGGGTGAGGTTAATTGGGTACACGAAGTTGTTTCCGATTCGCCCGGAATGCCTTACTCATTATCAGCCTTAGAGGATAAAATCTACATTGCGGGTGATTACATTACAAGCGTAACAATCAACGAAAATGAATTGGTAGGAACACCTCCCGGAGGTTACTTTCCTTACCTTACAAACGCATTTCTCTATTCTTTTTCAAATGCTGGCGAAGTTAATTGGGCAAAGTCAATAGACGCATACTATGCATCATCTTTTGATGCCGGCTCGGCCACAGTAAATGGGGTTGCCGCTTCTGGTAATTATGTTTATACGTCAGGCCATTTTACAAAAACTATTGAATTCCCACCTTTTGAAATAACTTCAAATAATTCGGTTGACGTGTTTCTTGCTAAAATCAACACGCTGGCCAATTCCGTTGAATCGCTAAACGCTGACTTTAAAATTAATATTTATCCAATTCCATGCTCTGACATTATTAATGTGGAATTTGATTCACAGTTAATTCAGAAAATAACTCTTATGGATTTATCCGGCAGAGAATTAGTTACACTCCTAAATGAAAGTAGTGGTAAAGCATTAATTGATTTGAGTTCGTTTAAAGTGGGTATTTACATGCTGACAATTTCATCAGATAAGGAAAATCGTTCCACTCTAATAATTAAAAATTAATGCTACTAACAGCTAACAAAATTTAAATCATGAAAAAATCAATTTTAAAAATCGCAATGCTTCTTAGTGTTTTCAGTTTTATTCTCATCTCGTGTGGTAAAGATGAAGTTGAACCGGAAGCCGAAATACTGCGTAGTTTAAAAATGATTTACGATGGAGTAACCTATACCGGAGTTGAGCAAAATTCAATGGTTCTGGGATTAGGGATAATCGCCGCAGCGGGAACTACCGGAGATAGATTTCTTCTAACAGTTATTGGCATAGGTGCTGATGGGACAACTACCCATATTTGCCCTGACCCACGAACATGTAATAACTTATGTGCATTAACGCTTGACTTTGGGGCTGCTATTGTGAAAGAAGGATTTATCGCAACTTCGTGAACAGTGAAAAGAACTGGAAAGATCATTGAAATTACTGCAACAGGCATTGGAACCACTAATATTACTGAAAAAGGATTAACAGCTACTATAGTTGTATCAAAAGTATTATGAGGAATTTCTGTCTGAAGTTAACTCAACTTCCTGAGTCTTTCTTTGAATCCACTTTATTAGCATTAGTATTGATAAAATGAAATTAACATTAAAATGAAAAAAATATTTTTTTTAGTTATTGCTCTAATCACTTTTACAGGAATGGCAAAAGCCCAGAAATCAAAATTGGTTGGAAGCTGGTTGATGCTGAAAGCCGAAGTTAATGGTAAGGTGCAAAAGCCATACTTCGTTACCAATTTTGATGAAAACGGGAAAATGGTTGTGATGGGAATGGAAGCTGGAACCTGGTCTTTTAACAAGAAAAACAATTCAATAGTATTAAAATCGGAACTCGATAAAGATTTTAATGGTGAAGGTAAAATTCTGAATGTTAACGAAAAAGAACTCATAATTGATAAGGACGGAGTAAAAATGTACTACCTGAAAATTGACATGAATTACATTTCAGAAAGCAACAAAAATTCCGGATTAATTGGAATGTGGGAATTTTCAAATGTACCTTATTCGGAGGCTACTACGGTGCTTACTTTTACAGAGCCTGATGAATTCACTATGGTTCAGAAAGAAGAAGGGATGACCAGTAATTTTAGTGGCACCTGGATTTTCGACAAACAAAATAGTGCGCTTATTTTGATTGGGCTGCGCAGTGAAGATACCTTTAAGGGCGAAAACAAAATGGTTAAAATTGATGAAGAAAATTTAGAGTTGGAACACAACGGAACTGTTTTTAAAGGACATAAAAAAGCGAAAAATTCCACAAAAATTGAACGCCTCACTTTTACCGAAGCCGAATTTTTTACCGAAGATGGAGATTACAAATATTACGATGATGCAGAAAAATTGCCTTGGTTAAACTGGGGTGAAATGAAAACGGGGCTATTAAATATTAACCAGTTGGTTTACAAGTATGCTACCCTTATTAGTGGAACAGATGCCTTTGAAACAAAAACACTTACTGCCGATGTAAAAGCAACTCCCCAAGAAGAAGGATTTGTAATCGACAATGTTTTTAATGGGTACGACCGTTACAACCTATCGGAAGATGAAGCATTTAATGAGAATACAAAATACACCAATCCGCTTTATCCATTAAATGTTGAAATCTTAAGGGTAGTTGGCACTGAAAAAATTACAACTCCTGCCGGCACTTTCGATTGTACTGTTGTAGAAGCTGTAAAAGATTCAGAAGTAATGAAAAAACTATGGATGATTTCAGACCAAATTGGAATTTATGCTAAAATAATAGAAGATGACCCAGATGAAACCTGGGGCCACTATACAGTTTATGAGCTGCAGGAAATAAAATAATTAATAATTAAATATTATTACTGGTGCATTTAATCTGAAATTCTTATAACATTGCTTATTCCAATTTTAAGTCATGACATATCAGATGATTAATTTGACTTGACTTATTTTTCTTGGATAGATCTTGTAGAAAAACCATGACTAAGGAATATTGATAAATATTATAACTATAACTTAAACAATTTCTTGTCGACAGCCATTGCAATATCTCTTACAAGTGTCACAATGTTAACTTATTAAAAGTTTTAAGCAAACCTAATATATTGGATTACAAATCCAAAAAAAAATCATTAGTAGCCAATGATACCAACTAATTCAACGCATGATTTATAAGTTAACGCATCAGCAGTGATTAAATATCAATAAACATAGCTGTTTCTAATCAATTTAATAAACCTTAAAGGGGCATCTTTGGTGATATTTCTTTCTTCAAGGCTTAGTGCATCATCCAGCTGAGCCCTTTAACGCTTTAGCGTCCATCGGGTTTCTTGCCATTGAACAGGAAGACATAAGGTTTTTCAGTGTCAGGTATTTCTTCAATCCCACGGCAATATTATCAGACAGGGGCTCGATAGGGTCTTTCTTGTATTTGCTCTGCCGGATATGAATTGTTTTGCATTCAAAGTTGATAACAGAGATTTTAAGGTTGATTACTTCCTGTCCACAAAGCCCTGTAGAATAGATCAGGCTGAGCACAATGCATTGTTTGAGTAGGGAAGGGTATGCAAAAAGTTCTTTGAGTTCGCTCTGATTGAGGATCACCGGAAGGCGTGTATCTTTCTTAAGCGAGGGGAGGTTAACAGCACGTTTGGTTTGAGCGATATGCCGGTAGCAGCAGCGCAGGCTATAAAGCATATGCTTAAAGCTGCTTAGCGAGGGCGACTTTTTGTTGCTTATCAAAGCGTTAGGATACTCATTAAACTCTTCATCACTGATGTGTTCGGGTAGCCGGGAGAAGTGAAGGCTTAGCAGCGCGATTCGTCTGCTGTAATTACCAAAGGTGCTTTGGCTCTGGCCTTTCAGTATTACCTGCTGCTGAAGGGTTTTGAAAACTTGTCGAATCCTTCAACTGTTAACATAGCTTGCTCAACCTAAGTGGGAGCATTTCTTTTTTTCATGATAAATGATATTAGAATGAATCTCAAAAAAATACAAAAACGCTACCTCTATATCAATAAAGAGATGGCTCGTGGGAGCGGGATATAGATCAATAAAGGCTAAGAAAACATGCTGGGTTACAACATGAAATGAAAATTAGTGTGTAAAAGAAAACTTGGTTCACTTTTGACAGAAAAGTGTCCTAAAAGCCACACGTTTATTAACCAAGCCGTTACCGTTTTGCATAATACGGAAATCTTGCTAAAATTAATCATTTGAACTAAAAAAAAACAGTGCGCAAACAGCACATTTATATTTTTGCCAACACATCAGTCAACAAAAAAAACAAATTAGCTGTTTTTTTTTTGACAACACTCGCATTGACTCTAATTTTTAAAAAAAAAATGAGTTTTGTTTGCAACAAAAAAATAATATAGGGGTTATTAGGTATAGATCTGATTCATGATTAAAATTAAGGAAGCTTAAATAAAAGTAAAAATGAAAAAAATAATTGTGGCATTAATAGTAATGTTTGTAAGCATAAGCGCAGCAATGTCTCAAGAGTGGCAAACAGATATTAACGTTGCAAAAGAAATTGCATCCAAAGAAAGTAAACCCATAATATTAGTGTTTCAAGGTTCCGATTGGTGTGCGCCTTGTATTAAAATTGACAGAGAAATTTGGAGTACAGACGTATTTAAAAATTATGCAAATGAAAATTATGTCTTGTTAAAAGCAGATTTTCCTAAAAGAAAGAAGAATGCATTATCAGAAAAACAAACAAAATCGAATGCATTACTTGCTGAAAAATACAACAAACAAGGATTTTTTCCTTTTGTTGTAGTACTTGATTCTAATGGCAAAGTATTAGGAGAAACTAGTTACAAAAAAACTACACCAGAAAATTATATTAAAGAATTAAACGCTTTTATCAAGTAATTTGAAACATCTAATCACTTTATTATTTTTATGCTCAATGATGAGTTGTTCAGCACAACAACCTTACAAGAGAACACTCAAACTAATGGGTAGTCGATTTGATATTACTGTTGTAGCAAACGATTCTAAAGAAGCTAATAAATTTATTGAGATTGCCGTTGGAGAAATATCAAGAATAGAAAAATTAATTTCATCTTGGGATGATAATTCTCAAACATCTGAAATTAATCGCAATGCAGGAATTAATGCTGTGAAAGTTGACAAAGAATTGTTTGATTTAATTGAAAGAGCAATAAGCATTTCAAAATTAACTGATGGAGCTTTTGACATTAGTTATGCTTCCATGGACAGAATTTGGAAGTTTGATGGCAGTATGACCAAAATGCCTTCAAAGGAGGAGATAATTGCTTCAGTAGAAAAAGTAGGCTATCAAAATATTGTCTTAGATAAAAATAATAGTACTGTATTTCTTAAATTAGCAGGAATGAAAATTGGATTTGGTGCCATTGGAAAAGGATATGCAGCTGATAAGGCGAAAACGCTTCTGATTTCAAAAGGCGTAAGTTCTGGAATTATTAATGCTTCTGGAGATATGAATACTTGGGGAAAACAACCTAATGGAAATGAATGGAAAGTTGCTATTACAAACCCTATGGATAAAAATAAAGTGTTTGCATTGTTTCCTATTTCAAACGGAGCAGTTGTTACTTCTGGTAATTATGAAAAGTATGTAAACTTTAATGGTGTGCGATACACACATATTATTGACCCAAGAACCGGATATCCTTCTACTGGAATTATAAGTGTAACCGTTTTTGCACCAAAAGCAGAATTGGCAGATGCGATAGCAACTTCAGTATTTGTTATGGGAAAAGAAGCTGGTTTAGACCGCATTAATCAATTACCTAAAATAGAATGTATTATCATAGATGATAAAGGAAATATTACGACATCAAAGAATATAGAAATAGATAAATTATGATTAAAAAAATTATATACGCTGCATTAATTACTGCTTGCTTTAGTAGTTGCGTTGTGGTGCAAGAATACGAAAAAGTAAATATAAATGATCCAGATATGGCATTGGCAGATAAGAAAGCTGACCGAAATGTTTCCACAATGCATTCTTATCGAGAAGCTGCTGTAGGAGCAAATGGCGGAAAAACTGGTGGAGGCTGCGGCTGTAACTAACAAAACAAGAAATTTGAAAAAAATAATTTTAATATTCTGTGTGTTTGCTTTTGTAAAATCATATTCGCAAACAACACAAGACTCAACCAGAGTGTATAAAAAACGTGTATTAGAATCTATTGAAGTAGATTTTTTAACAAGTTATTATGCTCAAGATGGAGACAATGCTGCGGTAAGCGGTGGAATAGGCACGGAAGAATTAACAGATGTCACAGGAACTTTTGTGGTTTCAATTCCACTAAATGATGATGATGTATTAACCATTGATGCAGGAGTTTCTGCATATACATCAGCATCTTCAAGTAATATTGGACCTTTTGATGATGGATCAGCAGACCCATTTCAAGCATCTTCCGGTGCTTCAAGTAGCGACATTTGGGCAAATTTAACTGGAAGTTATAGTCATAGCACTGACAGCAGAAATAATATATGGTCTGCAAAAATAGCTATTTCATCAGAATACGATTACTTTTCAGCTGGTATCGGGGGCAGCTATACAAAATTATTTAACGAAAAGAACACAGAATTAAGTATAAATGCAAATGTTTACATCGATACTTGGAATGCCATTTACCCAACCGAACTAAGACCGTTTGGAGAGAACGGTAATGGCTTAAATACTAGTTTGTTTGCGCAAAACACAATCACAGGCAACACAAATTACAAACCTCTTTTTAGTGAATTTAAAGATGTAGGACGTAATTCTTACTCTTTAGGCTTCGGGTTTTCTCAAATTCTTCATAAGAATGTGCAAGGCTCGTTAGCATTAGATTTTGTGCACCAAAAGGGTTTATTATCTACACCATTTCAAAGAGTGTATTTTAGTGATGTAGCTGATTCATATATAGATAATTTTCATCTTGCAGATGCAGTTGAGCGTTTACCAGATTCGAGATTTAAACTGGCAGTTGGTGGACGTTTAAATTGGTATTTAAATGAAATATTAACAGTAAGAACATTTTATCGCTATTATGCTGATGATTGGGGAATTTCTTCTCATACTGCAAGTATTGAAGTGCCAGTTAAAATTACTGATAAGTTTACTCTGTATCCATCTTATAGATTTTATAACCAATCAGCAGCAGATTATTTTAGACCCTACGAAAGTGCTTTATCTACCGATGAATTTTATACGTCTGATTATGATCTTTCTGAATATTCTGCTAACCAATTTGGTTTCGGAGTTTCGTACACAGATATTTTCGCAAAGGCACATATTTGGAAACTTGGTTTAAAAAGTATTGACCTAAAATTTTATCAGTACGATAGAGATATATCTTTTAGTTCTCGTATTTTAACAGCAGGATTTAAGTTTGTAATGGACTAATCGAATAATGAAAATTTGTTTGTTTAAGGTAACCCTCTGGCCAATGGCATTTTGTGAGTATAGTATAGACCTTCAATTTTGCGTTCAAAATCCAACAAGACCTATGACTATACAACAACGTTTTTCTCCACAAAATGCTGTTGGAAACTTTAGCTTAAATACAACATAATCAAAAGCTTGATTGTGTAAATTAGCCACATGTCAAGCACAGAAACAGTAACTATTTCCACGGCAGAATACCTCAAATTTATCGAGGCCAAACAAACTGTTTTGATCTTACAACATGAGCCTGCCCAATTCAAAAGAATGGTCTTCGGCTCCAAAATCGAGCCGCATCTCCCTTCTGATGTCAATCAGCTAACGCTGTGCGATCTGCCGGCATCAGATTAGCCTACTCACATTGCACACATTGGCAAAGCTCCACAATCCAACGCTCAATTCAAAGCTTTGCTAAAGCTTGCATTTGCCTAACGCACAAAAATATTAGTACAATAATTTGGTCAATTGAAAAACATTTCATTATTTTGCGAAATAGTGAAATGTAAATTTATTAAATAATGATTAAAAAAATTGAATTTACACCAGATATTACAGAAGTTGCCTCATTTGCGAAAGCAATGAGCCACCCTGTAAGAGTTTATATCCTAAAAAAGTTATCGGAAATGGATGCCTGTTGCTACAGTGGCGATTTGGTAAATGAAATACCTGTTGGAAGGTCTGCATTATCAATGCATTTGAAAGAATTAAAAAATGCCGGTTTAATACAAGGAGAAGTAGAACTGCCCTATATAAAATATTGCTTAAATCGCGAGAAATGGGAAAAAGCAAAGGAAATGTGTAATGAACTTTTTAATAATAAATAGCCATGCTCGAAATACAAACAAACGCACATAGAGTTGCACAACGCCTGGGACTTACAACTTTTTTAGTTGGTGTTAAATTTATCTTTTCAGAGAATGAAATACCCCAAAAAGTTGAAAAGTTACACGGACACCGCTATTGCCAGGCGTTAATGAAAGCCCGCCATGGTAAACATGTTTTGCTCGATGCCGAAGGAATTGCTTGCCCGGCTGCAGCAGCTGCATTTGGTTTTAAACCATTACCCGAGGGATTGAAAACAGGCAAAGGTTTAGTTGGGTTTGGCATTGTAAACCAAGAAAGTACAGGCAAAACTATGTTTGAAGGAATGACAGCTATACCACATGGAGAACTAAAAGTATTGTATCTCTTTCCTTTGGAAACTGCCGAAATTGAACCTGATATTGTGGTAGTAGAAGATGAAACTGAAAAATTAATGTGGTTTGCCCTTGCCAACCTGAATGTTAATGGCGGAAAACGAGTTGAAAGCAGCACTGCAATTTTACAGGCAACTTGTGTTGATGCAACTACAATTCCTTTTATTCAGCAAAAATTCAATATGAGTATGGGATGCTATGGATGCCGTGATGCTACAGATATTTGTCCAAACGAAACGGTTTTAGGTTTTCCTTTTAAAGATTTTAAACCTATTGCTGAAAGTTTAGAATTTTTAAGCCAAAAAGCAATTCCAAACTCACGTGGTAAAAATGCTTTGGCAATGCTTAAACGCAAAGAAGCTGAATTAATAAGTAAAACAGACCCATTTCAAAATAAATAATTCAAAAAGTATGAACTTTACAGAAAATGCATTAAACCAATTTAAGAAACTGATTAATGAAAGCGAAAACCCTGCTTCTGGAATACGTTTTTATACCTTTCAGGGATGTTGCAGCCCATCTTTGCAAATGGATATTGCAAAAAATCCGAGCCCAGGTGATAAGGTATTGCAGTTTGAAGGGCTCGATATTTATATTGCTCCCGAAGCAGAGAAAATCCTTTCAGAAATAACCATTGATTATTCTGACGAAGGATTTCGTTCAGTAAAAACATCAAATGAATCGTCCGCAGGTAAATGTTGCTAATTTTAATTATCTCATTATGAAGGAATTTATACATCTTGATAATAAAACTATTGAAATTGCTGGAATTTCCGCATCCATAGCCGGTGGTTGCCACCCTTGTCTTGATTACCACTTTAAGAAGGCCTTGGAGCTTGGTTGCGCTATCGACCAAATAAAAGAAGCTGTTAAGCTCGGCAAGATGATTAAACAGCGACCCATAAATGATATTTATAAGCATGCTGAGAAATTGCTGGAACATAACAACAAGGATAATAATTTGGACATAAAGATATACTTGTAAATAAAAGCCTACAATATGCTTAGCTATAAAATAACAGCACATGTTTTACCTCCGGGTATTGCCGAAGTTGAAGCAAACCAATCGGAAATACAGTTTGATGCTACTTCAGGGCGTGACAATTTACTACCTAACCCGGCAGAACTTTTACTCACATCACTGGCAGCCTGTATGCTCAAAAATGTGCAACGGTATTCGGAAATATTGAAATTTCCCTATAAAAAAGCAAAGATTACCATTACAGGGAGCAGAAATGATAATCCGCCCTACATGAAAGAGATTAATTACAAACTTGCAGTGGATACCGATGTTGATGAACGAAAAATAGATAACTGGCACAAAAACATTCTAAAATTCGGAACAATAACCAACACACTAAATCGGGCATGTGAAATCAATGGTGAAATGATAAAATCGAAAGAATTATGAGTACTCAAGAGTTAAATATGATGATTGTCTCCTGTTCAGGAGCCTCAAATACCGGTTGCTATGCCGACAGGGTAGCTAGGGTTTTGTCAGAAAACGGACAGGCTAATATGATTTGTTTGCCCAAAATCGCCATTAACGATGAAAAGCTTATTGAAAATGTGAAGCACACATCAAAAAAAGTAGTAGTAATCGATGGATGCCCAATTAATTGTGCGGAGAAAATCCTTAACGAGAAAGGAATCAACCATTTTACGCACATCAATACCACCGATTTTGGGATAATCAAAGGAAAAACTCCTTATACAGAAGAAAAACTAGCAGAAATAATTCATTATTTAGAAAATATTTAAAAATTTCTACAAAAATTATTTGGAAATAATAATTAAGGTTTATCTTTGCAAGCAAATACTTACATACATGGAAAAGCAAAGTACAGAAATACGGCAGGAACAAATCAAACAGGCCGTGCTTCATATCATTTACACCGATGGACTCAAAAGCCTGTCAACCCGTAATCTGGCCAAACGTATCGGGTTGAGTGAAGGAACCATTTTCAGGCACTTTTCATCAAAACAGGATATTATCCTGGCAATTATAAAAGATGTGCAGAATGATTTTATTGGCTCGTTGCGTACCATTGCCAATTCGGATACCGCACCAAAAGAACGCTTATTCAGTTTTCTTTGCCAGACAGTTAGATATCTTACCCAAAACAAGGGGATTACCATGCTCCTGTTTTCAGAAGCTTCACACAATAATGATGATGATTTGAAGAACAACCTCTTGCAAATATTCAACAACCAAAAGAAACTGGTCAGTAAAATAATACTGGATGGAATCGCTCTTGACATCTGGGACGAACGTATTCCGGTAGAAAACGTGGCTATGCTTTACATGGGCATTCCGGTTTCGCTGAATATTGAATTGGTATTGAGCGGCGGCGAATTTCATATTGATAACTTTTGTGCCCGCATGATGCAGTTATTGCTGAAAATGCTGGAGAAGTAATTTTTTTACCTATTATGTAAGTAAACACTTGCTTGTACAAAATAGCAATACAATTAAAAGATGATAAGATGAATGTTATAAACAGACTTTTAGGATTTCTGATGATGCTTTTACCAGTTCTGACACATGCACAGGAAAAAATAAGCATCGTCCAGTTGTTCGATTCATTGAAGGTTAATCCGGTTAGCGTATCCTCGCAAATTGCAGCCGATAAAACCCTTCAGTATAAAAAAATAGCAACAGGCACACTCTGGCCCGATGTTTATGCTTTTGGAAAATACGATTATTCCGATTCTCCCAATGGCATGTTGCCGGTTCCTCCCAACGAATTGATAATGATGGTGCAAAACCCTTTGGTGGCACAGCCTTTTAGCGAAAACATCTTAAGAGGTGGCGTACATGTATCCATGCCTTTGTTTGTAAAATCGATTTACTCCATGGTTGCCAAAGCGCAAATAATGTACGAAGCAGCCACCTTAAAAGCCGAAATTGATTTGCAAAAAAACGAGGCCATCATTGTTGGCGCAAATGCAAACTTCGTGTATATACAAAATCTTGAAAAAGCCATCCAAAGTAAACGGAAATCGCTCGAAAAAATGCAAGAATTGGTTCAGGTAAAAGTAAACAACGGGCGTGCACCGGAATCAGCTTTACTATTGCTGAATACAAACATCAATGAACTTGAACTGAACCTGGCACAACTTCAAATGAACAAAGAGAAAGTACGTGCCACCATTTATACTTTAACGAATGTGCAATTGGATAGCGCGGTAAGCCTGACAAAAAATGCCGAATTTCAAAACGGCGATTTTGTGGTGCTGAAACCCATGGAAAAAATGATTGATGCACAACGGTTAAACGCAAGAGCCGAGCAGGAAAAACTGTACCCTGCGCTGTTTGCACAGGCAAACTATGTTCACAACAATGGGAAATCGTACAACAACAATCAAACGGTAAACAACGATTTTACCACTGCCGGGCTAACGCTGAAAATTCCAATCTTCCAAAAATCACAGTATTCAAAAATAAAACTTGGAAATATTGAGGTAAAAGAAAAAGAAAACGAACTCGAAAAAATGCGGATGGAAATAACTGCCGAGGCCGGTCAACTCTCAAAAAGTTTGACAATCCTTAATCATTCAATCGATTTAAACAGGAGTAGTATCCAGTCGAAACAGCAATTGCTCGACATTGCCAAAAAATCGTATTCGATGGACAGGCTAACCATCGAAGATTACCTGAAATACGAAGATGATTTACTCTTTGAAAAGGCCAAACTTTACCAGACGCAGGCTGAGAAGTGGCAAACACTGATGAAACTGGCAGTGATATATGGAAATAACATTGAAAACTTAGTAAAATAAATTCAACATAACATGAAAAATAAAATTATTTGGACAATCGTAGTTCTTGTTATCATCGTGGCTGGAATAGCCCTCATTAAAGCAAGAAAAAGCGCCGAAAATAAACTTCCTGTGGCAAATTCGTATGCCATGGTCGTTTCAACCGTCACTCCCGAATTCAGGAAAACGCAACTCACACTGCCTTACATTGCATTGGTGCAGAACGATGCAGACGTGAAGCTGTCGACAAAAATAGCCGGAAGGGTTGACTTTATAAAACCAAGCGGCTCTAAGGTTAAAAAGGGCGAAGTGATTGTAAAGCTCGATAATACCGATATCAGGAGTAATATAAATAGTGTTAGTTCGCAAATTGATGCTACCGAAACCACCCTGAAAAACCTGAAAGCTACCCACCAGCGAACCCTGGAATTACTGGCAGTTAAAGGCGCCAGTATCGAGCAATCGCAAAATGAAGAAAGCCATATTGCCGGGCTCGAAGCTCAACTGGAATCGCTCAAACAAAAACGCAACGAGGCAAACAACATGTTGAGTTACGCCGAAATTAAAGCGCCGGTTAACGGAACCCTGTCGAATACCATGGTTAATACCGGCGATGTGGCCATGCCCGGGCACACCGTTGGAACCATCAGCGCAACCAATGGCTTTTATTTACAGATAAGGGTACCTGGCAGCCTGCAGGTTAGCGGGGTAAACTACAAGGGACAGTATTATGAGGCTATGCAGCTCAACAGCACGTTCAACGGGCTGGATGAGTACAAGGTTTACACTGAAAAACTGCCGCTAACTTCTGGTTCACGTGAACAAGTTGATGTGGTTGTTTTTGATGGCGAAGCTATAAAACTGCCCATGGATGCCATTTTAAACCGCGACGGGAAAAGCTATGCCATGGTTGTGGATGGTAATAAAGCAAAAACACACGAAGTAAATATTCTCCAAACCGGGGAAGAAGGCCTTGTCGTTGATAACAAAGATTTGCTAAACACCCAACTGGTTGTTGCCAAACAAGATGTTTTGTTAAAACTGGCTAGCGGTACTTCATTAAAAATTAAAAACTAAGAGCCATGTTTAAATATTTTTATAACCGTCCATACCTGCTTTATTCGCTGATAGGAGCATTCTTTATCATGGGAATCGTGGGTTTGATAAGCCTGCCTAAAAACCTTTTCCCCGATGCTAACCCGCCCCAGGTAATTGTGATTACCCAGGTTCCGGGAGCAACGGCACAGGTGGCAGCCAACACCGTATCAAAACCCATTGAGCAGGAAATTTCAAGGTTGGGCCTGGTAACCGATGTGAGTTCAATCAATGTAGCCAACTTCTCCATCGTAAAAGCCGACTTTGATTACAAGAAAAGCCTGAATGAAGCGGCAGTTGACGTGGCCAATGCTTTGTCGATAGCAAAAAGTAATCTCCCGCAGAATGTAAACCCTTCCATTTACACGGCAGGCGACTTTACACTTCCGGTTGATATCATCGCCATTTCACCTAAAAATGAAGATATGAACCTGGGCGACCTTCGCAAAGTGGCCGATAATTTTATCAAACCCTATTTATTAAGCAACCCGGAAATCGGCAATGTCGAAGTTTTTGGGGGATACCAGGGGGCCATCAATATTGAACTCGACCCTTTTAAAGCCAAGAAATACGGTATCGATTTCGATAAGGTGGCCATGGCACTTCAGGTATTAAACCGCGATATACCCATTGGGTTTGTAAAAAGTGAAAACAGTTTTTACACCATTACTTATTATGGCGAAAAGGACGATGTGGAGCATATAAAACATATCAACCTGATGCCCAACGTGAAACTGGGCGATGTGGCCGATGTAAAATGGGGATACCAAAAACGCACCAGCGGATATATCGGAAATGCAAAACCGGCTATTGCACTGGCCATTCAACGCGCCCCCAAGGGAAGTGTGCTGGATGTGAGCAAGGCAGCCCGCGCCGAAATGAAAAAACTGGAACAACAGTACCCCAATATTAATTTTGAAATTTCGGACACCCAGCGCAACCTCATCGAACTGGCCAACTCAAATATGTTGGAAGCCTTGCGCGATGCCATTATTTTTACCCTTTTAGTGATTTTGCTCTTTTTGGGCGATTTTAAAGCCATTGGCGCCGCAGCTATTACCATCCCGATGGTTTTCTTTTCAACCATTGCCATTATTTGGTTAATGGGCGGCGAACTCAATATTGTTATTTACACTGCCATTATTTTGGCTCTGGGGCTGCTGACCGATAATGCAGTGGTGGTACTCGAAAACATCGAGCGGCATGTAAATAAACTGAAAGAAGACCTTAATACCGCAGTGGTAGAAGGTACTAAAGAGGTTATAGCCCCGGTATGGGCAGGTACGCTGGCTACAATCCTGGTAGTTTTCCCGTTGATGTTTATCGGTGGGTTTCCCGAAAAAATATTCAAACCACTCATCTACACCTTAATTATTGCCCTCCTCGTTTCGTTCTTCTTGTCCATCACCCTGATTCCGCTGGTTCTGAAGCGGATGTTGAAAAATGGAACAAAGAAAAACAAAGTAGAAAAATGGTTCGACAAGGTATATGACAACTCTTTTGGGAGATTACTTATACCTTACATCAGCGTATTAAAATTCTCAAACGGAAAACACAAAATCTGGCGCAGGATATTATTATCGGCAGGAGTTGTGCTATTGCTGGTTATCAGCATGAAAACGGTTATGCCTACTATTGGAAAGGATGCTATGCCCCCGATGGATACCGGTATTATTAAGGCACAAATTGCCTTTAGCTCTAACGAAACGGTAAACAGTGCTGAAAAGAAAATCGAACCGCTACTTGAATGGTTGCACAACCAACCCTGGGCCGAAAAAAGTTCGGTTGCTTTTGGTAGCGAACCCGGTGTGCTGAGTTTGGGCAGTGGCAACCTGCCCGCCGAAGCCACTATAACCATTAACTGTGTGGATCGTTATAGCCGGAAACAGTCGATGTGGACACTCGAAGATACTATACGTAACCGGATTGCCCAGCTCGAAGGCGTGAAACGCAACGATGTTTTTGATTTTGGTGCCACAGCCTTATCATCTATTAAAGCATCGGTTGATGTCCGATTAAAATCGTCCGTAGTCGACGGTCTGAGTGAAAAGGAGCACCAGGTGGAAGAGGCCGTTAAATCCATAAAAGGGCTTACTTCGGTTTCTACCAGTTGGGACAAGGATTTTAGCGAAATCGTACTGGATATGGATGAAAACAAGGCGCTAAGTTATGGACTGAATCCTTACCAGATTGCCATGCAAATTCCGGTAAAAGGACAGGTGGTAGGACTTGTTTCTGATTTGCAATCGATGAATACGCAGCCGATGCGCTTGTACCTAAAAGGCAAATACAGCGAAAACGAACAAACCCTTCGTTTGCTGCCCATTAAAACTCAATTTGGGGACATACCACTCGAACAGGTCGCCAAAATTTCGAAAGGCCTCACGTATGCTAAAATCGAACGCAATAAAATGCTATACAGTATCGACATAAACGGTTACCGGGCACAACGTCCCATCACCCACCTGACAGATGACGCAGAGGCTGCCCTGGTAAATATCAAAAGCGACAATGATGTCATTATTACACAGGAAGGTGATATTGCGCAGATTAACGATAGTTTTGAGCGTATGATGAAAGCCATCGCACTTGGAATCCTGC
>CAZQFH010000067.1:0-18195 GCA_964592595.1 uncultured Lentimicrobiaceae bacterium | reverse complement strand
ATATCAAATTATCAAGTATATAGGTATTTTATGATGTTGTGTTACTCCCTATTTAAACTGCACAAATCAGTACTTGCATTGTATTTAGGGCTTGCTGAAAAACTCGAAATCGACAATCCCTGTCAATATTACCCCCGCATATTGCGGGGCTGCACCTACGGTATTTTGATACACGCTATTTTTATAAAGATTATCGCCATTAAGCGGGGCTGTGGCTCATTTCAAGGTGCGTAGCACCGTTAATATTTATAAGGAATAACTACTACAAGGTATTGAGGTGCGGCCCCGCTGAGCGGGGGTAATATCTGGTGAAAGGATTTTTATAGCAGACTTCCAAATACATTGCAGAAACCTCCCATGAGAATTCTATTTATTGTTACAATACCAATCAGTTAAAAGTTTTTCAGCAGACCCTATTTAAGGTTTCTCACCTGCAGCAGGAATACTAATAATGAAATTACTACCCTGGCCTTCTTCTGATTCAACATGGATGCTAAAATTATGAGCTTCAATGATTTTTCGTACAATACCTAAACCTAATCCGGTTCCTTTTTCGCCAAATGTGCCCATCGTGCTTTTACGTGTGAATCCTTCAAACAATTTAATCCTTACCGATTCGGGCATGCCAATACCGGTATCGCGTACAAAAATTTCATACTGGCCTTTGTTTACGCGGCTTCCAATTGTTATAGTACCTCCTTCGGGAGTAAATTTAACAGCATTACCAACTAAATTATTCAAAGCCTGTCCAAGCAAGGTTTCATCTGCAAGTAATTCAAAATTGCTCTTGTTTTCAAAATCTTGTACTAATGTGATGGATTTCTGTTTAAGTTTCATTTGTTGCATGCGTTCAACATAGGCTCCCAACTCATTAATATTGAAGTTTTTAAGGTGTATTTTAAAGTTTCCAAGCTCCAGATTCGACCAATGGTAGAGTTTATCATTATAATCGAGTAAGCGCTGCATCTCATCGCTGATGTCATTAAGCAACTCTTTTTGGTTCTCGTTCAGTTTTTGCAGCATATCCTCATCCTGCAAAAGCAGGTTGGCAATGCCTATCACAGCCCCAATGGGCGAGCGCAAATCATGCGAAACAATAGAAACAAACTGATTCTTAAAGTCGAGAAGCTTTTTCAGTTCACGCTCGGTGCGGGCTAGCTGATCCAGCGTAAGCTTTTGTTCGCGTGCTTTTTGAATCAGTTGATTGTCCTGTCGCCCTTCTCTGTTCACTGATCTGATAAGCAGGTAGTTGATTTGATCGTGATGGAGTGCAATGGCCTTGAGGTAAATCTGTCGGCCAGTAATGGTTTCTTCTTCCCAGATACCAGATTCAATTTTGGCATCGGATTTTCCTTCCCAGCACGTAGCAGCTTCATATTGAAATACTTCAATAAATGGGAAGGCTTCAGTCATAGCAACTTCTTTCTCGCTGAGCAACCTGGCCTGTTGAAGTTCTTTCATCCAAACGGGTTGATTACCCAATGGTTTATAGCTTTCATTTTCATAGATAAAGGTGGCAAAATCAAGCAGGTGAAAAGCTGAAAAATGATTGTTATCAGTTTGGTTTTGAGTTTCTTTGGTTTTTAATCGTGTGCTGTTTACTTCCTGAAGCAATTGCTGAAGCTGTTCGGCATTGCGGGTTTGATCGACAAAAAACACCCAAAAATGCATCAATTCATCTTCAACAATATGAATCTCAGCATAATGCCCTGTTTTGATCTGAATATGTGGCAACACCATTGGGTTGATCATTGGCGGAATCATACCCGTGAGAAAAGGAGCAAGCGTTTCAATATCAGAATGCTTATCCGGCTTTTTATCGAGGTATTTATCAATTGATCCCATCCAATTGATCAATTGTCCGTCTTCATTCAGCTGCAGTATTGCCAAGCCAATATAGGGAGGGATTTTGCTGATAATATAGTCTGTGATGGCAGCTGTAAATTCTGGTCGGTTCATGATCTTTACTGGTTTTGAAGCATACTTTGAGTGAGCTGAACAAAGGCATCTTCTACATTGGTGCCCTCTTTTGCACTGGTATAAATTATCTGCCAGTCCTGTTGAATTAAGTTTTCAATCTGATTTTCAGTTATTTCCCATGTGTCCTGCAAATCCGACTTGTTTATTAATAAAATGAAGGGCGCATTTTTTGTTACGGAAGAAGCCATTTCATGCAGTTTAAGCGCTGTGTCGTAAGTATCGGCGCGTGTGCCATCTGCTACCAGAAAATATCCGGAAGATCCAATAAGATAAGTTGGTTTCACCTTCATAAAATCGTCTTCTCCGTGAATATCCCAAAGCAGCAGCGTGACATCTTCCCCGTTAATATGTACTTCTTTCTGATCTATTTTAACACCTATTGTGGTTTGATATTTTTCGCTAAAAATACTGCGTACAAACCTTTGCACAAGGCTTGTTTTGCCAACAGCGAAAGCGCCAACCATGGCAATTTTTTTCTTTATCATACTAAACTATTTTTCTGCTACATTAAAACTTACACTTCTAACTTCTTCTTTTTTGGCAAGATCTTCATTGTAAATCACTTTTGCTGTAAGCAATTCGGCTGGCACACCAGCTTCGAGGAGAAAACCTATGAAGTTTTTTGCACGCGACATTGCAACGCGTTCGTTTGCTACGGTATTTCCGGCTCTTGTGGTTACTGATTGAACCTCAATAATATAATTCTTGTTGTTTGTGCGATTGTATTCATCTAGCAAAGCAGCTGCATGCGTAAGATTGCTGAACTGTTTTTGCTGTTCGTCGTTCATCTTGAGTTCATTCACATCAAAAATAAAACGGTAAGATGCAATATCTTCGATTATCCAACTCAGATCGCGCAGAGTTTCATCTATTATTTTCAAATCATCAACATTCAAACTATGCACACCCCATACTTTATGGAAGTTATTGTGCAGCAAATCAAGCCATTCTGCTTTGCATGTGCCGCTGGCAATTAAAACACCTTTGGTATAAGATAAGTTCACTGTTTCGGGAGGTGTAAGAGCTTTATTTGCACGCACGATAACAATGGAACTGTCGAGCGAAACAAATGGTTTTAATTTGAATACAGCTTCATCGGCCTCGAAGGCATGCTCAGTCATGATCTCCTGTGGCTGACGCGCCAATTCATCTTTCAATCCATAAAACCAAAGCTGTCCGTCTTGCTTTTCGGTTTGCGAAATTAAATAGCCGTGTTCATTTTTAAAGGCTTCCGTTAATGCATTAATTCTGATGTTTTTTTGTGCTTTCTGATAGATCAGATAACCAATTCCTGTAAAAACTAACAGCAGAAGAAACATTGCAAAATAGGGAGGTTTTTTGCGTTGATCCTTTTTTTCTTTCCTCAAACAAGGCTTTAAAAACTTCGAAGTGTGCGCAAAAACAGCTGTTTCACCTTCAAACTTTTCCAAATCAGGGCGATGGTTATAATGCACGGCTTCGATGGCTTCTTTCAAATCGAGCCGCAAATCTGGCGGTGGGTTGCCAGCTACAACGGCTGCAACAATGGCATGCGGACCTTGCTCAATCCACAAATTCGTTTCACCGATTTTAATGGTCTCCACACCATCGCGTTCGTTCGAATGAAAGGAGTCTCTCACAAAATCGCCAATAGCCGAAAGCATTGAAGCTACCATATCCGCTTCAATATCGGCCACATGTTCAGCCTTTTCGTGATGGAGCAAAAGTGCTGATTCGCGATGGATCAAAAAGATATGCTTCACCTGAAAAAGGTAAGCGTGCGAAAGCATTATTTCAAGGTAAGAACTTTTACTGAAAAGTGCCTGCATGCGCCATTTGAGGTGTTTTGGCGAAAGTCCCGATTCAAGTCCCTGGTTTAAGGATTCGATGAGTCGTTTTAAGTCTTCGGATACAGCTTTCCGAATGGCCGGTCCCATGATGGGAAAAAGCAGATTGGCAAGGCGTTGAGGGTTTTTTTCAATGCTTTCCTGAATCATTTCTTCGAAGAACGGAAGTAAATCAGCAATGTGCACACTGCCTTTTTCGAGTAGCTGACGGATAGAAAAGGGGAGGAGCTCGCTAATCTCGACAGCAAATTCGTGCGGGTCGGTCATGAGCTGTTGCAACCTGTGCAAAGCGGGTTGTTCAAGACCAGTAATTAATGTCCTCAATTCATTTAGCTGCGCCTCGCTTAGCTTTCCTGATTCTATGTGCTGCTTATTCTCGTTCATATTTAGGGAGGTTCGTGGCTGTCAATTTATTCACTTTTTTTGCTGTCGGTTTTGTCTGAAAGGCTTAACGCAAGCTCCGACAATAAAACCGCCATAGCAGATCTGTCAATTTTATTTACCTGCAAATCAGCAAGTTTTTCGCTCCATTGCTTTTTCATAGCAGCTAATTCCGTATTGAATCGGTCTTCGAATTCCTGCTTGATGAGTTGCTGTTTTTGCTGTAAACGGCCAACTTCTTTGTGCAATTCTTCTATCCCTGTGCTGAGGTCTTGAAGCATTTTGCTGTTGCTTTCAAAATTATTTTTGAGCAAATCAAACTGTTTTTGGTTTGCTTTACTGATCTCGTTAATAGATTTTTTAAGCGCTTCCGAACTTCTTTCATCAAGATCTTGCAGTTGTTTGCTCCATTTTGAATCGGCTTCATCAAGCATGAAAGTGAATTGCTGATCCAGCTTTAAAAAGCGATTTTCGATTTCAGCGATATTATTTCCAAGCACAATTTCCCGTATCCTGGAAATGCTTTCGTTTGATTGACTCATATGCGCTTCATTTAAGGTTAGTCTGTTTAATCTTGTAAAGATAAGACCCTTTTGGATACTTGACCGTTTTCGGGTCAAAAAAAAATCTCCTTCTATAAGATGAAAGCTAATGACTTAAAGTATGATAGGATGAATTTTTGAAAATTTTAACGTGAGGTTTTTTATAATCTGGAATTGTTTACCGGTATTTTTTCCAGCCAAAAGCATTACTTTAAATTTAATTTAACAGGCTAATATTCAACAAAACTGCTTCAATCAATGTTAAGATTCCGGTAATCGGATGCGTAATTTTTATGTAATTTTGCCGCCCTGAATTTTTATTGAATAACAGACTAAAATACAAACGAATGAACCTGCGTGCATCACAAGATAACGTGCATGAATTGCTCGAGACACGACATTTAACGCCTTCTGCTTATGTGCTGAGGATCAGCCGGCGTGGGTTGAAATTCAGAAGCGGACAACACATCCTCTTAGGCGAAGCAGGGAGTATCCACAACAGAGAGTATTCGGTGTATTCAGCTGAAAGAGATGACTTTTTTGAAGTTTTAATCAAGGAAGTGGATGCGGGTTTGGTGAGTAAACAACTGAAAAAGTTTAAACCTGGCAGCAAGCTACAAATTGAAGGCCCTTTGGGATTTTTCACTATTGAACCTGAGTTGGTAAATACTGCTAAATTTTTATTTGTTGCTACAGGTACCGGAATTGCACCTTTCCATAGTTTTGTCCGTTCTTATCCCGAATTGGATTATAAATTGATTCACGGTGTGCGGCATGCCAGCGAGGCTTACGAAAAAGAATCCTATGACCCTGAGCGCTTTGTATTGTGCGCCTCGCGCAGTGCAGATGGTGACTTCAATGGCAGGGTAACGGATTACCTCAAGGCCAATCCGGTGGCACCAGAAACGCATTGTTTTCTTTGCGGAAACTTCGAAATGATTCATGAAGTATTTGAAATACTTGAACAACAGGGTGTTTCGCCACAGCAGGTACACGCCGAAGTTTATTTTTAAGCATTAACTGAGAATTCTTATGCAAAAATATCACCTTATTTCATTGGGCTGCCAGATGAACCTTTCAGACACCGAAAGGGTGAAAACGGTACTTCATGAACTTGGATTTGAACCGACAGAAAACGAAATGGAAGCCAGTGTTTTAGGAATAATTGCCTGTTCGGTTCGTCAAAAAGCTATCGACAAAGTTTATTCACGCATCGCTAAATGGAACAGACTAAAGCACCGCAAAAACTTACTTACTTTTGTTTCAGGCTGTATCTTGCCTTCGGATAATGAGCGCTTTCTAAAGCTTTTTGATCTGGTGTTTCCGATGAGCGAACTCCCGCACTTACCGGATATGATCAGGCAATATGGCATTGTTACGCCTGCTTCGCTGCGCCAAACGGATGATGGTCTTGTTTCAAAAGTGAAATCCGAAACGATTAAGCCACGCGATGGCGTTGGTTTTGTGCTGGAGGATGTTAAACTACCTAAAAAGCCTGCTGCTCCCAAACTCAATCCTGGAAAAGATATTGATGAGTTTTGGCATGTAGAACCTTCTTATACCTCTGAATTTGAGGCTTTCATTCCTATTCAAAATGGCTGCGATAAGTTTTGTACTTTTTGTGCTGTGCCTTACACACGTGGCCGTGAAGTTTCGAGGCCATCACAGGAAATACTGGATGAACTGGAAATGCTTGTAAACAAAGGATATAAGTCAATCACCCTGTTAGGTCAGAATGTTAATTCTTATGGCCTGGATAAAAAAGGCGATGAAATTAGCTTTGCAGAACTTTTGCGCAGGGTAGGGGAGTTTGGTCAAAAATCCGGGAAAAAGTTTTGGGTATATTTCACCTCACCTCATCCGCGTGATATGACGGATGAAGTGATCGAAGTGATTGCGCAATACGACTGCCTTGCCAAACAAATTCACCTTCCCGTTCAAAGTGGTGATGATAAGGTGCTGATGCGAATGAACCGCAAACATGCTATGGATAAATACCGGCATATCGTACATACAATCAGAACTTTGATCCCGCAGGCAACGCTGTTTACGGATATTATTGTTGGCTTCACCGGCGAAACGGATGAACAGTTTGAAAATACCCGCAAAGCCATGGAAGAATTCAAATACAATATGGCTTATATCGCGCAATACAGCGTCAGGCCAGGCGCTGCCAGCTCGCGATGGGAAGATGATGTGCCTAAGGAAGTTAAAAAACAGCGTTATCATATCCTCACAGAGGAACTTACAAAGCACAGCTTGGTTTATAATGAGCAGCTTGTAGGGAAAACGCTTGAGGTATTGGTTAGAGGTCATGACAGAAAAGCGGGTTTTTTAACCGGATATACCGAAGGAAAACTTGTAATACGCTTTAGCAGTAATGATAAAAATCTGATCGGACAAATTGTTGAAGTTAAGGTTGAAAGTGCCAGTCCGCTATCGCTCGAAGGAAGTCTGGTGATGGTAAACCAAATGGCAGGATAAGGAGATTTGGATGAAGAAAATTGCTTTTAAAACATTGGGTTGCAGGCTCAATCAATACGAAACAGACGCGTTGGCCTCGCGATTTCATAAGGGAAGTTATCAGATAGTAAATTATAATGAGCCTGCTGACATCTATATTGTAAATACCTGCACGGTCACCAATCAAAGTGATCAAAAATCAAGACAAACCATTCATCAGGCAACCAAAGCAAATCCCGATGGCCTGATGCTGGTAACAGGTTGTATGGCAACAAACCACAAACAATCCCTGCTCGAAACGCCCGGGATTGACTATGTGGTGGATAATGATCATAAGACTTCTATTTTCAGTTTAATCGAATCCCATTTCAGGGGAGAACATCCTGATCCCGAAGGCTTTGATGAAGATTTATTCAGCTACGATCCGGCATTCAAGACCTTCCATACACGCAGCCTGATTAAGATTCAGGATGGTTGTGATAATTTCTGCACCTTCTGCATCATACCTTCCGTGCGCGGCAGAGCGGTTAGCCGGCCTGTAAATGCGATCCTCGATAATATCCGGGAGGTTGTTGATCATGGATTCAAAGAGGTTGTGCTCACTGGTGTTAACATTGGTCGATACGAATTTGAGGGAGTGAATTTTGAACAATTGGTGGTAAAAATCCTGGAGTTGCCTGGCGATTTCAGGCTAAGGATTTCCTCCATAGAGCCGGATGGTTTTACGCCTCATTTTTTTGAATTGTTTCAACATGAGAAGCTTGCCCCTCATCTTCATTTATGCCTGCAAAGCGGATCAGAGGCTGTCTTGTTGAAGATGCGCAGGATGTACACTGCCCGCGAATTTCGCCACCTGGCAGAGCAGTTATGGGATCGCTATCCCGATTTTAACCTGACTACCGATATCATTGTTGGTTTTCCGGGCGAAACAGAGAAAGACTTTCAGGATACCGTACAAATGGCTAAAGATTTACGATTTAGTCATATACATACCTTTAAATATTCGGTGCGCAGCGGAACACGCGCCGAAAGAATGGATGGCCATCTTACTGAGAAGATTAAAAATCAGCGTAGTGCTGTGATCAGAAAAATTTCAGAAGAAAATAAGCAATTGTATTTTAATCAAATGATGGGCAAAGCACAACGCATGTTGATCGAAAGAATATCAGCAGATGGTATTGCGAGAGGCTATGGCGAAAATTATATTCCTCTCCGTTTAAAGGCAAATGGTTTAGAACGTAACCAATTCATCAATGTTTTGCCCGAAAGTCTCTATCACGGCAAAGAGAAAGAGCTTTGGACAAAACCAATAAGCTAATGAATAAAGGAAAACTTTTAAGAAAAAGTTTTTAGTTCAAAAAATATTTTTAATTTTGCAGCCCGAAATAAAAAGAAACTTTTAAGCGAAAACCGATATGGCAAATCACAAATCGTCGATCAAGAGAATCCGTCAAACAAATGCAAAACGTTTGCACAACCGTTATTATGCAAAAACAATGCGTACAGCAGTTAAGAAATTCAGAAGTCTTACCGACAAAGCAGAAGCAGAAGCAAAACTGCCTGCTGTTTATGCTATGATCGACAAACTGGCCAAACGTGGCATCATCCACAAAAACAAGGCTGGTAATTTGAAATCGAAGATCACAAAATACAGCGCAACTCTTTCATAAAGATTGGTTGTATTGCTAAGAAATTAGCCTCTTCTCAAGCAGAAGGGGCTTTTTTAGTTTGAGGAAATGGTGTAATTTCGCCCCCAAACAGCATAGTAATGACCAGCTATACGGAAAATTCCAGAAAATCGATCAAGCAATGGGCAGAAGATGATCGTCCGAGAGAAAAACTATTAGCCAAAGGAAAGGCAGCACTTAGCGACGCCGAATTGATTGCCATATTGATTGGTTCAGGAAATTCATCCGAATCGGCTGTTGAACTTTCCAGAAGGATTTTGCAGGCAGCTGCCGATAATTTGGTCGAATTGTCGCGCATGAGCGTTAGTGATCTCATTAAGTTTAAAGGAATTGGTGAGGCTAAAGCAATCAGTATTGTGGCAGCTCTTGAGCTTGGAAGGCGCCGACGATCGGCCGAAGCCCAGGAACGAAAGCGTATTGTAACCAGCAGAGACGCTTTCGAATACCTCTACGCCAATATGGCTGATCTGCATTATGAGCAATTCTGGATTTTATTGCTCGATCAGTCCAATAAAGTTATAGGTGCTGTGCAGGTTAGCGATGGCGGAATTGCCGGAACAGTGGCTGATCCCAAGCGAATTTTTAAAACTGCCATCGAACGAAATGCAGCTGCCATGATACTGTGCCACAACCATCCCTCGGGACAACTCAAACCCAGCGACGCCGATGTTAGGCTGACAAAAAAGTTGTTTCAAAGTGGCGAAATGCTGGAAATAAGAGTGATTGATCATCTGATAATTGGGCATGATCAGTACTTTAGCTTTTCTGATGAAGGAGTTTTATAAACTGAAAATGAATTAATATCGCATCCTAAGCATGATCAAAATTGTAACCATCATCGGTGCCAGGCCTCAAATTATCAAGGCAGCAGCATTGAGCAGAGCCATCAAAACTAATTTCAGCGATCGAATTCAAGAAATTATCGTCCATACTGGCCAGCATTACGACGAAAATATGTCGGAAGTCTTTTTCAGGGAATTAGGTATTCCGCTGCCAGACTATAACCTGAATGTTGGTTCGGCTTCGCATGGGGTGCAAACTGCCCGAATGATCGAAGGGATAGAAGCCATTCTGATCAAGGAAAAACCCGCCTGGCTGGTGCTTTATGGAGATACTAATTCAACACTTGCCGGTGCCGTGGCCGCTTCCAAGATTCATGTCCCCATCGCACATATCGAAGCTGGTTTAAGGTCGTTTAATAAAGCCATGCCCGAAGAAATCAACCGGATTTTATGCGATCATTGCTCTACCTTGCTTTTTTCACCTACCGAAACAGGCTATAAAAATCTGGTTCACGAAGGTTTTAATCCTGAAAACCAGGCTCCTTTCTCATCTGACAAACCCGGAATTTATCATTGCGGTGATGTGATGTACGACAATAGCTTGCATTTTGCTGCGCTTGCGATGAAACAATCACAGGTGTTGAGAAAAAACCAACTGATTGCTGATCAGTATATTTTGTGTACCATCCATCGCAACAATAATACGGATGAGCCGGAAAGATTACAACAAATTTTTGAGGCCTTATTAGCAATAGTGAAGCAATCGGGCAAACAAATTGCACTTCCGTTGCATCCCAGAACGGCTAAGTTGCTCAAAACTAATTTGTCTCCCGAATGCTATCAGGATGTGATTTCGAACCCCTTGGTTCATTTGATGGAGCCTGTTTCCTTTTTGGATATGATTGCGCTCGAACAAAATGCCAGTCACATAATTACTGACTCGGGAGGCGTGCAGAAAGAAGCATATTTTTTCAAAAAACCCTGCATCATTTTAAGACCGGAAACAGAATGGAAGGAGATAGTAGAGGTGGGAGCAGCCCAAATTGCCGATGCTTCAAAAGCCAGAATTCTTGACGACTGGAGTCGGTTTATGGAAACCCCGCCAATGGATTTTCCTTCGATTTTTGGCGACGGACAAGCTGCACGTTTTATCGCCGGGGAATTGATATCGCAAAGCCAGAACAGCAAATAGATTGGTGTTGGCAAAAGAGAATTGCAAGTTTTTCAAAATGAGTCGGCTCAGGGTTTGGATGAAATAAAAATTAGCTTTACTTTTGCACTCCGATTTTACAAAATTATTCACTTTAATTAATTAATTATGAACCAGTACGAAACCGTTTTCATTGTAACTCCCGTTTTATCTGAAGAACAGATGAAGGAAGCGGTAAAAAGATTTCAGGAATACCTGAAAACAAATGGTGCCGAAATCGTGCACGAAGAACACTGGGGTATGCGCAAACTGGCTTACCCGATTCAAAAAAAGTCCACAGGATTTTATCACCTGGTGGAATACAAAGCCGACGGACAACTGATTGCTGACTTGGAGCTGGCTTTCAAACGTGATGAGCGTATTATTCGTTTCCTTACCGTTAAGCTCGACAAACATGCGATTGCTTATAACGAGAAGAAACGCAAGAAAGCAAAAGAAGCTAAAGGTGAAACTGCTAAAGCTTAATCGTAAAACTTCAAAAAATTAAAAAAATGGCACAAGGAAGCTCAGAAATTAAATATTTGACCCCTATTGCAGTAGATACCAAAAAGAAAAAATACTGCCGTTTCAAGAAAAATCGCATCAAGTATATCGATTATAAAGATGCTGATTTCTTGTTGCGTTTTGTTAATGAACAAGGTAAAATTTTGCCACGCCGCATTACAGGTACCTCCACAAAGTACCAACGTAAGGTTTCACAGGCTATCAAAAGAGCCCGTCACCTTTCGTTAATGCCGTATGTAGCTGATTTATTGAAATAAATAGGAGGACAATAACAATGGAAGTAATTCTTAAACAAGATATTGCAAACCTGGGATACACCAACGATATCGTAAACGTGAAAGATGGTTATGCACGTAACTATCTCATCCCAAATAAGATGGCAATCATTGCCAACGAAACAAACCGTAAAGTACTTGAAGAGCTGAAACGTCAGCAATCCTTCAAGGAAGAAAAGGTTAAGAATGAAGCGCTCGAAATTGCAAAAGCACTCGAAGGAATGCAGCTGCGTATTGCCGTAAAAGCTGGTACTTCAGGAAAAATCTTTGGTTCGGTAAATAGCGTTATGATTGCCAATGCAATCAAAGAAGCAAAAAACATCGAATTGGATCGCAAACGCATCCACCTCAACGAAGATGCTATAAAAGAGTTGGGTAACTACAAAGCTAAAATCAAGCTTCACAAAGAAGTACAGCTTGATGTTGACTTTGAAGTATTTGCTGAATAGTTCAGCTTTTCCTGAAAAACTTTTTTAACTTTACAGCCCGGTGTCTAAGCGACATCGGGTTTTTTATGGTATCCAAATCAGAGATAAAATTCATTCGCAGCCTGGCATTGGGAAAGTTCAGGAAGAAATACCATCAGTTTGTCGCCGAAGGCCTCAAAATTGTGGAGGAGATGGTGCTTACCGGAGGTTTTAAGTATAAATTGTTTGTGTCGGCTATTCAGATCGAAAAACTCCCGCCTGCGCTGGCAGGTGTAGGTTTTGAAGTGGTATCTGACAATGAAATGAAACAAATGAGTCAGCTAACTACGCCACCGGGAGTTTTGGCAATAGTTGATATTCCTGATTTTAGTTTTAATTTGTCCGAATTAAAATCCGGATTACATGTGGTTTTAGACGGCATCCGCGATCCAGGTAACCTGGGTGCGATTATCCGCACTGCAGAATGGTTTGGTATTCAGCATGTCTTTATCAGTTCCGATGCGGTTGATCCCTTTCATCCGAAAGTTGTTCAGGCCACAATGGGATCTGTTTTCAGGGTTCAGCTTCATGAAACTGAGCTTAGCTCTTTTTTACAAAAATGCCAAAATGATGGTTTCAATGTGTATGGAGCAGTGATGGATGGGGCAAATATTTATCAGTCAGCACTTAAAGCCGATAGCACTTTTCTGGTAGTAGGCAGTGAATCTCATGGTATAAGCAATTCCTTAAAGGCGCTGATCAAACATCCGGTAACCATCCCAACCTACACTTCCGGAGCGATAGGAACAGAATCTTTGAATGCCTCTGTCGCAACAGCAATATTATTGGCCGAATTCAGGAGATTAGGAACTTAGCTTTGCTTTGCTAAAGATTAAAAAAAGACAGGAATTTGACTGAGAAAGTGAACTTTTTAGCGGCTTCTAAGGTTTAATAATTGTATTTTTGCACCAGAAAAAATTACTACTATGTTATTAAAACTCATATTACTTAGCATTGTAATTGTAGGTTTAGCAATTGCAGGAATCGCTATCAAAATGTTTGTTCAAAAAAACGGGGAGTTTAAAAAACAATGCAGCAGCATGGATGCTGATGGCAATCGTGTTGGCTGTGCCTGTGGTGGCGGTGAAGGCTCCTGCGAAAACAAATCACTTGAAGCTCATCATCATCATGCTTAACCCTTTTATTGAGTCAGATAGGCTTCAAATCCAGAAGTCCATTCTGTAACAAACCCCTTCTCTTTATCCCAGCTTATAAAATACGCTTCAATTGATGGATTTTTAGCAATCAATTCAAGTGATTTTTTGCGTCCCATAACTAAAATTGCTGTCGCCAACGCATCTGCTTCGGCTGCTGAATTTGCTATGACTGTTGCGCTTAATAGGTTATGAGTAACGGGATAGCCGGTTTTTGGGTCAATGGCATGAGAAAAGCGTTTCCCGTTTTCTTCGTAATATTTGCGATAACTCCCGGAAGTTGCCAATCCTTTATTTTCAATCTCAATTACTTGTTGAATGCTTCTTTCGTCACTTGCCTTAAGCGCCGGTTTTTCAATTCCAACGCGCCATTTTGAGCCATCGGGTTTAGTTCCTTTTGCCCTGATTTCGCCTCCTACATCAACCAGATAGCGCTCAATGCCTTTTGATTCCAGTAATTTTCCCAGCAGATCAACAGAATGACCTTGTGCAATGGCGTTAAAATCGAATCGGGTGCGATGATCTGCTTTTATCACTTTTCCGTTTTCAATTGAAACTTGCTGCCAATTGACAAATGATTTTATGCTATCGACCCGGGCAGGAGTCATCGGGATTTTACCTTTAAAGCTAAATCCCCATGCTTCGACAAGTGGTGAAACAGTAAAGTCGAAATAGCCATTTGTAAGCCTGGCCATTTTGATGCTCAATTCAAAATTATAACGAAAAATACCGTCAAGTGTTACCGTGGTATCGCCTTGATTTACTCTACTGATAATGGATTGAGGAACCCAAAGCGAGACGGATTGGTCAAAAGCTGCCAACAGACTATCAGCTTCTGATTGTAAGTTTCTGTTTTGGTTGTCGTAATAGGTAATGGCATAGTAAGTTCCCTGTGCTTCGCCTGCAAAGCTGAATTTATGTTCTTGTTTGGCGGTATCACAGCCAAAGATCGTAAACAGAAAAATAAATGCTGTTATTAGATTATTTTTCATCGTAAAAAATTTTCAATTTTTTCCAAAGCTACTGTATTTTATCAAACTCAGAGCTACAAAAAAAGCCCTGTAAAATACAGAGCTTTAGGATTAATTTTTTGTTTAGCCTCCAAAGTCATCAAAGGCAATCATTTCCTGAGGTACACCAAGATCGTCCAGCATTTTAAATACTGCATTGTTCATCATAGGCGGTCCGCAAAGGTAGTATTCAATTTCTTCCGGTTCGGGATGTTGTTTAAGATAATTTTCCAGAATTACTTGGTGAATAAAGCCTGTATGTCCGTTCCAGTTATCATCTGGTTTTGGTTCTGAAAGAGCAACATGGAAACTAAAATTATCAAATTTATTTTCAATGTCTTCAAAATCTTCCATGTAGAAAAGCTCTCTGCTTGAGCGACCACCATACCAGAAAGTAGTTTTACGATCAGTTTTTTCGGTGTGGAACAAATGGAAAAGATGCGAACGCATGGGAGCCATACCAGCTCCTCCACCTATAAACATCATCTCACGTTTTGTAGGTTTGATATGGAATTCGCCGTAAGGGCCGCTTACCATTACTTTGTCTCCTGGCTTGCGCGAGAAAATGTAGGAGGAACAAATACCGGGATTTACATTCATAAAAGCATTTTTCTTACGATCCCATGGCGGGGTAGCAATACGAATATTGAGCATCACGATATTTCCTTCGGCCGGGTGATTGGCCATGGAATAAGCGCGGAATTGCTCTTCATTGTTTTTCATTTTCAGGCTCCACATATTAAATTTATCCCATTCATCGCGGTATTCTTCTTCAACTTCGATATCCTTGCCAAAGTCAACTTCAATCTTGGGAACATCAATCTGGATGTATCCACCTGATTTGAAATCAAGGTTTTCGCCTGCTGGCAATTTAACAACAAACTCTTTGATAAAGGTCGCAACGTTGTGATTAGAGATCACTTCGCATTCCCATTTTTTGATGCCAAATACCTCTGGAGGAACGCCGATTTTCATATCCTCACGCACTTTAACCTGGCAGCCAAGACGCCAGTTAGTTTGTTGCTCCTTGCGTGAGAAATATCCCTTTTCGGTAGGTAAGATTGATCCGCCGCCTTCGAATACCTGGCATTTACACATGGCACAAGTTCCACCTCCACCGCAGGCAGAGGGCAGGAAAATCTGGTTGGTCGAAAGCGTTGACAAAAGGGTTGAGCCCGGAGCTACTTCCAGCTCTTTTTCCTCATTGATCGTAATCTTTACCTTTCCTTGCGGAGTGAGTTTTTTACGGGCAAAAAGGAGTAATCCAACCAGCAGTATGATAACCACGAGGAAGAAAATCACACTGATAAGAATTACAGTTCCCGTTCCGGTTGCAAGTAATGTCATGGTTACTATTTATTTCAGTTAATTTTTTGTTACAATTTGATTCCGAGGAAACTCATAAATGCGATTCCCATTAAACCGGTGATTATAAAGGTGATACCTAATCCACGTAACGGTCCAGGTACGTTGGAATAACGGATTTTCTCGCGGATAGCGGCAATACCAACAATGGCTAAAAACCATCCCACTCCTGATCCGAGTCCAAATGAAGTGGCCTGAGCAAGTGATTGATATTCTCGTTCCTGCATAAAGAGCGAACCACCAAGGATGGCACAGTTTACAGCGATCAGTGGTAAAAAGATACCCAGTGAGGAATAGAGTGCCGGACTGAATTTTTCAACGACCATTTCTACCAGCTGAACCATTGATGCAATGATAGCAATGAAAAGGATAAAGCTAAGGAAACTCAGGTCAACATCAGCAAATTCCGGATCGAGCCATACCAGTGCGCCGGGTTTTAAGATGTAATCGTTGAGCAGGTAGTCAACAGGAACTGTAATCCCTAATACAAAGATTACAGCCAGACCAAGCCCCACAGAAGTGTTTACAGTTTTGGAAACGGCCAGATAAGAACACATTCCCAAAAAGTAAGCAAACACCATGTTGTCTACAAAAATAGACTTGACAAATATGTTAAATAGTTCTTGCATAGCAATATAAAATTTTGGTTTGGTTAGTTTTCTTCAATGAGTTCGGGATTGCGAGAGCGCTGAATCCAAATGATAATTCCAACAATGATCAAAGCCATTGGGGGAAGAATCATAAAGCCATTGTTCTTGTACCCAATTTCATAAAATGCTTCGGGGATTACATGAAATCCCCAGATTGTTCCTGAACCAAATAATTCTCTAACAAACGCCACAATTAACAAAATCACACCATAGCCTAAACCGTTTCCTACTCCATCAAGAATGGAAGGCCAAGGTTTATTGCCCATTGCAAAAGCTTCCAGGCGACCCATTATTATACAATTGGTGATGATCAATCCAACGAAAACAGATAATTGTTTACTCACATCGTAAACAAAAGCTTTAAGTACCTGATCAACGAGGATTACAAGGGAAGCAATAACTACCAGTTGGACAATAATTCGGATACGTGGTGGAATACCATTACGCATCACAGAAATAATTAGGTTTGCAAATGTAGTAACAACAATTACTGACAATGCCATTACAAATGCAGGTTTGATTTTTGCTGTTACAGCGAGTGCAGAACAGATTCCTAAAACCTGCACCGTAATAGGGTTATCAATATTTAAGGGATTGGTGAGCAGTTTACGGTTCTTAGCCGAAAACAAAGGCTCTCTTTCTTGTTTAACAGTACTCATAGTCTATCCTCTTTTTTGAATATACGGAACATAGCTTTCTAACACATATTTTAGCATATCATTCACCCCGTTACTGGTGATTGTGCCGCCCGAAATGGCATCAACGTTATGACGTTGCACATTGGCCGGAAAATTCTCTACCCCGCCTTTGATTACGCCAATCGAAACAAAATCACCCTCCTCGCTAAAGATTTTTTTACCAGGAAACTGTTCTTCAAACTTTGGTGTTTCAATTTCTGCGCCTAAACCAGGAGTTTCAGATTTGTGTCCGAATGTAACACCAACAACAGTGTTAAAATCGCTTTTAAGAGCAATATTTCCCCAAACAGGACCCCATAAACCAACTCCCCTTAAGGGAATAATATTAATGGTTTCGCCATCTTTTTCGAGCACATAAAGTGGCAATTTATAACCACGATTTACGGATTTATTATACAGTTGTTCTTTCAGGTTTACTTTGAAAGCCTCACTGTTTTCTTTTCCGGCTCCCTTAAATTCATCTGATACATTTCCATTTTCATCGATAACAACCATATTAACCACATAATCGTTGAAGAGCTCGATGGCATTATCGGCTGTAACATTCTGGATGCCTGCAGCAGATAAAATACTTTGCATTTTATCCACTGCCTCGTTGCGTTCCTGCATAGGTTTGAGTAGCATGGCTGCCGAAGAGAGGATGGCTGCCACCAGTATAACCATCAGGCCGGCATAACGAAAGATATAAGCATTACTATACATAACTTAATTTTTTCAAGTAGTTAATCTTAAGCTGTGACTGCTTTAGCACGTTTCAAGCGTTTATTGATGTTTGATTGAAGCACATAGTGATCAATTAACGAAGCAAACACGTTCATTAGCAAAATGGCAAGCATCATACCTTCGGGGTAGGCGGGGTTGAAAACCCTGATTAAAACTGCTATGAATCCGATCAAAAATCCATAGTAGAGCTTGCCACGATTAGTTTGCGAGGCCGAAACGGGATCGGTAGCCATATAAACTGTACCAAAAGCAAAACCTCCCATGATAAGATGTTGATAAGCAGGAATATCCATATAAGCATTTGCCCCCCAAAGATTAAAAAGTAATCCCATTGCGAGTCCGCCAGCCACTACTGAAGCCATAATTCTGAAACTTCCAACTCCGGTTGCTATCAAAATAATGGCTCCTATAAGTATCGCTATTGTTGATGTTTCTCCAATACTACCCGGAATGGTTCCGGAAAACATTGACCACATC
>CAZQFH010000066.1:0-18256 GCA_964592595.1 uncultured Lentimicrobiaceae bacterium | reverse complement strand
TCAATATTTGCGACAACATTCTTATATTGCGTAAAAGTCTGAACAACAGGTTCTAAATCTTTATAATCCTTGTTCAGCTTCACATAACGTTTCATATCCGACATCACCTCAGGATCGTTGAGTTGCTCACTCATTTCTTCCCAGCGACGCTGAATGGTTTCCAATTTATCAATAATTTCCACAGCCTAAATTTTTGGTTGGCAAAGATACAAAATCCGGCACGCTTAAGGTATCACAATATCAAACTACTTATAGGTGAACGTTCCGTATTCACTTTTAATTGTTAGTTTTTTGGAATCGAAAGCATCAACATGTCCAATAATTTGGGCGTCAACACCGAATGATTTGGCTATTGTAATAATTTGTATAGCAGTTTGTTCATTGGTATAAATCTCCATGCGATGACCCATATTGAAAACTTTATACATTTCCTGCCAAGGGGTTTCTGAGCTTTCCTGTATCAGCCTGAACAGGGGAGGAGTAGCGAATAAATTATCCTTGATGATATGCAGCTTTTCAACAAAATGAAGCACTTTGGTTTGTGCACCTCCGCTGCAATGGATTAGGCCATTGATTTGCTTTCGGTATTTCTCGATAATGGGTTTCATCACGGGAGCATAAGTGCGCGTAGGAGCCAGCACCATTTGACCGGCATTTACGCTTTCAACCTCGGTGGGATCTGTTAGCCTGTGTTTTCCGCTATAAATCAATTCGGAAGGTATTTCGGGGTCATAGCTCTCAGGATATTTTGTTGCCAGGTATTTCTCAAAAACATCATGTCTGGCAGAAGTAAGTCCGTTGCTGCCCATGCCGCCATTGTAGCGATCTTCGTAAGTGGCTTGTCCATAAGATGCCAGACCAACGATCACATCACCAGCCTGGATGTTATTGACTATTACTTCGCTGCGTTTCATCCGGGCAGTAACGGTACTGTCAACGATCACCGTACGCACCAGATCGCCTACATCGGCTGTTTCACCTCCTGTGAGGTGAATGCCAATTCCCCAGCTGCGCATCTTTTCCAGGAATTTTTCTGTTCCATTGATGAGGGCCGTAATCACCTCACCGGGAATTTTATTTTTGTTACGGCCAATGGTTGACGAAAGTAACATGCCGTCAGTTGCTCCTACGCACAATAAATCATCCGTATTCATCACGATGGCATCCTGTGCAATGTCTTCCCACACGCTCAAATCGCCGGTTTCTTTCCAGTAAAGGTAAGCCAGTGCTGATTTTGTTCCGGCACCATCAGCATGCATGATGTTGCAATATTCCGTATCATTTCCCAAAATATCAGGGATGATTTTACAAAAGGCATTTGGAAAAATTCCCTTATCCAGATTTTTTATTGCGCGATGCACATCTTCTTTGCCTGCCGAAACGCCTCTTTTCTGATATCGTTTATCACTCATGATTATTTAAAAATCAATGCTTTACGTTGTGTATTGAATTCAAATTCACCCAATTGATTTAAGAGTTGCTGTCCAAAGACAAAATTGTAGCGGCTGTTATGGAAAACCGTCATTTCTACATTTTGAAGCGTACGGTTAGCAATTCTGATTTCATCAACCACAATCACAGCACGATCAGCGATATTGCCTGCAGTGAGCACACGTTCGATCTCTCCTTTGAAGTTGTCTTTGTCAATTCTTCCGGCATTCAACAATTCGAGTGCTTTTTGAAGTGATATAGTAACATCAGAGGTGCGATCGTAAACAAACTTTTCGTTATAACCATCAAGCAGGAACTGAACCTCAAACAATCCCACATCGTTTTGAACAAAACCAACCTGATTATCGTCGGGATTGAGTCTGATAGCCACATTCTCTGAGATGGGTTGATTGGAAGCTTTGGGTATAAAATCCTTGCTCAGCACCCGAAATTCTGTACGTCTGTTGAGCTGATGTGCGGCTTCTTTTTCCTCATTACTTTCGAGTTCGTTGATGTATTCTTCGGTGAGAATAGTGCCTTCATCAAACGTAAAACCATTTACAGTTACTGCTTTGGTGAGTTTTCGGGGTGCGCTTTCTCCATATCCTTTGGCAACAAGACGTGCGCCGTCAATGCCTCTAATAATAAGGTAATCCACAACAGATTGGGCACGCCTTTGCGAAAGTATATCGTTTCTTTCGTCGGTATCGCGAGCATCAGTATGTGAGGCCAGTTCGATGGTGATGGTAGGGTTTTGCTGAAGGGTTTCGATCAAACCCTGCAATGAATCTTCATATTGTGGCTTGAGTTCCCAGCGTGCCAGATCATAGAGGATATCCGGTAAAACAATTGGTTCTTCGGGTATGGGCTCCAAATCAAAATCTTTTATAAAATCTCGACTAAATTCGACACCAACAGTAGTTTCAACAGCCGTAGCGGTGAAGTAATTATCTTTATCAACAACGATTTCGTAGGTAGTATTTTTAGCAACCTGGCCGTTGGCAAACAAATAATAACCTTTGTCGTTGGTACGGGTACTCACACTCATGCCATCCGAACCTATCAATTGCACAGTGGCTCCTTCGACAAATTGAAGCGTTTGCACATCTTTCACCGTGCCCGATATAGTAAACAAAATTGGAGGCTCAATGAAGTAATAGATGTTATCGGTTCCGCGAATATTGTCTCTGTTGCTGGAGATAAATCCCTGTTCTTCTTCGGGATGAAAAGTAATGGCGAAATCATCAGCAGTAGAGTTGATTGGATATTTCAGGTTTACGGGTTTTCCCCAATTTCCGGCTGTGTCAACAGTTGCCATAAAAACATCCAGGCCTCCCATTCCACCATGTCCGTTTGATGAGAAATAGAGTGTGGTATCGTTTCTGAGGAAAGGAAAAACTTCATCTCCTTTTGTATTCACCACAGGGCCAATGTTTAAAGGTCTTGAAAAAGGCTGTGATTTAGAATCTCTTAAGGAAACCCAAATATCTTTTCCGCCAAATCCTCCGCGTCTTTCTGCAGCATAATACATGATCAATTCATTTTCGCTTAAGGTTGGATGGCCTACAATATCAAGGGTATCCACGCCAAGGATTTCGACCGGCACAGGTTCTCCCCAGGAACGTCCGCTGCGTGTGCTTTTCATGATCTGGCAACCGGATTCACGCTTAGGGTCGTTGTTGCAGCGCGTGAAATACATGGTGTTGAAGGCAGCATTCATAAAGGGCGCACCTTCGTTGGCTTCTGTGTTTACAACATCATTTTCGTCGATCAAAACCGGAGCGCTCCATTCCTCTTTGCGATCGATGCGTGCGGTAAACAAATCACTGAAATCCTGTCCGGTATAGCCATCTTTTTCTTTTCCGGTGGCATTTTCGCGCGAAGAGGTAAAGATGATTTCATTAAAGTTTGGTGAGGCATAAACAGCTCCAAAATCAGATTCGCGGGAGTTGATTTTTTTGAGTGGCGTTAGCTCATATTTTGAAGGGTTTTCCATCCATTCTTTCACCATAGCGGATGTTTCGGCGCCCAGCTTGCCACGAGGATCATCTGGCATAGCTTCTGCATAAAGCTCGTAATAGGTGATTGCCTCATCAAATTTTTCGTTGATTTTTAACACTTCAGCAAAGTGCAGGTAAGCTTCTGGATTTGTTTTTGGGAAGTCGGATCGAATAACACGTTTATAGGTGGCTTCGGCTCGTTTGAACAGGCCGGTAAGTCTGTAGCATTCGGCCATTTGATAGCTTACCCGCATCCTTTCTTCAGGGTTGCGTTTTACCTTGTTGTAAGCTTTTTTGTAGCGTTCGGCGGCTATGGTGTATTGTTTCTTTTCAAATGCCTCATCAGCACTTTTGGCGGGATTGCGTTGTGCAATACCCTGAAAAGTTATCAGGCTAAAAAAGAGTAAAATGAAAAGGTGCAGACTGATCTTCATGCTTAAAATTTCCTTATTTGAACAATAGAACGCTAATTTGAAGGATTTATTGATTCATTTTTTAAATCTCTGTTTTCGGGCGGCGGAATACTTCCCTGCGCCACGGAATCTTCTAAAGCAAGGGATTTTATATCGGATTGATTCGATTTTTTCGCTTCAAGATTTACGTCTTTTATGGTTGTATCGCGCTCGATACGGTCGATTTCTTTGTTTATTTCGTTTTTGAAACCAGCCGAAGCACGTTTCATTTCGTTGATGGTTTTGCCTATGGTACGCGCCACTTCAGGGAGTTTTTTGGGCCCTAGCACTACAAAAAGTACCAGCATAATAATCAGGATTTCCCCTGTACCGAAATCAAAAAATAACAATGTCATGACAGCCTGGTTTCAGAAAGCAAAAATAGAAAATATAACAACACCATGAGGGAAAGCACTTGGCAATAGGATTCAGTTTTAGCAAACAAAAAAAACCGTGTAACACAATTGCATCACACGGTTTATGATAATTTAAAGAAGAAGATTATTTCTTTTTGTTTCTTGGGTTGGCAGCTTCTTTTGCTGCTGCATCTTTTTCCTGTTTAGGTCCTTTAAGCAAGTCGAATACCAAAGGACTTGCATTGAAAACTGAGGAATATGTACCAATAATAATACCAATCAATAAAGCAAATACGAATCCACGGATAACCTCACCGCCAAAAATTGCGATGATGATAAGTACTAAGGCTGTTGTTCCTGAGGTATTAAAGGTACGCATCAAAGTGCTATTCAATCCATCGTTGATGTTGATCCGAAGGAGTTTCTTCGGATGTAATGTTACGTTTTCGCGAATACGGTCGAAAATAATAACTGTATCATTGATTGAGTAACCGATAATAGTGAGGATAGCGGCGATAAATGCCTGGTCGATCTCCAAACTAAATGGCAGTAAATTGTAGAAGAGCGAGAAAACTCCCAAAACAATAATCGTGTCATGGAACAGGGCAATAATACCGGCAAGACCATATTGCCATTTACGGAATCGGATAGCTATATAACCAAAAATGATAAACAGCGAAATGATGATCGCGGTAACAGCTTTGTTACGAATATCGTCAGCGATTGTTGGCCCAACTTTTTGAGAACTCAATATACCTATCAACTTGTCATCGGCCTCCTGATCGGAAGTGAAGTCGTTGTAGCTGATAGTAGTTTGGTAAAATTGATCAAGACTTCTGAACAACATCGTTTGGATAATGCTGTCAACTTCACGGCCTTCATTATCGATCATAAATTTGGTGGTAATTTTTACCTGACGATTTGGTCCAAAGGTTTTCACTTCAGGAACAGCCTCCGTAAATTCAGTCGCTAGTGCATCACGAATCTCATTAACAGTTACGTCCTGATCAAAACGAACCAGATATGTACGACCGCCGGTGAAATCAACGCCGTAATTCAAACCTCTGAAAGTTAAAGAACCCAAACTTACCACGATTAAAATTGCAGAAATAGCATAAGCTTTTGTGCGCATTCCAAGGAAATTGAAATTGTTATTTGCCAGGAAGTTACGGGTTAATTTGGTATCGAAAGTAATGGTTTTGTTTTTGTCGAGCAGGTAAATAAATATCATCCTTGATATAAAAATCGAGGTGAAAAGTGAGGTAAGCAAACCTATAATCAAGGTAGTAGCAAAACCCTGCACCGGACCTGTTCCGAAGGTATAAAGCACGATACCGGTTAATAAGGTAGTAACGTTACCATCAATAATTGCAGAGTAAGCGTTTTTGTATCCATCATCGATGGCCAGTCTTATTCCTTTACCAGCGCGAATTTCTTCTTTGATACGTTCATAGATAATCACGTTGGCATCCACTGCCATACCTAATGTAAGCACGATACCAGCGATACCTGGTAAGGTAAGTACAGCTCCAAGTGATGCTAACACACCAAAAAGGAAGAAGATATTAGTAAACAAAGCAAGGTCAGCAACCAATCCAGATTTGTTGTAAAAGAATGCCATGTAAATCAAAACCAGACCGAAAGCCAAAACAAATGACCAAAGACCTGCATTCACAGCTTCGCGACCCAATGAAGGACCAACAACGGCTTCTTCCATGATTCTGGATGGAGCAGGTAATTTACCAGCTTTCAAAATGTTTGCAAGGTCTTGAGCCTCGTTAATAGTCATATCGCCACCTGAGATGGATGAGCGACCATTTGGAATTTCGTCATTTACAACCGGAAAAGAGTAAACATAACCATCAAGTACAATAGCTACTTGTTTTCCAATATTTTCGCCGGTAAGTCTTTTCCATGTTTTAGCTCCTTCACTATTCATTTGGATAGTAACCTCAACGCGTCCATTTTGATCGTAATCCTGACGGGCATCCACAATTACATCACCACCCAAAGCGGCTTTATTATCCCGTGAGGCTTTTAGAGCAACCAGTTCGAGCAGGTTCGCTTCTCCGGCAGCACGTGGTTTTACTGTCCATGCCAACACCATGTTTCTGGGGAAGATTGACTTTACCCTGCGTATCATCTGGTTTACTTTGGAAGTATCTTTTACAGCAGCTGAACCTACTCTTGCAGTGTTTCCTGGGAAGAAACGGCCGCTTTCGTCCTGAACGTAGGATGGCATTAAGTATGCATATAAGGGGTTTTTTGCTGCATATTCTTCAAACGACAGATCATCCTGAGCAGTGGTATCGGATGAGATCTGATCCATGAGCGAGCTGGTGTCGGTTGCAGCGAGTTGATCTGTAAGATTTTCGGTGGTTTCTTCGCCAGCTTCTCGCGAATCATCAGCAGCTTCTGTGTCTGTAGCAGCTTCGTTCGATTTAGTATCTTCGCCCTTTGCAGTTCCTTCAAGTTCTTTGAGGCGTTGGTTTGCTTCATCGAAGAAGCCATAAATCTCAGAGAAGTTGTAGGTTTCCCAAAACTCGAGCTGTGCAGTGCCCTGAAGCAGTTTTCTGACACGCTTGGGGTCTTTGATACCGGGAAGTTCAACAAGGATACGACCGGAAGTAGCCAGTTTTTGAATGTTAGGTTGTGTAACACCAAAACGGTCGATACGTGTTCTGAGAATTTGAAACGAACGATCGATAGCGCCTTCTGTTTCAGTTCTGATTATTGCCAGAACTTCTGAATTTGTTGAATTTACAGTAATACCTTTGTCTTTAAACTCAAACAAAAAGATGGAAGCCAGACTGGCATTAGGATCAATTTCCTGAAACGATTGTCCAAAAAGCGATACAAAATCATTCTGACTATTTTTTTGTTTTTCCCTGGCAAGCTGCATAGCCTGAACGAATACCTCATCGGTACTGTTTCCGGAAAGTGCCTGAATGATATCACTTACAGAAACTTCCAACACTACGTTCATACCGCCTTTAAGGTCGAGACCCAGATTGATTTCGCGTTCTTTTACATTCTGATAGGTGTATTTATCAATTAAAATATTGTACACCACTTGATTGTCCATCGAATCCAGATAATAGGTTTCGCGGGCTTTTGTAATAGAATCGAGGTAATGACCGTACAACAAATCATCTCCCTGCGCAAGTGCATCGGCCTGCTTTGCAGCTGCTTCGCTACTGGCATAATCTCTTGCATCCTTCTCAATTTTTTGAGTAACGAATGTGAAAGAAAGCTGATAAAGCGATACGAGTGCAAAGGCGATGGCAAATACCTTGATTGCTCCTTTGTTCTGCATTTGAATTGTGAATTAAATTAACTTCTATCTTTCTACTGAATTTTTTTCGAGGGTGCAAAATTAGAATAATATTTGACAACTCCCAATAATTCAGCATTTAAAACAAGCTATGAAATTATTCTCTGCTTCAGAGTCTAAACTTCCTGTAATAGAGACCGTAAAAGGCTTACAGAAGCTTAAACTATATAATTTACCCTCTATTTTTAATACTTGAGCCATTTCCACAATTCCCTATAGCTGGGTTTTTTGCCGTACATTAAAATTCCGGTTCGGTAAATTTTCGCAGCAAACCAGGTAGTGAATAAAAAACCAGCAATAAGAAATGCCATTGAGAGCGCCAATTCTCCGTATGGCACACCAAATGGGATGCGTACCATCATTACAACAGGCGAAGTGAAAGGTATCATTGATAACCAAAAAGCCAGAGACCCTTCTGGGTTGTTTACAATGAAATTGCTGATTACCAGGCCAAGTATCAGGGGAATGGAAACTGGCAACATGAACTGTTGTGTGTCGGCCTCGTTATCAACAGCCGATCCAATGGCTGCAAATAATGCAGCATAGAGCAGGTATCCACCCAAAAAGTAGAAAATAAAGCTAAAAATAATTACCGGAAAATTAATGGCTTCGACAACCTCAAAAACTTTTAGGACTGCTGTATTGTCCATCTCAGGGAGCATTGTGTTTGCCTGGCTTATCATAGATCCTCCCGAACCCAGAGCTTGCCGACTTTCCGGAACACCATATATTATTACAAACACGCCGTAGATGCTTCCGGTGAGTACAATCCAAAGTAAAAACTGTGTAAGCCCAACCAAAGCAATTCCTGAGATTTTTCCCATCATCAGCTCAAAAGGCCTCACAGAGCTAACGATAACTTCAACAATACGGCTGGTTTTTTCTTCGATGATACCACGCATCACCTGCGAGCTAAAAATAAAAATGAAAAAGTAGATAAGTATTGATCCAAAGAGTCCCAAAGCAACATTGATTTCTGTAAATGACTTGGTTTCGCCTCCGTCTTCATCAATGCGAATGGTAACCAAATTAATCGATGTTTTGGCTGATTTAATGATGTCAGGATCGATGCCACTGGCCAGTAATTTTTTGGCTTCAACCTCTTTGCTCATCGTGTTTTTGATATAGGATGAAACATTGAGCGGTACCTGCCGATTGCTGTAAACTTCAGCATTTACAGGGATATTCAGCTCTGGACGTGGTATATAAACCAGGATGTCGAATTGGCCGGTTAAAACTTTTTGCTTGAGGCTGTCGACCGGTTCAAAAACATAATGAAATTGCAAATTATCGCCTTGTTCAAACTTCCCGATGAACCAGTTTGTTTCATCTACTACAGCAATATTTTTTTCGCAAATATTTTGAAGCGTAGCCAGAACCACGGGCACAATCATCAATGCAGCCATCAAAAGCGGGCCTAGAAAAGTCATGATGATAAAACTCTTTTTCTTGACACGCGTGAGGTATTCGCGCTTTAAAATCAGTAGGGTTTTATTCATCGCTGGCGGGGTTTGCAGATTTTCCAACTTTTTGAATAAAGATATCATTCATGCTGGGCAATAATTCCTGAAACGAAGATACTTCGCCTAAGGGAAGCATCATTTTGAGTAATTCGTTGCTGCTGAGTGCAGGTGCAGTTTTGAGGTGAAGATTGATTTTATTTGGTTCTGCTTTAGTCTGGAGCAATTCAACCGGAAGCCTTTCCAGCATAGTATTCCAGTCGCTGACCGGATGATGAATTTCGCAGTTGTAGGTGTAATTTCTGTTGGCGTCCTTAAGTGCATTTACCTCGCCTTCCAATACTTTTTTCCCCTGATTGATCAACGCAATCTGGTCGCACAATTCTTCAACGGAAGCCATATTGTGTGTCGAAAAAATGATGGTAGCACCTTGATCCTTTAGTTTAAGAATTTCAGCTTTCAGCAAATTAACATTGATGGGATCAAATCCACTAAAGGGCTCATCAAAAATGAGTAATTCCGGCTCGTGCAACACTGTAACCACAAACTGGATTTTTTGCTGCATGCCCTTCGAAAGCTCTTCTACTTTGCGATCCCACCAGTTGAGGATATCAAATTTCTTAAACCAGTCTTTGAGCTTTATTCTTGCTTCATGTTTCGACATACCCTTAAGCTGAGCCAAATAAATAGCCTGTTCGCCAACTTTCATTTTTTTGTACAGACCACGCTCTTCTGGCAGGTAACCAATCCGGGTAACATGATCAGCCTGAAGCGATTGTCCTTTGATGAAAATTTGGCCGCTATCGGGTGCAGTAATTTGATTAATGATTCTGATTAGGGAGGTTTTGCCAGCTCCATTAGGCCCAAGCAGGCCAAAGATTTTATTTTGAGGTATCTCTAAACTTACTTCACCCAGAGCCAAGTGGTTAGCATAGCGTTTTGTAACTTCTTGTATGCTTAAATAGGCTTGCATTCAGCTATATTTATCAACTAAAAAAATCTTTCATCTTATCGAAATAGCTTTTTTCGCTTGCCGTTGGGTTGGGAGTAAAGTTTTCTGAATCAGCAAGTTTTTCTAAGATTTGGCTTTCTTCTTTTGAAAGATTTTTTGGCGTCCACACATTGATGTTCACCAACAGATCACCTGTTCCATAACTATTTACGCTGGGCAATCCCTTGCCTTTCAGTCGCAATACTTTTCCTGACTGAGTTCCAGGACTGATTTTCATTCGGGCTTTTCCATCGATGGTAGGTACTTCTATCTGAGCACCGAGCGCAGCTTGAGGAAAACTGATGAAAAGATTGTGAATCAAGTTGTTGCCGTCGCGTTCGAGTTCCGGATGTTTTTCCTCTTCAACCAAAACGATCAGGTCGCCCGGAATTCCGCCGCGTGCGCCAGCATTACCTTTACCGCTTAATGACAATTGCATGCCTTCTGCAACACCTGCCGGGATGTTAAGGCTGATGATTTCTTCGTCTCTCACCACGCCATTTCCCTGACAGTGCGTACACTTTTTAGTAATGATTCTTCCTTCGCCACCGCAACTTGGGCAGGTGGAAGTGGTTTGCATTTGACCGAGAAAAGTATTGGTTACCTGAGTGATATGTCCGCTACCATTACAAGTAGAACAGCTGGCATAGCTGCTGCCGTTATCTGCTCCGGTGCCTTCACAATGTTTGCAGGAGACATATTTGTTTACTTTGATTTTTTTCTCAATACCGTTGGCAACTTCCTTGAGGTTGAGTTTTACTTTTACCCTCAGATTTGAGCCTTTATTGACGCGACGACGCTGGCCGCGAGAGCCGCCAAAGCCACCAAAAGCCCCACCGAAAACATCTCCAAACTGACTAAAAATATCGTCCATACTCATGCCGCCACCGCCAAAACCTCCTCCGGCAGCACCGCCAACACCTGCATGGCCGTATCGGTCGTATCGGGCTCTCTTATCCGGATTACTAAGCACTTCGTAAGCTTCGGCTGCCTCTTTAAATTTGTCTTCTGCAGATTTATCATCTGGATTTTTATCCGGATGAAACTTTAAAGCCATTTTGCGGTAGGCTTTTTTTATCTCGGTATCCGAAGCGTTACGTTCTATTTCAAGTATCTCGTAATAGTCTCTTTTCGACATAAGTAAATATTATTGAATTAGTTACCTACTACTACACGGGCAAAACGAATTACTTTTCCGTTGAGCAGGTAGCCTTTTTGAATCACATCCACAACTTTGCCTTTAAGTGCAGGCTCAGGAGCTGGAATATTGGTGAGGGCTTCATGAAAATCGGTGTCGAAGGTTTCATGAAGGGCTTTCATTTCAGTTAATCCTTTTTGCTGTAATGTTTTTAGCAGTTTGTTGTAAATCAAATTAATACCTTCTGAGGTTGCTTCAGGTGCCTGCTGTCCGTCCATGGCTTGCAAAGCACGTTCAAAGTCGTCGACAACCGGAAGTAAAGCTGTAATCACTTCTTCCGAAGCTGTTTTGCTCAGCTCTATCTTTTCTTTTAGGGTTCTTTTTCTGAAGTTATCGAACTCCGAAAACAAGCGCAGGTATTTATCGTTAAGCTCATCATATTTTTCCTGAGCAACCCCATCTTGTTGTTTTTTCTTTCGGTCTTTTCTCATGCGTGTGCGTTTCTGTTTGGACTCGCCGGATTGCTTAGTATCTGCTGTATCTTGCTTTTTGTCTTGCGAAGTGTTTTCGTCAATACGAACATCTTCAAAACCTTCCATTTCCCTGCTGTTATTTTTCTGTTCTTCCATATTCTATAATTACAATATTTTTGTTGTTGGCCTTACAAAGAGTTTGCCAGCGCGATTGGTTTTGACAAAATGACAGCCCGAATAAAATCAGCTATATGCGCTCGATTTTGGCACCTAAAGCCTGTAATCGCTTGTCGATGAATTGATAGCCGCGATCAATTTGGTCAATATTATCGATGATGCTTTCTCCTTTGGCCGACAGTGCCGCAATCAGCAACGCCACGCCGGCGCGAATGTCGGGCGAACTCATCCTGATTCCTTTGAGGTTATGTGCATGATTTAACCCAATTACGTTCGCCCGATGTGGATCGCAGAGAATGATTTGTGCGCCCATATCGATCAATTTATCCACGAAAAACAGGCGGCTTTCGAACATTTTTTGATGGACTAATACCGTTCCTTTTGCTTGTGTGGCTATTACCAGCACAATACTTATCAGGTCGGGTGTAAATCCTGGCCAGGGAGCATCGGCTATGGTCATGATTCCGCCATCCATAAAGGTTTCAACCTCATAACTCTGCTGTTGAGGTATGATGATGTCGTCGCCTTCAAACTGCAGTTTTATCCCAAGTTTTTGAAATACCTGTGGGATCATTCCCAGCGATTCGATTCCAGCGTCCTGAATTCGGATGGCCGAACGTGTCATGGCAGCCATGCCGATAAAACTTCCTACTTCGATCATATCGGCCAGCAGCCTGTGCGATGTTCCGCTCAGGGATTCAACGCCATTTATCTTGAGTAAATTGGAGCCGATACCTTCTATTTGGGCTCCCATCCTTACTAGCATTTCGCAAAGCTGTACAATGTAAGGTTCGCATGCTGCATTAAAAATGGTGGTGGTTCCTTTGGCTAAAGCAGCAGCCATTATTATGTTGGCTGTCCCGGTAACCGAAGCCTCGTCAAGCAGCATATATGCACCGCTTAATCCTTGAGGAGCTTCAATTTGGTAGCATTTGTTTTGGGTATCTTCGTTGAAGCTGGCGCCAAGTTTTTGCAAACCGATAAAATGAGTGTCGAGTCTTCGGCGACCTATTTTATCACCACCCGGATGAGGCAGAAAAGCCTTGCGAAAGCGCGCCAACAATGGCCCCAAAATCATGATGCTTCCCCTGAGGCTGGCAGCGCGGTGAATAAACTCGTTCGATTTCAGGTAGTCGAGTTTAATTTGTTTTGCGGTGAGATTAACTTCCGAACGTGAGACCCGCTCTACTTCAACGCCCAATCCTTCGAGCAGGTCGATCAGGTTGTTCACATCAAGAATATCCGGGAGGTTTGTGATGTTTACTTTATCTTCAGTTAACAGGCAGGCACACAAAATTTGAAGTGCTTCATTTTTTGCTCCTTGCGGCTTGATTGTTCCGTTTAATGTGCTTCCTCCAGTAATTCTGAATGAACTCATGACAAAATGCTTTACTTGAATTTCTAATAGTATTAGCGCCTGTTAGAATTTCCCCTGCTTTTGAAATTATCTTTTTTCTTGTTGGGTTTTTTCTTTTTGTTTGCAGCTTGATTTGCTGGTGTTCTGCCAATTACTTCTGAAGGCGAAACCAGCTTAGTATTATCGGGAAGCGAAAGAGCCCCGTCTGACACGCGTTCCAGTTCGGCTAAAATAATGGGGTCGTTTACGGTCTCGCGATTCCAGTTGAGGTAGTCCTTTTTTAATTGATTAGCGATAGCTAGGGATATGGCTTTTTTTTCATCCGGATTTTCGATAGTTTTTGCAACTGCAATCATCTCCAATAAGTAATGGCCGTAGTGTCCATATCTTGGTTTTTTCTGGCCGTAACCCGGATGTTTGGGCTTAGTGTTTTGAATTTCGTTGGCAGGAATTTCGAAAGGACTGTCCACATCAAGTTTGTAATCGGCAATGATGTGCAGATGATCCCAAAGTTTATGGATGTAATCATCAGTTTCTTTTACCTGCGGGTTCATTTGCGCCATAACAGTAACCACAAAATGAGCAGCACCAGTGCGTTGCTCACGATCTTCGATGGTCAGCAGGTGCTCAATCATGGTTTGGATGTTGCGGCCGTATTCCGGAATAACCATTTTCGACCTTATGGTATTGTAAGTAAGAGAATCGTTTGTCATGTTATTAAATTTTTATCCAATGATAGGTTTTGGCATCTTTCTCTAAAAAAAACGAATGTGTTTAATATTAAATATACACCAGCGGCAAAATTACACAATATACGCTAAGTGTGTGCTATACAATTTTGAGGCGGGCAAATTTTAGTAAGAGTTGCTTCTGTCCGTATGCTGCGAAATGCACAGTTGCTTTGCGGTTGGCACCTGAACCTTCGATACTGACAATCTTTCCTTTTCCAAATTTTTGATGAACTACCTCCATGCCATTTTGTAAAGATTCCGGGTCTGAGGCTTCAAAATCACTGCCCGATGCAGGAGCAGAAGTGGTTTTATTTTGCTGTGTTGCCTGCTGCATGCTTTTGAGATTTGCACCTCCGGATAGTGTTGAAAAATCTTCTGATGTTGCTTTTCGGCGGATGCCAGCTTTGCGGGGCTTATCGATAAGCTGTTCATTGATTTCTTCCAAAAAGCGCGAAGGTTCGCACAAACTGAGGCTTCCCCATCGGTAGCGGCTTTCGGCATAGCTCAGTGTAAGCTTGGTTTCGGCCCGTGTGATGGCAACATAAAAAAGCCTGCGTTCTTCTTCCAATTCTGCCCGTGTGCCCAGCGACTGAATTGAAGGAAAGAGGTTTTCTTCAATTCCAACAACATAAACATAGGGAAATTCCAAGCCTTTGGCCGAATGAATGGTCATCATGCTCACATAATCATCGTCTTCAGGGTCTTTTTTGTCGGCATCGGTGAGCAATGCAATATCCTGCATAAAATCGGCCAGTTTCACACCCATCTGTTCTCCTGTTGCTTCATCCACCTGTTTGTCAGAAAACTCCATGATTGCATTCAACAGCTCTTCGATATTTTCTATCCTGCTGATGCCTTCCGGACTGTCGTCTTCCTTTAATGCTGCAACAATTCCTACGCTGCTGTTGATATGTTTGGCCAGTTCAAAAGCGGTTTTTGTTTCATGCAAAGCCTGAAAACTTCTGATCATATTCACAAAATCATTCAGCTTGCTTTGCGCTCCGCGATTGAAATCGTTGGGAATAAGTGAAGCCTCGTTGATTAATTTCCACACGCTGATTTCCTGTTCGTTAGCTGCAACTATCAGTCGCTCGATGGTAGTTTTTCCGATGCCCCGGGCCGGATAATTGATGATGCGCAACAAAGCTTCTTCATCGTGGGGATTTATTACTAACCTGAAATAGGAGAGGAGGTCTTTAACTTCTTTTCGCGCATAAAACGACAAGCCACCATAGATGCGGTATGGAATTCCTTGCTTGCGCAGGGCTTCTTCTATAGAACGCGATTGTGCATTGGTTCTGTAAAGGATGGCAAAATCTTTGTTTTTGAGCTGTTTCGACATTTTGTGCCCAAAAATAGCATTGGCAACCAAAATGCCTTCTTCGTTATCTGAAGTAGCGCGCAACAAACTGATTAATTCACCTTGTTCTTTGGCTGTCCATACTTTTTTCTTGATCTGATCTTTATTGTTTTCAATAACATGATTAGCAGCATCAACAATAATTTTTGTTGAGCGGTAATTCTGTTCTAACCTTATTAAGGTGTGATCAGGATAATCATTTTTAAAATTCAGGATATTCTGAATGTTAGCACCCCTGAAGGCATAAATACTTTGGGCGTCGTCGCCAACCACACAGATATTTTCGTTAAGTGCAGCAATACGTTTTATAATAAGGTATTGGGCATGATTGGTGTCCTGGTATTCATCCACCAGGATATATTTGAACCGATGCTGGTATTTATAGAGCACTTCCGGAAAATCACGCAGAAGCACATTCGTATTAAACAGCAGATCATCAAAATCCATAGCGTTGGCTCTTTTTAGCCGGGCGTTATAGTTTTTGAAGATCTCACCAATCAGGGGTTTGCCAGCTTGCACATCAGCAGTGCGGATATCAGGATTATTTAGGTAATCCTCGGCTGAAAAAAGGTTCGATTTGGCATTGGAAATACGGTGCAAAACAAAAGAAGGTTTGTACACCTTAGGATCGAGGTTCATATCCTTGAGGATATTGCGAATCAGCTGTTTGGTGTCGTCGGTATCGTAAATAGAGAAATTGGAGGGATAACCCAGATGATGCCCTTCAACGCGCAGAATTCGGGCAAAAATGGAGTGGAAAGTGCCCATCCATACATTACGGGCTTCCTGACCCCCAACCAATTGTATTACCCTGTCTTTCATTTCGCGTGCTGCTTTATTGGTGAAAGTCAATGCCAGAATTTGAAAGGCATCAACGCCCTGTTGCAACATATAGGCGATGCGAAAAGTAAGGGCACGTGTTTTCCCGGAACCAGCGCCGGCAATAACCATCACCGGACCATCGATTGTTTGTACAGCATTGCGCTGCGGTTCGTTTAACTGTTGTAGTAATTCAATCACTGAACTAATTTTTTGGATTGCAAAGCTACATTATTATTTTGGCAGAGAGGTGGGCTTGACGGGGATATTTGATGGGAGGCTGATATGAAGTCGTTGTTATGTTTGTTTGACGCCGTTTTTACCCCTAACCGCTTCATGGCATTATACAGACCCAATTCTTGGGGGCTCCAGCCCGGTGGTAATTTGAAGGAATTGCTCGAAATTTTCAAACGAACATCTTCGATGTGGACACGAACGTCAACGATTTGGACTCGAACGTCTTATGCAACGACTCGAACGTCTTATGCAACGACTCGAACGCCTTATGTAAAGACACGAACGTCTTATACAAGTAAAGACATGAATAATGATGAGAAGTGGTTTTAGATTAGGTGGAGAGTGGGTTTAGTTTCTTTATTTGCCCCCAACTCCCCCCCCAATTCCTGGGGGTTCGAGCCCGGTGGTGATTTTAAGTGATGATATGATTTGGCATGATAGGGCAACCCAGACAGGGTTGCTGCTATTGTAGCATTTATGATGTAAGTTGGGATTTCAACCCTGAAGGGGTTGCGCTATATCTTTGATTGTTCTGGAACTTTTCCTTGTTCCCGCTAACTATTGCATCGGGACATGTTCCAAGTTCCCGAAAAACAAGTGTGATTGAAGAAGTGTGAGCAAGAGCAAGAGTCTTGAGGACAGTGTGCATAAAAAAAATGAACAAACTGCTTAAATTAAAACAAGCCAACAGCCAACAGCCAACAGCCAAAAGCCAAATAAAAGAAGTGTGAGTGTGAGTATTGAGCAAGAGGAATATCCAACCGCCAACAGCCAAAAGCTATATTCAGCTGCCCCGCAAGTTTTCCAGCTGTTTTAGATGCCCTGCCCGCCGCACGCCCGCCGCTCACACCGGCCAGCGCACCCAGCCCGATGCTATTTGAAGAGAAGGTTTAGTTTGGCATGATAGCACAACCCCTTCAGGGTTGATTGTCATTACTGAGGCTAATAATGCTACAATAGCACAACCTCTTCGAGGTTGATTTTATAATTTGAAATTGCTTTTGTTGGCTAAGATGGCGCAACCCAGACAGGGTTGCTGCTATTGTAGCATTTATGATGTAAGTTGGGATTTCAACCCTGAAGGGGTTGCGCTATATCTTTGATTGTTCTGGAACTTTTCCTTGTTCCCGCTAACTATTGCATCGGGACATGTTCCAAGTTCCCGAAAAACAAGTGTGATTGAAGAAGTGTGAGCAAGAGCAAGAGTCTTGAGGACAGTGTGCATAAAAAAAATGAACAAACTGCTTAAATTAAAACAAGCCAACAGCCAACAGCCAACAGCCAAAAGCCAAATAAAAGAAGTGTGAGTGTGAGTATTGAGCAAGAGGAATATCCAACCGCCAACCGCTAACAGCCTAATAAAAGAAGTGTGAGTGTGAGTATTGAGCAAGAGGAATTGATTGAGTAGCCAAAAAGCCAACCGCCAACAGCCAACAGCCTGATAAGAAGTGTGAGTGTGAGTATTGAGCAAGAGGAAATAGCCAAAAGCTAACCGCCAACAGCCTAATAAAAGAAGTGTGGGTAGCATAAAATGGTAGTCCTGATTATTTCAAGTCCATTAGGGACGGCATTATTCCAGCGATTGAGCGTTATTGGGTGAATTATACCGGGCAAAAGTGAAAAAAAATCAAAGAACCTCTTGTCAGATTAAAAAATCTTTTTACCTTTGCAGCCCCAAAACGTTGGGAAGTTAAAAGTAACTGGAAACGATATAGTTAAAGGAACCTGATAAGCTAAAACGTAATAGGTTTCTTCATGTGAGGTCTCGGAAACGTCCGAAAATAGTAGCTCACATGTGTTTTGAGAACCTTAACCAACAAGGTTTATCCCTCCTTCAACTACATCCCATAAGTGTTAAGAAATTAATTTAGAGCAAAGTATTGTTTGTTTACGAATTTATGGTACTTTTGCGCTCCCAAAATTGGGGTAAGTTAACAATA
>CAZQFH010000065.1:3230-18901 GCA_964592595.1 uncultured Lentimicrobiaceae bacterium | reverse complement strand
TCCCGCAGATCCCGCTGATCTGCGCGGAATCCATCGAGAAATTAAAATCTGCGATGATCTGCGCAATCTGCGGGAGCTTAAAGCAATGAATCTTAAGGAAGTGAGTTATTCTATTTTGGGATTATCCATTACTGACATTATATTGAACTAAATCGTTAATAGTTTCCCGCAGATCCCGCTGATTTTCGCGGAATCCTTTGATAGATTAAAATCTGCGATGATCTGCGCAATCTGCGGGAGCTTAAAGCAATGGATCTTAAGGAAGTGAGTTATTCTATTTTGGGGTTATCCATTACTGACATTATATTGAACTAAATCGTTAATATTTTCCCGCAGATCCCGCTGATCTGCGCGGAATCCATCGAGAAATTAAAATCTGCGATGATCTGTGCAATCTGCGGGAGATTAAAGTAATGGATCTTAAGGAAGTTAGCCATTCTATTTTTGGGATTATCCATTACTGACATGAATTGAACTAAATCGTGAATAGTTTCCCACAGATCCCGCTGATTTGCGCGGAATCCTTCAAGAAATTAAAATCTGCGATGATCTGCGCAATCTGCGGGAGAAAAAAACATCTCAGTTCAGCGACGGATCTTCAGGCAGTGTGAGCCATTTTTCGTAGGGACTGCCCATTCTTCTGACAAAATGTCGCCACATCAGGTGCGAACGTGTTTGCAGCAGACAGGCTCTCACTTTGCCATAGTTCCTAAGCAGTGCTCAGCGCATCGCACCACATGTACTCGCGGCATTGCACGGCGCCGCAGTACTGGCAGATCCGCGCCAGATGTTTAATATCCCATATCAGACAGTTAATCGGATAAAGCCAAACCCTGTAAGATAGTTTGTAAACATTCTAAATTTAACCGTTAACTGATTGATCGTTGAAAACGATTGATTAATGTCTTATATTTGGTCTGTTTTTTTAGTGCCTGATACATCAACCAAGCTGCTCCCCCATTGATTTGATTATGGCCTCCCGGCCGGCATTTTGAAAAACAAAGTAAAATAAGTTTAACTAAAAACAAATACTTATGAGTTATTCCTGATTTCTTATTGAAAAACGTCTCCCTTGAGACTAAACTGATTGAAATGTACCCCAGTTGCTGTTAAACAATCGAAACCAAGGGCAAATCCTTTATCATTTGCTGGCATACTGACAACCAATTAAGTATCATTAGGATACTATATAGTTTATAAATTACATTAAATATACCAATTATGAAACGAAAACAATTTAATTTTCCTATTTTTTTACTACTAGTTATCGCTGGTTTTAATCTGAATGCACAATCACTTGGGAGCTGGGTAATCCCTTCATATAGCCCAATAAATAGTGGTAAAGTGTATAAGTTGATTTTTACAACTGCAGGTGTTTCATCACCACCTACTGAGCTACTGACAATAAACCAGGGTGAGTTGATTGTTTCTGGTGGTGCTTATGATGAGAGCTATAATCTTGACTTTTTCGCAGTAAAAAAAAGCTTGTTTTGCAACGGAGTAGAAACTCCACTTTATAGTGGCACCTATTCTGTTTTACCAAGTCTGGCGATAGTTAATAGACCCGGTATGCCAAATGATTACGTGGCAGTTTACATAAGGGAAGGGAGTAATAATGATTTTGAAATATTCAATTCGAATATTTCATTTCTTGAACAAAACAATACAATAACAGTTAATTCAGCTTCAGGGCTACCTGCTCATACGGGTGGCTGGGTTGCAAGACCTGCTTTTACTTTTTCACCTGAAATTGGTAATGGAGAGAGGTACATGTATTTAACTAGTGTTAGAGAGGAAACTAGCTCTTATATCACAAGTTTGAGAAGATGGAAACTCACTTCTACGGGCTTTCAGAACGAAACAGTTTTGCTGGAAGAATCATCCAATGGCCTATTGAATGATGAACGTTATTTTGAAGCCTATGATCTGGAAGTTATCAATCACAATGGTGTTGAAGTGATCGCATGGTCACATAGTTTGGTTGATATCAATAATAACTGGAATCATACTGATGAAGTTGTAGTAGTTGTTGATGAAATTCCTTTTAACTTTGATCTGAATTACGGACGTATTGGAGGGATCGAATTTTCACATTTGGAAGATGATGTTTTGTATGTATCCTGCACTAACAAAGGGATTGTAAAGCTCAATTATGTTACCGGTCAGGTGAGTAATGTTTACGCGCCAGCCACTCCGGATTATAGTCGTACCTCGCTGCAAACAGCACCTGATGGTCACATTTACGCCGTTTCAAATGATGGTAAAAAGCTTGGTCGTATCCTACAGCATGGAAATGGCGCAGGTTCATTTGAAGCTGCTGTTTTTGAATTTCCGGTATTCGGAGCTGTTTCTACTTATCAAACTTTTGAGAATCTCAGGTATTTCATCCTGCCCGAAAACGAACGAAAGTTTTCTCCCCTAAACGTACAGGTGACTACAGAGCCCGAATCTTGCCCCGATACCTATGATGGAAGGGCGGAAATCCATGTAAGCGGCGGCGTTCCTTTTGATGATGAGGATGCACCTTATATTATTACTTCCACCCCAACGGCAAACTGGCAATGGGATGTGGATGATTTCTATTTTTATACACATGACCTAACTGCCGATTCATACACCTTTACAATCACTGATAATGCTACACCTATAGCCAACACTGTAACCAGCACTTTCGTAATCGAGCTTGATAACAGCCATTTTAGTTTTCAGGATAATTATTTTGAAGTCACAGAAGATAAAAGCTTGCCTGATGATGAATACATCTATAATTTCTACACTTTCGAAAAAGGCATTCACATTTCTAATGGTGCAACACTCACAATCAACAACTCCGAATACGAATTTGGACCCAATGCCTCCATTATCATTGAGCCCGGCGCTAAACTGATTGTAAACAATACAATCCTTACAAACAGTAAGTATTGTGCGCCTGATTTCAAATTGTGGAAAGGGATCGAAGTGAGAGGAAACAACGAAGAAAGCCAATTACCCGAATATATCAATCAGCAATGGGAATATCATCAGGGGCGCATATATCTCAATGGTGCTACAATTTCCAATGCTGAAATTGCTGTTGCTACTTTGAAACGCGATGCGGCTGGAAATATTTTTTGGAATACAGGCGGCGGAATTGTTACAGCACGTGATTCGGACTTTATTAACAACAACCGTGCGCTTGCTTTTATCCCCTACAAGCCTGGTAATGTTAGTTGGTTAACAGCTTGTAATTTCATTATTAATGAGGAGTACTTGCCCGGTAATACATTTTATAAACATGTTGACCTGAATGAAGTGTATGACGTACGTTTTACGGCATGTGATTTCAGCCTTAGCCCACACCCTGATGTATCTCCCAGTAATCAGGCTATTGCCGCCTACAATAGTTCCTTCCGCGTATTGGCCGGTTGCTCAGCCCTGGTTTCGCCATGCCCTGAGGAAAATATAGAACCAACACAATTTACCGGTTTTTACAGGGCTATTGGTGCGTATAACACAAACGCCGGTTTTTATGTTGATAATGCCGTGTTTAATGCTAATAGCACAGGTATATACGCCAGTAACACTAACAATTTCATCGTACTCTCCTCAAAATTTTATATTGGAGCGAACCCTGCCGACAAAAGCGAATGTGAGGCCATTGGTAAAATTGGCAGCGGCTATGGCATCAATTCTATCGGTGGTAATGGCTTTGCTATCGAAGAAAACTACTTCACCAAAGCTGCCGATGCGCCAACGGGGATTTATACCGGTATTCGCATTGCAGAAACCCAGGCCACCGATCAGGTGTACAAAAACACCTTCGAAGGTTTAAGCTATGGGAATTATGCGGTGGGGAAAAATTGGAATTCTAATGAGACCTGGAACGGCCTATCTTATTACTGCAACGAGAACACCGGCAACTACGAGGATTTCACGGTTGAAGATGTGCCTTTACAAGCAGATGGCATACAGGATCCGCAGGGCTCTGAGCTCTTGCCTGCCGGCAATACTTTTTCACCGAATGCCACCTATCATTTTAACAACTGGGACAATAACGACTGGATAGGTTATTACTATTATGCACCTGCACCCGGAGTTATAAACACGGTATATTATCCTGACAATGTAAACCGGGTAACCCGCGAACCAGTAGTAGGTATTCAAAATGCCTGTCCACCACACTATGGTGGCGGCGGTGATGCTTCAGAGAGGGGGCTGGTACTTAGTCCGGATCAGAAACTGGAGACCGAATTAGCATTTGCATCCAATCTTTCAGCTTATGATAACGTAAAAGTGTTGCACGAAAACCTTAAAGACGGCGGCAACACCGAAGCTACACTATCTGATATAGAGACCGCATGGCCTCAGGATATGTGGGAACTGAGGTCAGAGTTACTAGGAAGATCGCCCCATCTTTCATTGGATGTACTCAAAGCTACGGCAGATAAAACAGACGTTTTGCCCGATAATGTGATTTTCGAGATTTTGGCAGCTAATCCGGATGAGCTGAAAAAGGAAGAACTAATCAAATATCTTGAGGATAAGGCGAATCCTTTACCGGAATACATGGTAGATATTTTGAGACAGGTAGCTATGGGTTCAACCTATAAAACAGTGCTGATAAGGCAGATGGGACATTATAACCAGGTCAAAACCAAGGCAGCCTACGATATTGTCCACAGCATTCTCAACGACAGTATTTCAAACAGCAATGAGTTAAGAAGCTGGTTAGACAATATCGGAGGAAAACGGGCCGATGAGCAAATCATCGCTTCCTATCTAAGCGAAGGCAATTATACAGACGCAACTGCCTTGGCCAATATGATGCCTGCACTTTACGATTATGCTGATGATGAGGTAGCAGAGCACGATTATTATATGGAAATGCTTAACCTACAGATAAGCCTTGCGCAACAAGCTAAGTCGATCTTTGAGCTTGACAGCTCAGACATAAACAACCTTGTTTATATGGCCGACAATAGCCACGGAACAGCGGGCACACAGGCCAAAAGCATACTGGAATATGCTTACGGTTATAACTACTGTAATTGTATTAGTGACAATGAGGCAGGATATAAGAGCAGCAATGCATTAAATCCGGATTCATTTACACAATTGCTTGGCATTGAAATTACAGTTGAACCCAACCCGGCTACAGATTGGGCTGTTTTTAACTATATCTTAGCCGACAGCAATGCAGAAGGTGTAATAAAAATAAGTGATGTTTCTGGAAAAATAATTACAACTCTACCAGTAAATGGTAAACAAGGACAGAAAATCTGGGATACAAGGAAAATTAAATCAGGAGTGTATTTTTACACTCTAAATGTCTCAGGGTTTAATAAAAGTGGGAAATTAATTATTAGTAAATAAAATCATAAAGCACATTGCCAAAATTTTGGCAATGTGCTTTTTTAACTCTTATGGAAATGAAATATATAGTTTATTTACTACTAGTTGCCTGTTGCCAGCTAAATGTTTACGGACAAAATTTTGATATAATTTGGCAGCAATGCTATGGAGGAAGTGATCAGGAAATCGTATATGATATTATGAAGATACCTGATGGTTACTTTATTACAGGTCATACATGGTCAAGTGATGGGGATGTGTCACTTAACAAAGGATTATTAGACGGATGGCTTATTAAAACTGATACAGTTGGGAATATTTTGTGGGAGAAAACTTATGGGGGGAGTAGTGGTGATGGCTTTCGACGCATATTTCCCGATAACTATGGAAATTACATTTTGGTTGGTGGATCCGGCTCGTCTGATGGCGATATTAGCTACGACCCCTACCCTGATTCAGAAGATTTCTGGATTGTAAAAATCGATATAGAAGGCAATATTATCTGGGATAAGATAGTGGGAGGTAGTAATGGAGACATAATATTTTCTGCTTCACCCACACTTGACGGAGGAATTGTTGCTGTTGGCTGGACCTATTCAAACGATGGCGATGTAAGCGTAACTTATGGCGGGGCAGATACCTGGGCGGTAAAAATCAGCAGCGAAGGTGAACTGGAATGGGACTACAGCATCGGGACAGACTGGATAGACAAAGGCCAGGCCATACTGGCAACCTCTGATGGTGGATACTTGATTGCAAGTAACTCCATAATACCTGCTGATGCAATTGGAAACATCAAATGTATACCACATTCTACGGGATTTGTTGAAGGAGTGGTCTTTAAACTTGATTCAATTCTCAATATTGAATGGCAAAGATGTTATGGTGGAAGCAATCACGATGGGATATTTGGGATTATTGAGGTTGAGGATGGATTTGTTTTTACAGGTTCCACATCATCTAATGATGGTGATGTCACTGGTTGGCATGGTGAGTCTGATTCCTGGGTCTTCAAAACTGATTTTGATGGAAATATAATATGGCAAAATTGCTTAGGTGGTTCTAAATCTGAAGGTGCAAATATTGTATTAAAATGTAGTAATGATGATTTAGTTATTATTGGAAGTACCCATTCAAATGATGGAGATGTCTCTGGGAATCATTCATTATTTGAACGAGATGATGATATTTGGCTTGTAAAACTGACTAGTGAGGGAGAACTATTGTCTCAGCAATGTTTTGGTGGTGCGGGAAACGAACTAAATTATTTTGGAGCTATTAAGAAAAGCGACAATAATTTTGTCATAGCGTGTTATACCGATTATGGCCCCTCTTTTGATGTGGCTTGTGCGCCAGACATGAATAACCCATTGGATTATGAGTGGTGGGTTTTTGAGATCAAAGACTGCACCCAATACATGCCCACCACGCCCCAGCCACCCACCGGCCCGGATACGCTCTGCCATACTGTGGATAGTACTTCGGTTTATCAAATAGCCGGCGACAGCACGGCCTGGGGCTACCACTGGCTGCTTGAGCCGGCAGAGGCCGGCACAATCACTGCCGACAGCCTGCAAGCCATAGTGCATTGGAACAGCAGCTACCAGGGGCCGGCACACATCAGCGCAGCTGCCTGGAACGATTGCGGAGAATCGGCATGGTCAACTGCCAAAACCACCATGGTTTACAGCTGCGTGGGCCTGCCCGAAGAAAAGGATGCAGGGCTGGCAGTGGCTGTTTATCCCAACCCCGCCAAAGACCACATCATTTTTGAAATGCAAGCGAATAAAAGTACTGTATCAACACCCATGGAAATAATCGATATTTACGGTCGGAAAGTTGCCAGCCTGCCAATGGTGTCAGGCAAAGCTGTGCTTAATGTAAGGTCGTTTAGCAATGGGGTTTACTTTTACCGGCTCAGTCATGAAGGCCGGCACCAGGCAGGGAAATTTGTTGTGCAATAAGAAAAACGAAAATGAACGAAAGGAGTTTTAAATGGAAATTATTCGGACACGGATCACACTTCGACAAGACTCAGCGCTGGCAGATCCGCGCCAGGGAGAAACATTATTTTTGAAATATGAAAACCAATAAAATCTATATATTTTTTTCTGCCTTTTTTCTGATTATCTTACTTAAAAGTACTGCCTTGCATGCTCAGGATAATTGGCAAATTAGCTGGCAACAGTGTTATGGAGGTGAATGGTATGAAGAAGCAGTTGCAATTACTGAAACACCTCAGGGATATCTTGTGCTGGCAAGAATTTACAATGTTGACCCCAATTTTGTTCGTTTTCGTGATGTGATTTTGTATCATATTGATAGAAAAGGCAATCTTTTATGGAAACGTATGTATGGCGGATCAAATGGCGAGTATCCCGGAGATATACTATCCAACAAGCAGGGGTATTACTACCTTAGTATAAAAACATATTCTAACGATGGCGATGTGCAGTCTGTTTACCATGGTGCAGGAGATTGTTGGATAGTAAAAATCGACATTGAGGGCAATATCATCTGGGAACGCTGTTATGGTGGAAGCGGAGAAGAATACGCTGCAAGACTGAAGCTGTTAAGCGATGGCAATATACTGGCTTATAGCGCTACAACTTCCGGTGATAGGGATGTTCCGGTCAACTATGGAGTTCTTGATAATTGGTTATTGATTATCAATCCTGAGGGAGAAATTTTACACAGCAGGGTTTACGGCAATAGGGATCAAAACAACATTTTTGATATCACCGAAACCCGCGATGGAGGTTTTTTCTTTGCCTCCAAAGCCACCTTGGCTGAAGGAATGGTCGAAGGAGACCACCACGGAGGGCAATCCGATGTTTGGGCTGTAAAGCTGGATGCCAAGCTGGAAATTGAATGGCAAAAGTTATACGGAGGAAGCGGATTAGACTATGGAATGCAAGGGGTGATAGAACTGGATAATGGTTATATCTTCCTGGCTTCGACAGATTCACCCAACGATGGGGATGTATGGGGCTATCATTATGGTGATAAGCCTGATATCTGGGTGGTAAGGATCGACAGCATCGGAAACATCCTTTGGCAAAAGTGTCTGGGCGGTAGTAATTACGATGACCCATCGGCAGGTATATACCAAATGCAGGACAGCAGCTTTATGGTGGTGGCAGAGACGTGGTCATCAGACGGTGATGTGCAGGGTTATCATCATGGGGGGTCTTCAGGTAATAGCACCTACGATATCTGGATGAGCCGCCTGTCAGCAGATGGCGAGCTGCTATGGAGCCGGTGTTTTGGAGGAGCAGGGTCGGAACGTCCTGCTTATAATGTGCTGCAATTGGCAGACGACAACTGGCTTATCGCTGCCGGAGCAAGTAAATACAAGCTTTCCGACAGCCTCCTGAGTGGCGATATGGCTTGCGTATCCGAAGAATATGGCAGACAAGTATGGCTCTTCAACTTCAAAGACTGCACCCAATACATGCCTGCCACGCCCCAACCACCCACCGGCCCTGATACGCTTTGCCATACCGTGGATAGTACTTCCGTTTATCAAATAGCCGGCAACAGCACAGCCTGGGGCTACCACTGGCTGCTTGAGCCGGCAGAGGCCGGCACAATCACCGCCGATAGCCTGCAAGCCATGGTAAAATGGAACAGCAGCTACCAGGGGCCGGCACACATCAGCGCAGCTGCCTGGAACGATTGCGGAGAATCGGCATGGTCAACCGCCAAAATCACCATGGTTTACAGCTGCGTGGGGCTGCCCGAAGAAAAGGATACAGAACTGGCAGTGGCTGTTTATCCCAACCCGGCCAAAGACTACATCATTTTTGAAGTGCGAACGAATAAACCCACTGTATCAACACCCATGGAAATATTCGATATTTACGGCCGTAAAGTTGCCAGCCTGCCAATGGTGTCAGGCAAAGCCGTGCTGGATGTAAGGTCGTTTAGCAATGGGGTTTACTTTTATCAGCTCAGTCATGAAGGCCGGCACCAGGCAGGGAAATTTGTTGTGCGATAAGAAAAACGAAAATGAACGAAAGGAGTTTTAAATATAGTTGTCTCAGGGAAATTTTCCCGCAGACCTGCCAGTTGCCAGGCTGGTCCCGCAGATCCCGCTGATCTGCGCGGAATCCATCGAGAAATTAAAATCTGCGATGATCTGTGCAATCTGCGGGAGATTAAAGTAATGGATCTTAAGGAAGTTAGCCATTCTATTTTTGGGATTATCCATTACTGACATGAATTGAACTAAATCGTGAATAGTTTCCCACAGATCCCGCTGATTTGCGCGGAATCCTTCAAGAAATTAAAATCTGCGATGATCTGCGCAATCTGCGGGAGAAAAAAACATCTCAGTTCAGCGACGGATCTTCAGGCAGTGTGAGCCATTTTTCGTAGGGACTGCCCATTCTTCTGACAAAATGTCGCCACATCAGGTGCGAACGTGTTTCCAGCAGGCTAAGCACAGAGGCGTCCGATACAAGCCACGAATTACGTTCCAGCTCACTGTGCAACTGGCCGGCATCCCATCCGGAGTAGCCCAGGTAAAACCTGATTTGCCCGGGCGAAAGATGTCCTGTCTCCATCATCGAACGTATGGTTTCAATATCGCCACCCCAATACAAGCCATCCATAATGGGTTCGCTCTGCGGGATCAGCTCGCCCAACTGATGGATATAAAACAGGTTGTTTTGCTGCACAGGGCCTCCCAGGTAAACCGGTGCATCAAATTCAGGAAAGCCCTGTACCACCTCGTTCAGGGTGCGACCGACTACCTTGTTCATGATCACACCAAAGCTGCCTTCTTCCTCGGCATGTTCTACCAAAAGTACTACCGAACGACCAAAATAAAAATCGTGCATCAATGGCTCCGAAATCAGGATTTTCCCTTTTTGTGGTGCCAGTTTGTTGGATTGGATATGCAGTAACTTATCGATATTCATAGGTTGCAATGTTTAGTTTTGCGATTGGATGCCAGCAATTCGCTATTTTTACACGCTGAAACAAAAAATATACCATAGCTTGAAAAGTGCTGACCAACAATCGAAGTTTTTCCAATTACGACAAAAGTACCCGTATTTTATTTATCAAAGCTACCAAATTGAACACAATGAGGAGCTACTCAGGCTTACTTTTAACTTTAATTTAGCAGATTGCTTCCATTTTAGTCCGGTAATTGAGATTCCTTACCGCAGTTTTTACAGCTGGAAACTGCCCGAAGCAAGCCTGCAAAACCTGGCCTTTCATATCGGGATGATCGAGCTGATCAGCTACTGGAAACTCAGCTGTGCCCCGCAGGTGATTATTCGTCCGCACAAGCTTACCGAAACTCAGCTGGTGTTTTGGAAAAAGCTTTATTATCAGGGTCTGGGCGAGTTTTTTTATGTGAATGGTATCACGGTTTCTCAGGAAAATTTTATGCAGATCAGCAGTGAAGGCAATGCGCTGAAAGCTGTTGAACAAGACTTTACCAATGGCGTACTTGTCCCTGTTGGAGGAGGCAAGGATTCCGTGGTGAGCCTGGAACTTTTAAAGGAGGAGGAACGTGCTATTCCGCTGATCATTAATCCACGACCTGCCAGTACGCATTGTGCTTTGGTAGCCGGATTTCCTGAAGCACAAACAGCAGTGGTGAATCGGTATCTCGATCCCTTGATGCTGGAGCTCAACCAGCAAGGCTTTCTGAATGGGCACACCCCTTTTTCGGCGCTGCTGGCCTTTGTTTCGCTCTTGATAGCTGCCGGAACAGGCTGCCGACACATCGCGCTTTCCAACGAATCAAGTGCCAGCGAAGCAACAGTGCCCGGTACAGATATCAACCATCAGTACAGCAAATCACTCGACTTTGAACAGGATTTCCGGGCTTATGTTACCTCCTACATCCATCCGCAACTGAATTATTTCAGCTTGTTGCGCCCCCTCAACGAATTGCAGATTGCTGAGCGTTTCAGCCGGCATACGGCCTACCATCAGGTTTTCAAAAGCTGTAATGTGGGCAGTAAAACCGACAGCTGGTGCGGCCAATGTCCCAAATGCCTTTTCACTTGGATTGTACTTTCTCCTTTTTTGACATCGAAGGAATTGGAAAAGATCTTTGGTAAACGAATGGAAAACGACAGCACCTTGATTGAAATGCTGGAATCGCTGGCCGGACAAACGGCAGCAAAACCCTTTGAGTGTGTGGGAACGATTGACGAGGTGCAGGCCGTGTTGAGCTGGCATCTTGCCAAAGAAACTGCCTTTGCCGAATTGCCTTTGCTGAGGCTTTACTTTGACAGCAATCCACATCGGTTGGTTGGAGATTATCAACTGACGAATTTGTTGCAGGAGCATAATCATCAGCATTTTGTGCCACAGCAATGGATAAAATTGATGGAGGATTAGCTATGCTGCAAACCATTCTCTCAAGCCTTAAAGACAAGAAGATTCTGATTGCCGGATTTGGCCGCGAAGGCCGTTCGAGTCTGAAGTTGATCCGTGAAAACCTTCCTGATGCTATTGTGGCTGTGGCTGATCACAATGAAGCTTTGCAGGCAGAGGTCGCTGCGCGCTATCCAGAGGTGTTTTTTTATGGGGGCCAAAGCTGTCTGGACAGCCTGAACGAATTTGATCTGGTATTGAAATCGCCGGGCATGAAACTACCCAAGGGCATTGCTAAAGCGATTCAAATCAGCTCGCAGACCGATCTTTTTCTGGCAGCATTCCATGGTCAGATCGTTGGGATAACGGGCACCAAAGGCAAAAGTACTACTTCGCATCTGATCCACCATTTGTTGGTCCAAGCAGGCAAAAAGGCTGTGTTGGTTGGGAATATGGGCAGGCCTTGTTTCGACAGCATTGCAGTCATTCAGCCGGATACTCACATTGTGTTTGAGCTCTCGGCACATCAGCTGCAATATGTGCGTCATAGTCCGCATATAGCCTTATTGCTGAATGTTTTTGAGGAACACCTGGATTATTTTGAAACACTGGAAGCCTATCGTCAGGCCAAGCTGAACATCTTGCGTTTTGCCATGCCGGGTGATCATGCCCTTGCTGATAAAAAGCTGAAAGCGTATTTGCCCGACACCAAGGCCCGAATGCACCTTGTTGATCCCGCTCAGCTTTTGAGTATTCCGTTGCCAATAAGTCTGCCAGGCCGGCATAACCAGTTTAATGCTGCCATGGCAATAGCGGCTGTTGCCTTGTTAGGGGTGAGCCGGGAAGTGGCACTAAAAGGCATTAGCACTTTTGAAGGCCTGCCGCATCGCCTGCAACTGGTTGGTCCTTACAGGGGGATGCAATTTGTAAACGACAGCATTGCCACAGTTCCCGAAGCTACTGTGGCCGCCTTACAAGCCTGGCCTCAAACCGATTACCTGATTCTGGGAGGCTTCGACAGGGGCATAAACTACGATTTGCTGGTTGATCACCTTCAGCATAATCCACCCGGAATGATTTTTTATACGGGAAAGGCAGGAGAAAGGATTGTTGCAGGTTTGCAAAAGTGCAACTACAGCGGTCTTTTGCATCCATTTGAAGTGCTGGAGGAGGTGTTTGAGTATCTGAAAATCCATGCAAAAGCCGGACAGTTATGTATGCTATCACCGGCAGCAGCAAGCTACGACAAATACAAGAACTTTGAACAGCGCGGGGAGATGTTTTTGGAACTGGCGAGGGGGATGGATTGAAAGTCAAAAGTCAGAAGGTCTGAAAGTCGAAAGTCTGAAAGTCAAAGGTCTGAAAGTCGGAAAGTCGAATGTCTGAAAGTCAGAAGGATTGAAGGTGATCGAGCGAAACCGTGTTCACCGGAGTGAAAAGTAAAAAGTAAGAAGGTTTAAAGGTGATCGAGCGGCTTGTGCTGAGCCTGTCGAAGTAAGTCGAGAGTACCGGAGTGAAAAGTCAAAAGTCAGAAGGATTGAAGGTGATCGAGCGGCTTGTGCTGAGCCTGTCGAAGTAAGTCGAGAGCACCGCAGTCAAAGATGTGAAAGTCAAAAGTCAGAAAGTCTGAAAGTCAAAGGTCTGAAAGTCGAAAGTCTGAAAGTCAAAGGTCTGAAAGTCAAAGGTCTGAAAGTCGAAAGTCTGAAAGTCAGAAGGATTGAAGGTGATCGAGCGGCTTGTGCTGAGCCTGTCGAAGTAAGTCGAGAGCACCGGAGTCAAAAGTCTGAAGGTCTGAAAGTCAGAAGGTCAAAGGTCTGAAAGTCTGAAAGTCTGAAGGTCTGAAAGTCAGAAGGTCGAAGGTCTGAAAGTCAGAAGGTCGAAGGTCTGAAGGTCTGAAGGTCTGAAAGTCGAAAGTCTGAAAGTCAAAAGTCTGAAAGTCGAAAATTAAAGGCGCTGATGCTTTTTGAGGATAGCTATGGCAGAGGGAGCGTCCTGGGGTTTTGGGGATGGTTTCCCTTTGCCGGCTTCATAATGCATCACGGCTTCGGGAGTGGTAGGTGTGTCGAAGTCGTAATGGCCGGAAGATGCTTCCTTAACTGAAAACGATGTTCGCTCAGGCCTGTTGTGGGATTTCATAGAAAAAATGGTTAATAAATGGTCAACAAAGTGTGTACAAACGTACAACAAACAGTTTTAATTGTCCACTATTTTAACAAATCTTTTCTTAAATAATTACGTATGTTATTGATTAGCCTGCTTTTGCGTTTATAATATGCCTCTGGGGTAATTTTAAGTGCACGGCAGGCAATTTTCACGCCAGCTTCGTCTTTGTAGTTACGGCCTTTGTAGCTTTGCACCATCAGCTTATAGAGTTTTTGATCCTCACTGCCCAGGGTTTTTACATACGCTTCTATGTGGGTGGATTGTTCTTGCGGATCAAGTTTGTGGCCCTCAAAAGTGATAGGTCGCACATACAGGTCTTCAATATCCTCGTCAGAAAAACTTTCGATAGCATCGTTTTTATCTTTCTTGATTTGAAAACTACTGCTAATCGGCTGGGCTTCAGGACTGGCAAAAGCATCCATTTCGCTTCTCTTTTCCACATAGTTGTGGCGCAAATGCTCTTTTTTTTCGTGCTGTTCCTTTACTATCACACCAATTGCAGCTTTGATCTCCAGTTCTATCATTAACGGATCTTTTAGTCTGTGTATGGCCCGGAGCAATCGTTCCGGATCATCGTCGATGGCCAGGATCACCTTGGTGAATAGCTTAACTACTTTCGCTGAGTATTTTTTACGTTTACGGGTTTTGTATTTACGGGGTTTTGAATGGGGATTGCGGTACACATCATCACATAGTCGCCAGATATAATCCTCATAGCGGTTGCTAAACAATTGCCAGGCAAGTCCGCGTTTGGGGCTGCCCGTTGTTTCTTCCAACATCCAATGCAAAAGCTGCCTGTCGTTGGGCGGGTTTGATGTCGAGTGGTTATAATTTCTGTCTTTCATTGTTTAAAAAATTAAAAATCGCCTTAGAGGCTGAACCGCAGCAAATATATAGCGATTTTTTGGTAGAAATCAAAGGTATTTTTCAACGAAAGGTTGTTTATAAGTCAGCAAAGCGAATAGAAACAAGCGTTTTTACGAGTTATTCACCTACTGGTAATTTATTTCTTTGCAATTTAGCATAGTTTGGCACGGCCATCAGCAACTACATGAAGGGTTTTAGGACTTAATTGATAGGGCTAAAGCAGTGATGCAAGTAATAGTTATTACTGTTGTTGGCATAAGGGGAGGAGTTGTTGTAAAAAATAATGTCAGGGGTTTTGATAAAGGGACGATGCGTCTGCCCCATCGCGCAGCTAGGTTGACTATAGATAGAATCTTATATCTATAATTGTTCTGGAACTTTTCCTTGTTCCCGATAGTTAATGCATCGGGACAAGTTCCGATTTCCCAAGAAATCAAGTGTGAGCGATGCTATCCGCCCGCAGCAGCCAAAAGCCAGAAAAAAAGAAGTGTGAGTGTGAGCAAGAGTCTTGAGGGAGAATGTCGAAGGTCAGAAAGTCGAAGGTCGAAAGTCAGTTAAAACATTTTAAGCCAAAAGCTATCATTTGCTGCCCCGCTAGTTTTCCTGCTTTTTTAGCTGCTCTTGCAGCCGCACGCCCGCCGCTCACACAGGCCACCGCACCCAGCCCGGTGATGATTTGTAGTGAATACCTGATTTGGCATGATAGGCAACCCTGAAGGGGTTGCTGCTATTGTAGTTAATGTGGTTTTGAAAAGGGACTTCAACCCTGAAGGGGTTGCGCTATATCTATAATTGTTCTGAATCTTTTCCTTGTTCCCGATAGTTAATGCATCGGGACATGTTCCGATTTCCCAAGAAATCAAGTGTGAGCGATGCTATCCGCCCGCAGCAGCCAAAAGCCAAAAGCTAAAACCCAAAAGCCAGAAAAAAAGAAGTGTGAGTGTGAGCAAGAGTCTTGAGGGAGAATG
>CAZQFH010000065.1:0-3130 GCA_964592595.1 uncultured Lentimicrobiaceae bacterium | reverse complement strand
GCCCGCCGCTCACACAGGCCACCGCACCCAGCCCGGTGATGATTTGTAGTGAATATCTGATTTGGCATGATAGGCAACCCAGACAGGGTTGCTGCTATTGTAGCAAAGGTGTTTTAAAGGGATTTCAACCCAGAATGGGTTGCGCTATACCTCATAGTAATTTCTGAAAAATTGATGTGTTGCTTAAGTCAATACGAGCCAAAAGCCCCCGCTCAGCGGGACCAACAGCCATTATACTGCTTCCCACACTTTACTACTTACTTGCTCTGCTCAACTGCATACTTTTTGTGATTCATACCTAACTTTTTGCGATCATGTCCTTAGTTTTCGTGCTCAACAGCTTACTTTGTGTGCTCATGAGCTTACTTTGTGTGCTCTGCTGTTAACTTTCTGTGCTCACGTGCTTACTTTCTGTGCTCATGTGTTCACTTTCTGTGCTCATGAGCTTACTTTGTGTGCTCTACTGTTCACTTTGTGTGCTCACGTGCTTACTTTTGTCCATAAATGGGAATTACGTAGTCATAAATGGAAACTTCTTGTGCTCATCAGTTTACTTTTGTCCATAAATGGGAATTACGTACTCGTAAATGGAAATTACCTGGTGCTCATGTGCTCACTTTTGTCCATAAATGGGAATTACGTAGTCATAAATGGAAACTTTTTGTCGTAAATGGTTTCTACCTTGTCGTAAATGGTTTCTACCTCGTCGTAAATGGATGCTTTTGAACTATGGTCGCCCGAGTTGTTCCAATAATTGGAAATGTGTTTTATTTGGGAAGTTTTACAAGGGGGTAGTAAACAATGAACAAGCACTAAACACTAAACACTAAACATCAAAAAAAACCACACCGTATTTTTTTGGAAGGTGTTTCATTTCATAAAAGAATAATTGCTACATTAGCACCGACAATAACCAAAACCAGGCCATGCCAGCAGCAATACAACTGAAATTTCCACCCATATCACGATCAAAGGATTGGATAGGACACTCAGCCCGTGGGACGGATTGGGTTTGTTGGCGTTTGATCGTTTTAGGCTTTAAGAAGATTTTAATCATGGAAACAGGATATGCAGATAGGGGGGGAGATAGAATTATTGGGGTGGAGATTCGCTTGTTAGTGGAAACCGTAAAACGACAGTATAACCATCAAAGACAGTAACATATAAATTGAAAAATATTATCAGAAAATATTACTTTGGAATCATTGCGACACTGATTTATTTTGGACTGAAGTTTTATAGTCCTAAAATTTTCTCGGACTTACTTAATCTTTCTTCAATAAATCCGACAAGTTTCTTTGAACTTTTAATCAGTTCGACAACTTCAATCTTCGGTATTTTAATAGCAGTAATATTACTGACATTTGAGTTTGTTAAACATACTTCATTCAGGCGGAAGGAAGAAAATATTCTTACAAAATCAGTTGTGACGAACCTTGTTTCGATTGCTATATCTGTGATTGTCTTGTCCCTAATTTCTTATTCAAGTATTCAGGACTTCAAACAGTCAAATAATTTAACGACTGCTTATTTCTTAGGTTTTCTTTTTGTTGGATTTATTGTTTCAATTTTTCCAGCTACAAAAGGTATTTTAGAGACGGCAAACACCCTGAAAAATACCAAAGAAGAAATCAAGAATCTGACAATTGTTCATTTTACAGAAATCCTAACACTACAGGACAATAAATTCATTACGAAAGATAGTTCACTGGCCTTAGTGAGAATTAGACACGAGTTGCTCAATTCTGTAAAAGAATGTGACTACGAAGCTTACACTGCTATTCTTGAAGAATTAAACAATAAAGCAATCGAATTGATTGGCAAGGGTGACGATCGTCAGACAACGGAAATAGTGTTTCGTGGAACTACATTCATTTGGAATGCTGGAATTTTTGAAGCGCTGCGTGTTGGCAACTACCAATTCTATGAAACCATTTGGGAATGTGTAGAGGAGCTTTATGAGTATGCTGCAAAAGAAAAAATTTACTTATTGCATTTTGAATTCGTAGATTTCTTTATATGGGACTTCATCAAGTTTCTTTCACGGAACAAACTTGGAGACTCATTATCTTCAGGTGTTAAGATTTTTTCAAATGTTTTCAAGCAAAATCTTAAATTCAACTGCCCACCGCAAAAGGAAATAATTGACTTATACTATATGTTTGAGAACGGCAACAAAATGCCTCACTTCATTGATAGTAGTATTCAATGGGATAATATTGTTGAGTTTGTTACTCTTATTAATAATGTTCAAACCTCCGCAATAGAGAATGTAGATAAAGAATTATATGATACTTGTCGCTTTGAATTGGAACACATAGTAAGAGAGATTGGTTACAATAATTTTCCAGACCTTGAAATTTACCAAGAAGCATATATTATTGGGAGAATCATATCCCATCAAACCTTCAATGGGTATAATGCAAATGCAGAGAAACTCTTTATGGAATCTATCTGGACATTTCATATTAACGCAAGTTTTATTTCCGACCTAATCAAGATGGAAAAATTTTATGTTGGGAGGATTCTGCAAGACATTAGCGACTTTCTTATTAAAAGTCAGCGAAAGGAAAGATTGGACGATTTTTTTTCTTTGAATGATTGGGGAGCGATCGGTAGACATATTTCTAAAATTTACCTAACAAACAAGTCAGCCCAAAATGCAATGGATTATATACTTGACACATTTGATAGGCTGAAACAAGAAGTCAAAATAAATCAACTACCCCGCCAAGCTAAAAATTACAATGAAATTAAGAAGCAACTTGAATCAATTAAAATCTGGTTAATCAAAGACAATGAAGGGAAAGATATTCCCATCATAAAAAAAATTGACGAATCATTGCAAGGATTCAAAGAAGTAACTGGGACAATTGATTTTAGAATTGTAAAGTGAAAGACGATGAGAAGAAAGATTGACCAACAGCTTTGTGTGCAGAAAACGGTAGCCACTATCAGCACCTACCCAAAAGTGGAGGTTCTGAGGTTAAATCAAGCTTTGTGCTTCTATCAAAGTTTCTGCTTGTTTGACAGTTTTGTGCTCCGAAATACCCACCTACGGGTAGCTGCAAAACGTTTAGTACCTTATCTTTAAAATTAGTGTATTTTTTGGCATAATATTCAATAGCAA
>CAZQFH010000064.1:0-19504 GCA_964592595.1 uncultured Lentimicrobiaceae bacterium | reverse complement strand
CGTGAGTAAGATGCCCGCCACTACCATGGCCAAGCAGGATATTTTTTTGCTTCATGCAAAGTTTTGTTTTCAATACAGAAGGGCAAAATTACGGAAAAAGTGGGTGTATTTGACCTGAAACGAACTGAGTTTACTTTAATCTGTATAAAAGATAATCGTAGGGTTCTAGAAGTTCGCTGCCAAGTAGAATTGAATATTTTTCTGGTAATTCAATTGTTTTTTCAAGCCCAAAATTTATCACCACATGAATGGTATCATTCTTGTAAGTGCGGCCGTATTTTAATATAGAATCCTCAATTTTTAAATAGCTGTAATCTCCAATTTGCAGTGTGATATTGTTGTTTCTGAGGGTGATAAGCTCATTTATTTTGTTTAAATAGCTGTATGGATCTTCCAGTTGTTTTTCGACATTTACGTTTTCATAATTTTCCTGAACGTTAATCCATGGCGTGTTAGTTGAAAATCCAGCATGCTTTTTGGCATTCCATTGCATGGGTGATCGCGATCTGTCACGATTGTTTTGATTGGCAATCTGCAGTGCTTGTTTTGCTGTTTTTCCATTTTTCAGCGCTAGTTTGTAATGTGTTTGAGCTTGAATATCAACTATTTCTTCTGGTTTGTTGGCGATGATATTTTGCATGCCAATTTCGTCGCCATAGTAAATAAACGGTACACCTTTGGCTGTAAGTATCAGGCAATGAAGCGCCAGTGCTTTTTGTGTATCAAGATTAGCCAGCCGATTCATAAGGCGTGGGTTGTCGTGGCTGCCAAAGAATAGGGTAGGGATGCCGGGCATTTGGTTTTCCATTTCGGTGAGTTCGTGATGGATTCTGTCGATGTCAAATTCGGGTATGCTTCCAAAATTGAAATTAAAAACCACATCCATCATGTCGGGTGACTGATATTTTTTCAGCACCTGAATAACATCACTTCCAACCTCGCCTACCAGAAATTTATTTTCGTATTCATCAACGGTCTTCCGAATTTCTTTTAAGGCCTTTTTCAAGCCAGGCTGGTCAATATCATACTTATGGATTTGCTTGCCCTCTTTCATGGGATTATCTTTCAGGATGCCATCTGTATTCAGGAAATTGATCACATCCAGCCTAAAGCCATCAACTCCCAGATCAAGCCAAAAACGGAGCACTTGTAACATCTCATCCACAAGTTTTGGGTTGCTCCAGTTAATATCGGCCATTTTCTTATCAAACTTGTGGTAATAATATTGGTTTGTTAAGCTATCGAATTCCCATGCCGATCCTCCGAAAAACGATTCCCAATTGTTGGGTTCATCCCGCCAAATGTAATAATAGCGATAGGGATTGTATTTGGATTTTCTTGCTTCCCGAAACCAGTAACATTCAGTAGAACTGTGATTTAACACCATATCCATAATCACTTTCATATCGCGTGCATGTGCTTCGGTTAGGAAACTTTTGAAGTCGTCCATGCTTCCGTATGTGCGATCTATCTGATAATAATCTGCGATGTCGTAGCCATTATCTACTTTAGGTGATTTTAGAAATGGTGTTAGCCAAATTCCTTCGATCCCAAGCGATTGAAGATAATTGAGTCGATTTTTTATTCCGGTGAAATCACTATATCCATCACCATCGCTGTCTTGAAATGATGGCATATAGATTTGATAGAAAACACTTGTTTTCCACCAGGGATTTTCTGTTGGTGATGCATTAACAATTTGAAGCATTGCTAAAAAAACAATAATAAAGATACCAGTTTTTTTACCCATCATATTCTCCTGCCAACTAGTTCAATCAAAATTCAAAAGTTTATAGGTGTTATAAAAAAAGAGTCGACTCAGCGCCTCACTAACCTTAGGAAAACGAGCACTGAGCCGGAACTCTTCAGCAGTTAATTAAGCCTTAGCTTAGTACTTTTTATTAAGGTTTCTCAAGGTTGAAGATCGACTCAACCTGTGCTGAGGTTAAAGCAGTATTGAAAATACGAACTTCATCAAGGATTCCTTTGAAATATCCACCCCATTCAACGTTGAAATCTCCATCAGGGCCAGTATAAACATTTGTTGGAAGATCCTGTCCAAAGATCAGGTTCATGGGTTCGGTAAGAGAAATTGCTGTGCCAGGCGTATTATCCCAAAGTTTTACGAGTGTACCATCGAGGTAGAAAGCCATTTCGCCATTTTTAAAGGTAACGGTAACATGATACCATTCACCTAAATTGATTGTTGGTGACTCATTATCACGGTCGTACCATACTTCTTCGCCTTCATTTACAGCTTTCACGGTAAAGAAAACTTTTGGAGCGTCCTGCAACTGTAGTTTGAATCCATCCCAGCGTTTCAGGGAAACCATATAGTTATTAGCCCATGGAGTTTCCAGTACATCAGGTTTCATCCACAACGAAATTGTCATTTCCTGAGGATTCAACTGAGCATTATAAGGGATTTCAACGTTAGCACCTTCATTAAAATAGAGGGCTTTTCCGGCGTTTCCGTAACGGTCGGTAGTCCATTCAGGGAATCCGGCACCAAAGAATTCATGACCAGCTTTTAGCGTTCCGTTGAAATTTTTTCCTGAGAAATCATTTGCAGTGGTTCCTTCACCTTCATCGAAAGTCCAATGTCCCATAAGGGCTTCAGGAGCGATAGGAGTTACTTTTTTAGCTTCAAACTCTGTCATAGCAACATCAAGGGCAGTAACAGCAGCATCAACCTGAACCTGAGTGGAAGCAGCATTGTCATTAACTGCTTTGGCAAGATTGATTTTTTCTTCAAATACAGCTTTTGAGCCATATTGGTACTGGCCTTCAGCAGTGCCTTCAACGGCAGCATTGAGCATGTTTTCCGCAGCTGTAATTTTAGCCTGGAGTTCAGTTTTGTTGACGGTGATTTCTTCTTCATCGTCATCTTTTTTACATCCCGAAATGGCAACTGCGAGCAGCGTAACCATCAGAATCATCATCATCGAAAAGGGTTTAAACTTTTTCATAACATTTAAATTTGATTAGTGAATAAAGGATTAATTAATATTAAGATTGATATCAAGTTCGTTTTGTGGTATTTTGAAGTAGCGATGTTCATCGTAATTGAATGAAGTGCCCGAAAGTTTTGATTCTGCATATGTTTTTCCGTAACGCATCAGGTCGAAAAAGCGATGAAACTCAAATCCCAGTTCTACCCTGCGTTCGTTTCGGATAAGCTCCCGTAATTCATTTTGATTTGTAGTGATTATATCGGGCAAGAGCCCTTCGGGAATCGCGCCAAAACCATCAAGATTTTCATCATAAAGATAGCTTTCACGTGCTCTTTTTCTCACTGTATTCAGTGGGTCTAATGCTTCAGATGTACGATTGAGCTCATTCAGTGCTTCTGCTTGCATAAGCAGCACTTCGGCATAACGCATATAGGCATAATTCAAATCACCATCACCCTTGGTTCCAACAGGGATTTCTTCCAGGGGTTGCTGATGTTTGCGAAGGGTGTATCCAGTGGGCGACCACGAAGGATCGTAATCTTCTCCGTTGATCCATTTTGAGCCTTCCCTGGCAAGGGTATAATCCAGGCGCGGGTCATACACATCTTCCGGCGTTTTTTCAAAAGCATCAACAAACGCTTGAACCGGCGCATTGAAGAAGTAACCATTTTCGTGTTGGGGAGCAAACCATTGATTTAAAACATTACCTGCAAAAGGATCCTGGCCACTGAGATGTTGTACGGCAAACACAATTTCCTGATTTTGCTGTGTAAGCCATTTAAAATTATTGCTGTAAATATTTTCAAGCGCAAAACTTCCATTGGTTTCGAGCGAGGCAATAGCAGCCAGACATGCATCATAATTTTCTCTGAATAATTCAGCCTTGGCTAATAACCCGTAAGCGGCGACTTTGGTGGCCCTGCCTGATTGAAAGGCATTTGATTCAGGAATTTGATTGGCAGCTTCTGTAAGATCGTCAACTATTTGCTGGTAAATTACATCCACTGGTGAAACCCCAATATGCAATTCTTCAGTAGTATAGGCAGGCTGAAGCTTGAGTGGAATTTCTCCAAAAATATTCACCAAATTAAAGTAATAATAAGCCCGCAAAAATTTTGCTTCGGCCAGCACGCGATTTCTTACATCATCACTAATACCGTCGCCCAGGCGATGAATTACATCATTTGATCTGGAAATTCCTTCATAATAGCGCTTCCATATATTGAGCAAAAAGCCATTGTCGCGGGTATAAGTAAACTGCTCGATAAATTCTATTTCACTCTGATCACCAGGATTTCCGCCTTTTATGGCATCATCAGAAGCTACATCACCAAATACCCACAGCGAGTTATTGATGCTGCTAAATGCCATAGGTTGATAAGCTGCCGTGAGAGCAAGTTCGGCATGGTCGTCGGTTTTGTAAAAGGTTTGACTGGTATAGATGCCTTGCATTTCTTCGTCAAGAAATTTGGAGCAGCTTCCGAGGCTGAGGATTATAATTGCTGAAATCAATATTTTTTTCATGCTTCCTGATTTTAAAAGTTAACTTGAACACCAATATTGTAAGAACGGGCAACCGGATAAGTTCCCCAGTCAATTCCCGTAGCGGCATCGCCTTCTGAGGCTGAATTATTACTGGTAGTCATTTCAGGGTCGAGGCCGGGATATTTGGTTAAGGTAAGTAGGTTATATGCTGATGCATAAACTCTTATGCGTTCGATACCAATACTTTTCGTTGTGGCTTTGGGAATGGTGTAGCCTATCTGAAGGTTTTTTAGTCGAATGAATGAGCCGTCTTCCAGAAAACGTGTCGAAGGTCTGGTATTATTTGCCTTTGATGACCAGGAGGCTCTGGGTTGGGTGTTGCTTGTTCCCGGGTCAGTCCAGTGTTCGTCATAATATCTTTGGGTCACGTTGAAAGATCTGTAAAAACCTTCGATATCTGTGGCAACCTGATAATAGATTTTGTGGCCGGTGGCACCATAAAAGAACAAGCTTGCATCGAACTGTTTGTAAACGGCATTGATATTCAAACCTGCAGTTAATTTGGGGATCGCGCTTCCAACATGTACACGATCATTTTCGTCGATAAGTCCGTCACTATTTTGATCTTTAAACTTTACATCTCCCGGGCGAACATTTACGCCCTGATACGGACTTGTAAAGATTTCGAGTTCGTCCTGAAAAATGCCTTCCATTTCGTACAGATAGAATGAGCCAACTGGATGTCCTACTTCTGTTTTTGTAGCATAGATACCATTGTCAATTCTTCCTCCCAAAATTGGAGCTGGAAGTTCGAGCACTTCGTTATGCAGGTAACTGGCATTGGCTGCAATTGACAGATCCACTTTGCCAACACTGGCGCGGTAAATCATTTCAAGATCAACACCCTGATTTAAGATTTTACCTTTATTCACCCAGGCCGGCTCGGCATAGCCGGCAGAAGGTGGTATCGGCTCTTTTACCAGCATATTTTCATTGATTTTATGATAAAAATCAAGAGTTACAGTGATTTTGTCCTGCAGCCATCCCATGTCAATTCCGGCGTTGATTTGGGTGCTGGTTTCCCATTGCAAGTTTTGATTGCCCAAAACAGTGATGGCATATCCATTGAAAAGTGTCCCGTTGAAAGGATAGTTAAAATTGTATCCAATTTGATCGGAGTAGGCATAGTTGCCAACTTCTTGATTACCAATAGCACCATAACCTACCCGAAGCTTAAAAAGGTTCATATTTTCAAAACGACTCATAAAGGCTTCTTTATCCAGTCGCCATCCTGCAGAAACAGAATAAAAAGTACCCCATTTATTTTCTTCACTGAATCGCGAAGATCCATCACGTCTTAAAGTAGCTGAGAATAAATACTTTTCTCTCAGGCTATAATTGGCTTTTCCAAAAACAGAGAGTAAGGAATATCCCCAACGATTTTCATTTACCTGGGTATTGCCCAAGCCATTTCCGAGGAAAACCAGAATGGGTGATTGATCAGGGAAATCCTGCTGAGTGCCTGAATGAAAGTATCCATTTCCTTTTATAGCTTCGGAGCCCAGAATTGCTGAGAAATTATGAATTTCATTAAAAGTGGTAGTATAAGACAGTACATTACTCCATGTCCAGGTTTGGTCTAAGCCATCTTCAATTGTCAATCGGTTGGGATTGTTGATGCGGTTATTTGTTCCCCAGTTTCTGTCGAATCGCCTGTGTTGCATCGAAATAAAATCTCCTCCAAAAGTGGAAGTGAATACAACTTCTGGTAAAATTTGAGCCTTGAGGTAAACATCTCCAAAAAGTCTGTTCTGCTTAATGTTATTTTCGGCATAGGTTGCCAATCCAACCGGATTGTAGCCATCGCCCAACAAGTCTTGTCGCTCGGGCAGATCTACAAAATTGCCTTCAACATCATAAATTGGGATGCCGGGAGTGCGAAAAAAAGCATAGCGAACGATGCCGCCGCCATTACCGCCATAACCATCTCCACTGCTGCCGATAATGTCGTTATCACTTTGCATCAGGTTGATGTTAGTTCCAATTGTAATAGCATCAGAAACCTTGCTTGTGAGGCTTACTTTTCCAGACTTTCTATTGTAATCGCTTCCAATGATAATTCCTTCCTGGCTGAAGTAATTCGCGGAAATCATATAGGTTAGCTTGTCGTCGCCTCCGCTAACGGAAAGATTCTGATTTTGAATTATGCCATCGCGAAAAATGGATTCTAAGTGATTAATGTCAGGAAGTGTGGCTGCAAAATCCGGTTCGATATACTTCCGCTGTAAGCGAGGGTTCTCGATAAATGCATTATCATTGGCAGCAGCTTCATTGTAGATTTCAACAAACTGATCTTTGTTAGCCATTTCGGTTAGCTTGCCATGCTGTTGAATTCCAAACATGGAATTGAACTCAACTCTTGGTTTTCCTTTTTCACCTTTTTTGGTGGTGATTAACACAACACCATTATTGGCACGCGAACCATAAATAGCGGTTGAAGCCGCATCTTTAAGAATATTTATCGAGGCGATATCGTTTGGGTTTAAAACATTCAATGCATTTGCAGTTGGAATTCCATCCACGATGTATAAAGGGTCGTTACTGCTATTTATTGAGCCAACACCACGAATTCTGATGCGAACGCCTTCGCCTGGCATTCCTGTGTTGGAGGTTATATTTATACCGGCAGCTCTTCCCTGAAGGGCTTGATCAGCACCACTTACAGGCAGCGAGTTAATTTCATCCAGCTTAATACTGGTGACTGCTCCGGTGAGATCTGCTTTCTTTCTGGTTTCATAACCTACCACAACAAGTTCATCAAGTAATTGAACATCAGATGGCATCACTACGTCAATGATTGTTTGGTCGCCGATTACAACTTCCTGAGTTAAGAAGCCGATATACCTGAAAACCAAAACAGGATTTACCTGATCTGAGGGGATCTCAATCGCGTAAATACCATCAAAATCTGAAGTGGTGCCAATGGTAGTACCTTTGATGATGATGTTTACACCGGGAAGGCTTTCATTATTCGTATCGGTTATTGTACCACTAATAGTTCGGGTTTGCGCCATGCTGGATGAAATAGATCCACCAAGCATAAGACTAACCGCGACAACTAATAAGAGTTTGTAAATTAAACGCATATCATAATTTTTTTTAAACCATTAATAAGCTATTACAGTATTTCCGGCAACTACCTGCCCTTTTACTGTTTTAAGTTCAAGACCGGTTGGTATTTCAACAATAAGTTTTGAGGTTTTTGCCGGGATTGATATTTCAGTTTCGCTGTTGATGTTTTTTTGGATTGCCTTTTTTGTTACTACATCGAACAGGTCGACAGGAGAAGTCGATTTAGCAGTATATTTAACTATTTTGCTTTGGTTGTGAGGGTTGTAGATTAAATAAGTAGGATAGGAGTCTTTGTTATAAAAATCTGTTGCAAGGCAGTCAATTTTTAATATGCCCTCCACATTGGTTCTTTCTATTATTGCTCCAAAAATTCCAGCATGTGCAGAACCGTAAACACCAAACATAGATTCGTCGGGTTGTCCTTCAACCCATAATGGGCCATCTCCCAAAGCTACTGGTGAGGTTTTTTCCAATCCCGCTTTAGGAATGTGTGTAGTTTTCTTAAGACCTTCATAAGCAATAACATTTCGTGTGATCGCTTTCTTTTCGGGCAGCCATTGATTGCCATCTGGTATTTCGTGTGGATAGAACCAGCGAGCCGCATTAGCAGCATTTAGCATCCATTTGCCAACCATATTGGCATATTCCGGTGCATAGCGTACCATCGGAACAAGCGGCCATGCCATATCGAAGGTATTCATTGCAAAAGCAAAGCCTCCATCGTGATGCCAGCTACCCACAAGGCCAGAAACATCATATTCGCCCCATTTATCCATGATAACGCCCCATCCCAGCCTGCCGCTTTCGGAAGTTGTGCCCTCAAAGCTCCATTCCAGAATTTTAGTTACATCATATGAAGTACTCTGTTCGGCATTTAGTCGCGCGGCCGTATAAGCACCAAAAGGAAGCAACACTTCATAAAACCTGCTTTCAGTTTGCGATTGAAGGGCATCCATGGCACTCATTGCGCCCGATAGATATGCTTCATCTCCGAATTTTTCGTATGCAGCCAATAATATCCAGGCATGCGCTGCAGCAGCATCTTCCTGAAAAGGAATATGATTCTGCTTGCCTTCCATGCTGGAATAGTCAAAGTAAGAAAAGTGATAATTCCCATTAAGGACCTGATCAGCTTGTAAAACCTGATCAGCAATAATTTTTTGCAGACTGTCAGCGCGTTCAACTTCAGGAAATAAATCCGAAACGGCATAATACAACACATTTGGATAGATATCGTACCACCAATCTCTTCCGTAACCACCGCCCAGTGAGGCAACTTCGGGATTGGTATTGTTCATGATGATATTCCAGCCATTTTCGCTGTTGAAATAGTTTTGAGCCATTTTCACGAAATTGTATCCTGATTGATTGGTCTTGTCGATACCAAGTAATCCGGCGCTCATTAAAGCGCCAAGACCGCCGATAGCTTCATGAAACTCACCATTATTCTGTTGTGAACCTTGCCTTACATCGCCTATTGCAGTGTAAATACCAAAAGTAGGCTGATCGAAATTTCTCCTGTTGGTATCGATCCAGATAAAGGGTCGGTAGTCACCGGTTTGATTAAAATCGAAGATGTACTGATCAAAGGAAGTGCTGATTTCCTTCCAATCAATAATTTTATAGGGTTGTGGTATATCAGGCATGGCTTCCACGCGTGCGATGCTCTGCTGAGGGACCTGTTCGGTTCTGTTGCATGCGCTTAAAATAATGAGCACTGAGAAAATCTTAAAGCCTAAAAACCTAAAAATGTTTTGTTTCATAGTTATGTTATATCTTTTCTTGAACTGGAATTTCATTCACATCCGGAATTTGTTGCAACGATTTAAGCTCGTCAATGTCGCCTTCAAATGCATCAATTGATTTTTGTGTGGATTTGATAATGTTTTTAGCCACCGGAATCGACAACATCTGTATGGCTGCTACAATTAGCAAAGAATATTTTAATGCGAAACTTTCTGATACATAATACATGAGCGAGATGAATAATACCAGCCCGATAAAACGCCCAACATACAAACCAAATTCATGGTTGAAAATATAAGCGAATTCGCTTCTTTTTTCTTTAATCGAAAGCAGGTCGATCACCCGCAATTGTATCGGAAAATAAGCAATGTCGTGTAATGGTCTGAACATGATCAAGCAAATTACGAATACTACTACTCCTGTTGCTGAAAACATTATCAGGTTGAAAAGCGATCCAACGAAAAACAAAACCAAACCTGCCGAGAATACATAGATACGGTGTTGTGGTTTTGTTAGCCGTCCCAGCAAATAAAGCAATATTGCTGTGATAATTCCACCGATGCTTTGAATCGTGCCTAATGAACCTTCATCTCCAACAAGTCTTAAGATCAGAATGGCAGGTGCGATTACAATATATCCTTGCACAAGACCTTTCAATCCCGCCAGAACCAACATTTTATTCCAGAGCTTATCAAAACGGAAGTGGACAAACTTTTTTTCGCGTGGATTTCTAAATTTCTCCAGGTGAATCACATAGCTCGAGATGATCGTTAGCAGGATTACCGCAAATGTGATCACTTTGTAAGCACCCACAATATTACCGGCAAACCAGCCCATTGCTGTTGACCTGACCAAAAACCATCCAACCGTTACAGGAACAATAATAGCTGTGATGGTATAAAAGAAAGTTTCAACACCATAATAATAATTACGGTTTTGATCGTTTGTAGTGTCAAGTGCTAAAAAATCGCGGTTTGCCCAGAAAAAACCAAAGGAACCGCCCATGATCAAACCTGCAATCGCCACGCCAATCATGTCGATTTGATCGAGTGTCATCATGAAAATCATCGATAATCCGCTCAGGAGCATACCAAAACTATATAAATGTGCAATTTTAATGCGGTTTAAGAGGTATCCGTTAATCAAAAAAGTTAAAGGAATGCCAGTATAAACAGACAGCTGATAAATTGCTACCAGCGATGGATTGTCGGAACTGCGCATGATATAAGCGCCAACAAAGATGTCGATTATTGGCAGAACAAAAGCGTAAATCATATTAGTAACCAACAACAGCCGCATCGGACGAGGCATTGAAAGGAAAAAGTTGTATTCGTTCAGAAGCTTGTTTTTCATAACCGGCTTGAGTTTACAGTTTTAGTGATTGAAGTATTTCAGCGATTGAAAGCTCGGCCCCACAGATAACTTCGTCGCTGGCACCATAATAAATTGTGATTGTATCGCCATTCACCACATGACCGTTGGTAAATATAACATTGCCAAAAAAGCCTGTTTTTTCGTAATCGGCAAGCGGCTCCATTATAGGTTCTTCGCTGCGTGCAATTACTTTTGACGGGTCGTTTAAATCGAGCAATAAGGCGCCTAGACAATAGCGGTTTTCTTCGTTGGCACCATGGTATATTTCGAGCCAGCCTTTTTCAGTTTTAATTGGTGCTGCACCAGCGCCGATGCGCACACTGTCCCATTTTCCGGGTCGCGTAACTGCAACACAGCGATGATTTCCCCAGTGTTTTAAATCTTTCGATTCAGCGATCCAGATATAATTGCCGCCAAGTTCGGGACTGCTTGGTCGATGCAGTGCATAATATTTATTGTCAATCTGCTCTTCAAAAAAGGCACAATCCTTATTGTGTGGTGGAAAAATCATACCCTTACGTTCAAAATCCTTCCAATCTGAAGTTGTCATATAGCCGACCCCAACAGCAATATTAGAGACCTGGGTATAAGTAAGGTGAAAGGCATCATCAATTTTTGCAACCCTGCAATCTTCAATGCCAAATGACTCCAGCATCCCTTTTCCATTTATGGGTTGATAGCCATCTGGTTCGTAAAATTGTTTTCCGTCCTCGCTGCAAAGCAAGCGAAGGTGAGAAAGCGAAGTAAGGTAATTTACACCTTTATATAAGATCACTCTGGGATCAGTAGCATCAAGCTCGGGATCGTTATTCAGAAATTCAAGAATTTCAATTTTTCCGCCTTCATTAAAAACAGGAACCTGAATGCTGTTTTCTTTTTGTGAAGGCCGTTCGGCTACCCTGCACAAAAGCCATGTCTTGCCCTCATAGGTAAAAACGCCAGGATTTAGCAAACACAGAATCTCCATACCAGGTAAGCTTGGTTTGATGTCTTTTGGTTTGAGCAGTGGGTTTCCTAAAAATCTTTTTGCTATATCCATCGTGATCTTTTTGTTTCGGTAGTATTTTTTGCAAACGATTGTGTAAAAGTACACCCAGATCCGGCCATCTGTGTTTACAGGGTTTTCATATTCGTGTTGTATATTCTCAATTATCAATAAAACTGTTTCAAAGCAAGCATTTGAGCGGCTAGGTATACAAAAATGAGATTATGGTGTACAAATTATGCTTGCCCTGTAAGTTTTTTCCGTTGTGTGCATGATGAGCTGATAAATTCCGGGAGAAAAATCCTGAGGAAAATGAATTTTGAGCAGATTTGGGCTGATTTTTTCAATCGTATGCGGGATAAATTGCTGCCCCAGGATATTGCTGAAAAGTATAGAAACAGGCTGATCAATTTCTCTTTCGGATGAGAGCATTATAAAATCGCCTCGATTGGGATTCGGGAAAACCCGAATTTCAGAAGTTTCCGAATTTTCATTTAGTGAAACGAATCTGCTCGCTTCAACCTGTTGTGGATTAAGCGGGTAGTTGTATATGCTTACATTGTCCAACGAGCCTTCAAAATTAAAGCCTGGTGTTTCGCTAAACTGCTGGCCTAATACAACTTGATAGTTAGTTTGGTTGAGCAATCCTGAATGGGCTTTAAAGGCATCCAAAGCACCATCCAGCCAAATTTCCATGTCTTCACCGTTGTAAATGGCAGCCAGATGGTACCATTGATTTGTTTCTGGCACAGTCTCGCTGTCGAGGTCGGCAATTCCATCAGCAGTATTTATGGTAAAGCGAATTCTATCGGCCGATCTGGAAATTTTATAGCGGTTTTGCCAGCTGCCATGAGAGATTAAAAATTGTTCGTTTTCTGCGCTGCCTTCTAATTTGAACTTAAAAGTAATGCTCAGGTATTCATTAAAATTTAAAAGACTACTGGCTGGCAGGGTGATACGAGCACTATTGCCATCAAAGTGAGCTGCTTGTTGAGCCTGTCCGGACTCATTTTCAGTCCAGCTGATGCTGTTGGATGCTGTTCCATCCAGCTGATTTGCAGTTTGATCATTTGCGATTCCATCGAGCCAGTAGCTTGCAATGAGGGCTGCTTCAGGATATGATTCATTTTGCCTCACCATAATTTGTATGCTGTCGTGTGTGCTAAGCTGATCTGAATCAGTAACTTCACAAAATATCCAGTAGTTGTTTGCATGTGAAGGTACTTGATAATTTATCCATTCAGTATTACCAATGCTATTTCCTTCAAAATCAGTCCATAAATAGGTAAGGGGATCGTCATTTTGGTCGATGGCGGTGACCCTGAGTTCGATAAAAGTGAGTGGTTCAGCTTTACGGGGCGAAGCAGTTATTCCTGTAATTTCGGGGGCATAGGGGATTTTTGACACAGCTGTAATGTTTACAGTGCTGCTATCGGCCAATCCAAATGCATCTGTTACTTTACTCTGAATTTGGAAATTGCCGGTAGTATCAGTACTGAACATTAAAAATTCGTTGCCATCCACCATAGCATCATTAATTTTCCATTCGTAGGTCATGTTTTCATTTTCGGGGTTTTCGGCTGTGCAGTAGATGGTTATGTTCTGCTGAATCGCAATTGTGTCAGTAGCTGACAGCGCCCTGATTCGGGGTGGATAATTTGGGATGGGGTTTCCATTGTTAAAGTCAATTACAATATTATTAACTATAGTCTGGTTACCTGCTATTGTTAGTTCATACTCTGAAGGGAAAACCACTGGCATTATTGCCGATTTTGCCGGAATCAGCAGCGATGTTGTGCCTTGTTGAGCTGTGCTGACAAGCTGATTGGTAATCATATCATAAACTGAATAATTTCCGGATTCAAGCTGAATTTCAACCTGATGTTGCTGCTCATGAGGGTTGTAAAGCAGAAAAGTGGGATAGGCATTATCTTGATAAAAATCGGTTTTTAACAAATCGAGTTTCAAAATTCCTTCCACATTAGTTTCTTCAATCAAGCCTGCCAGATATCCAACATGGGAGGAGCCATAAAGCATTAAGTTGGTTTGTGCCCAGCCACCATCAATGGCATCTCCGGTGGCATAAGGGCTCAAATTGTGTTTAACTTCTTTAAGTGCTTCATAACCAATTACTGCATATTGGTCATAAGATACTGACCAATCAAAGTTATCCTGATAAGTTTCGGGTAAATAGGGTCTGTAAAACAATCTCGAAGCATTTGCCAAATTAAGCACCCATTTTGCAATGTCAACAGCAAACCTATCATCATACCGAACCATTGGAACCAAAGCAGCTGCATGTTGGAATCCATTCATTAGGAATGCATAATCGTTACCTGTATCATTTGCTTCACCAACAAGCCCCGATACATCAAAACCTCCCCAATTACCAATGATAGTTCCCCATCCTCTGAGCGAGCCGCGATCGAAGACCCAATTGAGCATTTTTTCAACATCATATTGCGGGTAGTTTTGTTCAGCATTGATGCGGGCAGCAACGTAAACACCATAAGGGAGTTGTAATTCATAGGATGGGTTTTCATTAAGCTGGTTTAAAAAATCCAAAGCCTGTTCTGCACCAACACGGTATTTTTCTTTACCAATGCTTTTGTAGGTTTGATAAAGTATCCATCCTATTGCACCAGCGGCTTCCGGTTCGGGCACTCCTTGATTGAGGCCTTGCATTGTTGACATGTTCCATGCCCTGTAATTCATATCCGGAACATGCCAGGGCTGCGCTGAGCCACCCATATGTTCAACTGCTTTGAGCCATTGATTGGCCATTAACTCGAGCTGTTCGTCAAAACGAGATATATCCGGATAAAGCGCCCTCAATTGCAGATAAAAAATATTTGGCATCGTTTCGTACCACCAATCATTGCCCGATGAAGCATTGGGATGGTTAAGGTAAATATTTTCCTGAGGGCGTTTGTTGAAATAGTCGGCGGCCAACAATGCCCAGTTTTTGCCAAACTGATTGCTTTTATCAATGCCAGCCAGCGAAGCACCCACCAAAGCCGGAAGTACATTAATTGCTTCTCCCGAAAGCGGGCTATTGGTCCCAATGGCTGTATGCAAACCAAAACTTTCGGTTGCAGGGTAGTTTACGCCCTGTTCTCTGAAAAAAATTAAGGGTAAAAATTCTCCTTGCAGATTTTGATCAAAAACGAGCGAGTCATATTTATGAGCAACGGTTTTCCAGTCACGCATTTCGTATGGCTGTGGGAAATCCGGCATTTGATCAATTCGCGGTATCGCAATTTGTTGTGCGTGGGTTGGGGAAATCAGCGCCATTAAGAGGACGAATATCATCGGTTTCACGAAGGAGTTTTTCATTTTAGAGTAATTTTCAGCTAAATTACACGCTTATAACTACAGAGCTGTGTGGTATTTTATCGTTTTTATGTACACAGTTCTCAATCCATAGGAGAATAAAATCTGCAGGACTTCTGTCTGTCTTAAGCAATTTTGTTAGTTTTACTCAAAATATCAGTGAGGTATTATTTATGAGATGGAGTAGGTGCTTTAAAATTAAACTTATTTTCATTGTTGGGCTCTTCTACTTTTTACAAGTTGATAGCGTTTTTGCTCAGGCAGAAATACCCAATGGTAAATGGCAGCTCAGGCAGATAAAAAATTCAGATGGTCTGTCGAACAGTGCGGTGAGTGCTATTTATAAAGATCGTAGAGGTTATCTATGGTTTGGAAGCTGGGATGGATTAAACCAGTTTGACGGACATACCATTATCAGGCATTATCCGGATTTGATGCTCCAAAACAGGATCAGCAATAACATTATCTGGGATATTTTTGAACAGGATCTTGGACTGTGGATTGTTACTGAGCGTGGAATAAATTTGTATGATTATGACTTTAAAAAATTTACGAGTTGGTTTAATGAGGATACCCTGAGGCTGAATCGTGAAAATGGGCTGCGTGCTTTTGCAGATGAACAGGGTAAGGTTTGGCTTGTACAATATGGTGTTGGTCTTTACAGCTTTAACAAGGAATCGCGGGAATTTGACCCTGTTAATATAGAAGGATTAAATCCTGAGGTGCTTTTACAGTTGACAGGCGTGTTTAAGTTTGGATCACGCATTTATTTGATGCACCAAAGCAACGAAATATATGAGATTGACGAACAGGGAATCTTTATTCGAAAGGTAAGTCCTCAATTGCAAACTTCTTCAAGTTTCAAAGTGGATTTAAACTGGTTTTTTAGCATCAACGAAAAACCTTATGCTGCTTTTCCGGATTCACAGGGTGGTATTTGGATTGTAGATCTTATTGAGGGCAATTATAAGTTTATTGGAAATGAGGTGATTGAATCGCCGGTTACAGCACTTTTTGCTGACGATAATCTTGACGGAATCATTCTGGGCACTGATAAAGGCAATATTTTAGTACTGAGCTTTGATGATTTTGAGGCGACATGTCTGCTCCATCAGCTTCCTGATCTGGAAGAGAAAAAAGTGAAAATCTGGTCGGTTTTCAAATCCGGCAAACATATCTGGATTGGCACCGATGGCGAAGGTGTCTTTCAAATCAATACTTCCCCCTTAGCATTTCAGGGTATAGAAAAAGGAGCTTTGCAAGAACAAAAATTGAGTCATAAGATTGTAAGAACTATTTACGAAGATAAAACAGGAAATTTGTGGATTGGCACCAGAGGGAACGGCCTGAATAAAATCCCTTCCGATGGAGGACCAACGATCATTTTTAACACTTCAAACGGCTTATCAAATGATGCTGTTCTGTCGCTTGCCGAGGATGATTTTGGGTATTTATGGATAGGAACTGATGGTTCTGGCATCGACGTTTTAAATCTTGCAACAGGTGAATTCAGGCATTTTCCGGATGATTTTGAAGCATCCGGACTACCTCAATTCGGTTCGGTTTACGATATCTGTATTGATATTTTTAATACTATTTGGTTGGGTACCAGTGGATATGGGGTAATAAGTATTGCCCCCGATTACAAAGAAGATTTTTTCACTCTAAAAACTTTTTCTCACCTTCAAGGCAGGGGAGGAGCAAACGACTTGAGGGGAAATGTGGTGTTTTCGATTGTTGAAGATCAGCCTAATGTGCTGTGGATTGGAACCCGTATGTCGGGCTTGCACCGCTATAACAGTCTTACGGGCGAGATACAGTTTTTTGGTCAGGCAGTTGATCAAAGTAATGGATTGAATAATTCAGATGTACTTAGTTTGCTCAAAGGAACAAATAATGAACTTTGGATTGGAACAAGTGGTGGCTTAAACCTGCTAAGTTTCAATGGTCAAAAACCAAATTTTGAGTATTATACAACAGCTGATGGGCTTCCCAATCATACCATTCATTCCATGTTAGAGGATAAACAGGGAAATGTTTGGGTGAGTACAAATAATGGCTTGAGTCGCTTGCTAAGGGATCAAAATCGATTTGTTAATTATAATCGAGGTGATGGTTTGTTGAATAGCGAATTTACTGATGGGGCTGCATTCAAAAGCCAGAATGCTGATAAACTCTATTTTGGAGGCACCAATGGTGTAGATTGGTTTTATCCCGATCAAATCCCGCTTTCGACCAATAACCCTGAAGTTTTACTTACTGAATTTAGTGTTTTTAACCGGGTCGCAGAGCCAGGAGATGAGTTGCAGGTACTGGAAAAGGATATTGATGCCACAGATAAAATTGTGCTCAAACACAATCAGAATTTTTTCAGCATTGCATTCACAACGATTAACTATGATAATCCTGCCAAGATTTTATTTAGTTATCGCTTGTCACAGTTCAACCAGGAATGGGTGGATATTGGAGAACAGCGATTTGCGAATTTTACTAATGTTCCTCCCGGGATTTATCAGCTGCAGCTAAGAGCAACCAACGAGGATGCTATTTGGTCAGATAAAATTCGTACCCTTGAGATTGTGATCAAGCCACCTTTCTGGAGGACGACAGCGGCCTATATTTTTTACTTTTTGTCGTTTCTATTGTTTATCTTTTTAGTTTACCGGTATCAATCAAACCGAATCAAACGAAGGCATCGCGAAGCTTTAGACGATTTGAACCGAAAGAAGGAACAAGAACTTAACAGACATAAATTTGAGTTTTTTACCAATTTGGCTCACGAATTCCGTACACCTTTAACGCTGATTTTTGCGTCTGCAGCTAATTTGATGGAGAAAGCTAAACAGTATCCCGTTGAGCAAAGCTTGTTTAAAAGTATTTATCAGAACGCGCTTCGGTTGCAAAAGATGATTGACGAACTACTTGCTTTTCAGAAACTTGATTCCGGACGAGATGAACTAAAGCTGCAGCAATTGGAATTGATTGGGTTTGTGGGTGATATTGTGGAAATCTTTCGGGTTTATGCCATAGAAAAAGAGATCGATCTGATTTTTGAGCCTGACGAGCAGGAAAAGCATGTGCAATTTGATCCCGAAAAACTTGAACGTATTTTGCTCAATTTGTTGAGTAATGCAGTAAAATTTACGCCACCTGGCGGGATGATTAATGTTGGATTAGAAAGTTTACAAAATGAAATACACATCACCATCAGAGATAATGGAATTGGTATCAAAAGCAAAGACTTGCCCTTGATTTTTGACCGGTATTTTTATCAAAATCCGCTTCCGGAACGAAATCAGACAGGTCATAAAAGCTCTGGTATTGGCTTGGCTTACACTAAAAGTTTAGTCGAAATTCATAAAGGAAGAATTGAGGTGGAAAGTGAACCTAACAGGGGATCAATTTTTAAGGTTTATTTGCCGATTTTATCTCAGGCCAAGCCCGAAAATAGTATTAATAATCCCCGAAGTAGCGAATTACTTGAGCATTTAAGGGAAAGTATCAGCGAGGAATTTCTGATTCAGCAAAGCCTTGGTTTTGAAAATGATATCCTGCCAGATTCCGCGAGTGAATCAAAATCAAAATACAGGATATTGATTGTTGAAGATGATGTTCAACTGTTGATGCTTATCAGAAAACTTATGTCGGAGCATTATGATGTGGAAATTGCAGGTGATGGAAAACAGGCATTGGAAATTCTTAACAAGAAGCGTATTGATTTGGTAGTGAGCGATGTGATGATGCCAAATATGAGCGGCCTTGAATTGGCTCGCATCATAAAAGAAGATTTAATTACCAGTCATATTCCGGTAATTCTGCTTACGGCAAAATCTGCTAATGAGCATGTGATTCAAGGCCTTGAGACAGGTGCTGATGGCTATGTTGTAAAGCCCTTTCATCCCCGACACTTGCACTTGCGGATTGCAAAACTGCTCGAAACCCGCGAAATACTAATGGAGGGTATTAGAAAGAATTTTGATAAGCAAGCGGAAATTGAGGAGCAACATCTGTCAGATCGTGATCGTAAATTACTTGAAAAGGCACATGATTTTATTGCAAAACATTATCAGGATGATCAGCTCAATGCCGATGATCTGGCCGATGAACTTGCTTTAAGCAAAGCACAACTTTATCGAAAAATCAAAGCATTATCAGGGCTTACCCCCCATGGCTTAATTAAGAATTTCAGGTTGATAAAGGCCAGAGAATTTATCAAAGCGGGTAATCACAGCATCAGTGATATTGTGTTTATGACGGGCTTTAATAATCGCGCTTATTTTTATCGTTCCTATCGTGAGCTATTCAATGAAACGCCAGGTGAAATGTATAAGCAGAAATAAGAAATCCGGAGCTTTTGCGAGTTTAGTTCACAAAAAAGAAGTTATACACGCTGCAATCAAATATCCCTTTATTTCTTTTAAAGTGATCTAGAAAGAGCTTTTAAAAACTCAGTTTCAATCCCAGTCGTAATGTCCAACTATAAAACTCTTGTTTT
>CAZQFH010000063.1:0-19626 GCA_964592595.1 uncultured Lentimicrobiaceae bacterium | reverse complement strand
ATAAATTAAATAGTTTAAAATGCCGACTATTCAACAATTAGTGCGAAAAGGACGCCAAAAACTGGTTGACAAAAGTAAGTCTCCTGCACTGGATTCCTGCCCACAGCGCCGTGGAGTTTGCGTGAGGGTTTACACTACTACACCTAAAAAGCCCAACTCGGCCATGCGCAAAGTGGCCAGGGTTCGTTTAACAAATGGTAAAGAGGTAAATGCCTATATTCCCGGTGAAGGTCATAATTTGCAGGAACACTCTATCGTGATGATTCGCGGAGGTCGTGTGAAGGATTTGCCAGGTGTTCGTTACCATATTATTCGTGGTGCACTGGATACTTCAGGTGTAGAAGGTCGTTCGCAGCGTCGTTCAAAATATGGCACCAAACGTCCAAAGAAAAAATAAGATAGTCATAACTAACAGTGTTTTTCAGACTAAGATTTTAATCAATGAGAAAAGCTAAACCAAAAAAAAGAATCATTTTGCCCGACCCAAAATTTGGGGATGTTATGGTTACAAAGTTTGTGAATAACATCATGCTCAAGGGCAAAAAAAATATTGCTTATCAGGTTTTTTATGAGGCCATGGAAATCGTGGGACAAAAAACCGGCGAGGATGCTGTTGAAGTTTGGAAAAAGGCTTTGGCAAACGTTACTCCTGCTGTGGAGGTTAGAAGCCGTCGTATCGGTGGTGCTACATTCCAGATTCCTTCAGAAATTCGCCCTGGCCGTAAGCAATCTATTGGCATGAAAAACCTAATTGGTTATTCCCGTAAACGTCACGAGAAATCAATGGGACAAAAGCTTGCCGGCGAAATTATGGCTGCCTTTAAAGAAGAAGGTGCAGCATTTAAGAAAAAAGAAGATACACACAGAATGGCAGAAGCCAACAAGGCTTTCTCGCATTTTAGATTTTAGTAAAAAAGGCTAATACGCTTACAAATAAAATGGCAGACATAAAGACCATACAAAACTTGAAACATACCCGTAATATTGGCATTATGGCTCATATTGACGCTGGTAAAACTACTACTACTGAGCGTATCCTTTATTATACCGGACGCAGCCACAAGCTGGGTGAAGTACATGAAGGTTCTGCCACTATGGACTGGATGGTTCAGGAGCAGGAACGTGGAATCACAATCACATCTGCTGCAACGACTGTGTTTTGGGACTTTGAGCAGGAAAAATACAAGATAAACATAATTGATACTCCCGGCCACGTTGACTTCACTGTTGAAGTTGAGCGTTCATTGCGAGTGCTGGATGGTGCTGTTGCGCTATTTTGTGCTGTAGGTGGAGTTGAACCTCAGTCAGAAACAGTTTGGCGTCAGGCTGATAAATATAAGGTTCCCCGCTTATGTTTTGTGAACAAAATGGATCGATCAGGCGCTGACTTTTTCAGCGTTCTTGAGCAGATTGAAGAGCGCTTGGGTGCAAATCCTATTCCACTTCAAATCCCTATTGGGGAAGAAGAGACCTTTACAGGTATTGTGGATTTGATCCGCAACAAGGCATTTGTTTGGGACGATAGCTCTAAGGGAGTTATTGTTGTTGAAATACCTATACCAGACGATCTTAAAGAAACTGCCGAGAAATATCGGCTCAAATTGATCGAAGGCGTTGCAGAAGACAATGATGAGTTGCTCGAAAAATTTCTCGATGATCCGGAGAGCATTACCGAAGACGAGATTATTGCCCAGATCAGAAAAGCTACCGTCGAATTGCGGATAAATCCCGTAATGTGTGGTTCAGCTTTTAAAAATAAAGGCGTGCAGATGCTGCTTAATGGCATTATCCAATTCCTGCCAAGTCCGCTTGATGTTGATGCTGTTAAAGGCATCAATCCCAAGACTGACAAGGAAGAAATCAGAAAGGTTAATGTTGATGAGCCATTTAGTGCCTTAGCTTTCAAAATAGCAACCGATCCTTTTGTGGGGCGCATTGCTTTTTTTCGTGTATATTCTGGTGTGCTCGAAGCAGGATCATATGTTTATAATGCATCTACAGGAAAAAAAGAGCGTATTTCGCGTATCATGCAGATGCATGCTAACAAGCAAAATCCGCTCGACAGGATTGAAGCCGGGGATATTGGTGCAGCTGTCGGGTTTAAGTTGATTCGTACAGGTGATACCCTTTGCGTCGAAAACAAACCTATCCTGCTTGAATCCATGACTTTCCCAGAGCCAGTGATTCATGTTTCTATTGAACCCAAAACTCAGGCCGACATGGATAAAATGTCGTTGGCACTGGCCAAACTTGCTGAGGAAGATCCTACTTTCCGCGTTAAAACTGATGAGAATTCGGGTCAAACTATTATTTCTGGTATGGGTGAGTTGCACCTTGAAATTTTGGTTGATCGTTTGAAACGTGAGTTCAAAGTAGAAGCTAATCAAGGTCGTCCACAAGTAGCTTACAAAGAAGCTATTACTGCGAAAGCTCATCATCGTGAGACCTATAAAAAGCAAACTGGTGGTAAAGGTAAGTTTGCCGATATCATATTCGAGATCGGACCTGCTGACGATGGTGTTGTTGGTTTGCAGTTTGTTGATGAAGTAAAGGGCGGTAATATTCCACGTGAATTTATCCCTGCAATTCAGAAAGGTTTTAGAGAGTCACTTTCGAATGGGGTTTTGGCAGGTTATCCTGTTGACAGTATCAAAGTGAGATTGATCGATGGTTCTTTCCATGCAGTTGATAGTGATGCCCTTTCATTCGAGATGGCTGCCAAGTTAGGTTATAAGGAATCTTGCCGAAAAGCAAAATCTATCTTATTAGAACCTGTTATGAAGGTTGAGGTGCTGACTCCAGACGATTTTCTGGGCGAAGTTACCGGCGACCTGAACAAACGGCGCGCTATTTTGCGCGAAGTGACTGCAAAAGTTAGTGGTCAGGTTATTAAAGCTGATGTTCCGCTATCAGAAATGTTTGGATATGTAACATCGCTTCGTAGTTTAACTTCCGGACGCGCAACTTCAAGTATGGAGTTTAGTCATTATTCCCCGGCACCTGAAAGTGTTGCAGAGGAAGTTATCAATAAAGTTAAAGGGATTATCAAATAATTGTAAACAATAATAATTCTTCAACGTGAGCCAAAGGATTAGAATAAAATTAAAGTCGTACGATCATAACCTGGTTGATAAATCAGCGGAGAAAATCGTAAAGACCATTAAGACCACAGGTGCTGTGGTAAACGGACCAATTCCGTTGCCGACAGACAAAAAGATTTACACTGTGTTGCGTTCAACTTTCGTGCACAAAAAGTCAAGAGAACAATTTGAGCTCTCGTCTTACAAACGTTTGCTTGATATTTACAGCTCGACTTCGCAAACGATCGACGCATTGATGAAGCTTGAGCTTCCAAGTGGTGTAGAAGTAGAAATTAAAGTTTGACCTGTTGCAATAGCAGCAAGAAATACAAAAGTATAGTATCATGTCAGGAATACTTGGAAAAAAGGTTGGAATGACCAGCATTTATGACGAAAGCGGGAAAAATCTTCCTGTTACCGTCATCGAAGCCGGTCCATGTATCGTGTCACAGATCAGAACCAAAGATGTTGATGGTTATGATGCGGTTCAGCTTGCTTATGGCGATAAAAAGGAGAAGCATACTACCAATGCGCTGAAAGGTCATTTACAAAAGGCTGGCACCGGTCCAAAAGCGATGATTGCGGAGTTTACTCGTTTTGAAGAGAAAAAGTCGTTGGGTGAAACTGTAACCGTAGAGGTTTTTATGGAAGGTGAATTTGTTGACGTTGTAGGTGTTAGCAAAGGTAAAGGTTTTCAGGGTGTTGTGAAGCGTCATGGTTTTGGTGGGGTTGGTCAGGCTACCCATGGTCAGCATAATCGCCTCAGAGCACCAGGATCAATTGGAGCTTCATCCTACCCCTCACGCGTTTTCAAAGGAATGCGCATGGCCGGACGAATGGGTGGTGATCGCGTTAAGTTGATCAATCTTCAGATCGTTAAAATCATCCCCGAAAAGAATTTGATTTTAGTAAAAGGTGCCGTTCCAGGACCTAAGAACGGATTTTTAAAAATTGAAAGATGGAATTAGTAGTACATAAAATCAGTGGCGAAGCAACAGATCGTAAAGTGGCGTTGCATGACGATGTGTTTGGCATTGAGCCCAATGATCACGCAATCTATCTTGACACAAAACAGTTTCTGGCCAATCAGCGTCAGGGTACTCATAAGTCGAAAGAAAGAAATGAGATAGCTGGAAGTACACGCAAGATCAAAAAGCAAAAAGGTACAGGTACTGCACGTGCCGGTAGCATCAAGTCACCTCTTTTCGTTGGTGGGGGTCGTGTTTTTGGACCTCAGCCACGCGATTACAGCTTCAAACTGAACAAGAAGGTAAAAAGACTGGCTCGAAAATCTGCACTTTCTTACAAAGCAAAACAGCTGGAAATCGTGATTTTGGAAGACTTTACTTTTGAAGGTCCCAAAACAAAAAACTTTGTTCAGATACTCAACAGTTTTGATTTACAGGGAGCAAAGAGTCTTTTTGTGATGCCAAAAGCTGATCAAAACGTGGTGCTTTCATCCAGAAATCTGCAACGTACCAAAGTGGTTACAGCAAACAGTTTGAATACCTACGATATTTTGAACGCGAAGAAATTGTTTGTGCTGGAGAGTTCATTGAAAACAATCGAAGAGATTCTGGCTTAATTTAGGAATATTAAAAGGTAAATAGCAATGGAAATCATTCAAAAGCCGGTAATTACGGAGAAAATGACCGCACTGGGCGAAAAGCTCAACCGGTATGGCTTCATTGTAGATAAGCGTGCCAACAAATTACAGATCAAGCAGGCGATCAAAGAGCTGTACGATGTGGAAGTTGTAGCAGTGAATACAATGAATTTTGATGGAAAGCGAAAGTCGCGTTATACAAAGACCGGAGTTATTGCCGGTAAAACCAATGCTTTTAAAAAAGCTGTGGTGACTTTAGCTGATGGTGAAACTATTGATTTTTTTAGCAACATTTAGATAAATGGCTTTAAAGAAGTACAAACCCACAACTCCTGGGCAGCGTTTTAAACTGATAAGCGCTTTTGACGAAATCACTACCGATTCTCCGGAAAAGAGTCTTTTGGCTCCCGGAAGAAGTACCGGTGGTAGGAATAAAGAAGGTAAAATGACTATTCGCAATGTTGGTGGTGGTCACAAACAGAAATACCGTATTATCGACTTCAAACGCGATAAGGACAGTGTTCCTGGCGTGGTTAAAACCATAGAGTACGATCCAAACCGTACTGCTCGCATAGCACTGGTGTTTTACAAAGATGGCGAAAAGCGCTATATCATTGCACCACAGGGGTTACAAGTAGGTCAGGAGATAGTTTCCGGAAAGGGAGCTGCTCCAAATGTTGGAAACACATTATTCCTGAGCGAGATTCCTTTTGGTACTGTAGTACACAATATTGAGCTTCGTCCTGGTCAGGGTGGTAAAATGGCAAGAAGCGCCGGTTCGTATGCACAGTTGATGTCGCGCGACGGTAAGTTTGCTGTTTTAAAGATGCCTTCAGGGGAAACACGCATGATACTGCAAACTTGCAAGGCAACAGTAGGCATGGTGTCCAATGCTGATCACAGCCTCGAAGTTTCTGGAAAAGCTGGACGTCGCAGATGGTTGGGTCGCAGACCGCGCGTTAGGGGTGTTGTAATGAACCCTGTTGATCACCCAATGGGTGGTGGCGAAGGTCGCTCTTCAGGTGGTCATCCACGAAGTCGTAAAGGTTTGCCAGCCAAAGGATATAAGACGCGTTCGAAGAAGAATGCTTCTAACAAGTATATCATCGAAAGAAGTAAGAAATAATTGTTTAATCAGGAAGAAACCCTTATATAATGAGTCGTTCGCTTAAAAAAGGTCCATATATCCATTACAAACTTGAAAAGAAAGTAATGGCTAATGTTGAATCCGGAAAGAAGACAGTGATCAAAACCTGGTCAAGAGCTTCTATGATCGCTCCTGACTTTGTCGGTCAGACTATCGCTGTGCACAACGGAAATAAATTTATTCCGGTTTATGTAACAGAAAATATGGTAGGTCATAAATTAGGAGAATTTGCCCCAACACGAATTTTCAGGGGCCATGCTGGAAAAAAAGATAAAGGTAAAAAATAAAGAACCGCGTAAAAATGGGAGCTAGAAAACATAACAGAGCAGAAGAAATAAGAGCTGCGAAGAAAACGACTTCATTCGCAAAGTTGCGCAATGTGCCTACTTCGCCCAGAAAAATGCGTTTGGTTGCTGATTTGGTAAGAGGCATGGACGTTGAAATGGCCTTGCATGTATTGCAATTTTCTTCCAAAGAAGCATCAAACCGCGTTTACAAGTTGTTGCGGTCGGCAATAGCCAACTGGGAAGCAAAGAATGAAGGCAAACGCATTGAGGATAGTAATCTTTATGTAAAAGAGATTTTTGTTGACTCGGGCAGAATGCTCAAAAGGGTTCAGCCAGCTCCTCAAGGACGTGCTCATCGTATCAGAAAGCGTTCGAATCATGTTACGCTTGTAATTGACAGCAGAATAAAAGAATAATCAGACAGAATCAATCCGATAAGTTTTAATTGAATGGGACAAAAAACGAATCCAATAGGTCTAAGGTTAGGAATCATTAAAGGTTGGGAATCTAACTGGTATGGTGGAAAAGATTTTTCTTCCAAATTGGTAGAAGATGACAAAATCAGAAAATACCTCAATGCGCGTTTAGGAAAAGCGGGTATCTCACGCATCTCTATTGAACGTACATTGAAACTGGTTACCGTTACCATTTCAACTGCCAGACCTGGAATGATAATCGGCAAAGCAGGTCAAGAGGTTGACAAGCTGAAAGAGGAGCTAAAAAAGCTCACGGGCAAAGAAGTGCAGATTAATATCAGCGAGATTAAACGTCCTGAATTGGATGCTTATATCGTAGCTGCTACGATAGCCAAGCAGATCGAAGGACGTATTTCTTTCCGTCGTGCAATCAAAACCGCCATCAGCTCGAGTATGCGTATTGGAGCCGAAGGAATCAAGGTAATGATTTCCGGACGTGTTGGCGGAGCCGAGATGGCGCGGCAGGAGACTTACAAAGAAGGTCGTATCCCCTTGCATACATTGCGTGCAGATATCGACTATGCTTTGGTTGAAGCTCATACGACCTATGGACGAATCGGAATAAAAGTTTGGATTTGTAAAGGTGAAATCTACGGAAAGCCAGAGCTGGTTCCAACTACTGTTGGCGGACAGGCAAAAAAACCAGGTAGAGGTCCAAAACCTACAGGAGGACCACGCCAACGCGGAAGACGTAAATAAGTTAGTTTAGAATTTTAATACATCAGTAACAATGTTACAACCGAAGAAGACAAAATTCAGAAGACACCAGAAAGGGAAAATGAAAGGCCTGTCACAACGTGGCCATCAGCTAGCTTTTGGTTCTTTTGGAATAAAAGCCCTGGAAGAAACATGGCTAACCGGTCGTCAGATTGAAGCGGCACGTCAGGCGGTAACCCGCTATATGAAACGTGAAGGACAAATTTGGATCAGGGTATTTCCTGATAAACCGATCACCAAAAAGCCTGCAGAGGTGCGTATGGGTAAAGGTAAAGGTGCTCCTGAATATTTCGTTGCTCCGGTTTCGCCCGGCAGAATCATTTTTGAAGCCGAAGGTGTGCCATTGGCAATAGCAAAGGAAGCCTTGCGTCTTGCTGCTCAAAAACTGCCGATCACCACCAAATTTGTAGTGAGAAGAGATTACGTTGAAAATAATTAGGTAAAGACTATGAAACAGCAAGTAATCAATGAGTTAAGCACAGCTGACTTGAACGAACGTATCGAAGAAGAACGCAAACAGTTGGTTCGCCTCAAGCTGAACCATGCCGTTTCTCCACTAGAGAACCCAAATAAGATAAAAGCGTATCGCAAAACAATTGCACGCTTGATGACTGAATTAAAGAAACGTCAGTTGACAGAAACTAATCAATAATAAGGACGAGTAGACAGATGGAAACCAGGAATCTCAGAAAAGAAAGAATCGGCGTGGTTGTCAGTAACAAGATGGATAAATCTATTACTGTTGAGATCGTTCGTCGTGTAAAACACCCGATCTACGGGAAATTCGTTAAACGGACCAGTACTTTTATGGCTCATGACGAAAGCAACGATTGCCATATCGGCGACACCGTCCGCATCATGGAAACCCGTCCGTTGAGTAAAAATAAATGTTGGAGATTAGCGGAAATAATCGAAAGGGCGAAGTAATATGATACAGCAAGAATCAAGACTATCAGTAGCAGACAACAGCGGAGCAAAGGAAGTTCTTTGCATCAGGGTGTTAGGCGGAACGGGAAAAAGATATGCCCGCATCGGTGATCAGATCGTTGCAACTGTAAAACACGCCTTGCCAAGCGGTAACGTTAAAAAAGGTGCTGTAGTAAAAGCAGTTGTTGTGCGCATTAAAAAAGAAACCAGGCGTAACGACGGATCTTATATCAGGTTCGAAGATAATGCTGTTGTGCTGCTCAATAATACTGGCGAGATGATAGGTACACGTATCTTTGGACCTGTTGCCCGTGAGCTTAGAGAAAAACAGTTTATGAAAATCGTTTCACTGGCGCCGGAAGTACTCTAATCCCTAAAAGAAGAAGCTATATGACAAAGTTACATATAAAAAAAGGCGATAATGTTATCGTTATTGCCGGTGACCATAAGGGTGAGCAGGGAAAGGTGTTGATTGTAGATGTTGAAAAACAGCGTGCACTCGTAGAAGGTGTTAACCTTGTTTCTAAACACACCAAACCAAACGCAGAAAACCCTAAAGGTGGAATCCTGAAACAGGAAGCCCCGGTGCACATTTCTAATTTGAAAATTGTGGACAAATCCGGTAAAGCCTCACGTATTGGTCGCAAAGCAGATGAAAAAACAGGAAAATCAGTACGTTATTCAAAAAAGACAGGGGAGGTAATTAAGTAATGAGCTATCAGCCCAGATTAAGAGAACAGTATAGGAGTGAAATCGTGCCTGCATTGATGAAGGAGTTTAGCTACTCAAGTGTGATGCAGGTTCCGCGGCTTGTTAAAATTTCACTCAATCAGGGTATCGGCGCAGCTTTGACCGATAAGAAACTGATCGACTACGGTGTTGAGGAAATGACCGCAATTACCGGACAAAAAGCCGTTCCAACCATCTCCAAGCGGGATGTTTCTAACTTTAAATTGCGTCGTGGCAGCCCAATTGGGGTGCGCGTGACCCTGCGTGGCGAAAAGATGTACGAGTTCCTCGAGCGTCTGGTTGCCGTGGCATTGCCCCGTGTTCGCGACTTTAGAGGTATCAATGATAAAGGATTTGATGGCCGTGGTAACTACACTTTTGGTATTACTGAACAAATTATTTTCCCTGAAATCGATATCGATAAGGTGAATAGAATCAATGGTATGGATATCACATTTGTTACCACAGCCGATACAGATAAAGAAGCCCTTTCACTTCTAAAAGGATTTGGTCTTCCGTTTAAAAATCAAAAAAAATCATAAAGCATGGCAAAAGAGTCAATGAAAGCGCGTGAGCGTAAAAGACAAAAGATGGTTGAAAAATATGCCGCCAAACGTGCCGAACTAAAAGCTGCCGGCGACTATGAGGCACTTCAGAAGCTACCAAAAAATGCTTCTCCGGTGCGCTTGCACAACCGTTGTCAGCTCACTGGCAGACCCAAAGGCTATATGAGGCAGTTTGGTATCTCTCGTATCAACTTCAGGGAAATGGCCTTGAAAGGTTTGATCCCGGGAGTGAAAAAGGCAAGTTGGTAGATTATTAATTTTTTGAAGAAGTATACAATGAATACTGACCCGATAGCAGATTATTTGACACGCATCCGTAATGGTGTCATGGCCAAACACAGAGTTATAGAGATTCCGGCTTCCAATGTGAAGAAGGCACTCACAAAAATCCTTTTCGAAAAAGGGTATATACTGAATTATAAATTTGAAGAGGATGACAAACAGGGTATTATTAAAATAGCGCTCAAATATCATCCTACTACAAAAATGCCAGCATTTACTACGCTCGAGCGTGTTTCACGTCCTGGATTGCGGAAGTATGTGCATGCCGAAAAACTGCCACGTGTAATGAATGGTCTTGGAATTGCCATCATCTCCACCTCGCAAGGCATCATGAGTGATAAAGAAGCACGCAAGCTGCATATTGGCGGCGAAGTGTTGTGTTACATTAGTTAATAAGAAGGAGAACAGATCAATGTCAAGAATAGGTAAATTGCCCATTGAAATTCCTGCAGGAGTCGACATCAAAATTGATGGTCAGCTTGTAACAGTGAAAGGAAAATTGGGCGAATTGAAGCAACAGCTCGATGAAGCTGTCAGCGTGAAAGTAGAAGATAAACAGATCGTTTTGGAGCGTCAGTCAGATGCTATCGATCACCGTGCAAAACACGGTCTCTACAGAGCGCTGATCCAAAACATGGTCAAAGGCGTCTCAGAAGGTTTTGAGGTTGTACAAGAGTTTGTTGGTGTAGGTTTCAAAGCCGAAGCCAAGGGTCAGGTGCTGGAAATGTCGCTGGGCTTCTCTCACAATATCGTCTTCGAAATACCTGCTGAAGTTAAGATAGAGACCATTACCGAAAGAGGTAAAAACCCTATACTGAAAATGCGTTCGCATGACAAACAGTTGTTAGGTCAGGTTGCTGCTAAGATTCGCTCATTGCGCAAACCCGAACCTTACAAAGGTAAAGGTATTCGCTTCCAGGGTGAAGTGCTTAGAAGGAAAGCTGGTAAAACAGCTGGTAAATAGCAGATAAAGAGTGAGATAAAAACGCATTAATATCCAGTTGAGATGTCAATAAAGAATAAGAAACAGCAGAGGCGAAACAGCATTCGCAAACGGATTCGCAAGATTGTTAAAGGAACAGCGGAGCGTCCAAGAATGTCGGTTTTTAGAAGTAATAAACAAATCTACGTTCAACTGATCGACGATCTTTCAGGGAAAACCCTGGTGATGGCTAGTTCACGAGAAGAGGTGATTGCAGAAAAAGAGGCGGCAAAAATTGAACAAGCGCAGCTGGTTGGCAAACTCATTGCAGAGAAAGCTAAAGCTGTAGGAATTGAAAATGTCGTATTTGATCGTGGTGGATATTTATACCACGGAAGAGTGAAATCGTTGGCAGAAGCTGCCCGTAATGGAGGATTAAAATTCTAAAAAACTATGTCAGACGTTAACGTAAAAAGAGTAAAATCCAGCGAAATCGAATTTAAAGATCGGTTGGTCAGCATCCAGCGCGTCACTAAGGTTACTAAAGGGGGGCGCACCTTTAGCTTTTCAGCTATTGTGGTTGTTGGAAATGAAAATGGAGTGGTTGGTTACGGATTGGGTAAGGCCAAAGAGGTTACTGCTGCTATTGCCAAAGGTATTGACGATGCAAAGAAAAATCTGGTTAAAGTGCCCGTTTTAAAAGGTACTGTACCTCATGATCAATACGGAAAATATAGTGGTGCTCTCGTATATATCAAACCAGCTTCGCCTGGTACAGGTGTTATTGCTGGTGGTGCTATGCGCGCTGTTTTAGAGAGCGTTGGTATTAAAGATGTGTTGGCAAAATCAAAAGGATCATCTAACCCGCACTCGGTTGTTAAGGCCACTTTTGATGCCCTGACACGCCTGCGCGATGCCTACACAGTGGCTCAGCTTCGTGGTGTGGATTTGGATACAGTGTTTAACGGCTAAACGATCAAAAGATGAAAAAGGTAAAAGTTACACAGGTAAAAAGCGGTATCGGTCGTACCCGTAAACAGAAGGATACACTCACTGCACTTGGTTTTAAGCGCATGAATCAAACACTTGAAATCGAGCTTTCACCCGCTGTCGCAGGTATGGTTGATAAAGTAAAACACCTGCTGAAGGTGGAAGAAGTTTAATTGTTGATAACAGGAAATTATACGATACAATGGATTTAAGTAATCTCAAACCAGCGAAAGGTTCTGTAAAGAATCGCAAAAGAATAGGACGCGGACAGGGTTCTGGCTTTGGTGGCACGTCAACACGTGGACATAAAGGCGCAGGCCAACGTTCAGGAACTTCCAAGAAATTGGGTTTTGAAGGTGGTCAGATGCCTCTGGCTCGTCGCTTGCCTAAATTCGGGTTCACTAATATTAATCGTAAAGAATACAGTGCGATTAACCTCGAAACCTTGCAAAATCTTGCTGATAAATATAAACTTGATGCAATTGATTTTCAGGCACTCGTTGATCATGGCCTTGTTGCTAAAAAAGATAGGGTAAAGATTTTGGCCAAAGGCGAACTTAAAGCAAAATTGGAAGTTAAAGCTCATGCATTCTCTGCCGCGGCTATTGCTGCTATCGAAGCTGCCGGTGGTTCTGCTGAAAAATATTAAGCTGAATGAAAAGGTTAATCGAAACACTCAGAAATATTAATAAAATTGACGAGCTAAGGAAGCGAATCCTTTATACTTTAGGGATTATCCTTATTTATCGTCTTGGATCATATGTGGTGATTCCAGGTGTGGATCCTTCAATGCTTGCTAATTTGCAAAACCAGGCAAGCGGTGGATTACTTGGTCTCCTCAATATGTTTTCCGGTGGCGCATTCTCAAACGCATCCGTTTTTGCTTTGGGCATCATGCCTTACATTTCTGCTTCTATCGTTATTCAGTTGTTGGGAATGGCAATACCATATTTCCAGCGCCTGCAGCGTGAAGGAGAGAGCGGAAGACGAAAAATTAACCAGATTACACGTTATCTGACGGTTGCAATTGTTGCACTTCAGGCTCCTGGTTATATTGCTAATATGATTTCGCAACTTCCCCCGGAAGCTATCACACCTTTTGATCCTAATGTAACTAATCCATCACTGTTCTTCTGGGTTTCGTCAACAGTCATTCTGATTGCCGGCACCTTGTTTGTTATGTGGCTGGGCGAGAAAATTACAGACAAAGGAATCGGAAACGGTATTTCGCTGATCATCATGATTGGTATCATTGCCAATCTTCCTTTTGCTTTGTTCGGTGAGTTTATTGCAAGACTGGAGCAAGCAGGTGGTGGTTTGGTTTACTTCTTGGTTGAAATTGCAGTGCTGGTCTTTGTGATTTTACTTACGATTTTATTGGTGCAGGGTACGCGTAAAGTACCGGTGCAATATGCCAAAAGAATCGTTGGTAATCGTCAGTATGGTGGTGTGCGTCAGTATATTCCTCTAAAGGTTAATGCTGCTGGTGTTATGCCAATCATCTTTGCTCAGGCCATAATGTTTTTGCCCATCACTTTGGTTGGTTTCACTTCTTCGGAAAGCCTTTCTGGTATTGCTGCTGCATTTACAAACATCAACGGATTGTGGTATAACTTTACATTCTTTATCCTGATTATCTTATTCACTTATTTCTACACAGCCGTTACGATAAATCCAAATCAGATGGCTGAAGACATGAAGAAGAATGGTGGTTTTATTCCTGGCGTAAAACCTGGTAAAAAAACTGCTGAATATTTGGATAATGTGATGTCGAGAATAACACTTCCCGGCTCAATCTTTTTAGGTTTTGTTGCTATTATGCCTGCTTTAGTTTCTCAAATGGGTGTAAGTACAACATTTGCAAGGTTTTATGGAGGTACGTCGTTGTTGATTTTGGTTGGAGTTGTGTTAGATACATTACAACAAATTGAAAGTTATTTGCTGATGCGCCACTACGATGGTCTTACCAAATCGGGTAGGATCAAAGGTAGGGCATCAGCAATGAATATGGGTTAAAAATTTCGATTTCATCATGATTCCAATAAAAACTGATGCAGAAATAGAAATACAAAGAGAAAGTTCTTTGCTTGTTGGAAAAACACTGGCCGAAGTAGCTAAGTACATTGCTCCAGGAGTAAAAACCATTTTTTTAGATGCCATTGCCGAAACTTTTATCAGAGATCACAAGGCTGAGCCAGGTTTCAAGGGTTATGGCGGATTTCCGGGCACTTTGTGCATTTCTGTTAACGATCAGGTTGTCCACGGAATACCAGGTCAGCAGGAATTAAAGGAAGGTGATATCGTATCCATCGATTGTGGTGTGCTAATGAATGGGTTTTATGGAGATTCTGCATATACCTTTGCAGTTGGGGAGGTTTCTGAAGAATTGAAACTCCTGATGCTGCGAACAAAAGAATCGCTTTACCTTGGAATTGAACAGGCAATAGCTGGTAATCGAACAGGAGATATTGGTTTTGCTGTTCAACAGCATGCTGAGAAATTTGGATATGGCGTTGTGCGGGAGCTTGTTGGACATGGAGTTGGTAAACAACTTCACGAAAAACCTGAAGTTCCAAATTACGGACGACGTGGTGCCGGTGTTAAGTTGAGAGAGAATATGACAATTGCAATCGAACCCATGATTAATCTTGGTGTTCGCAATGTGCATCAGGAATCGGATGGATGGACAATCCGTACATTGGATCGCAAACCTTCGGCTCATTTTGAACATGATGTAGCAATACGTAAAGGTAAACCGGATATTCTCTCAACGTTTTCTTACATTGAAGAAGTGTTGAATAATAAATAGAAAAGAAAGTGTATGGCTAAACAAATGTCAATCGAACAAGACGGAACAGTTATTGAATCATTGGGTAATGCAATGTTTCGTGTGGAACTGGAAAATGGTCATGTGATCACGGCTCATATTTCCGGTAAAATGCGGATGCATTACATCAAAATTCTGCCTGGCGACAGGGTAAAGCTGGAAATGTCTCCCTACGATCTGACCAAAGGCCGGATTACTTTCCGATATAAGTAAGCAATAATTTTACAAGAAATAGTTGGATTTACCATAAACTGAAAAAGCAGAAAAATGAAAGTAAGAGCATCCATCAAAAAGAGATCTGCAGAGTGCAAAATTGTGCGCCGCAAAGGCAGGCTTTATGTGATTAACAAAAAGAACCCCAAGTTCAAACAACGTCAGGGTTAAAATTAAGTTGAATAATTAATTAAACAGATATGGCTAGAATTGCTGGTGTTGATATCCCGAATAACAAGCGCGGAGAAATTGCGTTGACTTACATCTATGGGATAGGTAGAAATCTTTCGCAAAAGATTTTATCAGAAGCGGGTGTCGATTATGACAAAAAAGTTCAGGACTGGACTGATGATGAGCAAAATAACGTTCGTACAGTAATTGGTGATAATTACAAAGTGGAAGGTGAGCTCCGTAGTGAGGTTCAGATTAATATCAAACGTTTGATGGATATTGGATGTTATCGTGGTATTCGTCACCGTTTAGGTTTGCCACTTCGCGGACAAAGCACAAAAAATAATGCTCGTACACGCAAGGGTCGCAAAAAAACTGTTGCTAACAAGAAGAAGGCTACCAAGTAAAGGTAGTCGGATCATATCAAATATTATTGAATACATTATCCAATGGCAAAAAGCACGAAATCGACAAAGAAACGTGTGGTTAAGATTGAGGCTACCGGTAAAGCATTTATCAAAGCTTCATTCAATAACATCATCATCTCTTTGACAAACAATGAAGGACAAGTCATTTCCTGGGCATCCGCCGGAAAAATGGGTTTTAGAGGTTCAAAGAAAAACACACCTTATGCTGCACAGATGGCTGCTGAGGACTGTTCGAAAACCGCCTACGACTTGGGATTGAGAAAAGTTAAAGTTTATGTGAAAGGACCTGGAGCAGGACGCGAATCAGCAATTCGTTCGATCCATTCATCCGGAATTGAAGTAACAGAAATCGTTGATGTTACTCCATTGCCACACAATGGTTGCCGTCCGCCAAAACGCAGAAGAGTTTAATCAGTTGTTGAAATTTTAAAAGTAAAGACTAATGGCAAGGTATATAGGTCCTAAATCAAAGATAGCACGCAAATTTGGTGAACCCATTTTTGGTGCTGATAAAGCATTCGAAAAAAAGAACTACCCTCCCGGACAGCATGGTAGCTCGAAACGCAGAAAGAAACAGTCGGAATACGGCATTCAGCTGCAAGAAAAACAAAAAGCCAAATACACCTATGGAATTTTAGAGAAACAGTTTAGAAATCTGTTTGAAAAAGCCAGTAAAAAGAGTGGTATTACTGGTGAGATTTTGTTGCAGTTGATCGAATCCCGTTTGGATAATACAGTTTATCGCTTAGGTGTTGCGCCTACGCGTAGTGCTGCTCGTCAGTTGGTTGGTCATCGACACATCACTGTTAACGGACAAGTAACCAATGTGCCTTCTATGTTACTAAGAGAAGGTGATATCATTGCTGTTCGCGAAAAATCAAAAAGCTTGGAAGCTATCACTTATTCACTCGAAGGTCGTGTAAATCGTTATCCCTGGCTTGAATGGGATGCCGAAAAAATGGCTGGTAAGTTTATGAGCTATCCTTCGCGGGAAGACATTCCTGAGACAATCAAAGAACAACTGATTGTTGAGTTGTACTCAAAGTAAGCTTGAATTAATAACCTGGTAGCATATTCTATCAAACACTAAACCTTTATTATGGCAATTTTAGCGTTTCAAAAACCCGAAAAGGTGATCATGGTCGAATCGAACGATCACAAAGGTACGTTCGAATTTCGCCCCCTCGAACCAGGTTTCGGTATCACAATAGGCAACTCACTTAGGAGAATTTTACTTTCCTCTCTTGAAGGATTTGCCATCACCTCGATCAGAATTGAGGGTGTTTTACACGAATTTTCCTCAATCGAAGGCGTGGTCGAAGATGTAGCTGATATCGTGCTTAACCTGAAAAAAGTAAGATTTAAACAGCAAATCTCTTCCGAAAACTCCGAAAAAGTTAATATCGTTATCGGAGATCAGGAACAGTTTAAAGCGGGTGATATAAATAAGTTTCTTTCTGTATTTCAGGTGCTAAACCCTGAACTGGTAATCTGTAATATGGATGCCGGTGTAAAATTGAGCATGGAAATAACTATCAACAAAGGTCGTGGCTATGTTCCTGCTGAAGAAAATAAAGTGGCTAATGCTCCCGTTGATACTATAGCAATAGATTCTATTCACACTCCTATTAAAAATGTGAAGTTTCATATCGACAATTTCAGGGTTGAACAAAAAACTGACTACGAAAAATTGTTGATTGAAGTTGATACAGATGGCTCTGTTCATCCAAAGGAGGCTTTGAAAGAGGCTGCTAAAATCCTCATTCACCACTTCATGTTATTCTCCGACGAAAAAATCTCAGTGGATACTGAAGAAAAATCAGTAAGCGAAGAGTTCGATGAAAGTTCGCTGCATGTTCGTCAATTATTAAAAACCAAACTGGTAGATCTGGATTTGTCTGTCAGGGCACTTAACTGCTTGAAAGCGGCCGATGTAGAATCGCTTGGCGAGCTTGTTGCTTTCAATAAAAACGACTTACTGAAATTCCGTAATTTTGGTAAGAAATCACTTACCGAGCTTGAAGAGCTGGTGAATAATAAAGGACTTGAGTTTGGAATGAATATCAGCAAATACAAATTAGATAAGGAATAAGAGAGATGAGACACAATAAAAAATTCAATCATTTAAGCAGAACCAGTTCGCATCGAAAAGCGATGCTGTCAAATATGGCAGCTTCACTTATCCTGCACAAACGAATTACAACTACTGTGGCGAAAGCTAAAGCCTTGCGCGTTTATGTTGAGCCATTGATTACCCGCTCAAAAACGGACTCAACACACTCCAGAAGGATGGTGTTCAGACAGTTGCAGAATAAATTTGCTGTTTCTGAACTCTTTCGTGAAATTTCTGTAAAAGTTGCTGATAGGCCGGGTGGTTATACGCGCATTATCAAACTTGGTAATCGTTTGGGCGATAATGCTGAAATGTGTTTGATTGAGCTTGTTGATTTTAATGAAAACTTGTTAGGAATCAAGACTCCTAAAAAAGCGAAATCAACACGTAGAAGAGGTTCATCCAAGAAAACTACAGATACCGCTGCAAAATTAGAAACACCTGTAGAACAAAAAATCGAAAAGAAAGATGAGCCTGTTATTGAAAAGCCTGTCGAAAATGCACTTGATTCAACACCCGTTGAAGATAAAACAGAAGCAAATGAGGAAATAATTATTGAAAAAGAAGACGAAAAAGACATTTCTAAAGATAAAGCATAAGCGCTTCAATCGTTTGCAAAAGAATTAGGATAAAGTTAACTGACTTTATCCTTTTTTTGTTGCTATAATCGTTATTTTTGTAGGTAAATAAAAATTTATAAGCATATGAGTCATATCGTAAACATTCATGCGCGTCAAATTTTGGACTCGCGCGGAAATCCTACTATCGAAGTAGAAGTATTAACTGAAAATGGTATCATTGGACGAGCAGCCGTTCCTTCAGGCGCTTCAACTGGTGTGCATGAGGCAGTAGAGTTAAGAGATGGTGATGCTTCGGCATTTATGGGCAAAGGTGTTTTGCAAGCGGTTCAAAATGTAAACACGATTATTGCAGACGAGCTTCATGGCTATTATATTACTGATCAAAATGAAATTGATCAGAAAATGATCGAACTTGATGGCACGCCAAACAAAGCTAAATTTGGTGCTAATGCGATACTCGGCGCATCAATGGCTGTTGCTAATGCTGCTGCTCAGGAAACAAATCAGTCATTATTCCGCTACATTGGCGGTGTTAATGCCAATACGCTTCCTATTCCAATGATGAACATCCTAAACGGTGGTTCTCATGCTGATAACAGTATAGATTTTCAGGAATTTATGATCATGCCGGTTGGTGCACAGAATTTTTCTCAAGCTATTCAAATGGGTGCAGAAGTATTTCATAATTTGAAATCGGTACTCAAAAAGCAGGGATATTCAACCAACGTCGGCGATGAAGGTGGTTTTGCTCCTAATCTGAAGTCAAATGAAGAGGCTATTACGGTTATACTCCAGGCAATTGAAAAAGCTGGCTACAAACCTGGTGAAGATATTTTCCTGGCACTCGACCCTGCTTCCTCTGAATATTATCTGCCAGACGAAAATGTATATCACTTGCACAAGTCAACTGGTGATAAATTATCCCCTGCTCAAATGGTAGATTATTGGAACCAGTGGGTAAACAAGTATCCCATTATTTCAATAGAAGATGGTATGGCCGAAGATGATTGGGATGGTTGGAAACTCATGACAGATGCGATGGGTGAAAAAATTCAGCTTGTTGGTGACGATTTGTTTGTTACCAATGTGAACCGTTTGAAAATGGGTATCGACAAAGGAGTTGGTAATTCAATACTCGTGAAAGTTAATCAAATAGGAACGCTTACAGAGACTATTGATGCTGTAAATATGGCTTATCGCAACGCCTATACAGCTGTGATTAGCCATCGCTCCGGAGAAACAGAGGATACCACCATTGCTGATCTGGCTGTTGCTTTGAATACTGGCCTTATCAAAACCGGATCAGCTTCCAGAACAGACAGAATTGCTAAATACAACCAGCTGCTTCGAATTGAAGAAATGCTTGGTTCTACAGCAAAATACCTTGGAAAAGGCTTTAAATATATCAGGTAGTTTTACTGTTTTACTGAATTAAAGAGCTTCAAGATGAGAAATCCTTATTTTGAAGCTCTTTTATATTATTGTTTATCAATACATTAAAATTTAATTAATTTTCTTCAAAAAAACCTTGTAAAACCTATAAATAAGGTTGTATCTTTGCCGT
>CAZQFH010000062.1:16385-19744 GCA_964592595.1 uncultured Lentimicrobiaceae bacterium | reverse complement strand
AGTTTTTAATCAATTATTCCTTCACAAGATAAGTAATTAATTGGTCACCTCAATATTTCTTTAAAGTAATCCCACGGGTCTTGGTTGATCTGGAACCGGTGATAATTGTATGCAGTGATCAGGATTAAAAGGAAGTAGGCGGATGCGATGATGATGAAGTAGGTCTTGTTCTCCGGCAGGAATCTCTTGCTCTTGTCGGATACGCCTTTGAAGTAATTCATGAAGACGAAAAGATATAATGCTGTGAATACCGCCGTAAATACGACAGACACTACTATTGTCATGCCTAGACTTGCGATAAGGTTAGCTTCGACTTGTAAATCGTTAGGCAGGTTAGGAAGGTGTATAGTTGTTACAATGCCGTAGATGCCTGTAAGGGTTATCCACCAAGGCAGCAGGGCAACAACAAATGCGATGAAGGAATTCATGTACTTCTTTTTCATTGTTTTTTGTATTTATTGAGTTCATTTTCAAGGCTGATAATCTTCTCGTCTAGTATCTCGGTGGCGCGTTTCTTGGCGATTATGATCTTGCGAAGGTTGGCAATTTTTTGTGTCGGCTTGTTCTCTCCTTTGTAACTTACAGGGGTTGTCATTCATGATCTTGATCGGGCAGTTTAGCTTACTGGTTATACGGTAATCTGCTTATTAGCTTCTTCATGAACCAAATAATTACCTTGTTCTATTTGCTCAGTTGCTTTATAAATGGCTTCTTTATGGGCAGTACTTAAGCGGTATATTTCATTTTCGCCAATAGTACTATCGATCAATTTCATTAAATCATTTAGAAGCGCTTCATCTTCAAGCTGGCTTACCCTGTCAATAATCTTAATGTTGCAATTCTTTTGTACGCATCATTCAAATTTTTAACAAAAATACAATATAAATCCCTCCTTTTCAAGTTGAAAGCAAAACAGTATTTATTCTTTAATTTTCGGCTAGTTTTCTTCATCTGGCTTTGCACTTTCCCGTTTCTCAAACCACTTTTCCATTTTTGCTGCACCGCTGCTGATGGAACTGTAATAACTGAGGACTGTGGAGGCAATTACAATAATAACGCTGAAGATGATTAAAAAAGTTTCCATAGGCTAGCGGTCAAATAAGGTTGAGGAAGATGCATCCACAAAGTCTGTAACAATTCCAAAAAGAGATTCGTAAGCCGTAAAGGGCAGTTTTTCAGGTGTATCAGTAATGGTGTGATATTCTCTGTTTTCTGGGCCTCGCGTAAAGAGGAAAAATGCCGGAATACCTTTTTTATAGAAAGGACAATGGTCGCTGTTGCAGGATTCTCCGCCCAGGCGGATATCAGGGAAATAGCGCTTTTGTGTGTTTAATTGCTCCATGAGCGCGGCATACTCAGGCAATACTTTTCCGTTTACTACCGACAAGCCTTCACTTCCGGTGCCAACCATATCAAAATTAATCACAAAGCGGGTTTTGCTTAAATCAAAAGGCGGATTTTCGGCCAGATAAGACGAGCCTAACAAACCGGCTTCCTCACCCGAAACAAGGGCAAAAATCATGGTGTAATATGCTTTTTCGGGATTAGCAGCAAAGTAACGTGCCAGATCAACCACTGTTGCTGTGCCGCTGGCATTGTCGCTTGCTCCGGGATAAACAGCTTTTGTGCCCATGCGACCCAGATGATCATAGTGCGCCACAAAAACAAAAAAACTGTCGGGCTGCACACTGCCCGGAACATAAGCAATAAGGTTTTGTGTTTGATAGTCAGGGACAAATACTGCTTCAGCGTTAATCGTAATGGTTGTGGCATCTGCTGGCAAGGCATCAGCTTTTATTTTTAAGTGCAGTTTATTTTCTGGGTTACCGGCACCCGAAACATGCCACCACATGGCTTTTTCGACAGTTTGAACCAGAGCTGGAACACCCGGAATGCCACGCCGGTAAGCATTTGTTACGCCTTCTGGTATTACAAGTATTTTACCTTCAAGTTGATTGGTATCCACCAAAGCATAAATGGAAGCAATTTGCGTGATAGTATCCGGCAGCCTGAGCAGTTTGTAGCTTTGATTTACACTGTTTGTCATGGGATTGATCACAACTTCGGAGCCAGGCATTAGTTTCTTGCCATTGATTTTTACGTCAATTTTACCAGGAAAAGTATTGACGGAAAAGCTGTAAGGCTGAAAATAACTCTCGCCAAAATGTTGCAGACCTGCTTTTTTAAATTCTTTAGCCAGCAGTTTTGCTGCTTTCAGATCACCCTGTTTTACATAGCCACGGCCATGCATTGCAGGCGAAGCCAGCTTCTTCACCAGTTTTTTCACATACACTTTGTCCTGGCTGTATGCAGCAGAGCTTAAAAGTAAAAAGCTCAATAACAATTTAAAAATCAATTTATAAGGCATGATCTTCAGGCTTTACGTTAAACTTACGTTCGAGTAGCTGAACCAGCTTTTTCCATGAGGGAAGTTTGCTGTCCCATTGTTTTTCCACCTTGAGTTCGATCAGGTAAGTGCTGGCACCATTAAAGCTCTTAAAATCATTGAGTTCGTCCAGCATTTTATTATATGCTTCCAGGCTGCCGGAAAACAATTCGTTGATCAGCAAAAACTTATCATTGATACCAATAGCAGCGCGAAGATCTTGTATGGGCTGGCGTTCCATTTTAGCTCCAATGCTGGAATCTTCCTTATTTTGAAGGTGATCGGCCACACTGGGTGGTGTTTCCTGGCTGAAAAGTTCCAGTGGAGTGGGTTTGGGTTGTGCTGTATCAATAGTTGATCGCTGAGGTGTTATTGGTTTTTCAGCTGGTTTTTCTTCTTCAGCAATTGCTTTTGGTTCAGGCATCTCTGTTTTTATCAGGTCTGGTTGTGGATTTTCGGCTGGTGCATCGACAATAAAAGCCTCCGGTTTTGAAGGTTCTGATTTTTCTTCCTGATGTGTTGATGCCTCCTGGTGATCTTGAGGAAGTTTAACCGGTTCGGGAGCAGGATCTTCTTTTTTTACTAACACTTTGGGCTCAGCATACTTTTGATCGGCTTCGGCGTGATGTGGCTGTTGAATAGGAACAGCTTTCTGCTCTTCTTCATCGGCCATGATGAAAAGCCATTCATAAAGTTCCTGTGTTTGCCTGATCAGCAGATCACGATCCAGCCGATGTAGGGGGCGCTGTGCTTGCTGAAGCTGTTCTGTTTGATGCAGCATCTGCCTGAGCAGTTGATTGATAGCATTAATTTGTTTGTGATGTGAAGGAAGCATCTGTTTATTCATGGGATAAATTGATATTTTTGCAGAATTAAAGGCCTAAAATTACAAAGAACCCAACAAAGGCGGCATGTTTCTCGAAAAAGATACCAACAGCAAAACACGCAGCGGATGGATCGAAGTGATCTGCGG
>CAZQFH010000062.1:0-16375 GCA_964592595.1 uncultured Lentimicrobiaceae bacterium | reverse complement strand
AAGAATTGATCCGCAGACTGAACCGTGCACGCATTGCCAAACAACGTGTTGAAATTTTTAAACCGCATATTGACAAACGTTACAGCGAGGAAGATGTTGTATCGCACGACAGCAAGACCATACAGTCCATTCCAGTCGAAAGCGCCTCGCAAATCCTGTTTTATGCCAATGATATGGAAGTGATTGGCATTGATGAGGCCCAGTTTTTTGATGATGAACTGGCATCCGTTTGCGATCAGCTGGCCAAGAGCGGTGTTCGGGTGATTATTGCTGGACTGGATATGGATTTTCAGGGTAAGCCTTTTGGGCCGCTGCCAGCCCTAATGGCCACTGCCGAATACGTTACCAAAGTGCATGCCATCTGCATGCGCTGTGGCAACCTGGCTAATTATTCGCACCGCACCATTGCCAACGAAAAACTGGTGATGCTGGGCGAGACAGAAAGCTACGAACCCCTTTGCCGAAAATGTTTTAACGAAGCCCGGAAACAAAAAGGCTGAGCAGCAGCATGCTTTTTGTATTTTTGCAGCCTTTAGGAAATGATAAATTTTAAAGTTTAAATACCATGAAACATCTTTTTGTTGTTTTTGCATTACTTCTTACAATGGGTCTTCAAGCTCAGAAACCCGAAACGCTGGTCTTGATCAAAACGCCTATGGGCGAGATTACTGCCAAGCTATACAACGATACACCAATCCATCGTGATAATTTTATCAAGCTCGTAAAAGAAGGCTGGTACAAAGCTTCGCCTTTTCACCGGGTGATCAATAATTTTATGATACAAGGAGGCGGAAATGCCAATGGCCAACAAGACCCCGGATACACTGTAGATGCAGAGATTTTGCCGCAGCATTTCCATAAAAAAGGCGCACTGGCTGCTGCACGTATGGGCGATAATGTGAACCCAGAACGTAAATCAAGCGGATCGCAATTTTATATCGTGCAGGGTCAAAAATATGATGCCAATAACCTCGCCATGATGAGTTCGCGCAATGGTGTAAGCTATACCGACGAACAGAAGAAAACATACAGCACGCTGGGTGGCACACCCCATTTGGATGGCGCTTATACTGTGTTTGGTGAGGTGGTGAGTGGCTTTGAAGTGATCGATAAGATTGCTGCTGTGCAAACCGGACGAATGGACAGGCCGGTTGAAGAAGTGACTATGAGCATCGAAATTTTGGAGTAAGTATTTTATGAAGACAAAAATTAATCAGCTGCTGCAGGAGGTTGACGCTTTTGTGATTGACAGCAAAGAAAGTCTGGAACAATTTCGTTTACATTTTTTAAGTAAGAAAGGCGTGATTCCGGCGCTCTTCAACGATTTTAAACAGGTGGCTCCCGAAGAACGCAAAACCATGGGCATGTTGCTCAATGAGTTGAAGAATCATGCACAGGAGAAGCTAAAGACTGCACAGGAAGCAATTGATACACCTGATAACAGACATTCCAAAGGGATTGATATCACGCTTCCGGCAGGTCGTTTCAAAGGAGGCCGACATCCGATCAGTATTGTACGCCGTGAGATCAACAGTATCTTCGAGAGGCTGGGATATGTGATCAGCGAAGGACCTGAGATTGAGGATGACTTTCATAATTTTTCTGCACTTAACTTCCCGCCTGATCATCCGGCACGTGATATGCAGGATACCTTTTTTATTCATAAAGATCCTGATGTGGCCCTGCGCACGCATACCAGTAGTGTGCAGGTGCGTGTGATGGAGCAGGGCAAGCTCCCGGTGCGTATCATTGCCCCGGGAAGGGTGTTTCGCAACGAAGCCATTTCGGCCAGAGCACATTGTATCTTTCATCAGATCGAAGGATTGTATGTGGATAAGGATGTGTCGTTTGCCGATTTAAAACAGACTTTATTCTACTTTGCACAGGAGTTTTTTGGCCCGGAGACTAAAATCCGATTCCGGCCGTCCTATTTTCCTTTTACCGAAACCTCGGCAGAGATGGATGTTTCCTGTAATATCTGCGGTGGCGAAGGCTGTAATATTTGTAAATACAGTGGTTGGGTAGAGATTTTAGGCTGCGGCATGGTTGATCCCAATGTGCTGGAAGCCTGTGGAATAGACAGTAATACCTACACCGGTTTTGCTTTTGGGATGGGCATCGAACGCATCACCATGATGAAATACCAGATCAACGATTTGCGCTTATTTTTTGAAAATGATATGCGCTTTTTGGAGCAGTTTGAAAGTTTGTAGGTTTTTGGGTTCACGGGTTCACGGGTTTTCCTAACCCTAAAACTTTGTTTATTAAGTTGAAACGAGCCAACGCCAACGCTAACAGCAATCTCAAATTGAATTATGGCTTTTTATTTCAAAGGAATTATTCACTTGTGATTCAGTCCGGTTTAAGGTATATTTGAGCTCAAAATTAAGCGGATGAATTATTTAATTCGCATGGGCGTGATGCTATGGGCACTGGTATTTTTTACGACATGCAAAACAGAAAAAACCTTTGATGATATGCTGCAAGAATCCTACGTTGCTGTGGAAGGCGGACGAATCTGGTATAAAATTTATGGTCAAAATACCTCAGGAACGCCCTTGCTTGTGGTGCATGGTGGTCCAGGTGCTGTGCATAACTACCTCTTAAGTCTGAAAGCCCTTGCTGATGAGCGTCCTGTGATATTTTATGATCAGCTGGGGTGCGGTCAATCGGATAAACCACAGGATACTGCTCTTTGGCAGACAGACCGTTTTGTGCGCGAGCTTCATAGCTTGGTAAGCGCTTTGCGTCTGGAAAAGTTTCACCTCATCGGTCAGTCGTGGGGTGGCTTTTTGGCCGTAAGCTATTTGCAGAATTATGGCAGTGAAAGGGTTTTGTCGCTTACCTTATCGGCTCCTTTAATCAGTACTTCCGACTGGATTGCCGATCAGCAGTATTGGATCGATCAGCTTCCGGAAGGGTTAAACGACACCATTCGTAAGTATGAATCCCTTGGCGATTATGCTGCTCCGGCCTATCAGGAAGTAATGGGAGTGTTTTACAGTCGTCATTTGTGCCGACTCGATCCCTGGCCGGATTTGGTTGTTAACACTTTTAGTCAGATGAATACAGAACAGTATAATTATATGTGGGGTCCAAGCGAGTTTACGGTAACCGGCAATCTGAAATATGAAGAATTAGCATCTTTCCTGCCCGAAATAAAACTTCCCTGTTTGATTACTTGTGGCGAATATGACGAAGCCTGTCCGGAGCGTATGCAGCAATATCAGGTAGTGATGCCAAATTGCAGAATCGAAGTGTTTGAAGGTGCCAGTCATATGCATCATCTGGAGGCTGAAGCGGCTTTTAATCAAAGTTTGAGTGAATTTTTGAAGGAAAACGATTATTCTCTCGCTTTTTGGATATAATCTTTGAAACAGTTATCTGAGTTACTCTTTCTCGTAATTACCTTATTATTTGTTTATCAATAATTTGGGTATTCATAGAATGCGTGGTTGCTTGATTCATTACTTTTTGCTTCAACTACCTTATTTTTGCATTTTATTTCGGCACAACAAATTATGCACTTGAACGACAGCATTCAAAAGGCGGCGCAATACATCCGCGAAGGCAAGGTGGTAGCTTTTCCTACCGAAACTGTTTATGGTTTGGGAGCTAATGCTTTGAATCCGTTTGCTGTGGCAAAAATTTTTGAACTCAAGGAACGACCTGCCTTTGATCCGCTTATTGTGCATATTGACCGGCTCGAAGCGCTCAACCCGTTGATTGCTGTTAAGGATGAGCGTATTTATGCCCTGGCAGAAAAATTTTGGCCGGGGCCACTCACTATGGTGCTTCCCAAAAGCAGGCTGGTACCTGATTTGGTAACATCCGGCATGGCAACCGTTGGCATCCGCATGCCGGCGCATCCGGTGGCACTCGAACTGATTGCTGCGGCACAATGTCCGCTGGCGACGCCCAGTGCCAATAAGTTTGGCCGAATCAGTCCCACCACAGCAGCACATGTGCGTAAGCAACTACCCGAAGTGGATTATATCCTCGACGGAGGAAAAACTACTGTCGAAATAGAATCTACCATCATCCGCCTTACCGATAAAGGCTTTCAGCTGTTGCGAAGCGGTGTAATTACACAGGAAGAGATTGCAAGCGTACTTCCTTTTGACAATTCGGGTGTTATGGAAAAATCTCTGGCGCCCGGCATGCTGAAGTCGCACTACAGCCCGCGCAAGAGAATGTTAATTGCCAATGACAATCTGCTTGAGACGACTGACCTGAGCCATGCTGGTTTGATTTCCTTCACGGGGAAACACACTGCTCCTTTTAAACGGGTGATTGAAGTATCCGAAAGGAACGACTTACGCGACTATGCCGTGAATCTGTTTGCTGCCATGCACAGCCTGGAAGATGATCCTGAGATCGATTTGATTATTGCCGAAGCCGTTGCCGAAACCGGCATTGGCAAAGCCATCATGGATCGGCTGAAGAAAGCGGAATACGATTGGAGAGAGAAAGGGTTGTGAGTTTAAGGGTTCACGGGTTGATGGGTTCATGAGTTTACGGGCATAGTGTCTTTCAAACTAAAACGCCAACGCCAAACAGCCAACAGCCAACAGCCTTTTTTGTTAGCAAACTCTTAAATAATCAAAAACAGAATCTATTAGAACGCTACTGTAGTATCTTTACAAAAAAAAGGAACAGATGCAACAACAAACAGATTTAGCGGGCAATAACAAAAACCTGCTTAAGCTGATCAAAAAATATAAAACGCCCTCAATCGGCAGTAGTTTGTGGCAAATAGCCAACTCACTCCTCCCTTTTATTGGTTCATGGATACTCATGCTTTATGCCATTCAGATTTCTTATTGGCTGGTTATTCCTTTGGCTTTTGTCGCTGCCGGATTTACCGTTAGGATTTTTATCATTTTTCACGATTGCGGCCATGGTGCCTTTTTTAAATCGAAGCTTGCCAATGATGTGGTTGGTATTATTTTCGGGATACTCACCTTTACCCCTTATCACCGCTGGCATCATGCGCACCTGATACACCATCGTACGGCCGGAAACCTTGACAAACGCGGCATAGGTGATGTGTGGACTTTAACCGTAGAGGAGTTTAATGCCCTGCCTAAAAAGCGTCAGCGCTGGTATCGTTTCTATCGCAATCCGATTGTGATGTTTCTGATTGGTGCCCCATTAATGTTTTTGATTAGCAACCGATTCACACGTAAGGGCTTCAGCCGCAAAGAGCGGTTGAGTGTTTACATAACCAATCTGGGGCTGCTGATGCTTATAGCTGGCCTCAGCTTGCTGGTTGGATTTAAAACTTTTTTATTGATCCAGCTGCCTGTTACCTATCTTGCCTCTGCTGGCGGGGTTTTTCTGTTTTATGTTCAGCATCAGTTTCCTGATGTGCATTGGTATCGCGATGAGGAATGGGATTATAGCACTGTTGCCATTACGGGTGCTTCATTTCTGAAATTGCCACGATTGCTTCAATGGTTCTCGGGCAATATCGGCTACCATCATATCCATCACCTGAGTTCTAAAATCCCGAATTACAGGCTGGAGCGCTGCCACAACGAAAACGAAGCTTTTCATCAGGTTGTGCCCGTGAAGCTGATCGACAGCTTTTATACCTTGAAACTGAGGTTGTGGGACGAAAAGCAACAACGCTTAGTCAGCTTCAGCGAAGCAGGCGTTTAATTGCTTGCCACTCAGGATTCCAGATTGTCAATTTGCTTTATTAGCTCCTGAGCCTCTGCATATTTTTTATCACTTTCTGCACGATTAGATTTCGACAGGGCATGCGATTGCGCCATCAATTTTTCATACTGATCGTAAAGCTTGTCCTTGGCTGATTTCTTTTTAAATAATCCGAACATTTTATTAGTGTTTAAAAGTTTAACTTTATTACAACTGGCCTTTTCACTGAGCATATTGTATCGAAGACAGCGTCAAAAGGCCATGTTATAACCGAGTATTAAGTTATTGTAACAGAACTTAATAACCAACTAATTGTATAAATGTTCATGAGTTAGGTAACAACAGAAGAATAACTGAAAGTATATCTTCAGCATTTGGCTCTGCTAAGCTTTATCACTGTTGAATTTTCATTTAACGATGCAGTTCCCTTAGTTTTCTTCTCGCCAACAACCAAAAGCCACGCCCGAAAAGCCCTCCACAAACCAGCAAATGCTTTCCGTTGCAAAACATCAACGCCACGTAAAACATGATGCCTACTTCGCAGTTCATGAAAAGCAATCCGTAAGTCGTTTTTGCGATTCGTAAAAGCTGAAAAAGCTTCCGTAAAGCCTTATGCCTCCCTCACAGGCGATCAAGCCCCTTTCGTAAAACGGTTAAACCTGCTCATTGCCCGTGAGCAGTCTTTCGTGCAAACAAATTAACATTCCACAGGCAAAAATCAGCAAATTTGTTTTTGGAAAGACACGAGCATCTTATGCAAAGACACGAACGGCTTATGCAAGGACTCGAACGTCTTCTGCAAAGACACGAACGTCTTATGTAAAGACACGAAGGGCTTATGTAAAGGACACGAACGGCTAAATGGAACATTTACTTGGCTATTTTGTTGCTGGCAAAAGAAAACGAGACAATACAGTACAATCAATTTCCGGACAAATCAAGCCAAGAAAGATATTTATTGTGGAAAATGCTATTTACATACTTTCTTTTGATTACCTTTTAATAGAGAAAGGTGCTATTGATAGTTTAGGATACTTCACCGGAATAGGCACTGTTGTATTTACAATTTCAAACAATGAGCCTAAGATTTATTGGAGCGAAGTCGGGGAACTGAGGCAGTACAATAATATATTTATTGGCATTTGGAGACAAAAAAATTCTGAAAAAAACAATGAATGTATATTTAACTTTAATCCAAGTGGAACACATAACAAATTACCATTTCGTTCAGATTTTTACAAAGATTTTGCTTCTGATGATCCTTGCAAGTGCTTTTTCGAAATCAAAGAGGAATACCGGCGATATGGATGGGAGACATATGATGACAGCAATGGATACAAAGAAAAATGGTGGTAATAACAGAAATTAGTGTTCACTGGCTGGTGCGGCTTTTTTTAATCCAACACATTTTTGTCAATACCGGCCTGTTTGAGCACTGCTAGGAACGTGCCTTTTTTCATATCCTTGCCACCGTGCACAGCTACTATGACCGTTTTGTTAGTAACAGGGTTGTAATAGAGCTCGTGCGAACCTTTGGAGCGTTTGAAAATAAAGCCGTGTTGTTGTAAAATTTTGATAAGATACTTTGGGCTTAGGTTCATACCGTTTCAAGGTTTAAAGAATATTCCAAAGTATTGCTGTCATCGGGGATGGATTCGCCTCTTTGCTGCAATTCTTCAATATAAAGTTCAATGGCTTCTTTTGCCATAGCAATAGCTTGATCCACATCTTCGCCATATGTTATGCAACCAGGCAATGCAGGAACAGAAACCGTAAAACCACCTTCGGTTTCTTTATGTAAATGTATTTTGTATGTGTACATATTATTGAGTGATTAAAGTTTGTAAATTATCCTTCATACGCTTATTCGCCAAGGCCAAATCTATCATTTTAGATAGGGCTTGTTGTTCATCCTCTGCCAGTGAATCAATCATTTTTATTTTTTGCATTAATGGCAAGTTTTGTTCCTCTTCCAAGTCGCCCGACTTAAAAAATTCTGCAACAGACACATCAAAAACCGAAGCCAGTTTTTCCAAAGTAGAGATAGATGGCTCAACCTTACCGTTTTCAATACGGCTGTATTGTCCTTGCGGAACGCCTGAATCTGCGCAAACTTCTTTTTGAGATAGTCTTTTATGGTCTCTCAATCGCTTTAAATTTTTAGCTATTAACGCTACTGTCTGTACCATATTAGTCAATATTATACAACAAAATTAATAAAAAATAGTCATTTTATGCCATGAAATGAAATTTTGATGGTTTCAATTATGCAGTAAAGTATATATTTTCAGTCTAACTTAATATTCATTTTGCAACTTCGGGCTGGTGCTCCCGGCCATTGGGATGCAATCCGTATCCGGAACATCTCTTTTGTAAAACATAAAATGCTGTGAATACAACACCAGTGTGAATTTACGAAAATTGATTATTTTTGATTCTTGAGCAGAAATCATGGAACTATAAGTAAATTGTGCGGTCACCGATTACAAATCGGCTCCAGCGGGGGAAGAATTTCTCAAAAATCTGAAACCATTAACCAAAATATTTTTACCTTTGACTACACTTACAACCCCACAAGCGGTATGCCCGAAACCTACACCTATCCCAGTGGCTTTAAGCTGAAATATACCTACAACCAACGTGGCGACATGACGGGTATATCAGGCTTTTTTGGCAGCTATTGGAGTAGTTTATGGACAGGTCAGTTGCAGAACCAGCGCGGGCAATGGACACAATACCGATCACCAGCCGGTGTTACCGGTCTCCAATACGACAACTTTGGCTTTCCTAGCCAAACAGTTTCACAATTTGGTTTGGGAAGTACAGTGCAGGATTTGCGCTACCAGTTCAACAGCACCACAGGCAACCTGGCCTGGCGCAGGGATGCCCTGAAAAACTTCAGAGAAGATTTTACCTACGATACCGAACTGCACAGCCGCCTCACAGGCTGGCGCGTAAACAATCAAACAGTGGCTGCCATGCAGTACCTCGATAATGGCAACATCAGCCAAAAAACCGATGTGAGCACCGCCCCGGCCAGCTACCGCTACGAGCATCCACAAGGCAAACCACATGCCGTTACCAGTGTGGAGCAGCCTACAGCAGCCTTTTTAAATGCCGCACCGGAACAAAACATCACCTACACACCTTTTAATAAGGTAAGTTTTATCAGCGATATGTACCCCAATGGCCGAAGCTATGAGCTCGACATCACCTATGGCCCCGATCAGCAACGTAAGTACAGTCGCCTCGAAGAAGACGAGGGGGTAGGCATGCCGCTTATCACTGAAACTTATTTTCTGGATCAGTACGAAACCAAAAGGATGTTGCCTTCAACAGAACAAAAAATCCATTACCTGAGCGGCCCCACGGGTTTGTTTGGTATCATGGTGCAAACAGGCAGCAATATGCAGCTGTATTATGTGCTTACCGATTACCTGGGATCTATCACCGGCATTACCGATGGCTCGGGTAATGTACTCGAAAAGCTCAGCTATGACCCCTGGGGCAGACGCAGAAACCCCAATAACTGGACAGATTACAATGTACAACCTACCCTTTTCGATCGCGGTTATACAGGCCATGAACATTTGGACCAGTTTGGTTTGATCAACATGAACGGCAGGGTTTACGATCCGTTTTTGGCACGTTTCCTCTCGCCCGATCCTTTTGTGCAAGCACCCGAATACAGCCAAAACTACAACCGCTACAGCTACGCCTGGAACAACCCGCTTAAATATACTGATCCGAGTGGGGAGTTTATTCATTTAATAATAGGTGCTGCCATTGGCGGCATAGCAAACTGGATAGCCAATGGCGCGCAGTTTAATGCAGCCGGGTTGGGTCATTTTGGTGTTGGTGCGCTGGCAGGTGGGCTGGGTGCTGGTATAGGAGCTGGTTTTGGGGCATTGGCTTCCGGTGCAGGGCACTTTAGCTTTATGTCGTCTGCTGCACTGGGGGCTCAAGGGTTTGGTGCCGGAGCAGCAGTTGGGTTTGGCACTGGCTTTACGGGTGGTATGGTAACCGGAACCGGCAACAGCCTGATACAAGGCGACAACATTGGCAAAGCCTTAAGCAATGGGCTAAACTCCGGCTTGTGGGGCGGTGCTATTGGCGGCTTAACGGGTGGCATTACTGGTGGCATCAGAGCAGCAAGAAATGGGAATAACTTTTGGAGTGGGGGAGAAAAAAGAGTACAACATTATAAATATAATCACTATCCTTCCTCTGATAGAATTAAAGATGGTTGCTTTCCTATGACACTAGGAGAATTAGACCCTGAAAATAATGCAGAATATTACAAAAATATGATTTCTGATTTTTTTGCGTCTAAAGATATAGCCTCTACATCAATGAAAAACATCTATTTGGAAGATTTTTTTGATTTTGCTGGTATTGATGGTGAGAAATTAGGTTTCTTTAACGGTTTAATTGATAAACTCCCCTCAACTGAAAGTGGTGTTTTTGGATATACTTCAGTATGGGGAAATAGCGGACATGCAATGCCGGTAACAAAACTCGTACTGTGGTCCGATAAATTGATTGATGGAATTCCAAAATTCAAAATAGTATTCAACAATTTCGGAGAAAAGTTTATCATAAACAACAAGAATGTTCATGAGTATGGATTTTATTTCTATAACATTTTAAATTTTTGATATGAGAAAAGTACTATTTATGATTACATTACTATTTGCTTTTCTGACAGTTACTAGTCAAAACAATAAACAGGTCAAAACATTTTACAATGAAAACAATGATAGTTTAGTACTGCACGATAACTATGCTGAGTTTAAATTTGGAAATGTAATCGGAGGAGGTTTTATTAAAGAACGTTGCGAGACAACAAATAGTTTTGAAATAGTTAATGACCTTTCTTATATCGGCAATACAAGGTCTACATACAGTTCAAACTTGGTTCAAGAGGATGAAAATGTTTTTTACTTTAATTTAAAAGATCATAATAATATGCCTATTGATAAGCGTGATGCAATCATTTATTGTTTATTACCAAATGGGCAAGCAAATTGGGTAAAAATTTATGATAATGATATGCCATATCAATTAAAAGTAAATGAAATTGCAGCTGATAGCATAGTTTATATAGATACGTATGGATATGACCCACTCAAAATTAAAGTTAAAGACCTACAAGCAAAACTTTTCAAAGTAGTTTTATTTGAAAATCCCTTGTATCCCAAATATTTAAATGTAAAAAATGCTAAAATTAAATGCAATTATGTTGACAAAACCTCTTTAAAATGTAGGTATAAATTTCACAAGGAAATGAAGGATTTTGAAGAAATACTTCTAAGCACTGGAAAATAAGTCGATTATTCTTTCTTTAATATTTCAAAGAAAATTGTTATTTTGAGCAGAAAGCATGAAACTAAAAATAAGTTTTACGGACACCGCTTGCATTTCGACAAGCTCAGTGCAGGCAAATCGGCGCCATCGAGGGCAGTAATAAATCTTTAAAACAAAAAAGCCGGAATAATTCATTCCTGCAATCAACTTCAAGGCATACTGCTGGCTTTTTACTCTCCTTTTTCTCTATCCATTGGTATGGTCATGCCGCCCTGATAAAGCGTCAGGCTATCAGAATGAAAAAGGATGCGTAAGCCCGCCATATCAAAGGTGAATATGCTGTCGTTTTTGGCTTCGAGTGGAAATGCAGGCTGACCGCTGCCCTGCCCTTCCAACTGACCGTTCAGCTGACGAATGATAAGCTTCAATGTAAAAGATGGACTGGCATAAACCCCTTCGTAGCGCTCCAGCACTTCCTTACTAATTTGCACCTCAGTGAATTCGGGTAATTCGTAAGCCATGCCATAATACGTGCTCAGCAAAGCAATCATCACCTCATTATTCGAAAAGTGGCCGCCATTTGAAAGCAAACTCACAGCCAGATGCTGCTCCGGGAAATAAGCCATCATGCTGCTGAAGCCATCGATACCACCAGTATGTCCCATTCCTTTATGGTTATAAAATGGCATCACAAACAAACCACATCCAAAATCATCCTCCAGACGGATCATTTCGGCAAACTGCTCTTCTGCAAGCAAGCGACCATTGAAAAGGGCTTCCAGAAAAAGTGTGATGTCTCGAACCGTTGAAACAACAGCACCGGCACCATGCGGAATCTGCATATTTGTCTCGGCTTCAAGCACAAATGCTCCTCCCTCCCATTTGTAAGAATACGCTTCTGATATGTCAGGGTTGATTTTGCTTCCATAATAGGTATGCTCCAGGCCAAGCGGTTCTGTAATCCGCGCTTTCAGGTTTTCGGCATAGTCCATTCCAGTGACTGCTTCAAGGATATAGCCCAACAATATGTAGTTTGAATTGCTGTATTCGGCTTTGCTTCCGGGTTCAAAAACAGGCTGATAGCCGGTGATTTTTTGCAGTATCTCTTTTTGCGCTATAGGATTGGTGTGATACGTCAGGTATTCCGGATCGTTGGTAAAATTGTAAATGCCGCTGCGATGCCTCAACAGATGTGCCAATGTTATTTGCTCAGCATTTGGAATTTCAGGAAAAAACTGTGAAAGCAAATCATCCATTTTGAGTTTGTTTTCCTGCACCAGCTGCAAGATCATCACTGCAGTGAATGTTTTGGTTTGAGAACCTATCCTGAAACGGGTTTGCAAGGTGTTTGAAATATTGCCCTCCAAATCCGCCATACCAATGGCGTTCTGATAAACAATCTCCCCATTCTCTCGAAGCATCACCGACCCCATCCAGCGCTGGTTTTCTTGCAACAGTTGAAAAAGACTGTCAGCCTTCTGAGCATTAAAATCATGCTGAGACTGCACGCCCAGCGCGAGTCCCAGCAAAACGATCAAGCATAAAATGCGTTTCATTGCTGATTGGATTTTTCTTTTTTCTCAATCAGATAATTGGCAACCAGCGCAATTCCTCCTCCGAGGAATATCATCGAGAAATAGGCCACTTCTTCGTAAAGATTTGTGGTTACAGCCAGTATGTTTCCCAATAAAATTCCCACACCAACGCCAATAAACAACATGCCATAGCGCAGGCTGATATAGGAAGTGTTTTTATCCTTTTGGTAAAAGATAGAAGCGTCCATACCTTTTTCGATAAGGGTAAGTCTTTCGCGGCGGCGGATAAACAAAAAGAAAAGTCCGTAGATGGTGGCAAACACAATGCCGGTGATCATAATAGCGGTTACGTCAATCATGGTGTTCAAAATTTAAGGTTTATCAATTTTTTAATTTCACCCATTTGACGCAGCGGTTTCACATCGGTTACAAATTAAAAGAAAAAATTAATAGTGCGCTGCACCTGAGCTTGATGCCTATGACTTGAATCGAAGGGTTTGGAGGCTTTTGGTTAAAACAGAAGCAGGTTCTGCTTGTCAAAAAACAAGCCAAAGCCAACGCCAAAGCTAACGCCATGCCAATAAATAAGTTCAAGTACATTAAAAACCTGCGCAAACTTCGAGAAACAAAATAGTTGCTTTTATCCAAGCCCATCTAAAATCCCCTGCCAAACATCTCCCAAAAACGCGCTTCCAGCTGCTCCCAGCGTGTTTTTGTTGCCGCTTCAAAGTCGCGTGTGTAGTTTTTGAGGTATTCGGCAGTTTCTTCCTTTTTGCCTTCCTGCAAAAGTTCGGCAGCTTTGTTTTCAACAAGCGGCAATTCGCCAGCAGCCTTTTCTTCGAACCACAACACCGCTTCTTCCATGGTATCCTTGGTTTTTCCCCAGCTTACAGTAGCCAGTTTGTTGGCTTTGCGGTAATCCCAAAGGGCAGCATCTTCGCGATAGCGCTTTTGGCCGCAGTAATTAAAGCTTTCTGGCAGATCGGAGGTGCCGGCAAAGATAGGGATGCGCGGACTTTCGGCAGGATTATCGAACGAAAACCAGGCCACGCCACCCACCTCATCCGGAAGCCAATCGCGCAGCTGAATGATATGCGAATAGGAGCACCACGAAACAGCAACCGTACGCTGAAACTCAATTGTTCCAGGCGCCAAATAGTTGATTGTATTCCTGAAATCGCCTGTAGGCCAGGCATGTGCAATGGGACTGATGATGGTATCTTCACCAACCATTTTGCGGTCTTCGTAACGTTTTTTTACCATTTTGATATTTTGGGTCATATCATAGGGTGTGCCTTCGTAAGTAGCCCGGTACAATTCGGAAATGGTTCGCAGGCTTACCTTTTCGTCTGGTTTTACACTAAAAGGCAGTTCATCCATTTCCATGCTCAGCTTGAGCGAAGGAGCCAGCGTACTCAATACATAAAACTCACGGATCATAAAGGGTTTTTCGCGATCGGCATAGGCTTTCCAGAACACGAAATCACCTTTTCCGTCCCAGAGGCCATATTTTTTGGCTACTGCTTCCACATTATCCGAAGCCATGAAATAATCTTCGTTTTTGCGGTCGATTTTCCCGATTCGGCTGATATTGGCAGAAATGCCCACATGGTCATCAGGAATACGCTGTGCAGCCCATACGCCTCCAATCTCATCAGGGCCTGCACCCAGAATTTCCATCTGCCACACTTCGTGCTTGTCAGCAATGGTAATACACTCGCCCCAATCGCCATAGCCGTATGTTTTGATCAGTTCGCCTATCAGCCGGATGGCATCGCGGGCATTGTCGGTGCGCTGCAGGGCAACACTTTGCAACTCTTCGATCAGAAACATGCCGTTTTTGTTTACCAGCGTATCAGGTCCTACAAAAGTAGTTTCGCCCATGGCGAGCTGCTTTTCGTTCATGCTGGGATAGGCAGTGTTGAGGTAAGCAAAGGTTTTAGCCACCTGTGGGATTTCACCGGCAAGTTCCACCTTGCGCATATCGCCGGGGGTTTCGGTATGCAAAGTACCCTTGTAAACTTTATATGTGGCAGTATCGGCATGTTCGGCGGCTTTTTCCATGCGAAGCCAGGTGCGGTAGTTGCCATCGCAGGTATGTGCTGTGATCACTGATCCGTCCACAGTGGCTGCTTTGCCCGCCATGATACTTGTGCAACTCTCACCAAACCAGGGATCGCCGGGCTGCACCTGTGCCAATAAAACAAAAGAAAAAATTACTCCTATAAAACTTAAATAAAAGCGTTTCATACGTATGGTTTTTGGTTCTTAAAAATTTTAGCCGGTAAATATAGGATTTCTATTCAATTCCCCAAAAACCATTCAGTCTTAGGGCAAGCAGATCAATTTACGGAGTTTATTCTAAAATTTTTCTCCCGCAGACTACGCAGATTAACGCAGATCGTATTTTATGATTGTCCATACTTTATCTGGGAATATCTGCGAAATCAGCCAGACAGCTGTCAGGTCTGCGGGAAATGATTATAGATATCTTTCCCGTTAAAGCCTAAACCTGGGATTTATAGCTAACTGAAGGATGGAAAAAAATTCCCTGAGAGGAGTTTAAAAAACAAAAAACCTAGCGCACCACCAACTTCTCCATGAACCACTTTTCTCCATTCCATACGCGCACCAGGTACAAGCCTTTGGGCAAATGTGCCACATCAATCTTGTGAAAATGACTGATTGGCTTTGTTTTGTAGAGCAGCCTGCCTGAGGAATTGTAAAGCGCTAATTGTATCTGTGAAAGAGCAGTATTTTCGGGTAGCTGGAGCGAGGTTTGGGTGGTGGCGGGATTGGGGAAAATCTTCAAGCTTGGATTTTCGATTTCATTAATCTCCGTTATCAAATAGCAAGATTCATAATTTGGATTTGAGTATATTAGCGTTTCATTTTCATGCATACATAAAAGCCGGTACCAGCCCCCAACAACTAATACAGAGCCACTCCAACAAATCCCTTTACTACTTCCGATTCCTTCAATCCAGATTTCGTTATAAAAGGTTGGTAAATTGATAGCAGATAGCCAGAATTTTTTTCGCTGACTTTGATTAATCACAACTTCAGTTATTGAATCAACACGTAAATACTCCGGATTATCAATTCCAACTAAAACACTATCGCCTACGTCAATTGAAAAGTCATACGCCAGAAATTCTTCATCATCTGAATGCCATCTTATCCATACTTTTTTGTCTGTATCTTCTCTCATAAACCCCCAAAGACTCCAATTCACGGCTTGTTCTTCCTCTGAAGCATATAGCTTTTTATAGGTTTTAGCATTGATAATTGTGTCTCCTGTAAGTTTGTAAGTAATTGTAGAATAAGTTGTATCAAAAATGAATCCAGCCACAGATAGCACATTCCAGGTGTTGTTCTCTTGAATTAATGGATAGTAATCCTGACCAAATGCACTGATTGCTATGATTGAGAATAGTGTTGAAAATAATGCTGTTTTTACTTTTTTCATAAAGGTTTTGATCATATATTATTTTTTTCTATCACTACAACTTTCTGTTTTTCCAAAACGCTTTGATTGTTTTGTAACACACCTATATAAAACCCTGCACCCGGTGCTTTGATTCGATACGTTTGATCCTGATAAGGAATAAGTTCAACATCTTCAACTATTTGTCCGGCATAATTGAATAGCAGAAACCTGTTTGCATTTGAGCCTGATTGTATTCTAAGTATAAGCTCGGATTCGACTTGACGAATGAGGGAATTATTGAAACTGGCTCTGTTATTATCCCTGGCGCCAACAATCAATCCACAGGGGATCTCTCGACAGTATTTATAAAGTTGTGCAACTAAATAGTAGTCCGTTCATGATATAACTTGACAAAGTAAAAAATCTTATTATCTTTGTG
>CAZQFH010000061.1:0-20254 GCA_964592595.1 uncultured Lentimicrobiaceae bacterium | reverse complement strand
TCATTTTAGGCTGCTTTTTCTTGGATTTTGATGATTTGGCCGCAAGTTGGGTTAATTGTAAACAGATTCCTAATCTTATCAGCCAAAAAAAACTTCCCCATAACCTCCGGATAAGTCCTTGGCTATGGGGAAGACAAGCTTTTGTTTATGTGTAGATTTTTGCTTACATCTTAGCAAAATGCCCGTAGAAAGCTGCAATTGACTCAATGCCTTTGTAGAAATTATCCAGGGGATAGTTTTCGTTGGGCGAATGAATAGCGTCTGATTCAAGGCCAAAGCCCATCAATACGGATTTCAAACCCAAGATTTCTTCAAAAGTTGAAATGATCGGGATACTCCCACCGCTACGCATTGGGATTGGCTGCTTGCCATAAACATCCATATAAGCTTTCTCGGCTGCTTTGTAGGCCGGAAGATCGATCGGGCATACATAAGCCTGTCCGCCATGCAGGTATTCAACCTTAACTTTTACAGATTTTGGAGCGATCTTTTCAAAATGTTCTTTAAACATCACCTCTATCTTTTTATGATGTTGATTAGGCACCAAACGGCTCGAAATCTTGGCATAAGCTTTTGAAGGAAGCACGGTTTTGGCACCCTCACCGGCATAACCACCCCAGATACCACAAACATCAAAAGTGGGTCTGATGCCTGTATGCTCGATGGTTGTATAACCTTTTTCGCCATTCAACTCTTCCACATCAATAGCTTTTTTATAAGCTTCTGCACTGAAAGGAGCTTTGTTTAAAAGTTCTCTTTCTGCGGGAGTGGATTCAAGCACATCATCATAAAAACCAGGAATGGTGATATGATTGTTTTCATCTGTCATAGAAGCAATTAGCTTCGATAACACATTGATAGGATTGGCAACGGCTCCGCCAAACAAACCAGAATGCAGATCGCGATTAGGTCCCGTAACTTCAACCTGCCAGTAAGCCAAGCCACGCAATCCTGTTGTGATTGAGGGCACGTCAGGACCAATCATGCTGGTATCTGAAACCAAAATCACGTCAGCTTTAAGCATATCTTTATGTTGCTCGCACCATTTACCTAAGTTGGGAGAACCAATTTCTTCTTCGCCTTCTATCATGAATTTTACATTGCAGGGCAAACTATCTGTAGCCACCAAAGTTTCAAAAGCCTTGGCATGCATAAAAGCCTGACCCTTATCGTCATCAGCACCACGCGCCCAGATTTTTCCATCCCTTATTTCAGGTTCAAATGGCGGACTATTCCACAATTCGATAGGGTCAACAGGCATCACATCATAGTGGCCGTAAACCAGTACGGTAGGAAAATCAGGATCAATGATTTTTTCACCATAAACAACCGGATTGCCATCCGAAGGCATCACTTCTGCTTTATCAGCTCCGGCTTTTAAAATACTGTTGCGCCAGTATTCAGCAGCTTTTTGCATATCAGGTTTATGATCGCTAAGCGAACTGATCGAAGGAATACGAATCAGTCCGAAAAGCTCGTCTAAAAATCTGTCTTTGTTGGATTCGATGTACGTTTTGATTTTTTCCATTAGTAAAATTTTAGTGGTAAATAATTTTTTGTAAAAATAAGGAATTTCTGGTTTTTAGGCATCCTATAAACGAGGGTTTTGATTGATAAATTATTTGATTCTGCTTGTTTTAATGTTATTTAAGAAACGAACAGCGAAATTGATTCGAGTAAAACCTCTTTCAAAACCGCTCCAAAACTTTTCATTGGCTGGCAGCCCTCAAAATCCTAACTTTGCCGTTTAAAGCTAAGAATTATGAAGCCTATTCGGATTGCGATAAACGGGTTTGGCCGTATTGGCCGCATCACTTTCAGAAGATTGATGCTCAGAAATGATATGGAAGTTATTGCTATAAACGACCTCGCCGAAACGGATAATCTTGCGCACTTGCTGAAGTACGATTCCGTTCAGGGAGCATTTCAGGGAGATATCAGTGTAGAAGGAGATTACTTGCTGGTGAATGGCAAGAAAATAAAGGTCTTGAATCAGTCCGATCCGGCACAGCTACCCTGGAAAGAGTTGGCAATTGATGTGGTGATTGAATCAACTGGTTTTTTTACTGAACCCGAAAAAGCCCGCCAACATATTGATGCTTCCGGAGCGCGCAAAGTGATCATTTCGGCTCCGGCCAAAGACATCCGCGAAGATGTTCCCTATATTGTTTTAGGTGTTAATGATCATTTGATCAACAGGGATGAAGACCTGATTTCGAATGCCTCCTGTACAACCAATAATGTGGCTCCTTTGATAAAAATACTGCACGAAAACTGGGGAGTTCAAAAAGGGTTCATCACAACGGTACATTCTTATACCAAAGATCAAAACCTTGTAGATGGGCCACACAAGGATTGGCGTCGCGGACGAGCTGCTGCCCACTCTATCGTGCCAACTACAACCGGTGCTGCCAAAGCCGCTACCAGAATTTTCCCTCACCTGAAAGGAAATCTTGGAGGTGCGGGAATTCGTGTTCCAGTGCCGGATGGATCGCTTACCGACCTTACCTGCACGCTGGATAAATCGACCAGTGTAGAAGAAATAAATGCAGCTTTTAAGGCTGCAGCCGAGAACGAGCTCAAAGGAATTTTACAATATACCGAAGATCCTATTGTATCAACAGATGTAATTGGAAATACCCATTCCGCTGTTTTTGATGCCGGCCTAACGGCTGTGCTGGGCGACAAAAATAAACTTGTAAAAGTAGTAGCCTGGTATGATAACGAAATGGGTTATGCCAGCCGATTAGTTGAACTGATTGCAAAATTTGTCTGAGTTTTGGATCATTTTGATCAAATCGTCGTGGGTGGCGGACTTGCCGGAAGTGTGTTGGTTTATCAACTTACACAACAAGGACAACATGTTTGCTGGATACATTCCAGACAAGAAAAAAGCTCAACAGCAGTTGCAGCCGGACTGATTAATCCATTAGTTTTCAGATACCTGACACCGGTTTGGAAGGTTAACGAACTGCTGCCAGAGGCGGTAAATTTCTACCAATCGATTGAAGAAATTTCACAAAGAAGCTTTTTGTATCCGATTACAATCGCCAAAATTTTCGGAGAACAGGATGAGGTCTTGTGGCAGCAGAAAATAACAAAGCCAGCGATTGCCCAATGGATTGATAGCATAGGTTATGTTACAGATAATGAACTGCTTATTCAACCTTTCGGTGCAGGTTTTGTGCAGGGATATTGGTTGGATACTGTCGTTTTTCTGGAGGAAATCAATAAAATTGTAGCTGGTCGGGCTGTTATGTTATCGGAAAGATTTGATTTGGATGAGCTGCATCTTTCGAGTGATGGAGTTACTTATAAAAATTGTTGTCAAGCCCACAAACTTATCTTCTGTGAAGGCTGGCAGGCTGTGAAAAACCCGTTTTTTGATTTTGTTCCTTTCCGTCCGGTAAAAGGGGAATTGCTAACGCTGAAAATTGAAAACCTAAAAAGCAATTATTTACTCAATAAAGACGTGTTTTTATTGCCTTTGGGTAACAATTTATTTCGTTTGGGATCAACCTATAACTGGGACGATCTATCTGATGAACCCACTGTATCGGCAAGAGTAAATTTATTAGGCAAGCTGGCTGCTTTTTTAAATACTAAAGTTGAAGTGATTGATCATCAAGCAGGTGTACGGCCTGCTGTTGCAGATCGGCGTCCGGTTATCGGCGCACAGCCTGAGTACCCACAACTGGCGATTTTTAATGGCTTGGGTGCGCGTGGGCTTATGATTGCACCATGGCTTAGGAAACAATTTGTGGAGCATTTGTTATATCAAAAACCATTGAATCCGGAGGTTGATTTGCAACGGTTTTTGAAAAAATAATGTTTCATTGCAAAATTAAAATGCCAATTATAACGTCCGCTACGGGACAGAATGGTCTTTTTTGGAATGTTTTTCTACCCGTATTTGATCTCCTACGGGATCAACTTCAAGATCTTTTAGCTTAATATTCAATACATTATATTAGATCAAACTGCTTGGTGCCGTTAGGCACCAAATGTGGGTAGAAAAAATTGACCAACAAATTTGCCGTCCCGTCAGGGACGGAATTATGCAAACCACAAAAAAAATATGATTCACAAATTATTTTTAGATTTGATGGATAAAACAAATCCTTATGGCCAACACATACACCCAAATTCATATTCAGACCGTCTTCACGGTTCAAAATCGCCATTGTGTTATCAAACCTTCCTGGGAAATAGAATTATATCGTTATCTCACAGGGATTATCCAAAACTACGGGCATAAAGTTTTAGCTATCAATGGTATGCCAGACCACATCCATATTTTTTTTGGAATGAGACCTAATCAATCCTTGTCGGATTTAATGCAGCAAGTAAAAGGAGATTCTTCAAAATGGATTAACCAAAAGGGATTTGTTACGGGACGTTTTTCCTGGCAGGAGGGATTTGGCGGGTTTTCTTACAGCAAGTCACAGGTTGATAACGTCATTGATTACATTAAAGATCAGAAAATTCATCATCGCAAAAAAACATTTTTGGAAGAATACATTGAGTTTTTGGAAGAATTCGAGGTTCCCTTCGATGAACGCTATGTTTTTCAACCTGTTTAATATAAAGCTGAATATTGATTGATATCTTCATAAATCAATAATCATCATTTTTGTTGTAATATGCCGTCCACTACGGGACGGAATGATTTTTATTGGAATATTTTTCTACCCGTATTTGATCCCTACGGGATCAGAATCAAGAACATAGAAATTTGATTTGCAAAGTTTTGTAAGGGAATAAAATTTAATTGGGCAATAAATGATGGTTATACCGTCCACGACTGGATGGGATTATACTATAAATGAAATCGTTTCAATTCCAATTTTTCACCATCAAATACGGCATAGGTAAAATTCGTAACCCAATCACCCAAAATAATCATTCTAGCCTTTTCATTTAGCTTAAAATCCAGTGGAATATGCCGATGACCAAAAATATAAAAGTCGTGCTGCTCTCCTGATTTAATGAGGTTTTGACAATAATGAAACAACATTTCTTCTTCGGCAACGATTTTAAAATTGCTTTTTTCTTCGCGAGCCACATTGGCAATCCGGCTTTTATGAGAGAAATACAGCCCCATCCTCGTTCCAAGATCAGGGTGCAACCATCGGAAAAGCCACTGATTAAAGCGATTTTCAAAAACCTTTTTCAAAAATTTATAGCCATTATCTCCCGGTCCAAGGCCATCGCCATGCGCCAGATAAAAACTTTTGCCATTGAACTCTCTTATTTGTGGTTTACGATATAAATTGATGCCAGCTTCTTTTTGCAGGTAATCAAAGGCCCATATATCATGGTTTCCCCTAAAGATATGCACCGGAATTCCGCTGTCGGTGATTTCTGCCAACTTGCCTAAAAGCCTCACATATCCTTTGGGCACCACCGTTGTGTATTCAAACCAAAAGTCGAACACATCACCCATCAAGAAAATCTCAGCTGCCTGATAACGAATACTTTCAAGCCAGGCGACCAGCTTTTTCTCTCGCTTCAAACTGCTGTCGTGATTGGGTACTCCCAGGTGAAAATCAGATGCAAAATAGATGTGTCTGCCCTTTAGTGACATATAGCTTTTAAATAATATCTTTTTGTAGTAATTCTTTGATAATCTGTGTCATCAGAGGTTGTGCTTTTCCAGCAGCATCAACCACTTCTTCGTGCGATATTTCCTGAATTTTTCCTATTACACCAAGATCAGAGATCACAGAAACAGCAAAAACAGGTAATTTCATGTGGCGAGCCACTATCACTTCAGGTACGGTTGACATCCCAACTGCATCAGCACCAATCACACGGATGTAATGATATTCAGCAGGCGTTTCGAAGGTGGGTCCTGATACAGCGGCGTAAACACCTTCATGCACTTTAATGGCAAGCGATTCGGCCACTTCATGAGCCAATTTCAGAATATTTTTATCGTAAGCTTCACTCATATCCGGAAATCGCGTGCCTAAGCGATCGTCATTTTTACCAATTAAAGGATTGGGCATCAAATTGATATGATCATTTATAAACATCAAATCACCAATGGCAAATTCAGGATTTAGGCCACCGCTTGCATTAGAAACGATTAACAACTTTATTCCCAACATTTTCATCACCCGTATCGGAAATGTTAACGCGGCAGGAGAATAGCCTTCATAATAATGAAAGCGTCCTTGCATGGCAATGATCCTGCGGCCACTAAGCTTACCAAAAATCAAACGCCCCTGATGGCCATGCACAGTAGAAACAGGAAAATGTGGAATATTTTCGTAAGAAATTGCAGAAACAATCTCCATCTCATCTACCAAACCTCCGAGCCCTGTTCCTAAAATTACACCTATTTCAGGTTCAAAATCATCAATCGACCGAATGTAGTTAACGGTTTGCTGTAGTTGTTCTAACATATTCATTTAGCTGTTGATCAAAACTTTGCTGTTCTTCCTCGTGGAATTTCACTTCCACCGGAACATAAAACAGTGGTATATTTTTGAACAGGCTAAAGTAAGGAGAATCGATTAAACGCATGGCATCTTTTTCGGTTGTTACGATGATCTTATTTTTGCCAAGGATGTTTTTGTATTCATTTATAATGTGATACATGTCCTTTTTTTGAAAAGTGTGATGGTCAGGAAAATCAACTGTTATTAATTCAGTGCATTTTTTTTGCAAAAACTCCTGAAGGGGATACGGATTTGCAATTCCACAAAACATCAATACCGTTGAAATTTTTCTTGGCACAGCAATTTGAGCCACCTCTCCTACAGGTATCATTCTCCCATAACTAAGAAAAGAAAAATAAAGCTTTTGATGAGGTTTAGGTTGTATTATCTCGGTGAGTCTTCTGCGTGTAAAAGGCGAGAAAACTTTTGGGGTTTTAGTAACAACAATAATATCAGCACGTTTAGCTGCAGCATTAATATCCCTGAGCTGTCCTGCCGGGAAAAGAAAATCGTTAGGATAAAGATTGTGATAATCTGTGAGTAATATATTTAGTCCTGCATCAATAGCCCGATGCTGGAAGGCATCATCCAGCAAAATTATTTGTGGTGGATCTGGCATTTTCAACAATGTATCAACACCTTTTGCTCTGTTTTCATCAACAGCCACGACAATATCATCAAACTTTTTAAAATACTGCATAGGTTCATCACCTATTTCGCGGTAGGTCATATTACCCGAAGCAAGTTTAAAGCCTTTTGAATTTCTTCCGTAGCCTCTGCTTAGCACAGCCGTCTTGAAATCATTTTTAAATAATCTGATTAAATATTCTATATGTGGTGTTTTGCCTGTACCGCCCATGGCAAGGTTACCAACACAAATCACAGGAACTTGAAATCGTGCCGCACTTAATAAACCCCAATCATACAATACATGGCGCACAACTAAAATTAGCTGATATATCCAAATCAATGGCAATAAAATAAAGCGCATGTCTAACAAAGTTAAATACAAGGTTAATATTAAACGATCCTATTCCATACTTAAGCAGTTTCAAAATTATGTATTTTTACGCTACTTAAAAAAAATGATTTCATAACTGACTGACTGTGTATTCGCAAAAAAAATAGTAAATAGCAAGCTTTTGTGTTAATGCTGTGGAATTTATAAAAGCCAGAAAGGCTTGAGCAAATTATTAATTTGAAAAAAAAACATGAAAATTAAAGATTTATTAAAATCAATTACCGAAGTAGCTGATCTCTCGCTTCAGGAATCTTATGATAACTCAGGATTACTGATTGGGAACTCTGAAACAAAAATAGAAAAGGCATTACTTACAATTGATGTTACCGAGGCAGTGATCGAAGAGGCCATTAATAAGAACTGCAGTCTCATTATTGCTCACCACCCACTAATTTTTAAAGGTTTAAAACGTATTGCAAACAACAATCCAGTCGAGCGAATAGTAAGTGCTGCAATTAAAAACGATATTGCGATTGCGGCTATGCACACCAATCTGGATAACATAAAAAATGGTGTAAATGGCAAGCTTGCGGCTGTGCTTGGATTGAAAAACCTGAACATCCTTAGCACTGCAAGTGGGAATCTCAGAAAAATAGGTGTTTTTTGTCCGACCGCCCAAGCAGGTCAGGTGCGTCAGGCCATGTTTGAAGCCGGCGCAGGACATATCGGAGACTACGACAGTTGTAGCTTTAACACCACTGGAACAGGTACTTTTAGAGGAGGAGATAATACAAATCCATTTGTTGGACAGGTGGGACAATTACATCAGGAGGCAGAAATAAAAATTGAAACTATCGTGCCAGTTTTTTTAGTTGAAAAAGTCATTCAGGCTATGAAATACGCTCACCCTTACGAGGAAGTGGCTTATGATATATTTTCGCTTGATAATGCACACAACGAAATTGGAGCTGGTATGATCGGCAAACTCGACCAAGCGCTTGAAGAAATTGATTTTTTAAATCTCATTCAGGAAAAACTGGGTACTCCTTTTTTAAGACACACTGCTTTTACAGGAAAAAAAATGCAACATATAGCGATTTGTGGTGGATCGGGTGCTTTTTTATTACAGCAGGCAAAAGCCGCCAAAGCTGATGCCTTTGTTACAGCCGACTTGAAATACCACGATTTTTTTGAAGCCGATGGCGAATTACTTGTGGTGGATGCAGGGCATTTTGAAACTGAACAATTTACGAAAGAATTAATGGCTGAGTTGATTCGGAAAAAAATTCCTAATTTTGCAGCCCTGATTTCAGAAGAGCATACAAATGCAGTCAGGTATTTCCGAAATTTATAAAAGATCAAAATATGGCAGTTGAAAAGCAGGCTGAGAAAACAAAAGCCACCAAACAAGCTCAGGTAGAAGAAGTTGCAGAAGTTAGTGTAGAACAAAAACTTGTTGCGCTTTATTCGCTACAGCAGATTGATTCGCAAATCGACAGAATTCGCATCATCCGCGGTGAGCTTCCGCTTGAGGTGCAGGATCTGGAAGATGAAATAATTGGCCTTGAAACCCGCGTGGATAATATCGACAACGAAATGAAATCGATGTCGAAAGCTATTACGGAGAAAAAACAAGCCATGAAAGAAAGCGAAACATTGATTAAGCGCTACGAAGAACAACAACAAAATGTACGCAATAATCGTGAATATGATTCACTCTCGAAAGAAATTGAGTTTCAAACGCTAGAGATTCAGTTGGCAGAAAAGCGTATCCGTGAATTCACAGAAAAGCGCACCGAACTCGAAGAATTGATGAAAATAGCTAAAGAAAAATTGAAAGAGCGTAATGCTGATTTGGATGTAAAAAAATCAGAGCTACAATCCATTATCGAAGAAACAGAAAAAGATGAAAAAGCGCTGATTGAAAAATCAAAAGCTAACGAAAAACTCATAGAAGATCGCCTAATAGTTGCTTACAAACGTATCCGTTCGAATGCCAGAAACGGCTTAGCAGTAGTTCAGATTGAACGTGATGCTTGTGGTGGTTGTTTCAATAAAATCCCGCCTCAGCACCAATTGGACATCAGAATGCACAAAAAAATCATTGTTTGTGAGTATTGCGGACGTATCTTGGTCGATCACGAAATTGCTCAGCATTACTCAGCCTAATTTCAAGAATTCGTTATTAATGAAGGGAATAACTTAAGCGTTATTCCCTTTTTTGTTAGTTTTACCATTCTTAACTTATTTTGAACTGTGCAAAAATATTGGCTTATTCTGGGGTTTTTTGTTTTATTCAACTTGTTGAATAATAAATCATTAGCTTCCAAATGGATTTTTAATGATACATGCAAAAAGGCCTACATTGCAACACTCAATCTACAATTCAGTAAAGCCGACAGCTTGATAGGTAATAATGCCAAACTTCAGGATAACGCATGCAAAGCCCTCATGCATAACTATCAGGATTTTCTGCGTGTTTTCATTTTAGAAGAGGAAGCACTGTTTAAAGAAAAGGAAGCTTTTCGCAAGGCAAGGATCAAACAACTGGAATCGTTGCCTGATGACGAACCTTTTAAAAAGTGGTCTTTGGCAGTTGTAAACCTGCAATGGGCTTTTATCCGGTTGAAGTTTAAGGAATATTTTACTGCAGCACTGGAAATTCGCAGAGCATATTTTCTCATGAAGGCAAATCAGAAACAATTTCCTGATTTTGCACCAAATCTGCTCGGAACCGGATTAATGAACGCCATTTTAGGAAATGTTCCACCTGAATATGAATGGGTTTTGAATCTTTCGTCGATGGAAGGAAGTATTCCTGAAGGAAGAAAACAATTGTGGCAACTCATTGAATTGGGAGAAAAAAACGAACAATTACGAATCTGGACTCCCGAAACACTTTTCTATCTCAGCTTCATTGAAATAAACTTCTCTGCCGATCCATTGGCAGCCCAAAAAGTACTTTCCAAATTAAACGAAATAGAAAATAAAACACCATTGTTGCTCTATGCTGAAGCCAATTTATTGATGAAAACCGGTGATAATGAAAAAGCCAGGCGTTTACTGGAAAACCGTGAAACTTTACAATCTGATATCCCGTTTCATTTTTTGGATTACCTATACGCCGAAACGCTCGCCAGAAAATTGGATAGCAATTCACAAAATTATTACTTAAATTTTGAATCCAATTTTCAGGGCATCAATTACAAAGCTGATGCCCTTCGTAAAATCGCCTGGATAACACTTATTCAAGGAGATACAAGTAAATACCTGATGCAGCTCAAGGATGTCTTAAAATACACTTCGCCTCAGGTGGAAACAGATAAACAGGCAATTGATGAAGCAAAAAAGCAAATAATTTATCATCCTGTGCTTCTAAAAGCGCGCTTGCTTTTTGACGGCGGATATTACCATGAAGCAAATGCAGTAATGAATAGATTGAACGCTTCCGTTCTGCAGGAAAAAGATTTGTTGGAACTTTATTACCGCAAAGGTCGTGTTGCCGATCAACTTAATTTGAAAGATGCAGCTATCGAAAATTATACCCAAACGATGCTGCTTGGCGAAGATTCACCTGAATACTATGCTGCCAATGCCGCTTTGAAAATGGGAGAATTATACGAAAATCAGAAACAATTCGGCAAAGCAATTCAGGCCTATGAAAAATGTTTGACCCTAAAACCAGAAACCTACCGCATGAGCATCCATCAAAAGGCCAGAGCAGGAATCAGCAGGATACAAAAAAAATGAGACAACATTGAGTCATCTCATTTGAGTGTGTTCAAAACCAATTCTAAAACTTAAATCTTGCCGTTAGTGCAAAATGATTTGAAGTAAAATCTTGTTTTGCTGCATTCGTAGTAAAATTTGGCGAGCTGTAAAGGTAATAGTTATTAGCGTACTCACCTTTTACATAAGCCAAATCGAGGCTAAAGTCTCTTTCGGAATAACCCAACCCAAACGAAAGATTGGTAAATTCCATATCATCACCCTGGCTATAGGGACTGCCGTAGATTGCATATCCGGCTCTAAAGCTAAAACTACTGTAGCGCCATTCAGTGCCGAATCGCAAATTACTGGCCGAACCATAAAGATTTTTGATGGCGTCGTTTTCACCGGTGAAATTATAATCAATAGCGCGAAGCTTCATATTGCTGTAATCAATAAACTCATAATCAGCACTCAGCGAACCGTATTTACCAATAATAAAGGCTACACTTCCGATAGCTTTCAAAGGTGTTGATAATTCGTATTCATATTCACCCGTTGGAGAATCTTTTCGGTTATAATCCGGTCCCAATCGTGCATCTGTGCTGGTGTACCACACATCGTTCAAACCATAATAGTAAGTAGGGGTGTGAAAAGCGGCACCAATTCTGAGCCAGTCAACCGGCCATAAAATTGCACCAAGTTTGAGGTTGATTCCCCATCCGCGTGTTTCTAAAGTTTCCCTGTAATTCCACTCGTCGAAAAAGGCAATGGTATCAGCAACGTCAATTTCGCTGTAAACCGTTTCTCTGAAATATCGAACATAAGGCAGTCCTAAGGTTGCACCCAAAAATAGCTTATCATCAAGATTGGCACTTGCAGCAAATAACCACTCACTGCTTGAACCCCAGGTTTTAGTAAGCTCCTGCTGACGAATTCCTCCCGGAGGTACCGGACTGGTGTAAACCAGATCACCATTGTTATCTCTGATAGTATCGATTACATAAACATACCATGCCGGATAAATATCAAATGGGAAATTAGCTTCAATTTCATCCGGATAGTAATTCCAAACTTCATCCAGGTAAACATCCACAAGCGAATGATCGGCATTATCGCCCCGAACAAAACTTCTGTTATTGAAGCTGTTCGTTTTGTTCATACCAAAAGCAAACTGATAATATTTCCAGGGAGCAGCAGTTGCTCCCTCTGGAATGGGATTAGTGAATACAAAGCCTAAATTGCTTATTCCAAAGTTTGTTCTTGAATCTTCACCAAACATACCATTGTAAGTTGAAGCTGTTTTAGCTGTTGAAATTTCAGGGGTAAAAGTAAACTCAGAGCTACGGTAAAGTCCCAATCCTGCTGGGTTAGTACTCAAGGCAGAAAAGTCGGCTCCAAGTGCTCCAAAAGCTCCCCCCATGGCCATGCTTCGTGCTGTTCCCTGATAAAAACTTTGTGAGAATCGTAAGGCATCTACTTCATTTTGCGCTTGGGTTAATCCCATTATAAGCAGCAGTATTCCTGTTAATTTTATCCTTTTCATCGTGCAATTATTTTTTGAATAAAAAACCCACAAGTTACTCCCAAGAGCATTTTTGTGGGTTCTGAATAAATTGTTTAGCTAATCAACCATCTTCAATCAAAGGGCTTAACGCCGTCCTCCTGATGAGGAACTTCTCGTAGAGCTGCTTCCTCTGCTTGAGCTTCCGCTGGAGCTGGATCCTGACGAGCTTCTGGAGATCGTACTGGATGAGCTCCTTGTGGGTGAGCTTGAACTCCTTGATGGAGTGCTGTAGCTTCGCGTGTTTGTACTGCGTGAGGGGCTCGAATAAGTTGGCGTCTGACGCGTGGTAGCAGGTTTCGATTGATACGTTGACCTTGTTGACGGACTTGTAGTTGTACTTCTGGTTTCGCGTTGTGGCCTCACATATTCTGAGCTGGATCTGGGTTGACGGTCACTTGGCGAGCTGTAAGTTTTAGGCCTTTCGTAGCGTTTATCGCTTGAAGTGGCAGTGCTGCTTGCTGGCCGTTGATAACGATTTTTGTATTCGTTAACTTTTTCATTGGCTGATGGACGGCTTTCGCGCGTTGCTGTAGCAGGTGATGCAGCTCTATCTTTAGTTTGCTGAGGCCTTTCAATTCTACTAGCAGGTCTTTCAGTCCTGGCTTCACGTTCAGCGGTAGTTTTTTGTTCAGCTGTACCTCTGGTATATCCGCTGTTACTACCTCTTGCCGAAGTGGTTTTGTCAGTGATGGTGTTTCCGCCGCTTGCAGCTGATCCACCGCGTGTACCGCGACTGCTAACATAAGTATCTTTCTTGTCGTCGCCCGTTCTAATGCCTCTTGCACTTCCTGATGGATGTGGTGATCCGCCTGCCAAACTGCTTCTGTGTCCATAATATCTGTTTGAACGGTTATAATCCGAATATCCCCCGCCACCACCATCATAATAGCCGTTGTAATAGCCATTCCAATAGCCGTGGTTGTAGCCGCTCCAGTATGATCCTCCCCAGCCCCAGCTAGGACCCCATGCATACCATGGATCGTAAAAGAAAGGATCATAGTAACCACCCCAGCCGTAACCGTAGTAAGGTCTGTAAAACGGACTGTAGTATCGGCTTCCATAATATGGATAGCCATAACTGTAGCCAAATGACCAGCCAAATGGATAACCTACTCCAAGGTAGAAATTACTTCCACCACAATCATAACAATTTGTGTTGTAACTGTCGTAATAACCAAAACTTGCGGAGGCACCTGAACCAAAACGTCTCAGGCGACTGGCATAATCGCTGTCGTAATAAGTTTCGGTTGTGGTGTAGGTGGTACCGTCAGTTTCGGTAACTATTTCGGAGGTTTGATAAACCGGTTCGGCCGGAACAGTGTTCACAGCTTGCGCAGCATCATCCTTATAATAAGTTTCATAATCGTAGTTACTACTGCTATTTACTGTAGCTGCTGTGTAAGTTTTGTTGGGTGATGCTTCTGCGAGCTTTTCCTGTTTTTCAGGAGCAGCAGTAGTGTTGCCACCGCGTGAATAATAAACATCGTCGTAAACAGCACCACTCGAAGCGCATCCTGCTGTGAGCAGAACCAGTGCGATGAAGGTTAAATTTAAAGTTTTCATTTTATCGTCCTCCTTGACTTTTATGTGTTATCCCCAAGGGATTTTACTAATTTTGCATTTTCATCGTAAAAATACAAATACTATACCAAAAATTCATGGCTAAAGCATTAACCTCTCGCGAAGATAATTATTCTCAGTGGTACAACGACCTTGTTACCAAAGCCGATCTTGCAGAAAACTCAGCAGTAAGAGGCTGCATGGTGATCAAACCTTACGGATATGGCATCTGGGAACGTATGCAACAGGCTCTGGACAAGATGTTTAAGGATACGGGGCACGAAAATGCTTATTTCCCGCTTTTTATCCCAAAATCTTTTTTTAGCAAAGAAGCAAGCCATGTGGAGGGTTTTGCAAAAGAATGTGCAGTGGTTACCCATTACAGGCTTAAAAATGATCCCAATGGAAAAGGAATTATCGTTGACGAAGATGCCAAGTTGGAAGAGGAACTTATCGTTCGTCCAACCTCAGAAACAATTATCTGGGACACTTATCGCACTTGGATTCAAAGCTACCGCGACCTGCCTTTGTTAATAAATCAATGGGCTAACGTGGTTCGTTGGGAAATGCGTACACGTTTGTTTTTGCGCACGGCAGAATTTTTATGGCAGGAAGGCCATACGGCACATGCCACCAAAGATGAGGCCATTGCCGAAGCCGAGCAGATGCTGCGGGTTTATGCGGAGTTTGCTGAAGAATGGATGGCCGTTCCGGTGCTGCGTGGAGTAAAGTCGCCCAACGAACGTTTTGCCGGAGCTGTGGAAACTTATTGTATCGAGGCATTAATGCAAGACGGAAAAGCACTGCAAGCAGGTACTTCACATTTTTTGGGACAAAACTTTGCCAAAGCTTTCGATGTGAAATTTCTTAACAAAGAGAACAAACAGGACTATGTTTGGGCTACTTCATGGGGAGTGTCTACCCGCCTGATGGGAGCCCTGATAATGTCGCATTCGGATAACAACGGATTGGTAGTACCTCCAAAACTCGCTCCTATTCAAGTTGTTATTGTTCCGATTTATAAAAACGATGAACAGTACGAACAGATTTCTGATAAGGCCAATGAAATTAAAAAAGCTTTGGAAACAAAAGGAATCAGGGTGAAATACGATGGACGCACAACGCAAAAACCAGGCTATAAATTTGCTGAATGGGAATTGAAAGGTATTCCGCTTCGGCTGGCAATCGGTCCGCGAGATCTTGAAAATAATACTGTTGAAGTAGCACGTAGAGATACCCTCGAAAAGGAATCGCTTCACCTGCAAAACCTGGAACAAAAACTGGCTAATTTGTTGGAACAAATTCAAAAGAATCTCTTTCAGAAAGCCTTGGATTTCAGGAATGAGAATACTTTTAAGGTTGACAACTGGAGCGACTTTAAAGACAGGATTGAAAAAGGTGGTTTTGTGATGGCGCATTGGGATGGCACTTCCGAGACAGAACAAAAAATCAAAGAAGAAACGAAAGCTACAATTCGTTTGATCCCGATTGAAGGCTACCCCGAAGAAGGCAATTGTATTTATAGCGGAAAACCTTCGGCACAGCGGGTTTATTTTGCCAGGGCGTATTAACCAGTTTAATTTTAAGCTTTCAAAAAGCCTGCCGGGATTTTCTGGCAGGCTTTTTTATTCATTTCTTGAAATAAAGTAATTTGCCCTGCTGATTGATATGATCCTTTAATGATTCAGTGCTGATGCTGTGGTAATTAATTACATCAAAAAAATACGGCATCAGGCTGTTTTCATTCAATTCAAAATGGATTGAGGAAACTATTTTTTCAGTCAGCAAACTACCAAAAAGTGCCAAATCCACATCGCTTCCTGTTTTATGATTTCCCATTGCCCTGCTGCCAAAAATAATCACTTTATCCAGCTCGGGATACTCACTGAAAATTGCTTTAATCAGAGATATATCAGATTTTTGAAGCCCAAACATCAGGTTTTTTGTGAAAGTTTATTTTTCAATTCAAGCAACAAAGGTAAGTAGCTGTTTTTGATATTGTTTACCAATTCATTGGCAAGTGCTTCATTGTAAGTATGTACGCTAAGATTTCTATTTTCAAGTGCTTCGAGCCACACATGTCCCTGTGCAATCAACTCGATATTAAAAGCTTGTTTAATGGCATCGCGTGGGGACTTAATTTCCAAAAATCCCTCAGCTTCCAGGTAATCTTTCATGATTTTCCAGGCGAGTTCAAAACTGATTTCAAAAATCTGAATAAGCCCTGCTTTCTGAAAAACATCTGGATTAGAAATTGCGGCACCTTCTTTTAATCTGTCTGTTGTCTTTTCAAAATATTGAAAACGCTGTTTCCACCGGATGGTTTTAGCATTCATAATATCATTTTGCACAAAAGTACTTAAATCATTGCCTTGTAGAAAAACTAAAAATGAGAAAAAAGGCATCAGCCTAAACCGATGCCCTTTAGTAAAGTTTAGGATAGAATCACTTTTTATTGAGCTTATCCAGATTTTCCATTCCCTTCATATTCATTGTTTTGGCTAGCTTACCAATAGATTCCAGTTCGATGGAACCGGTAAAACTCATCACCACCACTTCGCCGCTGTCTTCGGCAACCATCAGCATTTCGCTGATCTTGTTTTCATTATTTTTCTTCGTTAAAAAACGTACCGTTCCATCTTTTTCCTCTACACGCATCAGCTCAGCAAAGTCATTGAAATTGACTGATTTATTCAATTCAGACATAAAATCAATTTTGCTTTTTTTCAGCGAATCTTCAAAAATGAGAATTTTCATGCCGTTGATTTGATTCACTAAATCATTGAGTTCTCTGGCATCTTCGCCTTCCATATTCTGGCTAAGCCCGGCAGCGAGTTTAAACATTTCGGAAGAGATGTTGATAGAAGTAAAATAGTCCTTGCCGGCATATTTTTCATAGAGTTTATCGATTGAAGTGGTTTGCGAAAAACCCAGCAAAGGGAGCATTAAAACTATACTCAGGAAAACAACATACTTTTTCATAATTTTAAATTTTAAGGTTTATGTGTAATATTTAAAAGTTTTCGTGTTTGATCAATTTCGCCAAGGCGCATGGTATTTTCAATTCCGGCATTTATCCAATTTAGTTTTTCCATTTTACTCAGGCCCTTATCGAATTTATTTTCGGCCACAGCAGTTGCACTCAGGCCATCAGAGAGTTTCAGTCCTACAAATTGCAAGGCTTTTGTAGCCTGTGCATAAGCTTGAACCGGATCATTAAATGTATCTTCGATACCTGAAGATTGATTAAAATCGATCAGGCTAAAAAATAATATTGCTATTGCAGCAGCAGCGGCGATCAATGGCCAGCGGAAGGTCTTTCCGAATTCAGATCGGCGATCGGCTATTCGGGTTTCGAGGCTGGCTTCAAAAGAATTGTCGTCCAGCATCGGCATTGCTTTAGTCAGACCAAACATAGGCCTGAGTGCCAGGTGATCTTTTGGAAGATCTTCCTGCAGAAAATATTCCCTGAGCAGCAATTCCTCCTCCAAGGTGGTAAGGCCCTCGAAATATTTTTCGATAAGTTGATTAATAGCTTCGTATTTCATAGTTGTGTTGTTGGATCAATTGTTGCCGGATTTGCTTTCGTGCCCGAGAAAGATTTACCCGCACGGCATTCAAATTCATGCCGGTAATATTTGCGATTTCTTCAAACTCATATTGCTCCACATCCCTTAACTGCATGACAATTTTTTGTTGTTCAGGCAATGCGTTAATCAGAAAGTTGATTTTTGATGCGTCGTCCTTGAGTTCAGTAAGTTCATGAGGATCAGGTAAACTGCTGCTGCTTTGCTCATCATTGGACAAAGGCAAAGTGGTTCGGCGCTTGGCTTTGAGTTGATCCAGACAATAATTCTTTGTCATGGTCATGGCCAGGGCTTCTTTACTGTTGTAATGATGGAGCGACTTTCGCATTTTCCAAAGTTTGAGATAGGTTTCCTGAACGGCATCCTCGGCTTCCTGTTGGTCTGATAAAAGACGCAGGCTTAAGCGGTAAAGCTTATTTTTAAATCCAAATAACTGCTGCTTAAAGTCTTCAGAATTCATAGGCGCTGTTCTGATGTTAAGACGAATATACCTTCAAAATATTACAAGGCTCCTTTTTGCCTTCCTAAAAAAATGTACCGCAATTCAAACACCAAGATAAAACATGGTGTGCCCTGCAATTTAGAAACTTTCTTGATACTTAACGAGACGTCCGATTTTTGTTGGCCGGCATGTTTTTTTCTCTATTTTTGTTCTTTTAAGTTTCAGGAGTCAATTCAAACATCAATTATTCTATTTTATAATTAAAACCTAACTAACTATGTTTAAAGGACATCCAAAAGGATTGATCATTGCGTTTTTCGCAAATATGGGAGAGCGGTTCGGCTTTTATACCATGATGGGTATTTTGGTATTTTACCTTACCGCCAAGTATGGCTTAACCGAATCCAACGCCGGAGTTGTATATAGTGTATTTTATGCACTCATCTATGGATTAGCGCTGGTAGGAGGCATTGTTGCCGACCGCACCATGAATTATAAAGGGACAATTTTTGTTGGTTTAATTACGATGCTTGCCGGCTATTTGTTGATGACTATTCCAGGATTTGGGTTGGTTTTCACCTTGGTTGCACTCTTTGTAATTGCCTTTGGTAACGGACTTTTCAAAGGAAACCTGCAGGCTGTTGTCGGACAGATGTACGATGATCCCAAGTATGCTCATCTGCGCGATTCTGCTTTTAGTGTATTTTATATGGGAATCAATATCGGCGCCTTGTTTGCTCCAAGTGTGGCAGCCGGTATCATCAACTGGTTTATCAAATCAGAAGGATATCTGCGCGACAACGAACTGCCAGGCCTGATCCATAAATATCAGGATGGTCTTTTGGGCGACACTACTCCTTTGCAGGTTTTGGCTACAAAAGTTTCCGGCGAAACTGTGAGTCTGGAGCAATTGCCAGCATTTGCCGAAAAATACCTCGCAGCTTACAGTGCAGGCTTCAACTATGCTTTTGGGGCTGCTGCTGTAACCATGATTATCTCATTTGTTATTTATTCAATCTTTAAAAATAAACTGCCTGATATTAAAAAGAAAGTGGTTAAAGAAGGTGAAAAAGTGATTGAAATGAGCAAAGAAGAAACCAAACAAAGGCTTACTGCTTTGTTTTTGGTTTTTGGTGTAGTAATCTTTTTTTGGATGGCATTCCATCAAAATGGCCTGACCATGAACTTTTTTGCACGTGACTATACAGAAACTTCCGTTGGCCCCGGCACTTATCTCATATTTAACATCTGGTCGTTGCTGTCCATTATTGTTGGTATATTTGGTTTGAGTGCACTTTTAAATAAAAAATCGAGCGCAAAATCTAAATTTATAGGCGCTGCAGTTGCTTTTCTGGCTGCTATCGGGGTGTATTATTTTTACACCAATAATGCGGATGTTAACCCGATATCGCCTGAGATTTTCCAGCATTTTAATCCTGCCATGATTGTATTGCTTACTCCTATTATTGTTGGTTTGTTTGCCTGGCTCAACCGCAGAAAAATGGAGCCATCAGCCCCACGCAAAATTGGTATCGGGATGATCATTACCGCCATCGGATTTGTAATCCTTTTAGTAGGATCAATTGGTCTGGATCCTTTCAAAGAGTTGATGCCCGATTCGCCACGTGTAAGTTCCTATTATCTCATCTCAACTTATTTCACGCTTACCATTGCTGAGCTTTTCCTCAGCCCAATGGGTATCTCCTTTGTATCCAAAGTTTCTCCGCCCAAATATCAGGGTTTGATGCAGGGTGGTTGGCTTGGTGCTACAGCGCTGGGTAATCAGATGTTATGGGTTGGTAGCTATCTATACGAACGCGTTGCTATCTGGCAGGTTTGGTCAATCTTTATTGTATTGTCGCTTATCGCAGCAGCATTTATTTTCTCCATTATGAAAAAACTGGAAAAGGTTTCTTAAACCTTAGATAAATGAGTTCAGTCTAAAAAGGTTTGGAACAAAATTAGGCATAAAAAATTAGGCTT
>CAZQFH010000060.1:0-20491 GCA_964592595.1 uncultured Lentimicrobiaceae bacterium | reverse complement strand
AATTAGCTTTTCTGATAATTACTACATTTTTACTGCCAGTGATGAAAAAGGTAATATAAACTTACCAAGTGATGATTACTATGCAAAAGACGGTGACGATGCTTTATTAGATATTGTTGAAAACTATGTACCCGTAGATATCTCAAGCACAATGAGTGGAAGCGACGGCTATCAAAAGCAGAACATTTTAGTAAGTTGCGATAAAAAAAATGAGACCAATTTTAGTGTTTTCCCGTCCGACTATTATGTGATCAATGAAGCCGCCAATGTGGTTAATTCAAACATGATGACTTATCATGATGACCAATGGAAAGAGACCTGGACACTACTCGGAATCTTTGACGGCGCACCCCCATGTGCCCTCGATTGGGATCTCTGGGAACAAATGCACGAAAACGCAGGAAGGGAGATTGCCCCCACTGAAATAGTTTGGGCTATTGAAGAAGAAGAAAGTTCCTCAACCAGCATTGAAACAGAAACAACCTGGACACTCGGATGTGATCTGAAGGGGAGCATTCCCATTGCAGAGCCATTGGAACTAGGCATGGAAACAAAAGCTGAAGCTGCCTGGATAAATCAGGAACTGAATGAAACAGTAAAAACAACCAGCGTTGAATTATCTATACCCATGCCGCTTACTGAAGAAAATCAGGAACAGGCTGTGTGGTATTGGATAGTCCCCAATATTACAAGATATCCCTATTCCACATTCGACTGGAGCGATAACCTCTTTAAACATCCGGTGAATAACACTATCGACTACGCCTATATTACTACAAATTACACCCTGCAACCTGAAATGCATCCCATAAGTAGTGCTCCACATTACATAGCTTCGCCTAACGACTCAAACATGCAGGACTGGGTAGCTCGTGGAAACACAATGAATGATACAACAATTGCCTATTATGCCTTTTATAATGATTTGAGCAGCAACAATTATGTGTATTATAACACAGAATACGGGGGTACTTCAAGCAAACTGATGTCGGAGACCGAGCAAACCAACGAACAATCCTATACAGATAAAAATTCCTTTAGCCTGAGTGCAGGAATCGAAATACCCTTTATCTTTTCATTTGATGTGGAAGGATCGTACGAATTTGAATATACGTCATCAAATAAAATTACCACGAAATTTACACAATCCATTGAACTTAGCTTATCCAATCTGGAACATGCCTATGCATCTGCAATTTATCCTGAACAATATGTAGTTTACCCCTACCTTTTTACGGCTGGCAAAAATCAGGATTGGTGGTACTTTGACAATCCTGAACTCATGGGATTTAAACCATGGTACATCGCTTACACCGTTTCCTTGTCACAGAACAAATCATCGGAACTGCTGAGCCAGATCCAACCAGAAAACGGAGACGTATTTTATGTTGATGAAACCATTGATTTTTGGTGGACGCACAGTTTACAAAGCACAAAACTTGTGATTTCAAATGCACCAACAAATTCCCTGAAAGCCATTGTGTATTCCGGAGAACTGGATGCCAAATCAGCCAATTTGGTGAACGGGCTCGAACCGGGATCATATTACTGGCGCGTAGCCGGAATAAGTAAAGAAGGATTGCCTGTATGGTCAGAATTCAGAAAATTCATGATAGTTGAAAGGGATTTTCTTGCTAACAATGGCAATAGCCAAAATGAGAAGTCATACTATATTTTACCAGCCAAAGTTTATCCAAACCCGTCCTACCTGGAAAATGTGTCGGTAACTTATGAGGTAAAAGATGAAACATCTCCGGTAAAAATCATGCTGTTTGATATGTCGGGTGCAAAACTCTGGGAAATAACGCATGCTCCCCAGGAAGCCGGAATCCAAAACAAACTTATTCCTACAAAAAGCCTGACAACCCATTTTGGGATTCTGAGAATAATCAACGGAAATTACATCGCAACCCAAAAAATTGCTGTTTATTAGCCTGACTAAAATACGATGCGTTGAATGCATTGGTATCATTAGCTTTTATGGATATTTTTGTTTTTGGATTAGAAATCAAATATATTGGGCTTGCTTAAAAACTTTTACCTGATTGGTATTGTAACAATAAATAGAATTCTCATGGGATGTTTCTACAAGGCATTTGGAAGTCTGCAATAAAAATCCTTGCACCAGATATTACCCCCGCATAGTGCGGGGCTGCGCACCTTGAAATGAGCCACAGCGTGGCGATAATCTTATTAAAAATAGTGTGTATCAAAATATAGTAGGTGCAGCCCCGCACTATGCGGGGGTAATATTTATCGAAATTCCCAAGTTCTGGATTTTCTGCAGAATCTACCTAAGAAAAATAAGTAAAGTCAAATCAATCAGCTGATATTGTATGATTTAAAATTGGCATAAAGCAATGTTTGAGCCCACGCCGAAAAGTAAAAAAACTGCTGACTTTTATTTTTTTTTGACCCCTACCCTTAAAAGGAGGAAAGCTAATAATAGGTAGCTTAAGCCCAAAAAAAATTAAGCGCACTTCCTAACTTAAGTCATATTCCCCCGGTTAAAGTAAAAAAATAATAACTTTACCCCACTAATCAATTTATTGAATCGGGTTGAATATGAAAACAAAATTTTTCTTATTCATTTTGTTAACGCTTTGCTCCTCTATTGTTTTTTCACAAACAAATGCCTGGGAAGATTCAGCGGCGGTGTACCTTAATATCGTAAGGAAAAATCTAACCATGTCGGACTCACTGCAATTGGCCAATGCCGATAAAGCAGAACAATTTGCCTTGCTAAGCAACAACGATTCGCTGCTAACAAAAGCATGGTATTTTAAAGGCCTTGTGTATTATTATGCCGGATTTCATGAAGTATCAAACGAATACTATTTCAAGGCGCTGCAAAGACCCGAAGCCGTTGTGAATCCAAAAATGCAATACGGTATTCTCAATAATATCGGTATCAATTATGATATGCTCGGGAAGCCTGTGCTTTCGCTTGAATTTTATCATAAAGCCCTAAAAATGGCAGAAGCACAAAACAATTACAAAGGCATCGGACAGGTAAAAATCAACCTCGGAAGATTGTACCGGGTTACCAAAGATTATGAAAAAAGTGATTTATACCTGAGCGATGCCCTTACGTATTTTGAATCCGTAAAGGATACTTTTTACATTGGTTTGGCCTGTCAAAATTTAGCCAGCTTGATGGCCGAAAAAGGTGGAGAAACGGCTGAATTGATGAAAGTTTTTTCGCGAGCTCTGGAAAGTTATCAGGCCATAAACTATCAGTTCGGACTGGCAGAGCTTTATCACAACCTGGCACTTTACTATGAAAAAAACTCAGGCGACCAAAACCAGATAAAACAATACTACCAAAAAACACTCGAAATATCACAAAAAGCCGGCACACACAACAATAGTGCTACTTTGATGCTGGCACTTGCACGCTTGGCGATGGAAAGCGGAGACTATCAGCAGGCAGAAAAACTGGCGCTCGAAAGCCTCGACATGTCAACAAAACAACATATTCCGCGCGAACGAAATCACGCCCTTAAACTATTGGTAAAAATCTACCTGGCGCTAAACGAAAAAGAAAAAGGCACTGAGGCTTTTATAAAACAGATCGCACTTGCGGATTCCCTATTCGACAGCGAAAAAGCCAAATCTTTCAATGAATTGTCCATCCTTCACGACCTGAAGTATAAAAACCAGCTAATCCTCAATCAGCAACTTGAAATTGACAATAGCCGGTTACACAGCACATGGCTAAAATCGCTGTTAGCGGCTTCTTTAATTGCTATAATTATACTGCTGCTTTTTTACCGTTACCGATCCAAAAAACTCAGACAACAATATGCATTGAATCTGGAACTGATGAATAAGGAAGATAGCCGTTCGGTTTCTCCTGCAATAGATAATACTGAAAACATTATTGAACAAAACGACCATATCGGATACATTTACCGTAAAATCCTGGATTTCTTTGCTGCCGAAAAAGCTTATACCGACTCTGGCATGAGTATTAACACCCTTGCCGAATCCTTAAACACCAACCAGAATTATATTTCACGGGCTATTAATGAGCATTCGGGGATGAATTTTTATTACTTTCTGAATAAATACAGAATAGCAGAAGCCCGAAAACTGATAGAAGAAAACGGTGCATACGGGCTATCGTTGGAACAAATTATGCTGAAATCAGGTTTCCGCTCACGATCGGTTTTTATTGAGGCTTTTAAAAAATTTACCGGCATGACTCCCGGACAGTTTCTCAAGTATTCCAGAGAAAACAAAAAAGACCTTCAAAACAGTTTCAAAGCAACTATTGTGAAAGACTGATTTGAAAACAAGCTTGCGTCTCCTCTAAGTAATTACTATTACTTTTTTTCATTCCTAATTACCAGCTGTTAGCCAAATTCAGGCATTCAAACAAATATTCAGGTATTTGAACAATGTTTTCAAATACTCAAACCACCTTTTCACACACAAGGAATGTGCTGAGGATATTTTTGTTGTAGTCGTTTTTGATAGCTTTTAAACCAAAAAAATCCAAGCCATGAAAAAAATCTACGCAGCAGCAATTATTTTAATCATCCTAACATTATCAGGTAAAACGATGGCACAGTGGGCTTATCACAATCATGACATCTACACAAGTGAAATCTGGACTGCCGACAGCCTTCACTACATCACGGCAAATATCACCCTGCATGCGCCAGCAACCCTAACCATTCAGGCAGGTACCGAAATCCGTTTCAAAAATGATGCTACTTTCACTATCGAAGGAGCTGTTCATGCAGATGGGTTTTCCGCTCTGGTTCATATAAAGGGTGACACGGGAGACAAAGGACGAATCAAACTTGTTGATGCCGGCGATTCCTGGTTCAAATACGTCAATTTTCATTATGGGGCTTCTCTTGTTATTGACAATAGTGACGAGGTGCTTGTAGAAAATTGTGATTTTTTTGATGGCAGCAATCAACGGCCTGCCGGCTTGACAATTCAAAACAATGCAGCACCCGAAATTAATCAATGTCAGTTCTATAATGATTCATACGGAATAGAAATAACTACTGCTTCGGTTCCTTATATTTCCAATAGTACTTTTGAAGGTCTGGGCAATGCCATGATGATCAGAACCGGGGCATCGCCCGAAGTGCTGAACTGTAATTTTACCACAAACAACATTGGCATCTTTCTGGTATCAGCAGGAGAGCCGTTGATTACCAATTGCATCATGAACGAAAATAATTTTCATGGCGCACAAATTGAGGGGGCAAGCTCCAACCCTTTGTTCACAAACTGTGAGTTCAACCAAAATGCCGAAAGTGGAATTTTCATCAGATACGACGGGCAGGGCACTTTTACAGATTGCCAGGCCAACAACAACGGTTCGAATGGATTGAAGATCAATTACTCTGAAGGCAGTGTAACACTTAATAATTTTGTTGCCAACGAAAATTGTGGTGATGGTGTGTATGCCCGCCAGAGCAATTTGATTGTTACCGGTCTTGAAGTGAATAATAATACAGGCTTTGGCCTTAATTTCTACGATGACGATGAATTTGATGACTACGATTTGCAAGTAGCCGATATTGTAGCACTTGGCAACGACACCACCGCCATCAGGGTTCCGGCGCGGGTTGTGGGTGTATTGCTTCAACCAAATGTAAACCTGGATTTTGAAAACAACCATCCCGATGGTATCGAAATTTTTGATAGTTACATCACCGAAAACACCGTATGGCCTCAACCACCTCTTAATATTGACCTTTATCTCGGAGGATTATTTATTGTTGAAGGTGCTTCCCTCGAAATCATTCATCCCAACACATTGACCGCCATTTACTGCAGGGCAGAAGCCGAAATACATGTGATTGGCACGCTAAAGGCCGAAAATATTCAATTCCTCCCGGCAGTAGAAGTGGAACTTCGTGCCAATAAAGGATACTGGAAGGGAATTTATTTCTCCAACAGCGACAGTAGCGAATTGAAAAACGTAACTGTTAAAAATGCCGGTTTTAGCGATACAGGAGACCGGTTTGCCGGAATAGAAATTCATACTTCTGCGCCACCACAGGACAGCGCAGTAATTATCAATGATTGTTACGTTGAGGACTGTGCCGGCGACGGGATTTATATTTATCGTTCCAATCCGCTGATCAAGAATACATTTATCGGTGGCTGCGATAGTACCGGAATTTATCTGGATTATTATGCCAAACCCATTATTGACAGTTGTATCATCATGCAAAACGCTTCTTATGGGATTTTTAGCAATCACCAAAATTGCGGCGGAACATTAAATGCATCGCAAATCACAAACAATCAAGGCCCACCAGCACGCTTTCCTACTAATATGGTTGGTGGATTACAGAATTCAACAATTTCAGGTAATCAACCCAACAACAGGATAGAAATTGCAGGAGGTGATATGCAGGATGATGCCACCTGGCCGGGTGATTTTGAATACATTGCCTATGAACAGATTGATGTGAATGCTGCAAATCTCACCATACAACCCGGCGCCATGCTCAAATTCATGCCCTACACGGAATTGAGAGTCGTTACGTCTTCGCTTACAGCCATTGGAAACGAGAATCAGCATATTGTGTTTACATCTGCACAGGACAATCCTGCACCGGGAGATTGGGAGGGAATTACATTCATACAAGCTACCGATCCCTGTTATCTCACTTATTGCGATATAAAATATGCCGGATCAACTGAAAACAATCCAAATATTTGGTCCGATGATTCAGAGGTTTACCTGTCGCACTGCGATATTTCATACAGCGGCAGTAGCGGTATCATTAACGGCAGCGTACCCAACGAAAAATATCTTTACATCACCGATTGTAATATTCACCATAATCAACAGCATGGCCTAAGCTCTGAGTGGTTTTGGTACAATTACACCCATATAAGCAACACCAACATTTATGCAAACGGCGAATATGCCATCGTAGCGCCGGCAGATGTGTTGCGGTTTTTTACCGAAAACATCGCTATCTATGGCAACGGACACAATGCCATAAAGGTAGTGGGTGGCGGCGAACCCGGCGCCTTCGACGGGCAATTCCATCAAGGAACCTGGCGAAATCACGGTGTGCCTTACGAGATCAGCCAGCATATTTCATTGATGGACGGCGACACGCTTACCATCGAAAAGGGCAATACTTTTTATATTGAAGATGAAATAACTTTTTGGGTTGATGGCATGCTTTCGGCTATAGGCACCTCCGATTCGGTCATTACTTTTACCCGCATGCCCGAAAGCGAAAGCCACTGGAAACATATGCTTTTTGAAAACGATGAAAAACTCAGCGAGCTGGCATATTGCAACTTCTCGCATGGCGGATTTTATGAAACAAGTAAAAATGATACTGCTGCTATGATTGCCATGGTGAATGCTGCTGCAAACTTTCAAAACTGCTTGATTGACAGCAGTAACACCAATGGAATTTATCTCAACCAAAATGCTTCCGCAGCATTCACCAATACAGCCATCAGGGCTAATGGTACCAATGGTATGTATGTTGGTGCTGAGGGGGAAAATACCTTGACTTTTGGCAGTGAACTGTCAGCCTGGAACGATATCCACAGCAATGTGGGCTACAATATTTCCAATAACAGCTCTGATGCGATCGAAGCCGGCTACATCTGGTGGGGATCAACAGCAGCTACCGAAATTGCTGCAGGCATCTCCGAAAACAGCGGGCCAGTAAACTATGCCCCCTGGACCAATGCTGCGCATACACAGCTTTATCCAAATACCTGGACAGGCAGCAGCAGTGCCGACTGGAACACGGCTGAAAATTGGAATCCGGCAATAGTACCCACTTCAGATGACGATGTTTTAATCACCGCAAACGGAATAAGTCCGGTTATTGCTTCAGCTGCAGGTGCATCCTGCAACAGCCTCATTGTTAATGCTGGCGCCACCCTTACAATCAATTCTGGCGGTTCGCTGATTACAGCAGGGCTCATCAATAATAAAGGAACGATCAATGCAGAGCTCTCCCTTTCTGATGATGAATACCATATCATTTCTCCATCCAATAATAACAGCCTCGCCAGTATGTTTGCCGGGGACTACCTACTTAAATGGAATGAAACTAATTCTGCCTGGGATTATATAACCGATCCCAATGAGCCACTTATTCCTGCAACCGGTTATTACTTCTATGGGCAAAATAAAAACACCACCCACACTTTCAGCGGCACACCCAACACTGGCAACCTGTCTGTAGCACTTACCGCTTCTGGAAGTGGCGACATGCAAGGCTTTAATCTGGTGGGAAATCCCTATCCTTCTTCCATCGACTGGAGCTTGCTGTATGATACCTATGGTGCTGTTTATTATTGGGATCCCGTTTCTGAAGATTACCTCTCCTGGAATGATGGCGATGGGGCTGGCTCACAATACGTTGCTCCTATGCAGGGATTCTTTGTCTATACGGATGAGGCAGCTACGCTTTCTTTCCAAAACAGCGTGCGTACGCATGAGAGTGCTACCAACTTTTATAAAAATGATGCGTTTGGTAAATTGTCCAACGGTCTTGTCCTTGTTGCTTCTGATGAATATCATTCGGACGAATTACATCTGCGTTTCAACGAAAATGCTGATCCGGGCTTTGAATTAACTAGGGATGCATGGAAGTTGTTTACCCAAAATGAGGGCATTTCGCAGCTTTACAGTGTATCGCCTGACGGACCGCTGAGTATTGATGTAAGACCTTTTGAGGCTGCTGTTCCTTTAGGTTTTGCTAATTCACAGCCAGGTGTGTACCGTATTGGTTTAAAGGATGTTGGCGACCTGGAAATTGTGGTGCTTGAGGATGTGAAAGAAAATATTTTTACGGATCTTTTACTGGGGGATTATACTTTTTCATGGGATGATAGTGACGACGCAAGTCGTTTTGTATTGCATTTGTCAATCACTGGTATTGCAGCTTATGAGGCTGCCGATGAGGTTTCCATGTTTACTAGTTACAGGCAGCTTTTTCTGCAGGCTTCGTCTGGCAAAACAGTTAGTGGTGTGCTTACTGTAACTGATCTGGCAGGGCGTCAAATTCTTGTTCGTCAGCTGGATCTTAACGGGTCTTCTTCCATAGGCCTTCCGGTTAGGTCGGGGGTTTATATTGTCCGCTTTGGCTCAGAAAAAACAGTTACTACTCAAAAGATCTATTTCAATTAAGACCGCTTGCATTTATTATTCAAGAAACATGAAAAATCAAAAACTAATTGCCATGAAAAAAATACAGAAACATTTGCTGCTCATCACTTTGCTATTCGTGTGTTCCACCCTATCGCTCGACGCCCAACCACCTGATCCACCGGAAGACCCGCAATCAGGCGGTGAGGTGGTAGGCGGGGGTGCGCCTATTGGTTCTGGTGTGGCTATACTTATGGCGTTGGGCGCAGCTTATGGCGGGAAGAAAGTGTGGGATTACAGGAGCAAGCTGGAGGAGTAAAAAGTATTCAAACTTTGGCATTGTTCCTGATGAGTGCTATCTTTGGCGCATTTATAGCTATATGTAAACTATTTTGCTTTGTTTAACATCAAGCTCGCTTGCAATTTCAAACAAAGCAAAGCTTTTAGGCCCTACCTAACAACCATAAACTTCCGCGTTACTGTTGTGTTTTCACCCGAAATACGGCAAAAATAGATGCCCTCACGCAAGGTGGTAAGGTCAATTTGCTGGCTTGGATTATTCATCCATGTAGCTGTGTAGATCGTTTGTCCGGTAAGCGAAATGATCTCCACATCACGAATGCCCATGATACCAATAACGGTTACGTTTAGCTTGTTAAGCACCGGATTAGGCGTAAGCACAACTTTTGCGACTTGTGCTCCTTCATTCAAACCTGTTAAACTGCAATTGGTCAATGGTTGAAGATTACTGCCATCCTGATTCATGGTGTAAATATTCCACTTTCCGTTGACTGTTGGCATGTGGGTTATATAAAGCTTTCCATTGGTTGGGTGAAAACTGCCCTGATAATAATAAATCCCCGATGTAGCATTACTCAGATAGGTCCAATTCGTCCCATCCGCATTGGCCATCACCAAATCGCCTCCATTGTTGTATCCCAGATTATCTGTTGTAAAAAAGATCATCTTTGAACCATCAGCATTAAAAAAAACATTGGCATCAGTATAGCCAAAAGTATTGGCTTCGGTGATATCCGTCCAGCCCGAGCCATCGGTATTGATCATTGCCAAATGATCATCAGCATTGAAGCCGGCCTGAAAGTAAATTTTTTCGCCAAGGGGATGAAATCGTGGAGCAGAATTCCAAAAAGCACCACCCATTGCCGTTAACTGAACCGGATTAGATCCATCGGTATTCATCAGAAAAATTTCAGGATAATAATCGACATCCCAGGCCGAATAAAGAATTTGCTGGCCATCAGGCGAATAGCTCGGAGAGCCATCATACTTGGAATTGTTTGTCAATTGTGTGAGACCACTTCCATCGTTGTTCATGATGTAAATCTCTGCGAGCGAGCCATATGCACCGTGCTGAAACAACACTTTGCTCCCATCAGGGCTTACAGATGGGTAAAACTCATCGCCGGTGAGGCTTGTAAGGTGAAGCAAATCAGACCCATCGATATTGCTTCTGTAAATATCCCATCCATTGCCAAGCCGGTCGGATGAAAAGTAGAGGTAGTTGCCATCGGTAGAGACAACAGCCCAATAATTATGACATTCCTGAGCCTGCAAGTTAAAGGCAAACAATGTCAACAACATTGTCAAGGTAAAAAGCTGTTTCATGATGTTTTAATTTTGGTTTAAATACTTAAGGGCTACTAAATTATTTCATTTCGTAAAAAAAGTCAATAGTTGATTTGCCTATCAGTATAAGTTCTTTCAAAACCGTGTTGCATGAACCAATTAAGCAACAGGATAAAACTGAAAACCATTAAACCAAAATCACTCTGTTCTAAACATACTGCTCCTTCATTAGCCGGGCGACACTTTCATCAAAAAGCTCTCTTTTTTGAATGATATTGAAGGTTTCCAGTAAATCGGGTACGCGCACACGCTGCTTCATCTCATCATGGAGGTCTTCCACAATTTGTCCGCGATGCATCATCACGATGCGATCGGGCAGATCGACAGCCTGCTGCATGGAGTGAGTCACCATTAAAGCGGTGAGTTTTTCGCGCTCGATAATGATTTTTGTGAGCGCTGCAACTTTGGCCGCGCTTTTCGGATCAAGCGCCGCCGTATGTTCATCCAGCAGCAGTAGTTTTGGCTTCAGCCAGGTGGCCATCAGCAGGGTTAATGCCTGCCGTTGCCCGCCCGAAAGTGTTCCGATAGGATTGTCGAGCCGGTCTTCGAGTCCCATTTTGAGCATTTTAACCTTCTCGGCAATGGCCTCCTTGATACTCTTTTGAACGGCAATTCTCAGCGGTCGCGACTGTCCACGCCGCATCGCCATCACAATATTTTCGGCAATGGTCATATCGGCAGCCGAACCTGCAAAAGGATTCTGAAAAACCCTTCCAATCATCCTGGCTCTTTTAAATTCGGGCCAGCCACTGATTTCTGTGCCATCGATTTTTATGGAGCCTTCATCCGGAATAAAAGTGCCGGCAATGGCATTCAGCAGCGTACTCTTGCCCGATCCGTTTGTGCCAATGATAGCCGTAAAACTGCCTTCCTTGATATGAAGGCTTACGTTGCGCAAGGCTTTTACCTCGTTGATGGTGCCAGGGAAAAATGTTTTGCTGATATTATTGATTGTTAGCATGGCTTCTCACTTTTTGTAAACGTTTCCCTAAGTTTTTAAACATGGATGGTGCAACCAGCGCCAGAAATACAAATACTGCCGTTACAAGCTTCAAGTCGTTTGGATTTAATCCCCAGCGCAAGGCAATGGCGATGAGCAATCTGAAAAGGATGGTGCCCAGAATGGCTCCTGTTATCGTCATCCCGATACTCGATTTGCCTACCAGTGCCTCGCCGATGATGATACTGGCCAAACCCCAAACCATCATCCCAATGCCCATCTGAACATCTGCAAAACCCTGATATTGTGCCAGTATAGCTCCGGAAAGGGCGACAAGTCCATTCGAAAGTGCCAAACTAAAAACTACCATTGTATTGTTGTTCACGCCCTGTGCCCTCACCATCTGCGGATTGTTTCCGGTGGCCCGCAAAACGGTTCCAAAGTGTGTTTTCAGGAAATAATTCAAGACGAAAGCCAGCAACAAGCTCAGCACCAAACTACTCAACAAGGATCCCATATCGGCTACCGGCACATCCCAGCCAAACACATTCATCTTGTCGGCACCTCCCGAAGCAGCGTTTAACAGCTGCTCGGCCTGACTCGAAACCGAACCCGTATCGAGCAAAGGAATATTGCTTCGCCCCATAATACGCAGGTTGATCGAATACAGGGCTGTCATCATCAGAATCCCGGCCAGTATCTCCTGAATCTTAAATTTGGTGTGCAGCACGCCAGTTATCGCGCCGGCCATTGATCCTGCAAAAAACGCCATCAGGGTAGCCAGCCATGGATTCCAGCCAGTGGCAATGAGCACCGCCGTGAGGGATGCCCCCAGCGTGATGGAGCCATCCACTGTGATATCAGTAAATTTGATCATCTTAAAGCTGATCAGCATCCCCAGCGACAAGAGCGAGAGAATGAGTCCTATCGTAAAAGCACCTATGACTAAATTCATGATCTTACCTCCCGGAATTTTATGGGTGAAAACCAACATGCCCCGCGAACAAAGCCCGATTCGCCCAGCCCGCCTGCGCGATCATCATCAATCAGATGCAAAAGTGCCTGTGGAGGCGGTCCATTCAAAAACTTCATGATACTTTGCTTTAAATCGATAACACCATTTTGCAGCGGCTGATACGGAAATACGGCTCCGTGAAAATGCCCTTTAAGTCCATCTGATGAAGGTAATGGATGCAGAAGGGAAGTGATGGGATTTTCAGCTACAGCGCTCACCACACCAAAGGCAAGCACCTGCTTGGTAGCAAAAACCCTTTCGCCACTAAACGCCAGCCATTCCCTGATCTGCGGAAAATCAGGCCATTCGTTTTCGACAAGCTTATCCGGGCTGTTGATCAACTGTGCTCCTACAAGACCATCTGTTTCGGCAAGAATGAAAATAGCCGCCGTTGATGCACCACTCAGTTGCAACGCCTCATGTGCCAGCTCCGAAAGCCCTATTTTTGCAGCACCTTCGGGTGGATTAAAACGGATCAGCCCACGCATAGCTCCTTCAAAAGCAAGCGCCTGCAAAACATTCAGCTCCGGCACAAAATCACCTTCCGAAAGCAGGAAATCAGGCTTTGATTTGAGCTCAGGAGGTTGAAAAATAACCTGACCATTAACAACCAGAAACTCACCTGCCGAACCCAAAGTGTCAGCAGTTTGATCATCAGGGCTGCCAATCCCTAATGCAAATGAGGCATTACCAAAGCTAAGCCTGCTAACCGACTGCTCGTTTAGGTTTTCCGGAAATTTCCATTTAGCCGTCGCTATCAGCTCAAGTGAACCATCAGCATGGGTTTCATAGTAAGCCATATGGGGCTTTTGCGAGATTCCTGATGCCGCACCCGAAACGTCCAACTCAGGTAAAGTATCAATCAGCCAGCTTTTGAAACCAGTCATTTCAATCGTCTTAGCAACAAATGCTGTTGCCTGATAAATCTCAAAGCTGCCTTTTACCTTCTGAAGTTCCTTTGAGATGCGCACCAGCGAACGGATACCCGCCGAACTTAAAAATTCCATTTCAGCAGCATCCACAATCAAATAGTGTTTGCCCTGCCGGATTAAATCTAAAAAATAGTCGTTGAAATATTCTGACCAATTCGCATCCAGCCTTCCTTTCGACTTGATAATTAAATATTTTCCGGAAATCCTTTTGTTTAATTGCATCTGTCGTAGTTTTGGTGTTATTCGAAGCGGAGTGCTTTATCCCACATCTCTTGCGAAATATTAAGCTGATATTGCTGAGCCAAGGCCGGATTGATAATGAGCTTCTCCGATTTGGTGTTATTGAAAGGAATAACTGCTGGAGAAGTTCCTTGCAACACCTGAATGGCTTTTTCAGCAGCTTCGAGGCCGGCATCATAGTAATCGCGTGCCAGGCATAAAGTTCCGCCATCGCGCATCTGGTCGCTGTCGAAAACAAATACCGGCATATTATTCTCAGCAGCTTTGCGGGCAATAAGTGCAAAACCCGGTCTGGTGAGGTTATCAACCACCTGACAAACCAATTGAATGTCTTTGCGGATCAATTCGGCTGCGGCCTGAGGGATATCAGCACTGGAAGTAACCGGCACTGTTACAAGTGTAATTCCCTGTTCAGCAAGCGCTTCCTCGAACCAGCCTTTGTAGAGCACACTATTGATTTCGGCCGGTGTAAATAAAGTGCCAACCGCTTTGGTATGAGGCAAGGTTTCTTTGATAATCCTTGCCATTTCTTTAAAAGGTGATCGCGTGGTAATGCCTGTAACAAAAGGCAAATGATCTGTTTCACTCTTTCCGGCGCCGGCTTTTACGGCATCGCCCACCCCGGTAAAAACAATATTTGTAGCATCGCCCACCTGCCGTAATGCAGCCTGCAACGAAGGCGTGGAAATCACCATCAACAGATCGGGTCGCTCTGACTTTACACTAGTCATAATACCCGAAAGGGTTGACATATCTCCCTGAGCATTATATACTTTCAGTTGATAATCTTTATCTTTTACCAAGCCAGCTTTTTCGATACCATCAATCAGTCCTTCGTGACAGCGCTCAGCAAACTCCGTGTCGCTGTAATGCACCAAACTCAAACTAAAAGGCCTGGCTGTTTCGGTAACACTTTTCAGATTTTTGGGTTCAATGCGTTGTTTTACAGCTGTTTCAGTATATCCCAAATCAACAGGACTTATACCTGCCAGCACTTTTGCGGCCATCTTTCCGGATTGCTTGCCCCACTCAAAAAAACTATCGCCATAAGCTCCGGTAGCCCCTTTTGGCACCAAATCTGGTTCGGTGGCAAAAATTGGAATATCAGCGCCAGAAGCAACCCGATGAATGGAAGAAAAGCCCGTGGAGGCCAAATTATCAGCCGAAAGGATGATTGCATCTGCCCCCCGCTGAATGACGGACTGCGTGGCCATAGGCAAATCAGAAACTGCCGATGCAGTTGCTTCTTCCACCTTGATGTTGTGTTTTTTACCCGCGATGCGTAGCTTCTCAACTGAAAGCACAGCATTGGTCTGGGCAGCATCATAAATAATACCAACAGCCTTTAATCCAGGGTTATACTGCATAGCCATCAGCAGCACCTCTTCAACAGGAGGATTATCATGCACCCCACAAATATTGGTTGGTGGATTGTTCTCAAGCAGTTTCAGTTTCATAGGATCAGAAGCCACTGTAAAAACCACCGGAATCTCTTTTATTCTCTTGAAAGCCGCCATCATAGCCGGAGTTGTAATGGTAATAACCAAATCGGGTTTCTCACGCACAACCACATCCATGATGGAAGTGAGCTGGGCTATCTCGCCCTGGGCGCTATAGTTCTTAAGCACAAAATCTGTTTTGTCAACCAATCCGCTCTCCTGCAAACCTTCTATCACTCCTTTAGCTGCCTGCTCCAGTGTTGGATTCTCGAGCAGGGTGATCATTGCGATCTGCGCCGGCCGATCATATTTTAGATGCAAATGCTTAAAAAAGTTTGCCTCATTGATATTGGATTTGGAGGGCAGCTGGCCGGAAGTATAGTCAGCAAAGTCGATAACAAGTTGTCTATCCTCACCTTCATTTTCCTGCTTTTCGAGTCGCGCCAGCACTTCTTTGCTCATCTTCCAGCTTGCACCCAGCGTTTTGAAAACCTCCTGATTGAATCCCAACTTCTCAGGAACAACATTTTCGATTGCAATTTGCGATGGATGTTTGCCCTGCAAAATACTAATTGCCATATCGGCTGTGAGCTCCCCTACCGTAAAATAATTGGCTCCCAGACCAAACAAGGCACCCGCTTCACTGTCGGCAGGATCGTTGGTAAAGACCGGAATACCAGCTTTTTTCGCCAGATTCACAATCATATTCATCGAAGCAGTGGCAACAGTGTCACCTCCCACCCAAATTGCTTCAACGCCTTTGGCCAACAAGGAGTTTAAAGCATCTGACACCTCAGAAGTATTTGTTGCAATGGCTTCAACCAGCGTGATCCCCAGTTCGTCGCAGATACGACGCGCTTCCAGGGTACAGGCTTCAGAACATTGTTCGCCGGGATTCCAGACTACACCAACTTTTTTAATGCCGGGATGAAGTGAATGCAACAGCCTGAAAGCTGCCGTCACTGGCTGAAAGCTCCCAATACCGGCCATATAAGGTGGGTGGTCGCCGGGTTTTGGGCCTGTGATGCCCGTTCCGGTTCCATATGGATCGGTAACAGCTCCAAAAACATGAAATTTTTTGGTGTTTTGATTCGCATTCGCAAAAGTTTGTAAAGCCAATGTGCTCGAAGTGATAACAATATCTGATGGGCCATTGGCGATGTCTTTGGCGATGGTATTGGCCATTGGCAGGTCACCCTGCGGATTGTAGTGTTTGATATTAGCATTATTTTCAGCTACAAATCCTTTTTCCTTCAGGCGGCTCATAATACCGGCCACATGGTTATCGAGCAAAGGTGTAGCCGAAATTTGCATGATGGTGATGTCAGGAAAACTTGAAATAGTTTTTTTCTTTTCCTTTTTTTGATCCATATCCGATAGCAGGAGTATGGCTGAAGCGCCAATTATCAGAGCTAAAGCCAACCAAAGTTCACGTAATGTTTTAAGCATGGTTTTTAGTGTTATGATTACACTATTCAATAAATTTTGTCAGTTGCAATATGTTTTTGCCTGCAATTCGTTCGTAGCTTACTTCGTTCATCGTTTTACGGATCAAAAAAATGCCGAGCCCTCCAACAGTTCGTTCTTCGAGAGGCAGGTTGATATCAGGATCCTCAGCTGCTGTAGGATCCCAGGGCTTGCCATCGTCTTCAATACGCATATCCAGTATATTATCATGAAGCGAAAAAACGATTTTGATGAGATGTACTCCGTCATCATCAAAGGCATAGTTTACGATATTTGAAAAAGCCTCTTCCAACACCAAATTCAGACTCATGACAAGACCCATTGAAAGCGACCAGGAATCGGCCAGCTTTTCCAGAAAACTGCTGAGGGCATCCAGCTCCTGCATATCATTGCGCAATGCAAGCGTTTCAGTTTTCGCGCTTTTGTCCATTGTAAACTACTGTTAACATGGTAATATCATCAGATTGCATATATCCATCCACATGCTGCTCAATTTCATTGTTCATGATGCCAATAATTTCTCTGGTATTCGCATTGTGATGTTTGGCAATACAGTCATACAGTCGTTTTTCGCCAAAAAGCTCAAGGCTGGCATTTTCGGCTTCACTCACCCCATCTGTGTATGCAAAAATTTTATCGCCTTGCTGCATTTGAGTATTCAGGCAGGTATATGCGTATTCTTCATTCAATCCCAGTGGAATGGATGTTCCCATTTCCATAAATTTCGTTTGCCCGTTGCCACCAATATAAAGCGGAGGATTGTGGCCTGCATTGGTATAAAAAAGTTCACCGGTTTTAAGGTGAAGAATCCCCAAAAAGAAGGTCACAAACATGCAAGAATCGTTGTTGATAGCCAGTGATTTATTCAACACCTTCATAATATCATCAGGGGTATTGTATTTATCGGCTATAGAGCGTAACAAGGTACGCGTAACGGCCATAAAAAGCGATGCCGGCACGCCTTTGCCAGAAACATCGCCAATGGCAAAACAAAATTTATCGTTATCTATAAGGAAAAAATCATACAGGTCGCCGCCTACTTCCTTGGCTGATTTCAGCGAGGCAAAGAGGTCCACCTGAGGTAAATCCGGAAATGGCGGAAAGCTATGCGGGATCATCGAGAGCTGAATTTCGCTAGCGATTCGCAGCTCGCTTTCAATTTTTTCTTTATCGGCTGTGGTTTGCTTCAGGTTTTCAATATATTGCGTCAGCTGTACCTGCATCTGCATAAAGGCCTGCCGCAATTCAAGCATTTCGTCTTTGGTTTTTACTTCGGGAAGCGGTGTTTCAAAATTTCCTTTGGCAATCAGGCGGGCCGCCTCGGCAAACTTAACCAAAGGCGACGCAAGCCGGTTCACGATTTTGGTAATCAGCAAAACAAGAAACAGCAGACCAGCAAAGATCAGCAGCATGACTAATCGGTTCATTTTTGTGAGTGAGGCGTACATTTCATGCTCAGGATAAACCACAGCAATCGACCAGCGCGTTGAATTCAAATTGGTATAATATATCCAGCGTTTTTCTTTTCCGCGAAGGTTATAGCTTCTGAAATTACTTTCTCCCCGAAGCAATTCACGTCCAATCTGGCGCAAAACCGGCATCCCCCAATCTTCAGCATTGGAAAAAATACTTTTATTCATGATCATGCTTTTGTCGGGATGGGTCACTGCTACACCGTTTCGGGTGATCATAAAGGCATAACCCGTTTCGAAAATGCTGATGGACGAAACCAGATCAGTGAGTTTATCCAGGGAAATATCAATTGTGGTAATGCCCGAAAAAACCCGTTTATTATCGCGCCGGCTGTAAACCGGAACCGCATAAGTAGCCATCAGGATATTACCTCCGCCTTCGTCGTAGTAGGGCTCTGACCAATACGGTTTTCGGAGCATGGCCGGAATCTGATACCAGTCCATATAAAAATATTCGTAGGTATTGCTTCCCAGATAAGTAGTAAAAATACTGTCGGATGCGCGATAAGCATAAGGCATGAAATAAAGCCCTTTATGATCAAAAAAATAGGGTTCGAAGGCCATGCTGGCACCATAAACTGAGGGGTTGTTCTGCACTATTGTCTGAAGTACCTGAACCAGTGAATCTTCATGAAAAAATCCCATCTCGATGGTTGCACTCAGCATTTGAGGCAGCTTTTCGAGGGGTTGCAATTCCTGTTCAATGCGGGCTTCCATATTTTCGGCCAGCTGTATGGCATAAACCTTTGAAGCTTCGCTGATAGTTTTACGGGCATAGATATAATACACCGAAAGTATGAGCACAAAAAGACTTGCTGTAATCAACAATACGTTTATAATAATTCGGAATGATAAAGTATTTCGCTTCATGAATCTTGAATATTTTTTATCTCACCGGACGAAAAAAATCCTCAAAAAGCACATCCGGTTTTTCAGGATACTGGTTTTTTAGCACACTATGCACCTGATCAAATTCTTCATTTTCGAGAGCTGTCTCTCCGATGGGGTTTAGCAACTCAAGTACCTTATCGAGCATCCATTGCTGATGAGCCTTGTTTGACGGCACATTCGCCTGGCGCATACGCTCGATAACAATATCAAGGGTAAAGTCACGATTTTTTTCAGCATACTGCCAGCCTTTGATACTGGCCTCCACAAAAGCCTGGAGGGCATCCTTTTTTTCGTTGAGGGTGTTTTGCAACACATACAATCCGTCTTCGGGAGTGTTGTATCCATAGTCGGAAAGAAAGAAAGTGCTGAGCTCGTCTTCATTCAATCCGCTGAGGTATATTTGGTTGTATTCGTTATACCACATCACCGTCATGATATCTATTCCGTCGAGTAAAAACAAATTCACTGTCGAAAGAATTGGCACCCAGCTTACATCAAGCTGATGCTCGTTGATAAGCGCTTTTGGAATCTCTTCGAAACCGCTTCGCCAGATTCCAATTTTTTTTCCGTTAAAATCTTTCAGGCTGTTGATATTGCTCGTTTTTTTGGCCACAAACATCAAGGCCGAATTGTGCGAGAACTGGGCAATGTTTACCAAGTCAACTCCATTGAATCGGTTATCAAGCCCCGAAACAAGAAAAAGAGAAATAATGTCGGCCTGCCCGGATTGCAAAAATTGCATGGCATTAACGGAAGCCGAAGGGTGAAGGATTTCAACATCCAAGCCGGCATCCTTGTAAAAACCCATTTCTTCGGCTACATAATAGCCCGCAAATTGCGCCTGTGGCATCCAATGTGGCGAAAAAACAAGCTTTTGTGGCTGTGCCTGCACACCAAAATAAAAACTTGAAACAAAAGCCAATACCAAAAAGTACTTAATAGTTTTCATGCATTTTTCTTTGACATAAAAATATAAAAAATTCGCTTTGTGCTAACACTACCATAAAAACTAATTGTATGAAATTGTTTTGCTGCTGCCCTACATTGCAAGATTTACATCAAAAAGTGAACTTGTTCATAATAAATATGAAGCTTGAGATTGTTTAAAAATCTAAGTAAGTATTAGGAATCATGAAGACAATGATAATGATTTTCTGCGTATGCCCCTTCACTTAAAAGGGAGCGAAGAAAATCAAATCTCCCACTAAATACAATGTAAATGATTAATAAACAATAGATAATGAACCTATATGCTACAATCCCGATCACTACTGATGCGTTTAGTTTGAAATTCTTAAAACATTGTTTTACTCCAATTTTAATCGTACCCTATCAGATG